>NZ_QOLB01000126.1 GCF_003333265.1 Candidatus Halocynthiibacter alkanivorans
TTCCGGTACATCAATGGGTTCTATAACCCTCGACGGCGGCATTCATCGCTTGGTGGAAAAAGCCCCTTGGCCTTCGAACGAAAGGCCGCCTAACATGAGATGAGAGACCGGAACTTTTGCGCGGCAAGTCCAAACAGGATTATCTTCGCTCACAAAGTCTTCAAGATGATCGGGGAAGAGAACCCCTTGCTCTCGATCATCGCCTTCAATGAAACGCTTCATCCAACATCTCCTGATTATTCAAAGAGATTAGCAGAAATGCACGTTTCCACACAGCCTCGGCCGTTCTTGACCGTTATGGTAGAGGGAAGTGCTCCGATTTCTGCATCAGGCATATTTCGACGAGAAGGGCGGATTTCGGTCATTCGCTGCAATTGCAAGCCAAGAAGGCGTAAGCGTAGGAAGCCGACATTCAGACAGTGGCGAAGCTCGGTTTCTTTCTGCGGTGCGGCCCATGCTTGGGACAACGCCACAAAGGATAACCCGGTTCCAGAAATACTTCGCTAGAATATCAAATGTACCGCAATTATCGTGAATTGCCGTTCGAGTGTGGGTGCCTTCTAGTGAGCACAAGCAAGTGGAATGAATAAGGCGCTCTTATCGCAATACTTGAGATTTCGCCTTATTCATTGACTGAATGGTTTCCATGGTCATCTCGGGTGTCATCGATCATGAATTCAATCGTAATTGGCCCGGCTTTTTCAAATGTCAGTGTCACTGGATACATCTGATCATCATCCAATACAGTCGTGAGCCCCATAAACATCAAATGTAATCCGCCGGGCTCAAGGACTACGGTGTCATCGGCTGGAACTTCGAGCGAAGGCACATGCGTCATGCGCACCACACCGTCTTTCATCTCTGAGGTATATATCTTCGCCGCTTTAGCAATAGGAGTTTCGACGCCGATCAATCTGTCTGAGGCATTGCCATTATTTGAGACTGCCATATAGCCCGCAGCAGTTTTTGCACCTTTTGGAGGTAGTGATATCGTAGGGTGAATGATTTGAATCGTGCCCTTGGTGATATCATGTGCTGTTGTGGGAGTTGCGAAAAGCAATGTAAGTGCGGACATCAGTAGTAATAGGCGCATGGGTTTCTTCCAGTGGATCAACATTTCAACAAGTGTTCAATATCTCTAACACTGGATAATGCAAGCAGTGTCCGTTGATTGGGCGCATGGAAGCCACAAGCGTACCATTTAACCAACCCATGTAGGGGGGGCGCATTATCTGAAATTGTGACGGGTTTTGTCCGGTTGTCGGGCGGCTACGTGAAGGTCCGCAATGCGAAAGCCACACTGCGGCGTTTGACACGGCGACAGAAGTCGGCCGTTCGTGACCGTGAAGAGAGAGGGAAGTAGCCCGATTACTGCACCATGCACATTTCGGCGCGAAGGGCGGCATCCGGACATTCGCTGCGGCATGCTCCAACAACCGCAATGCGCAACTGGTGAGTTTCTGGCACCACCTCTTTACTACAGAGCAGCCAGCGTATGTTCCAGGCCGCGCAGAATATGTTCTTTCAGAAATTTTTGGGCTCCGTCAGCGTCTCTGGCCAGCGCGGCGTCAAACATGTCCCTGTGTTCTTTTACCGCATCTTCACCGCGATAGGTCAGCACCAGCATCTGATACCGGAGGTATTTGTTGTAAAGGATTGAGTGCAGGCCGAGCAGGTTCCTGGAATTGCAGGCCTGGATCATTGCCAGATGGAACTCCCAGTCATAGCGTTTCCAGGTTTCCTTTTCGGAGTGATCGCCAGACAGCATGCGCTCTTCCATAAGGTGCAGCTTGTGATGGGCTGCCACGAGATCGCCCTCCCAGTCTGCATCGCCGCTTTCAATCGAGGCTTTCAGCGCCGAGCATTCAAGCAGAATCCGCAGATTCGCGATTTCTATAAGATCCTCTTTGGAAACCGGTGTCACAAAGAAACCCCGTTGTTCCTGGGCAGCAACAAAGCCTTCGCTTGCGAGGCGGTTCAGCGTCTCACGCAGGGTAGAGACGCTGGCGCCGTAACGTGTTTTCAGCGCGTCAAGCTTCAGCTTTAAGCCTGGAGCAAGATTGCCGAATATGATGTCATGCTTGATTTTTTCGTAGGTGCTGGACCCGACTGTGTTCGCTTGCATACCTACTCCGTAATAACGCCATTTTTTTTCCTGTTATGCCGCAATTTAGCACTTCATCAGATAATTCTCAAGAAACTATAAAATATGGCAATTACAAAAATATCATACATTATTGCCATTAAAGGTTTTGCTGTGTAAGTTGGTTGCAGCCGTTGACTGCCGATCGAACGCATCGCCGTACGGGTGGCGCCCAGGTCGGACAGCACAGCTGCATCGGAAATATAGAGATGAGGACAGGGCTTGTGGCCAACAATCTTTTAACATTGACCGGATTAAGTGGCCGCGCCGCAAATCGTGTACAGCTGGCGATCACTGAAAAAACAGAGCCAGCGGGCGCGTTGCATTTGGTGAGGATTTGGGAATGAGTGGACCCACCAAATTGGTCATCGCGGGCCTCGGTCTTGTCGGGCTGCGCCATGCCGAGGCCATCGATCGTCTGAAAGACGTTGCGCTGGCTGCAGTTGTTGACCCAGGCGAGGCCGGGCAGGTTTTTGCAGCTGAGCGTGGCGTGGCTTGCTACGCTTCACTGTCAAAAATGTTCGAAGTTGAACAGCCTGATGGCATTATCCTTTCAACACCGACACCGTTGCATGTGGAGCAGGCGCTTGAATGTGTTGCCCGGGGCTGTCCGACGCTGGTTGAAAAACCACTGGCTGTCTCATCCGAAGAGGCGTCGGTGCTTGTCACGGCTGCAGAGAACGCAAATGTTCCTTTGCTGGTTGGACACCACCGTCGCCATAATCCGCTGATTCAAAAGGCGCATGAAGTCATTAATAACGGAGAGATCGGGCAAATACGCACGGTCCACGCCAATTGTTGGTTTTACAAACCTGACGACTATTTTGACCTGGCCCCCTGGCGCAAACAAAAAGGCGCCGGGCCAATATCAGTCAACCTGGTGCATGACGTCGATCTTATCCGATATTTATGTGGCGAGATCGTCAGCGTTCAGGCGCAAGCGTCGCCTTCTGCGCGCGGATTTGAGAACGAGGATGTGGCCGCTGCAGTGTTGCGCTTTGAAAATGGGGCAATCGGGACCATCACCGTGTCAGACACTGTGGTCTCGCCGTGGAGCTGGGAACTGACTGCAAGTGAGTATCCGATCTATCCGCCCACGCAGCAAAGCTGCTATCTGTTGGGTGGCACACATGGCTCCTTGTCGTTGCCGGATCTTACGCTCTGGAGCCAGCCAGGCGGGCGGGACTGGTGGAAACCGATCAGTGCGACCACTTTGACCCGGGATGCTTCTGACCCGCTGGTGAATCAGATTGTGCATTTCGCCGCCGTAATTGCTGGAGATGAAGTGCCGTTGGTCTCCGGGGCTGAAGGATTGAAAACGCTGCAAGTGATTGAAGCGATTCAGGCCGCTGCGCAGTCCGGTGAGCAAGTGTTTATCGGGGGCGGGCAGGCCGGGGTGGGTGCAGAGTCTGCCATAGGCCCGCTGGAAAGCTCAATAAATACGCAATAAGTCAAAAATCTCATATATTTTTGATAAAATATTGCATACTGTAAAAAGTAAGGTAATAATTCTACTCAGAATGTCGCGGGGAATGCGACGTCAATGTCAGGGAGGACAAAAATGAGTATCAAATTTTCACGCCGGATGGCGCTGTCAGCGCTTGTGGCTGCAGGGGTTGCTGCGAGCGCCGCTATGCCTGCTTTTGCGAGCAGCGATCTGATCCAGTTGCGTATGTCGACATCTGGTTCTGCAACGGATCAGCGTTCGATCGCGATGGCAAATGTCTTTGGCCCCGCTATTGCGGAATTTGCCGAGTTCAAACCCAGCTATAACGCGACACTTTTCGCGCAGGGTACCGAACTAGCAGCGATCAGCCGCGGCAACCTGGAGATGTCAATCACATCGGCACAGGAGCTGGCACAGTTTTTCCCAGAGTTTTCGATCTTTACTGCCGGTTACGTTCATCAGGACGCGGCGCACCAGGTTGCTGTTTTCAACGACCCGTTGATGGATCCGTTCAAACAGAAAGCCGAAGATGAGCTGGGCATTAAATTGCTCTCTGTCATGTATCTTGGCCGCCGCCAGGTAAACCTGCGTCAGTCAAAAGAAGATCTGACAGTCGTGAGCCCTGCTGACCTAGCTGGCGTAAATCTGCGTATGCCCGGCACCGATGCTTGGCAGTTCCTCGGCAAGGCACTAGGAGCTTCGCCAACGCCGATGGCATTCACGGAGGTGTACACCGCCTTGCAAACCGGCGCTGTTGACGGCCAGGACAACCCGCTGCCGACAGTGGTTGACGCCAAATTCTACGAAGTGACCAATCAGATTGTTCTGACGTCGCACCTCGTGGATCTGAACTACATCGCCATTTCAAATGCGGTGTGGGATGAGATGACCTCCGAGCAGCAAGCTTCCGTTCAGGCGGCTGCCGATGCGGCTGCGGAATCTGGTCGTCAGGCACAACTTCAGAAAGAAGCTGATCTGGTTTCTTTCCTCGAAGAGAAGGGCATGTCGATTTATGAGCCCGATCTGGCAGCGTTCCGGAACCAGGTGCAAACCATGTACCTTGAAAGCGAGTTCGCTGAAACATGGCCTGAAGGTGTGCTCGATCAGATCAACGCCCTGGGCAACTGATCTCTTAAATTGAAAGATCCGTGGGAGGACAAAATGGATAACTTTAAGAAGTGGTTCATCCACGGGTCGGAATTCATCGCTGCTGGGATGCTGGCGGCGATGTTTCTCACTTTTCTACTGCAGATATTCTCGCGTTACGTGCTGCTCACGCCCTTTGGCTGGACGTTGGAGCTGTGTCTGACGCTTTGGATCTGGCTCGTGTTTTTCGGCAATGCCTTTGTCGTTCGTGAACGCGATCACGTGACCTTTGACATATTCTATCTCATGGCCCCTTCGCGGGTGCGCCGGTTTCTGGCCTTGATCTCAGCAGCTGCGATCGCGGGAGGGATGATCTGGGCCTTCTTGCCAACCTGGGATTACATCGACTGGATGAAAATCCGCAAAAGCGCGACGCTGAAAATTCCGCTCAGAACCGTCTTTTCGATCTACGCTATTTTCATGATTGCTGTGGCAGCGCGTTATATCTGGCGGTTCATCGACATTCTGCGCAACGGTCCACCAGACAGCGACCACGATATCCCGGGGCATGAACCCGAACTGCCCGCAATCCGCCACGGGGAAGACGCGATATGAGCTTTGAACTTGCTTCCTGTTTGCTGACGATGTTTGTGCTCGCTGGTATCGGCACACCCATCGGCTATTCAATCATCCTTGCTGCCGTGGTCTATCTGGGCTTTGCCGGTCTCGACATTGCGCTGGCGGGTGAAAAGATCCTGCAAGGGCTTTACAAAAGCTTTGTCCTGCTCGCGGTGCCCCTGTTCATCGTCGCGGCCAACATCATGAACGCCGGCACTATATCAGAGCGATTGCTGAACTTCTGTGTCGCGGCTGTCGGGCGTTTCCGCGGCGGATTAGGCCATGTGAATGTTGTGGCCTCGCTTATTTTTTCCGGAATGTCGGGCTCTGCTGTGGCGGATGCTGCCGGTATTGGCAAAATCATCATTGAGATGATGACCAAGGAAGGCCGCTACAGCCGGGGTTACGCTGCTGCGATAACTGCGGCCTCGGCCACAATTGGCCCGATTATTCCACCCTCCATTCCGATGGTGCTCTATGCGTTGGTTTCTAACACGTCTATCGGCGCGCTTTTCCTCGCTGGTATCCTGCCGGGTCTGGTGATGGGCGCCGTTCTGATGGCAATGAATTCCTATCTCAGCACCAAACGCGGTTTCGCAATGGAAGAGCCGGTGCCCTTACGTCAACTGCCGCGTCACACAGCCAATGCGTTTCCCGCGTTGCTGATGCCAGTTATCTTGCTCTACGGCATTTACGGAGGTGTCACCACGCCGACCGAAGCGGCCGCAGTCGCCGCGTTTTACGCGCTCGTGCTTGCGGGCCTGTTCTATCGGGCCTTGTCGTTCAGAGCTCTGTACGGCGTGCTGGTGGAAAGTGCCCGGTCTTCGGCTGCGGTTGGCCTTGTCATCGGCGGCGCACTGATCCTGAACTTCATCGTGATCTCTGAAAATATACCGGGTATGATGGCCGAAGCGCTGGTTGGCCTGGAAGTGCACCCGCTGCTGTTCTTGCTGGGCGTAAATCTGCTGATCTTGCTTCTGGGCTGCATTCTGGATGCGACTACAATCATCCTCGTAATTGTGCCGCTCTTTATTCCGACCTGTAAAGAGCTTGGGATCGACCTGGTGCATTTCGGCGTGCTGGTGGTGGTCAACTCGATGATTGGCCTGATCACGCCGCCATACGGCATCCTTCTTTTTGTCATCAACGCAGTGACCGGTATTCCGCTTAGGGAAATCATCAGTGAAATCTGGGCCTTCCTTGCGGTGCTGGTTGTTGCTTTGTTGTTGATGATCTTTGTGCCGGAAATCGTGCTCTGGCTGCCGCGGATGTTTGGATACCTGGGCTGATGACACATATGCACGTAGTCCCATTCAGTGCTGGGGTGCTCATATGACTCTCGCAATCGCAACGTCATCTGTGCCTGGGGACATCCGGAGCAAGCTATCGGCCATTTCACAAGCCGGCTTCGGAGGTATCGAGCTTTGCGAGCCGGACTTCACAAACTTTGACGGCACGGCAGAAGAATTTGCGCGTCTGGTTGCCGGTCAAGGGCTGAAGATCGGGCTTCTGCAGCCGTTCTGCAATCTGGAAGGGCTGGTGGGGACGGCCAGGGATCAGGCTTTTGATCGGCTCGAACAAAAATTTGACCTGATGCAGGCCCTTGGCACCGACCTGCTGATGGTGTGTTCTTCAGTGCATCCCGACGCGTCAGATGACAGCGGTAGGATTGCTTCTGACCTGGCCATGCTTGCAGAGCACGCGGGGAACAGGGGGCTGCGCGCTGCTTATATGGCGTTGCCTTGGGCGCGGCACGTCCGCAACGATACTGCTGCGCTTGAGCTTATCCAAAGCGTTGACAGTCCCCATCTCGGCGTTGCTCTAAACAGTTTCTTCTCGCTTGCTGACGGGTCAAAACCTGCACGGTTGCGTGACATTCCAGGGCATCGGGTCTTTCATGTGCAGTTGTCGGATTCCCCCGCGCTGATCCCGGATGGCCGCCACCTGAAGCAGCATTTCGGTCTGCTGCCGGGGCAGGGTAGTCTGAACCTCGCCGGATTTGTGCGCGTCATCGCAAAAAGCGGATATACGGGCGCCTGGTCTCTGGGCGGCGTAAACGATGTCGCGCCCCAGGGCGCTGCGAACAGGGTTGCTGCCGACGGATACCGGTCTCTCGTCAGCCTGTTGGATGATGTCGCGCGCAGCGGGCCAGACTTTGGCTTTGGCATCCCGGACGTGCCGGAACGCGTCTATGCATCCGGATTTGAGTTTGTTGAATTCGCTACCGATGATGCAAGTGCCAGATCCCTGACGTCCCTGCTTTCGTCACTTTGTTTTCGTATGGAACGCCGGCACATTTCAAAGTCCGTTGAATTGTGGCGGCAGGGCGCCGTCAACATCGTCGTCAATACAGAACCCGAAGGCTATGCTCACAGCGCCTTTGTCGATCATGGTCCTTCTGTTTGTGACATGGGGTTGCGGGTCAGTGACGCTGCAAAAACTGTTGCCCGCGCCGCCGCCCTTGGTACGCCGGTCTTCTTGCAGCCGGTGGGGGCCGGAGAACTTGATATCCCGGCAATCCGCGGAGTCGGCGCAAATGTAGTTCATTTCATCGACGAGAAATCCGATCTGCACCGGGTGTGGGATATCGAGTTTAATCCGGTTGCTTCGACTGAGGCGACACAGCCCGCGGGCATCCGCAGGATCGATCACGTCGCCCAGACCATGAAGTACGAGGAGATGCAAAGCTGGCTTCTTTATTACCTATCAACGTTTGAGATGGAAAAGTCGCCCATCGTGGATGTCGTGGATCCGTCGGGCATCGTGCACAGCCAGGCCATTGAAAGCCCGGAAGGAGAAGTGCGGCTCAACCTCAACGGCGCAGAGACGCGGCGCACATTGGCGGGGGCGTTTCTTGCGGAGCGCTTTGGTGCCGGTGTTCAGCACATTGCGTTTCTCAGTGATGATATCTTTGAAACTTCTGCACGTCTCATGGCCACCGGATTTCAACGCCTTTCTATTTCAGCCAACTATTACGCCGACCTGCAAACGGCGTTTGATCTTGAAGACGATTTTGTTCGCCGTTTGAAAGACGCAAATATTTTGTATGATCGGGACGGCGCCGGGGAGTATTTTCAGATTTACAGCACGCCGATCTTTAATGGGTTCTTCTTTGAAGTGGTTGAACGTCGCAATGGCTATTCCGGATATGGCGCCAGAAATGCCCCGGTCCGCCTGTCGGCGCAAATGAACCACTTGTCTGCTGCGGGGGCACTGGAACAATGAAAGCTGGTTTGATCGGACACGGGATTGCTGGCTCCCTGACACCCGCGATGCACGAAGCCGAGGGGCGGGCCCTGGGGCTTTCGTATCAGTATGATTTGCTGGATGTCAGCACGGAACGGTTTCGCAACATTCCGCTGAGCCGCATACTCGACCAGGCAGAAGCTGACAGTTACGTGGGGCTGAATATTACCCATCCGTTCAAAGTTGAGGTTGTCGAATATCTGAGTGAGCTTTCAGAAATCGCACGCACGATTGGTGCCGTAAATACCGTGGTTTTCCAGGGTGGGAGACGATTTGGTTTCAACACTGATTATTCCGGGTTTCTTGCAGCAGTTCAGACGGTACAGCCTGCTTTGTTCCTTGGCCAGGTCTTGCTGTTGGGGGCAGGGGGCGCAGGTACGGCGGTTGCACTTGCGCTTATCGATGCAGGTGTCAACAGGATTGTGATCCATGACAAGACACCTGGGCGCGGTGCGGCTCTGGTGGCGCAGCTGTCTGCGGCGCGGCCAGACGCATCTGTCGCCGTGGTTGACCGTCTCGTAACAATGGATCTCTCCCAATACGATGGAGTGGTGAATGCCACTCCGATGGGTATGAACGAGCATCCCGGCACTGCAATCGATGTTGCAGGCTTGCCGGAAACCACCTGGGTTGCCGATATCGTCTACTTTCCACTGGAAACTGAACTGCTTGTTCAGGCAAAAAAACGTGGATGCCAGACGATTAACGGCACCGGCATGGCTATTCACCAGGCGGTGGATGCTTTCAGCTTTATCACCGGAAAGCAGGCCGATCCGACGCGGTTTATGGCCTGCATTGAGCGGCTGATATCCCAAAAACAAATACCAGATGAAGAGTTGGTTCCATGACTGAACGTTCGGACGCTGAAGCAATCAGCCATTGGTGGCGCACATCAATAATTGACATGGAGCCGGGGCGCATCGCCTTTCGCGGTCACCCGGTTGAAGAGCTCATTGGCGCTGTTTCCTTCCCGCAAATGATCTGGCTGATGGTCCGCGGCACCTTGCCGTCTGAGGATGAAGCAAAATTGTTTGAATCTGCGCTTGTAGCAGGCGTTGATCATGGGCCGCAGGCACCGTCCATTGCCGCAGCCCGTATGGCCGCCACATGTGGACTTGGCCTGAACAATGCGATGGCAACTGCGGTGAATATGCTGGGCGATGTGCATGGTGGCGCCGGCGAGCAATGTGCTGAGCTTTATTATGACATCGCGACAAGGATGGATGAGGGTGCGGCGTTGCACGAGGCGGTTTGCCAGGGCCTGGACGCGTGGCGCGCCACTTATGGCAAGATCGTCAGCGGGTTCGGTCACCGGTTTCACAGACCTGTTGATCCGCGTGCTCCCCGGCTGATGGAGTTGGTGCGCGTGGCCGCCGGGCGTGGTGCGGTGGACGGGCGTTTCGCCGATATCGGAGAAGCCGTTCAGGCGGAATTGGGCCACCAGCGCGGCGGACGCCCGATAGCAATGAACATTGATGGGGCAACGGCAGTGATCTTTTGCGAACTGGGATTCCCGGCGCCGCTTTCACGCGGACTGTTTTGCCTGTCCCGCTCGGTCGGAATTCTGGCGCATGCCTGGGAACAGACCAACCAGGGCGGCCGCAACAAGGGGCCGATGCCGCCCCGCTATCTTCCGCTCTATGAGCCAGAAGAAAAAATCTAGCAGACAGAGTCTGCTTGCAAACTTTAGGGGAAAGAATTGGAAAAGCTGCGTATTGGCCTGATCGGGTGTGGTGTCATCAGCGACATCTATCTGAAGACATGCCAAAAATTTGAAATTCTGGAAGTGGTCGCCTGTGCGAGCCTGGATATTGCCGAATCCAGAGCAAAAGCGGCGCAATATGGCATTGCAAAATACTACACGCCTGAAGAGATTTTCAGTGACCCGGAAATCGACTGTGTGCTGAATCTGACCATTCCCGCCGTACATGCAAAAGTCAGTATCGCGGCACTGGAAGCGGGCAAGCACGTTTATTCCGAAAAACCGTTCGTCACGGATCTGGCGGACGGAGCGAAAATCCTCGCTCTTGCCAAAGAGAAAGGGCTTTGTGTTGGCAACGCGCCCGATACATTTTTGGGCGGCAGATGGCAAACTTGCCAGAAGTTGATTGAAGAAGGCGTTATCGGCGCTCCGACGGGCGCCGCCGCCTTTGTCGGCACTCACGGCGTTGAGCGCCATCACCCCAACCCTGATTTTTATTACCAGCCCGGCGGCGGACCTCTGCTCGATCTTGGGCCATACTATCTGACGGCTATGATCGCGCTGATGGGGCCGGTCAAACGGGTCTGCGGTTTCTCGCGCAAGACCTTTGACACCAGGATGATCGAATCCCAGCCGCGGCACGGGGAGATTATGCCGGTTGACGTTGATACCCATGTGTCCGGCATGCTGGAATTTTGCAGCGGCGCCATCGGGTCGATCACCGCGAGCTTTGACATCTGGGATTCCGAAACGCCACGGCTCGAGATCTACGGAGAAAAGGGCACACTTTGCATTCCCGATCCGGATCCTGTGCATGGCGCCAACAATTTTGACGGCGAGGTCTGGTACCGGACGCGGGAAACGTCCCGGTGGAGTTACCAGCCGCGCGTCCAGGGGCTCGAAAACTGGCAGGTCGCCGAAAATACCCATGGCTATAATGAAAACTCCCGCGGGCTCGGCCTGGTCGATCTGGCTTATGCTGTACGGGGCAGCCGCCCGGTTCGCGCAAGCGGCGAGATGGCGCAGCACGTCTGCGAAATCATGACCGGCATTCTGGAATCGCCAAAAAGCGGCGAATTCTGGGTTCTGAACAGTAGCTGCGCCACGCCTGCAGCACTGCCGGAAGACTTTCCCAATAGCGAAGCCTGAAGGTCGCGAAGGAGCATCACATATGAGTATCGAAACGCTAGACTTTGCGGAGCCGTTCTTCACTCTGCAATACCTGTCAGACGAGGTAAAATATCGTGTTGGTGACAGGACAATCGTCCTGAACCTGTCTGAAGAACCGATCAGAATTCAGGATCAGACGCTGGGTTTCCTACAATCAGTGATCGTAGCGAACACAGACATCCGAGAAGTCGGACACGCTGTTCTGATTGAGCGGTTCGCGTCTCATTCAGACGAGAACGCACTTTTCAAAGAGGTCAGGAACACCTGGCCGTCAGCCTGGGATGTCAGGCAGGAAGAGCGGCTGAAAGGTGTCAGCCACTATATGTCACCCAAGGTCCGGCTGGGGAATATCGGGTTGAGCATGTATCACTCCGGCTCGGTGCCGCTCAAAGTCGGGCTTCATAAATACCATCCGTTTTGCGATGTTCCGGGCTTTCGTGAAGTGCATACCCAGATCGTTGGGTTTGGCATGATGCAGCAGTGTCTCGAGAAGGACGTTCACAGTCTTTATCTTGAGGAACCGCTGGCACCCGGCGCGACGCACCGGCCAATGTATGACGCCGAAGGCAACTATCCCTGGCATCAGTATGAGACCATCACGCCAAGCATCTTTATGGCGGTCGAAATTATCCCCAAAGAGCAATCCAGCGCCACATGAAACCCGTGAATATCAGGAGCGAAGCCATGAAAGAGCAACTATTCCCGTCCGAATTTGACTTCGACGGTCCGTTTCCACGCCTGTCGCGCCGGCTGCGGATCGGCGTTGTCGGTGGCGGACGCATTTCGACTATGCAGGCGACGGCCGCGCGGCTCAGCGACCGCTGGGAAGTCGTTGCCGGTGCGTTGTCATCCGATCCGGAAAAAGCCAAGGCGCGGGGGGCGGAATGGTTCCTGCCCCAGGAGCGCTGTTATACGTCTTTTGAGGAAATGGCTCGGGTTGAATCAGGCCGGGTTGATGGTGTTGATGCGGTGATGATCACCACACCAAATCACGTTCATTTTGATGCGGCGCGGGTATTTCTTGCTGCTGGAATTGACGTGTTGTGCGACAAACCGCTGACGAACGAATTTTCAGAAGCGGCCGAACTCGTGCGCCTTACAGCTGAGACCGGTCAGGTCTTTGGCGTCTGTTACGCTATGACCTCGTTTCCGATGGTGCGCCAGGCCCGGGAAATCGTTCGCACTGGTGGCATCGGCAAAGTGAACCAGATCCATGTGGAATTCATGCAGGACTGGATGGTGCCGGATGACGTTGCCGATGCGGATCATGTGAAGTGGCGCCTTGATCCTGCCAAGTCCGGATCAACCAGTTGTACGGGAGATATTGGCACACATGCGCAGCATCTCGCGTCTTTTGTCTCTGGCCTTGAGATGACCGATCTGCGTGCGGAGATGCATGTTTGTGGCGCGCCCAAAGCGCTTGAAGATACCGTTATCATGATGACGCGTTATGCCGGCGATATCCCAGGCACATTGGTGGCGACGCGGCTTGCCTCCGGAAACCGCGGCGGGCTGCGCCTGCGTGTCTTTGGCAGTGACGGCGGTGTCGAATGGGATCTGGAGAAACCTGAAGAGCTGAAATTCAACCGGTTTGGCGAAGCTGATCGCATGCTGCGTCGCGGACATGGGCACGACATCAGCCCGAATGTGGAACGGTTTGTGCGCACAGCCCGCGGGTTCTCAGAAGGAATCATCGAGGCCTGGGCCAATCTGTATACGGAGTTTGCGCTTGCCGTTGCCGCGCGTCGCGACGGAATTTCGCCGCCAGAGGACTGGTTGAGCTTGCCGACGGTTGAGCAGGGTGCCCAGGGCGTCCGCTTTATCGAGGCCGCGGTGGACTCTCATCGGGCAGGCGGGTCCTGGGTCTCTTGCCGCATGGATCCTGACCTGCATGTCTGACCGGTTGCGGGCATAACCGCTTCCAGTTTAACGGAATATCGCATTTCGAAACACCTGTCTCGTTGACGGTATCGCGTGGCGACCCTGGGCGCCGCGCGTTTTTGACGCGTGATTTTGCTCCGGATATTCTGATTGTGCAGCGCAGTCATATTTCAAAAATAGCTGGCATTATTAAAAACATCATATATTATGTGTTTTGTAATATTAAAATCCGTTTGGCGGATTTTTTGCGGGAGTTGACTGAAATGCCCAACCGACCACAGCAGAGCGTTGAAAGCGCGAAATATTCTCTGGCCCATCTGACACTGATCGGCTGCTCCGCGCCTGAACTGGTCTATATCGCTGCGCGTGTTGGCTATGATTCCGTCAGCCCCCGCTTCATTCCAATGAATGTCGCGGGAGAATTTCCCTGTTCCCCTCAAGACAAGGACATGGTGCGCGCGACAAAGACCGCACTTGCGGCCACTGGCATTCAGGTGCTGGATGTTGAACTGGCGCGCATCACCGAAGATTGTGATCCACGGTCCTTTGAGGCAGCGATGGCGCTGGGTGGCGAGTTGGGCGCGAAGCGTTTAATTATGAGCGCCTGGACAACCGACCGGAATGACAGAAATTTTCTGGTGGATTGTTACGCGGAAACTTGCGAGCTGGCAGCGCCGTACGGGCTGACTGTCGACCTTGAATTTCCGACGTTTTCCCGCTTGCGAACACTTGACGAAACGCTGGATATCGTGCGCGCAGCGGATCGCGCCAACGGCGGTATTCTGGTGGACACGCTTTACCTGCACCTGTCGCGTGTTGACCCGGCTGAGTTGCTGCATGTCCCCAGCGATTTGCTGCACTTTTTGCATATTTCTGATGCTCTTCCGGGCATCGCTGACACCCGCCAGGGGATGATACAGCTTGCGCGGGATGCGCGGCTCTATCCGGGTGAGGGATGCATTGATTTCACCGGAATTATCGAGCGGATGCCAACAGTCGACTATTCGATTGAACTGCCCAATCAAAGTCGTGTCGCCGAGCTTGGCTTTGAAGAACACGCGCGCCGTTGCCTGCAACACGCCAAACGAACTTTCGGATCGGTCCGGTCCGAGCGCCGCCAGAACAATGAGAATCCGGCCGCATCTATTCAAGAAAATGAGGGAACCCATGGGTCGAGAACTCACTAAAGACGAAAGAACACTGGTCGCGGATATGCTGGTGCGTGCCCGCACCGCGATGGCTGAGGTCGAAGATTATTCCCAGGAACAACTGGACCGTCTGGCGCAGGCTGTCGCCTGGTATGCTGGCAATGAAAAGACCTTTACCCGTCTGGCTCAGCTGGGTGTAGACGAAAGCAGCATCGGAGACCGGGACGGGCGTCCGGGAAAACGCTTTAAGATTCACGGAGTGCTGAGGGACGCGTTGCGCCAGAAAAGCACTGGCATAGTTGAAGAACTGCCGGCGAAGGGCATCGTTAAATATGCCAAACCTGCTGGCGTCATCGCGTCGTTGGTGCCGATGACCAACCCGGCTCTGACGCCGCCTGTCACCGGTGTCTATGCCGCCAAAGCACGTGACGCAGTCATTTTCTCGCCGCATCCGCGCACCGCCGGCACCACGACGGAGATGGTGAACGTGATGCGCGCGGCCTGCAAGGCCGTCGGCGCACCGGAAGACCTGTTCCAGGTGGTCACAAAACCCTCGATCCCGCTGACCCAGTACCTGATGGAAGAGTGCGACCTGACGCTGGCGACTGGGGGCAAGCCGATGGTCAAAGCCGCCTACAGTTCGGGTCGTCCGGCCTATGGTGTTGGTGCAGGCAACTCGTCGATCGTGATTGATGAAACCGCCGATATTGACATTGCTGCGGCCAACACCCGTATGTCCAAGACCTCTGATTTTGGCTCGGGTTGCTCGGCGGACGGCAATATCATCATCCAGAAGTCGGTCTATGATCAGATGGTTAAAGCGCTGGAGGCCGAAGGCGGCTACCTGTGCAACGACGAAGAAAAATCCCTGCTCGAAAAGGCGATGTGGGACGAGAAGGGCAACCGCACGTTCCCGACCATCGCCTGCCGGCCGCAGCAGACGGCTGAAGTCGCTGGTTTCTCCGTTCCGGAGGGCTGCAAATTCCTGATGGTCGAAAACCAGGGTAAAATCGGTGCAGAGCACAAGTTTTCGAAAGAGAAACTGACTACATTGATGGCGCTCTATCACTTTGAGACGTTTGATGACGCGCTCAATATTGTGCATGACATCTATGAAACCGGCGGCAAGGGTCATTCCTGCGGCATCTATTCGCATAATGACGCCAACATCGACGCCCTGGCACGCCTCGCGCCGGTCAGCCGGATGATGGTGCGCCAGGCGCAGTCCAAGGCCAATGCCGGTGCTTTTACCAACGGCATGCCGATGACCTCCAGTCTGGGCTGCGGCATCTGGGGCGGCAACATCACCAATGAGAACGTCAGCCTCAAACATTTCATGAACTACACATGGGTAAGCCGGCCCATTCCCGAAGACCGCCCGTCTGAGCAAGAGCTCTTTGGCGAGTTCTACCAGACAACAGTGGAGTAAGAGCGATGCAGGACGACAAAATGGGCGCGACCAGGACCGTCGCAGAACACATCGTTGACTACCTCGAACGGCGCGACGTCAAACATATTTTTGGGCTCTGTGGCCACACCAACATTTCCGTACTGGCGGCACTGGCGGAGAGCCCGATTGACTTCGTAAATGTTCGTCATGAGCAAGTCGCCAGCCATGCTGCTGACGCCTACGCCAGGGTGACCGGTAAGGCTTCGGTGGTGTTGTCGCACTTGAGCCCCGGTCTGACCAACTGCGCGACCGGTGTGGCGAATGCGGCGATGGATTGTATTCCGATGGTGGTGATCGCCGGAGATATTCCGACGCATTATTACGGCAAACATCCGCATCAGGAGGTCAACCTGCACGCTGATGCGTCCCAATACGAAATTTACCGCCCTTTTGTTAAACGGGCGTGGCGGGTCGACCGGGCTGATCTGATGGCGGAAGTGCTCGAAAAGGCGTTTCACTTGGCTGAAAGTGGCCAGCCAGGGCCGGTACTTGTCAACGTGCCGATGGACATCTTCTCAGCTGAGATTTCAAGCGCGAGTTTTGACCGGATCCAAGACAACACGCGGGCTCTGATCAAACCATCTCTTGATGACGAAACCGCGCGCGAGATTATAAGGCGGATCGCTGCAGCGACCAGCCCTGTTGTCTATGCCGGCGGTGGAATCTTGTTGGCGCAAGCGTCTGAAGAGCTGCGCGATTTTGTCGATCACATGGGACTGCCCGTTGCACACAGCCTGATGGGCAAAGGGGCGTTGCGTGATGATCACCCGCTGGTCCTGGGCATGACCGGGTTCTGGGGCACTGAACTGGTGAACCAGTCCTGCCTGAACGCGGACTATCTGTTCGCCATTGGCACCCGGTTCAAAGAGGCAGACTGTTCGTCCTGGTATCCTGGGTACACGTTTAATATTCCCGGTACCAAAGTCATTCACATCGACATTGAACCGTCTGAGATCGGTCGGAATTACCCGGTGGAAATTGGTGCTGTCTCTGATGCAAAAGCCGCCCTTCGTGTATTGAACCGGGTTGCCAGGGAAATGTATCCCGCAGGCTTTGAACGCCCGGGACTGGTCAAAAAGATTGCCGACTTTCGTACAAATTTCAAATCTGGCAACGTGGCAAACCAGACTTCGGACGCGTTTCCAATGATGCCAGAACGCATTCTTGCGGATACACGCAAAGCGCTGCCCGAAGACGCCATCATCACCACCGATGTCGGCTGGAACAAGAATGGCGTTGGACAACAATTCGATATTCTGACGCCCGGATCTGTCCTGACACCGGGTGGGTTTGCGACGATGGGCTTTGGCCCTCCTGCTGCGATTGGTGCCAAGATTGCGGCACCGGACCGCGTGGTGCTGTCGCTGGTCGGTGACGGCGGCTTTGGCCAGAACCCGGCGATGTTGGCCACCGCTGTTGAACAGGGCCTGGCCATCATATGGCTTGTGATGAATAACAACGCTTTTGGGACCATCGCAGGATTGCAAAAGGCGCATTACGGGCTAACCTACGGTACGACCTTTCCTGGCCAGGCCGGGGCGCCTGAATTTGGCCCCGATTACGCGCAGATCGCCCGCGCCTATGGGGCTGAAGGTGTGAAAGTCAGCTCAGCTGATGCGCTTTTACCCGCGCTGGAGGCCGCGATTGCCAGCGGCAAACCCACGGTTATCGATGTGGCGATGATCAACAATCCGACGCCAACCACAGGGCACTGGAACATTCTCGATATTTATTCACCTGACAAAGACGTCTCACACGTCTCAACATAATCAAACAATCCATTCGGAGACTTACAATGCAAATTCCTCACAACCGGTTCAAAGCGGCGCTCAAGGGAAAACGCCACCAACTTGGCATGTGGAACGCCATCGGTGGGAACACTGTGTGCGAGGTTTTGGCAGGTTCTGGCTTCGACTGGGTTCTTGTCGATACCGAACATTCCCCTGTGGAGGTCGCTGAGATCCTGCCTGCGCTGCAAACGATTGCGGGTTACCCGGAGGTGTCCGCCGTCGTGCGCCCTGCAGTCAACGATCCGGTTCTGATCAAACGTCTGCTCGACATGGGGGCGCAAAGTCTGCTGCTCCCTTATGTGCAATCGGCGGAGGAAGCCAAAGCGGCAGTGAATGCGATGCGCTACCCGCCGCGGGGGATGCGCGGGGTGGCAGGCATTACCCGGGCAAGCCGTTTTGGCAAAGCAGACGATTATGTGACCCGCGCCGAAGAGGAGCTTTGCCTGCTTGTACAGGTCGAGACGGCGGTGGCGCTTGAACAGCTCGAAGAGATTGCGATGGTCGAAGGTGTCGATGGCGTCTTTATCGGACCGGCTGACCTGAGCGCCAGCATGGGTTTTCCTGGCCAGCCAGATCATCCCGAGGTCGTCGCCGCGATTGAAGGTGCGATACGTAAACTGGGGTCTCTTGGTGTTCCGGCAGGCATTCTTTCGCTGGATGAGGCGTTTTGTCGCCGCTGCATGGAGCTGGGGACCAGCTTCACCGCTGTTGGTGTTGATCTGGCGATCCTGGTGAGGGGAACAACTCAGTTGTGTGAGAGGTTTGAATAGATCCGTCACGCTGACACGACAGGTTCTGTTGTTGGGGAACGAGTTGGAGCGTACTGCGTTCCAATCGTTTCACACGCGCCGTCTGAAGAAAGAGAAACCCCATCCCAGACGGGGAACTTTCAGTGCGCGGCGCTGAGATTTCCGCAAGCAGTGCGGTGTCCCCAACCATGGGCGGGCCAGTTCTGTGCAATCCAAGCGTGATCGCTGTTGTCGCAGGTTGTGGGCCTGTAACAACAAAGACTAGAGCCTCAATCTGTGGCAGTGAGACGTTACAGCAGGCACCGATGCGATCTGCGAGCATGTCTCACCGCCCATTGACTTCGGGGAACTGGACTTGCCGCGCAAAAGTTCCGGTCTCTCATCTCATGTTAGGCGGCCTTTCGTTCGAAGGCCAAGGGGCTTTTTCCACCAAGCGATGAATGCCGCCGTCGAGGGTTATAGAACCCATTGATGTACCGGAA
>NZ_QOLB01000091.1 GCF_003333265.1 Candidatus Halocynthiibacter alkanivorans
TACTTTATCCCTAGAAGAAGTCCGTAAAGAACTATCAAATTCATCAGAAAATCTCGCAATTCGCGGCTGAATTAGCGAACGGTGAACACTTTTGCCGGACAAAGGACTCGCCCGGAGGCGACTGTACCGGGTCCCTTTTGGCAGGAATTTTATGTCCCGTTCAGCTGAAGCACAGAGCAGATCAATCCGGCGGCGAAACCACTGGTTTCTGCCAACAATAATCACTGCTCTGGTGCTGACTGCAGCTTGGATCTTTGCAGAATGGCAGTACCACCAAATCACCCACCAGTCGGCGCGCAGCCAGGTCACCAACAAAACCGCCCTGCTCCGGGCCAATCTGGAAGGGCTGCTGACCGCCAATACCCATATTGTACATGGGCTTGTGGCAACGCTGTCCACCGAACCTGACATGACACAGCTCCGGTTCAGCCAGCTGAGCGAAATTATCATGGGCGATGCACCACAGGTCATTGCCACTGCGGCCGCGCCTGATCTGGTCGTGACCCTGATCCAGCCCTATGACCCGGATTCGCCCGTCCTCGGACTGGACTACAATAAGAATGAAGCACAACGTGATGCCGCTTACAGGGTACGGGACCTGGGCCAGATGGTGCTGGCCGGCCCGGTCAATCTTGTCCAGGGCGGCACGGCACTAATTGCGCGTTTTCCGGTATTTGTCGGCGCTGCCGGCAACAGCGAAGGCAAGTTCTGGGGCATCGTCTCGGCGGTTATTGATATCGAACGGCTGTATACCGCCAGCGGATTGCTTGACCCGGATCTGGGACTTGATCTGGCGCTGGTCGGCGCGGATGCCACCGGCGAGACCGGCAAACAGTTCTTTGGCAGTCCCGAAGTGCTCTCCAGCGATCCCGTTCTGATGGACATCACCCTGCCCTCCGGCTCCTGGCAAATCGCCGCACGCCCCACCGGCGGCTGGGAGGCCGTTCCCTCGCCAAACAGTGCAATTCTGCGCCTGATCATGTTTCTGGCGAGCGCTTTGATCCTGTGGCCGACCTATGTTGCCGGCCGCCGCGCGCAGCAACGCGCCGCAGCAATTGCGAAACTTGAACGTCGGGAACTGCAACTGCTGGTTCAGTCCCGCCGGCTGGATATCGCGCTTGAAAGTTCCAAAATCGGGATCTGGGAATTCAATACCGTCACAGATGAGGTCTTCTGGGACCGCCAGATGAACCTTCTATATGGTTTTGAGGCGGATAAATCAGACCATGATTCAAAGACATGGGAGACCCGGGTACATCCCGAAGATCTGGACCGTGTCGAAACTGAATGCGCCCGGATCGTTGAAAACCAGAGCACCTCCTTGTCAAATTTCCGCATTCAGCTGCCGGATGGCTCAACCAAGTCCCTGCGCAGCATCGCAAAGACCTACACCAATGATGACGGGCAACTTATTCTGATCGGTGTAGATTGGGACGTGACCGAAGATGTAATCCTCCAGGAGCGGCTTCAGTCATCCAACACCGAACTTGTGTCCCGTCAGGCCGAACTGGAACAGGCGCATGCTCATCTGAAAGAACAACAACGCGACTCCTACCAACTGGCGCTGATTGCCAAACACGCCAGCGACAGTATCATGATCGCCGACGCCGGCGCGAAGCTTCTGTGGGTCAATGACGCCTTTACAAAGATGACCGGTTATTCTCGAAGTGAAGCAATTGGAAAGCGCCCGGGCGATCTGCTGAACGGACCTGGTACCGACCCAGAAGTGGTCGAAGGTATCAACGCTCATATCGGGCGCGGCGAGGCACTGCACACCGAAATTTTGAATTACACCAAGTCCGGGGACGAAATTTGCGTTGAAATTACCATGCTGCCCATCGCTGGCGAAAATGGCGAACCCGATCTGGTGATCAGCATTGAACGCGACATCACCGCCGCCAAGAACCACCAGCAGGAACTGGCCGCAGCGAAAACCGCTGCCGAGACCGCCGACCGGGTCAAGTCCGAATTCCTGGCGACCATGAGCCATGAAATCCGCACCCCGATGAATGGCATCATCGGTATGGCAGACCTGCTGCACAATGCCGGCCTGCCGCCGGAACAGGCGCTCTACCTGGAAACCATTCGCACCTCATCGACGGCTTTGCTCGACATCATCAACGATATTCTTGATCTCTCGCGGCTTGATGAAGGCAAGTTGAGCGTTTCTCCCGTGGCTTTTGACCTGCGCTCTTGTCTCCGGTCCTCGGTGGAACTGCTGCGGCCGCTGGCGATCGAAAAGAATTTATACCTGACGCTCGACACCACTTACGATACGCCAACGCATGGGCTGGCCGATGACGGGCGTCTGCGCCAGATCCTGGTCAACCTGGTCGGCAATGCGCTGAAATTCACCGAGACCGGCGGCGTATCTGTCCGGGTAAGCGCCAGGCCCACCGCAACCGGGCACCAGTTAGACATCGAGGTCCGCGACAGTGGAATCGGCATCAGCCCGGAAAATATCGGCCATATCTTTGACCGGTTTTCCCAGGAAGACGCAGCAATTACCCGCCGGTTTGGCGGCACAGGCCTCGGGTTGACCATTTCCAATATGCTGGCCCGGCTGATGGGGGGGGAAATCTCGGTCACTTCAGTGCAGGGCGAAGGCACCTGTTTTCATCTGAGCCTGCCGCTGGCACCTGCCACCGCCAAAAGCACGCTGGCCAAACAAAACAGCACGGCACCCGATCCGGACGAACTGTCCGGCAAAGTGGTGCTTGTGGCCGAGGACAACAAAACCAACCGCCTGCTTATTTCCAAGTTCCTCGAACATCTGCCGGTGGAACTGTATTTCGCTGAAAACGGTCGTGAAGCCGTTGTGCAGGCCCGTGCCACGGCGCCGGATATCATCCTGATGGATATGTCGATGCCGGTGATGAACGGGCTTGAAGCGACCCGTGAAATCCGTGCGATGGCAGGTATTCACCCGGTCATTATCGCCCTGACCGCCAACGCGTATGAGAGCGACCGTGAGGCGTGTTTTGAGGCTGGTATGGACTATTTCCTCTCCAAACCACTGCGCAAGAACCAACTGCTTGAAGCGCTGCATGATGCGAAGTCTGTGTCACTGGCCTGACACCTGTGGCCGCCGGCGCCGGGCTGGGCTGGGATTGCAACTGGGGCGTCCGGGGCTGAGACATGTGCTGGCAACCCCGGCGGACAGCTGCCGGGCGCGGCGCTGGCCGCGGGACCACCGGGTGGTTTGGCCACTGCCGCTGTCGCGCTGACGAGGCCCATATTCCAACCCGCTTGCCAACTCTCTTGCCAATTCACTTGCGTACCCAGCTGACTGCTGCCGCACTGACGCCGGCAAGTCTTGTACCCAACAAAACAGGCGCGCCGTTGACCGGCGCGCCTGTATAAATCTTGTTACTGCTGAGGCCAGATCAGACGGTTGCCGGCCGGCGGCGCACCTCGGAGAAAGACACCAGCTTGCGCAGGTTTTCGTCCCACAGGTTCAGCCGCACGCAGCCAAAGCTTTCCAGCAGCGTCATGCGCTGTGCTTCGGCGAGCTCTTTGTGGTCGCGCAGCACTTCGGTCAGACGATAAAACGGGATACGGCTGTAGAGGTGATGCACGTGATGCACCCCGATATTGCCGGTCATCCACTGCAGTGCTGCGGGCAGCACATAGTGGGAACTGCCGTGCAGCGCCGCATCATGCAGCTGCCAGTCTTCTTCTTTGTCCCAGTGGGTGTCTTCAAACTGATGCTGGACATAGAACATCCACATGCCGGCACTTGCCGCAACAAATATGCTGGGAAGGAAAATCAGCAGGATCGGGGCCGCACCGCCAAACCAGGCAATAATGCTGAGCGACAATGCGATCATCAGATTGGTGCCCATGGCGGAGTACCAATATTTGCTGCCGGATTTCATCAGGCCGACAGGCAGACGATTCTGGAACAGGTACAGGTAGACCGGGCCCAGGCCAAACAGCACAAACGGGTTGCGATAGAGGCGATACATAAACCGGCCCCAGGCGCTCAGCTGCTGATACTCCGCAACGGTCATGGTATGAATATCACCAATGCCGCGCTGGTCCAGATTGCCGGCGGCGCCATGGTGCAACGCATGAGACCGCTGCCAGACCGCGTAGGGCGTCAGCGTCAGAACCCCAAGCACACGCCCGACCCAGTCACTGACTTTGCGGTTTTTGAAATAGCCGCCATGGCCACAATCATGCTGGATGATGAACATCCGCACCAGAAAGCCACCATTCAAACAGGACAGGGCGAAGGCCAGCCAGTAGCTGAAGGACAGCGACCACCAAGCCAGAGCCCAGAGCGCAAGAAACGGGCCAAAACTGACGCCAATTTCAAAGATACTGCGCCAGGTGACCGGTTCGCGGTACTGGGCAAGGATCCGGACCCAGTGACGGGCAGATTCCGGGGAGGATGGCTCTGAAAAGCTTTGGTGGCGCATGCTCGTCATTATCGCAGTATTCTCTTTTTAGTTCGTTACGTGGCGGGCGCGGCATCCCGGACGCCCCCAAAAGGCTCCCCCGGAGAATCAGTCCTGAACCGATATCCGCCACACGTTGTCGCAGTGTCTTTAGAACAGAGTGTGCGCCAAGTCGATCCGCTTCGGATATGTTAGCGTCGGATGTATCACATTTGTCCCGTAAACGCGTGGTCGCCGCTGCGCTGAGAAACACCGCTACGGGCCGGCTCGCGCGCACTGACGCGGATTTTACCGCGCGGCGCGCCTGGCAGGGAACTCCGAAGGTCAGTGGAATAAAGCCATTATTCACATGCAGTTATCCCCTGACCAACGTTTGATTTCGAATTGCGCACCCGGTTCTGGTTGTCGCGACGACCCGCAGGTCAGGACATGGCGCATCAAATCAACCAGGCGTATTCCCGCCGCCGCCACGTCCCGGGTGCAAAACCAGCAAACCAGGAAGGACGCTGGCCTGGCCCGGAAGACTGTCACGCTGATTGCGGTGCCGGCCCACTCTGCGCTGAGGCGAACTCAGTGCGTCTTTCCGGCGCTGCGCCGCCCGGCTTTGGGCAACCACAACCACGGTGCCAGCCGCAGGGTGAACAGCAGATAGCCCAGCGCCCAGGCCGCGGCGGCCAGGGTCATTGCCTCCTGAGATGAGACCGGTGCGAAGGCGCGCAGCACGGCCGACAACACGATCAGAGCAAAGGCCGCCACCAGCACCCGCCCCGCCACAAGCGCCCGCCCGGTATGGCCCATTGCAGCACGCATCATCACCGCAGTTGTCATGCCACCGATCGCGCCGATGCCGAGCAGATGCACGCCCGTGGCCACGCCGGTCAGCTCAGGAAATAACACCGCCAGGCCCAGCGCGGTGAGCCCGGCCGGAATGAAAAGAAATGACAGGTGCAACATCATGAGCAACGGGGACGCCGCGCAGCGCGCGCCTTGCCAGCGGCCCAGACGCAGCAGGTTCAGGGTCGCCGCCACCAGCAAGGCCACGCCGGACCAATACAGGCCGGGAACCAGCGCCCAGAGCAGCAGCGCGACGGCCGTGAGCAGCAGGCACAGCGCGTCAAACCGCCCCACCGGTGCCGGCATCGCCCCACCCGGCGCCTGTTTATTGAGCCAGTTGCGGGTGAAACTGGGCACAATGCGTCCGCCAATCAGCGTGATCAGAAACACCAGCACGCCAAGCCCCAGCCGCAAGCCGGCATCAGTCGGCGCGCCGGTGATTTGTTCCAGGTGAAACACCAGGTTGGCCAGCAGAAAAATACCGAGCGGCAGCAGGATTTTCAGATTGCGCCAATTGCGCCCGGCGATGATCTCGACCGCGACCATGCCCAGCAGTGCCAGCGGGAAAGCCAGATCAGCCCCCATAAGCGCCACCGCGCCGAGGCCGCCAGCGCCAGCCATCGCCAGCCGGCCCAGGAGCCACAGCGTCACCAGCAGTGCCAGAGGCGCTCCGGTGCGCGGCATGCGGCCGGTCCAGTTGGGGATCGCGGTGAACAGAAACCCGGCCAGAACCGCGCCACTGTAACCAAAGATCATTTCATGCATATGCCAGTCGCGGGCGCTGAGTGTACCGCCTGGCTCCACACCGCTGTAGAACATATAGATCCAGGCGGGCACCGCCACCGCTCCAAACAGCCCCGCCAGAAAGAAAAACGGCCTGAACCCGTAGCTTAAGATCGCCGGGCCGCTGTAGGGCGCGGGACGCCCTGAGGCAGGAGAAGGATTTGTCATCACTCATTCCTCGTAAAGATGCGGGCCATGTAAAGTTGTGGGCCCCGTAAAGAAGTGACACCCGCAAAGAGGGGGCGTCCGCCGCCCTTCTTTTTCCGTCGCCCGGTGTCGTCGGCGCAGCTGCGTCTTTAAAGCACCTGTTCAAACATGCGTTCAAATCGTCTGGCAGATTTCTTCGGATGGCCTACCGCAGCGCTTTCTTGCAGATTGACCGCTTCCCCGACCTGGATCAGCCCAACCATACCCATGACGTAATGGGGGGCGCATTTAATGCCATAGAGCCCCTCGGCTTTGAGCGTCAGGGAAAAATCCGCGTTCAGTTTTGTTCTGAACGGTTCAGCCCCTTCGGGAAGCATGCCGGCGATAGACACCACATTGTGGCCTTTGGTGGTGGAGACGAATTCGATCGTATCGCCCGGCTGCGCCGCAATGAACGCCGGCTCAAACACCATCAATCCGTCTTTGCCGCGGTCCAGCATTTCGACAATGAATATTTCTGCCGAAGCGGCGCCCGCCAGCAGCATCACAGAGGTGGCCGCGGCTGCGATCATTTTAACAAACATAAAGGTATCCCTGGTCCATTAGGTCATCAGTTGAGTCACCATGTGTTTAGGCCAGGGGGAGATGCACCAGTTTGCGCGAGATCAAACTCCGCGCCTGTATTGGTTAAAATATTAGGGAAACCAGACAAAACGGCGGCGCTCAGCGCCCGGCAAACACACCTCCGGCCCGTGCCGCCGCTGCGACGGCCACCGGGCTGCTGTCTGCACCCGGGTTGCGCCAGCCGCACGCGTCACAATCGCGCCCTGCCCGGCTCAGCGGGTGAACAGGCCAAAGCGGGCAATTTCTGCCGGTGACATCATGTGAATATCCTCGGAAGTGGCGGCTGTCAGGGTGAACCAGTAAAACCGGCGATCGATGCCCATATCCTCAAAGAACGCCAGATAGGGCTGATGCGCCGGATCGCCCCGCGCGAGATCCCGCCCTTCAACATTGAACCCACTCCAGGAGTGCACGCCGACCAGAATACCGGGCGCGGGGTAACGTTCGACGCCAGCGAGGAAAAACTCAACGCCGCCAGAAGCAATAACCGCTCCGGGCAGCAACCTTGTGTTCAGTCCTGCGGCGCGCACCATGCGGGCTGCGACAAGATTGGCAGCGTCGTCGACGGAGCCGGGCACATAGCCCATGACGATCTCCTGCAGGTCCGGATTGCCCTGCAACAGGTCACGCAATTGCCCGGGCGTTTTCGAATTGATTATGCCGTCCATCTGCAACTGGTTGCCCGAGACCTGAAACCGCGTGGTCTCGCGCGCGTTCATCATAATGTTTTCGGCCAGACTGCAGCCGGCCAGCACGACGAGGCCAAACAGGATAAAAATCAGTCGCAGACGGAACCTGTTCAAAATCGCTGCGTGGCTCATACATACCCCCGGTCAGACGCTGCAAGATTGCCACAGATCCGCCAATACCGCACCGCAAAATATTCGCCCTACAGCTGCCGCCTGCTTCGCCGCCGCCAGAATGCGATGCTGCCTGCTCTGGCCAGGGCCCGCCTGGGGCGCGGTTTTTGCCCGTTCAGATGCGCCCGCCGGTTTACAGCGCTAAGGAAAAGTCTGCGCATACATTGTTTTATAGAATGCTGTTCGCAACGCCGGGCGCGCGCCCGCACAACGCTGGTTGCGGGCGTCTGTGACACCTGCCCAGACTGGCTTTGGAGCGAGACGGTCCGGCAACGGCGACACTAAAAATGCAGCCACGCCAAAAACCCTGCCAAAGCCTCGCGAATGCGCTGTCGTGGCCCTGTCGTGGTCTGAGACAGCCCGGTTGCAATGCGTCAGCCTGCCGGATGCGGAGCAACAGGCCCGGACCCGCGCACTCTTAGAAAAGTATGCGGCATGAACGGGCGCAGCCGCTGGCGCGCCAGGAAACAGGCCGCAAACAGACCGGCCACCACAGGCGTGCCGGTCTGCGTATTGTCAGAACGGTCTCAACAGCCGTTGGCCTGAACAGCACAAGACTGAATGTCGCGCACTTTGTCATCAATCACGTCAAGCTGCGCTTCAATCGTGGTCTGGAAATCACCGAGCTGGGAAATAATCCCCGACATGCTTTCCATTTTGTCTCCGCCCAGGCGCGCGGCTTCAATTTTGCTCATCACCCGGGTCGCGCCCAGTCCGGAAATATAGCGTCGCATGGTAGAGATCGCCACGGCGATATTTCTGACCTCGACGCCGATCTGATTCAAACCGCTTTCAGAATTTCGCTTACACAGGTCAGACAGCGACTCCAGATAGCGGAGTTCTTGTGGCACGTTAATTTTTTCCCGCGATCTGCGTTCACGTTCGAATTGCTTGAATGATTCCCGCATGATCCGCAGGCTGCATTTCTGGAACAATCCTTCTTCGATCACCCGCTGGATGGTGCCCATCGAATTGTCTGAATTGGAAATGAAATTGTTGAACCAGTTGGAGATCTCGTTCGACATCTGCTCATAATTCTGCGACAGCGACGAAATCGGCCCGCCGGTGGGCTCAAGCCCCGAGGCGATCAGGCGCATATTGGTCGGCGTATTTCCTGCTTTACCAAAAGCAAGCGCCAGCGCATCGGTGAGCTTGTGCAACTCAATCACGTCGTCCATCATCTGGCGGTAGAGCACAATACTGCGGTCTTCGGCCTCATTCAGGACAACATCCCGCGCCGCAATCTCTTCGGCCAGCGCATGGGTGGCAAAGGTGCTGTAGCTGCCAAAGCCAAGCGCTTTGATCCGCGTCAGCAGCGCTTCGGAACTTTGCTCAGGCGTGACAGTGCCGGCCAGTTCCTGTTCCCGCAAAGCAGCGTATTCTTCCTGGATGGTGGCGAACAGTTCACTGCCGGGCTTCAGCCGCACCGACAAATAGCCTTCGCGCAGTGGAAAAACGATGGCATAGACCCAGTAATGCAAGCCGTCGCTGGCGTTATTTTTCACATAGGCGCCCATCGGCTGGCCGCTCTTGATCGTGTCCCAAAAAAGCTGAAAGACCCCTTTGGGCATATCCGGGTGACGGATGATTTTATGGGGCGCACCCAGCAGCTTGTCCCAGTCGTAATGTGCAACTCTGCGGAAAACTTCATTACCGGCCTGGATGACACCACGTTTATCGGTGCGGGAGAAAAACGTCTCACTGAATTCAAACGGCGCCTCACCTGACTCCGGACGAATATCCACTCGGTTTTCTACAAAGCTCATAAAGCTGCCTTCTGCTTAAAATATTTGTTCCTGCCGCAGTCTTATCAGCCAAACCGTGTGTTCTTGCTTAACGCTGCCGGGTGACGCGGACCCCGGAGCAAATCGCAATTTGCTGGATTTAGGGGGAATTTCAGCGGGATGGGCATCTGCTGGCAGAGACAAGACCCGGTCGCAGCAACAGATGTCGTTGCTAATCTCTAAAATTTCTCAATAAAATCAATGCTATGACAACAACGCACGCAAGAAATCCAGGTTATTTCAATCCGCAATAAAACTTTGTGTAAGCCGCCTGATATCGCATTTTGTGACTACATTCAGCGTTGAAGCGTGAAAATATTTTTCGCGCATAAGAGTTCGAAATTGGATTTACGGCCGCGTTCCCCCCGGCCCGGCGATTTCAGCCCGCAATTGCCGCCCCCAATTGCCAGGCGCCGACTCACCGGGCTGTGGTGGCAGGTATTCCCGGCACGAGCCGCAATATTCTAAATGGTGGAAGCACTTCTGAACGGTCCGCCCTGGCGGCGCAGAGCGGTCCGGGACAGGCCCGCGGGCATATCGTCAACTCTGGCACCACGGCCCGGAAATCGCCCGGGCCGCTCATCCCTCTCGGTGGCAGGGGCTCAGCCGCGCGCCGCTTCAGCCGCGGCCCGGATGGTGCGGATATTGTCGCCATAAGGCGCCGGGTCGGAAACCGAGCCGCCGCGGAACACCGCGGAGCCGGCCACCAGCACATCAGCGCCGGCGGCAGCAACCAGTGGCGCGGTGACCGGGTCCACACCGCCATCAATCTCGATATGGATCGGGCGGTCGCCGATCATCGCGCGCAGCTGGCGCACTTTGTCCACCTGACTGTGAATGAACTTCTGACCGCCAAAGCCCGGGTTCACCGTCATCACGCAGACCAGGTCGACCATATCAAGCAGGCAGCTGACGCTCTCCGCCGGCGTGCCCGGGTTCAGCGCAATGCCCGCTTTCGCCCCGGCGCCGCGGATCGCCTGCAAAGTGCGGTGAATATGCGCGCCGGCTTCCACGTGAGCGGTGATCACATCGGCACCGGCTTCGGCAAAGGCCTCAATATAGGGGTCCACCGGCGCGATCATCAGATGCACATCCATCACGCCTTTGATATGGGGCCGGATGGCTTTGCAGGTCGCCGGGCCAAAGGTGATATTGGGCACAAAATGCCCGTCCATCACATCCACATGCACCCAGTCACAGCCCTGGGCTTCGATCGCAGCGCATTCTGCGCCAAAGTTGGCGAAATCAGCAGCAAGTATAGAGGGGGCGATCTTGATGGAACGATCAAAAGCCATGGCGCGAATCCTTTGGTGGCGTGAAGTGGCAACGGGCGTTCGATACCTTTTCTGCGGCCGGCTGTCACCTCTGCCCGGGGCGGCAAAGCACCCGATACAACCGGATTAGACGCAAGTTGCGGCAGAATCAGCAAAATCGCCGCCCGCCCTCTGGTCCGCCCCTGCCCCGTCCGCGAGCAACGCAACAACAAACCAATCCCAAGCCAGTCCGGCACCATTGCCAAACCACTGGCCTGCAGGAGGGTGAAAAATCGCCGGATCCGGCTTTTGACCAGCTGGTCAATCCTTGAAAAGCGAGCGCCGCCATGCCACCCTGAGCGCGACAAAAGGAGGCCACCTTGCAAACATCCCCATCCCTTGCCGACGTCACATCGTCGCATCTGCCGCAGATCCATGAAGCCCGCAATCCGGGCATGGACCTGGACCTGGACTGGGTCCGCTCTGTTACCGCCAATACCTCCGCGATTGAGCGCCGTGCCGCCACACTTCCGGGCCGGCGCAGCGTGAAAAAGGACTATCAGGCGGCCTGGCTCTGCCGCGCCGTCAGCTTGATGGATCTGACAACGCTTTCTGGCGACGACACCGAGGGCCGGGTGCGCCGCCTTTGTGCCAAAGCGCGCCAGCCGGTGCGCGAAGACATCCTCAAAGATCTGGGCATGAGCGGGCTGACCACCGGTGCGGTCTGCGTCTATCACGAAATGGTCGCCACCGCAGTGGCGGCTCTGGACGGCAGCAACATCCCGGTGGCGGCGGTCTCCACCGGTTTTCCCGCCGGGCTGTCGCCCTTCCACCTGCGGCTCGCCGAGATCGAGGACTCGGTAAAAGCCGGTGCCACGGAAATCGACATCGTTATCTCGCGCCGCCATGTGCTGACCGGGGACTGGCAGGCGCTGTACAATGAAATGCGCGCCTTCCGCACCGCCTGCGGCCCCGCCCATATCAAAGCCATTCTCGCCACCGGCGAACTCGGCTCGCTGCGCAATGTGGCGCGTGCGTCTTATGTCTGCATGATGGCGGGCGCGGATTTCATCAAAACCTCAACCGGCAAAGAAAGCGTCAACGCCACCCTGCCGGTCAGCCTGACGATGATCCGCACCATCCGCGACTATCACGCCCGCACCGGGGTGCGCATCGGCTACAAACCCGCCGGTGGCATTTCCAAGGCCAAGGATTCACTGGTCTACCTGTCGCTGATCAAAGAGGAGCTTGGCGGGCGCTGGTTGAAACCGGACCTGTTCCGCTTTGGTGCCTCCTCGCTGCTGGGCGACATTGAACGTCAGCTGGAACATCATCTGAGCGGCCACTATTCCGCCGCCAACCGCCACCCGATCGGATAAGACCATGAATGTGAAAGAGATATTTGAAACCATGGATTATGGCCCCGCCCCTGAAAACTCCGATGAAGCGATGGCCTGGCTGATGCAACGTGGCGACGGGTTTGGTCATTTCATTGACGGCAAGATGACCGCACACCACGACGGGTTCAAAAGCCGCAACCCGGCCACCGGCGTCACACTTGCCACCCTGTCTCAGGGCAGCAGCGAGGATGTGGACGCCGCCGTGTCCGCTGCCCGCAAAGCCCAGGGAAAATGGGCAAAACTACCCGGCCACAAACGGGCGCAGTATCTCTATGCGCTGGCACGCCTGGTGCAGAAACATTCGCGCCTGTTTGCGGTGCTGGAGACGCTGGACAACGGCAAACCGATCCGCGAAAGCCGCGACATCGACATCCCGCTGGTGGCACGGCATTTCTATTACCACGCCGGCATGGCCCAGCTGATGGATGAAGAGCTGCCCGGAGCGGAAGCGCTGGGGGTTTGCGGCCAGATCATCCCGTGGAACTTCCCGCTGTTGATGCTGTCGTGGAAAATCGCCCCCGCCATCGCCATGGGCAATACCGTGGTGCTGAAACCGGCGGAATATACTTCACTCACCGCTTTGCTGTTTGCGCAGATCTGTCAGGAGGCTGGCCTGCCCAAAGGGGTGGTCAATATCGTTACCGGTGACGGCGCCACCGGCGAGCTGATCGTCAACCACAAGGACATCGACAAGATCGCCTTTACCGGCTCCACCGCTGTGGGCCGCCGCATCCGCGAAGCCACTGCCGGGTCTGGCAAGGCGCTGACGCTCGAGCTGGGTGGAAAATCGCCTTATATCGTTTTTGATGATGCCGATATCGACAGCGCCATTGAAGGCCTGGTGGACGCGATCTGGTTCAACCAGGGCCAGGTCTGCTGTGCCGGCTCGCGCCTGATCGTGCAGGAAGGCATTGCAGAGGACTTTTATGCCCGGCTGCGTCTGCGCATGGAAAAGCTGCGCATCGGCAACCCGCTGGACAAATGTGTCGATGTGGGCGCGCTGGTCGATCCGGTGCAGTTGAAAGCTGTGAGCAAACTGGTCAACGAGGGCGGCCACGAGGGCGAGGTGTTCCAATGCGGCACATTGCCGGAGGCGGGCTGTTTTTACCCGCCAACCCTGATCACCGGGCTGCACCCGGCCGCGCGTCTGATGCAGGAAGAAATCTTTGGTCCGGTGCTGGTCGCAACCACTTTCCGCACCCCGTCTGAGGCGGTGGAAATTGCCAACAACACCCGCTATGGCCTGGCGGCGACGCTGTGGACTGAAAACGTCAACCTGGCGCTGGACATCGCCCCCAAACTGGCGGCCGGCGTGGTCTGGACCAATGCCACCAACCTGTTTGACGCCGCCGCCGGTTTTGGTGGTGTGCGTGAAAGCGGCTTTGGCCGTGAAGGTGGCTGGGAAGGGCTGCGCGCCTATACCCGCCCCAACACAAAAGCTGCGAAACAGGCGCAGATCCTGCCGGTCGCAAGGCCCGCTACCGCGGAGGTCAACCAGCTGGACCGCACCGCCAAGCTATATGTCGGTGGCAAACAGGCGCGCCCGGATGCGGGGTATTCCAGCCCGGTGTTTTCGCCGCGTGGCCGGCAGCTGGGCCATGTCTCTCTGGCCAACCGCAAAGATGTGCGCAACGCGGTTGAAGCCGCTGCCGGTGCCAAAGCCTGGGGCAAAACGTCGGGCCATCTGCGGGCACAGATCCTCTATTACATCGCAGAAAACCTGTCGGCGCGTGCGGACGAGTTCGCCGCCCGGATCCGCGATCTGACCGGCGCCACCGAGGCCCGCGCAAAGGCTGAGGTGGAGGCCAGCATATCCACCCTGTTCACCGCCGGGGCCTGGGCTGACAAATTTGACGGCGCCACCAAGGCGGTGCCGATGCGCGCCCTGGCGGTGGCGGTGAATGAACCGGTCGGCATAATCGGCGCGATCTGTTCTGATGATCAGCCGCTGCTGGGTCTGATCGGGGCGATGGCACCGGCGCTGGCGATGGGCAACCGGGTGGTTCTGGTGGCCTCAGAAGCGGCGCCGCTGGCGGCAACCGACTTTTATCAGGTGCTGGAAACTTCAGACGTGCCCGCAGGTGTGGTCAACATCCTCACCGGCAGCCATTCTGAACTGGCGCGGCCGCTGGCGGGCCATATGGGCGTTGACGCGATCTGGTGTTTCTCCTCCTGCGACCTCTCGAAGGTGGTTGAAGCGGAATCCGCCAGCAATCTCAAACGCAGCTGGGTCAACAACGGCCTGGCGCGGGACTGGGCCACCACGCCGATGCGCGATGTGCTGCCTCAGACGACAGAGGTCAAAACCATCTGGGTGCCCTACGGCGAATAAGCGCCCTGCCTCTCGCACACACACACAAAGAAAGCCCCGGCAGCACAATGCTCCGGGGCTTTTTCGTTTTCGGGTTTGTAGCGGGCAGCCAGAGATTAAAGCGGCATGTGGCCGGAAACACGTACTGACTGAGCCGCCCTGCCGGGCCCGCAGACGTATGGGGCGAAGCAGAAGGAGTGAAGCGGCGTGTTACCAGCTGAAATCAGCGGCGGTATTGGCAAAACTGCGCGTTAACATCGCCTTGTCATCCGTGCTGCCCTGGGCGCGCACCGCCACGTCGATCCGCTGGGCGGCATTAAAGCCCTGCGCGGCGTCAGCGGTTGGCGCCTGGCCATAGGCCGAGCTGTAGGCGACTACAAAGCGGGCGACGCCAGCTTGTTCTGCGTCTGCAAAGGGGGACTGTCCGGGGCGCAGGACAACCGCGCTCAATTCGCCATCGACCGTCACGGATGCGGGGAGCACCACAATATCGGTGCCGTCTGCAACAGCGCCCAGCGCAGGCACCACGCTGACATAGAAATCCAGCCCGCCGAGGTGGCCATCGGAGGTCTCGTCCGGATGGCTGTCACGCAGGGTTGTGGCCAGCATGAACCCCATGCGAAATTGCTCTGCCTCAGCAGAAGATGCGGGTTGAACAAGGGCGACATTAAAGCTGTGGGCAAGAGCGGGGCTGGCAGCGAAAGCGAGGCCAAGCAGCGCGAGAACGGCGAGGGGATTTTTATGTTTCATACCGACAGTTCACACGGATCTGTACCCTGTTCAATACACATGTCCGGGAGCCTTGGCCTGGAGGCAGCTCTCCGCCCACAGGCGTTTTTCGGACAGCGGCAGGCAGTGGCTGTGAGGGATGCGCCAGGTCAGATACCGGTGCAGATACCGGCGCAGATATGCCTGCCCAATACGCTTGCGCGTTGCGCCTGCCCACCCGCGGGCAAACGACCCTCCAGCAAAGCGGACATGGGATTTCGCTGTTCACGCTCAATGTCCAGCTGAGCGCGGACCCGGGCGGATTGGCCCATATTGGCGGGGGCATTCGCCCAGAGATCATGCCCCGCGCGGTTCTGATGGTGGGCATCCGGTGCAAGCCAGGCCACCCGGCCCCGCGGTATGCAGAGCACGAGTCCGGCGGCGAAAATGAGACCCTAATACAGGGAAATTCCGGGGTCCGTCGCCGGATATCTACCTGTTCAGAGCGGTCACAAATCATGGTGACACGTCCGGCGTGAAGGGCCGCGTCAGAAAAGACGACGCGCCAATTTCTGCGGTTTCAGACGCGCCGTCTGATCCACATTCATCAGGCGAGGTGCAAACGGGCCGCGCCGGGCACTCCGGCTTGATCATCGGCGGTGAGTATGACGATATGGCCGGGCGTGACGCCTGAAGCGGCTGGCGGCGCCATGCTGCCACCCGGTATTAGTCCAAACCGGCTGGCGGAGCACGCTACAGAGACCTGAGCGCAAATTGCGGAGAAAGAATGCAGCAACGTCAAATACTACAGGCTATCGGACTTATGCTTATCGCCATGGTCCTGATCCCGTCCGGCGATGCCGCCGGCAAGCTGCTGGTGGCGAACCACGGCGTTTCGCCACTGTTTGTCGCCTGGAGTCGTTTTCTCATCGGCGCGGTGGTCTTCCTGCCTTTTGCCGGGCGCTTTGAAGCCCGCTTGTTTCTCGACTGGCGCATCTGGCTGCGGGCTGTGTTTATCGTCGGTGGTATCAGTTCGATCCTGACGGCACTCCGCACCGAGCCGATATCCAACGTCTATGCCATTTTCTTTGTCGGCCCGATCCTGTCTTATTTCCTCTCCGCAATGCTGCTCAAAGAACAGATCAGCCGCAGTCGCACCACGCTGTTGCTGATTGGCTTTGGCGGCGTATTGCTGGTGGTAAAACCCGGGTCAGACATGGGGGCGGGTGCCGTCTATGCCCTGCTCGCCGGCGCATTTTATGGCTGCTACCTGGTCGCGAACCGCTGGCTCGTCACCGTTGCGCGCCCGCGGATGATGCTGTTGTCCCAGCTGATCATCGGTGCCTTGCTTCTGACCCCATTGGGTATCGCCGGAATCCCGCAGCTGAGCGCACCGGTATTCAGCCTGTCGATGCTCAGCGCGATTGCCTCCCTTCTTGGAAATCTCGCGTTGATCCTTGCCTATCGACGCGCAGAGGCCAGCAAGCTCGCACCATTGCTGTATGTGCAACTGATCAGCGCCGCCACACTTGGCGCCGTGCTGTTTGACAGCTGGCCGGACACGCTGGCGCTGCTCGGGATTTCAATACTGCTGACCACCGGTTTTGCCTCATTCCTGATCCGGCCGAAGCCGGCGGCAGCCCTGTCCTGACCGGGGGAAGACCGCTCCCTGGTTCAGAATGCCGTCGTCCCCCCGCCACTGCCGGTTCAGATAAAAGCCGCCAACCGGCAAAACGATCCGGAACGACGGCACTGGCATGAGGCTGACGCAGAGCCCACGCCAGTTCTGATCACGCGACACTCAGTCGGCGATGCCGTTTACGATTTGGGCGATGTTTTTCCTGAAGTGCCGGACCAGGTTTTTCAGCGGCTTGTTGTCGGTCGAGACCCATCTGGCTTCAAATGAGATCCGGGCAGGTTCATCAGGCTTCCAGATCTGCTTCTTGGGAATATGCGGCAGAATTTTGCTTCTGGGCAGCACCGCCGAGCCCAGCCCGTGTGCTGCCCAATCGGCCAGCACCTGGTAGCTGAGTGCTTTGCCTTCATATTCTTTGATCTCTTTGCGTGTGGTGCGCAGCAGAGATCTGGTGATTTCTGACAGACCGCAGGAGTCCGGAACCATCACAAATGTTTCGTCGCGGATGTCATCCACCATCACAGTGGAACTGGCCGCGTCGCCGTGGTCATTGATCAGGAACAGGTCTTCCTCATACAGCGGCAGGGCATTTTTATCGGAGATTTTCTTCAGAGACGGCACCAGGATGAGATCAAGTTCCAGGTTTTTCAGTTTCGCATCGAGCACGCTCAGATTGTCCTCGATCAGCAGCACTTCATGTTTGCTGTTCTGCGCCTTGTAGGAGTTGGTAAGCGGGGTAATGAACATGGTGCTGACCAACGGCGACATACCGATTTTCAACACCACGGAACCGGGATTGGAGAATTCTTTAGCGCTCTGGATTATCAAGTCCTCCAGCTGCAAAATCGACGCAATTTTGGGCAGTAACATATCCCCGAACGGGGTGATCTTTACCGATCGTGTGGTTCGGGTGAAGATTTTTTCGCCCAGTTCTTCTTCCAGTTTTGACACCCCGTTGGACAGGGTGGGTTGCGTCACATTGCAAAACTCAGCGGCTCTGCTAAAGGAGCTGAGCTCTGCTGTGGCTTTCACAAATTTCAGGTGAGACAGGTTCATGGCGCGCCGTTCATTGCTGTTTTCGATCAATAGAATCGTTTCACTCAGATTTCCTATAATGCGGGGTTCTGGTGCGTTTGACCACCTGGCCCCCTGCCCTTTGCCCAGCGCAGTCAGGTATCGGACCGTTGCCGCGCCGCCTGCCACGCGGCATTCATATCATTATTCGATAAATAGTATTTTTTAAATCAATTTCAAAATGAAAGCGGCGTTATTTATATCTGTGTCTGTCGAACAACCCCACAGACGAAGGAACACAATATGTCTGCTTACCTGCAAATCACCCTCAAGATCTCTGACAAAAACCGTGGCGCTGCTGCAGCTGTCTACAGCAAATATAAAGCCCCGTTTCTGAACACCGTTGCTGGCGCTGAGTCCAAATCGCTTCTGGTGCGCGACGAAGATGTTCAGGTTCTGCACGGTTTCGCCTCTACCGATGCGGCAAACGCCTACCTGAAAAGCGACATTTTCAACAATGACGTTGTCGGCGAACTTGGCCCGCTTCTGGATGCGGATCCCGTAGTGAGCATCTACGAAGCCCACTAATTCACTTTGCCACTCACGGCAAAATGCGTCTCTCCTGAAAACGGGTTGCGCATGTGACTGAGGGCGGGCAACCGCCCTCAGTTTCCAGAAGACATACAAATCGAAATGACCGCCATGTCCGTCTGAAATGCCGATAAGATCATCATGTGGGCAACAGATTTGGAACGTACAAAACATCACACGGTTGCACGGAAGTTTGACTTGGTGTGTCGGCCTCAAAGGAGCGAAAGTAGTGACAGATTCTATGACAGGAAGTTCCGTTGGCATGATGCTGGCTATGGGCTCGTTTTGCGTTCTGATATTGGTGCTGATGCTGCTGTCGGTCGCAGCGCTTGTTAAATACCTGTCTGGCAACCGCCAGAATATGAAACACGTGGAGAATTCCGATGCTGAATATGGACTTTAAACAACGCGTGGTCATCGACACGCAGCAACAAGACTGGCTGGCAAGCCCGAGCAAAGGTGTCTCGCGCAAACCACTGGCGCGTGAAGACGCGGAACGCGGGCACGCAACCAGCATCGTGCGCTTTGAGGCCGGCTCGGCTTTTAGCGAGCATACCCACCCGGGTGGCGAAGAAATTCTGGTGCTGGAAGGCACGTTTTCCGACGAAAATGGCGACTACCCGGCGGGCAGTTATATCCGCAACCCTGAAGGATCGCACCATGCGCCGTTCAGCAAAGAGGGCTGCGTATTGCTGGTCAAACTGCATCAGTTTGAAGACGGTGACGATGAACAACTGACAATCGACACCAACAGCACGGACTGGTTTGAAGGTCATGGAAACCTGCAAGTCATGCCGCTGCATAACTTTAACGGCGCATCGACAGCGCTGGTGCACTGGCCGGCGGGCGAGCAGTTTCTGCCGCATGTGCATTCTGGTGGTGAAGAGATTTATGTCATCAGCGGTGAGTTCATCGATGAGCACGGCCGTTACCCTGCCGGCAGCTGGATCAGAAGCCCTCATATGAGCAAGCATGACCCCCGCGTTGAAGTGGACACCACGATTCTGGTTAAGGTCGGGCACCTGCGGCCCTGACCAGGGCGCGGGGCAATGAAAATCGCCGCGACAGAAGAAACGCCATGCACTGCAGTCCGCAAACGCGGACAGCAAAAACGAAATGATGGCCAATGACTGGCCATCCCCATCTCAGGAGAAGCCCATGTCCAAATCCATCATGAATGACGTCGCCGACGCAAAATCAGCTGTGCCGTCAATCAGCCCTGAAGAACTCATCAAAGTACTGGGCCAGGACAATGTCCTGGTGGTTGACGTCCGCGATGCGCCAGAACTAGCCGGCACCGGAAAAGTCAAAGGCGCGCTCAACGTGTCGCGGGGCATGTTGGAGTTTCGCGCCGATGGAACGACCAAATTCCACGACGCCAGGTTTTCAAAAGACAAGATGATCGTAACCTATTGCTCTTCAGGAGGGCGCGCGGCACTGGCGGCGAAGGCTCTTATGGATCTTGGCTATCGTGACGTGAGACGGCTGGGCACCATTTCGGACTGGGTCGACGCCGGCGGGGAAGTTGAGCAGCCATAAACCAGATGTCGTTTCGTTTCTGGGCGTTAAAACGATCCGCTGACGCTCAGGGATTGGCGCCGCGAAAGCACAGGCAGGGCGGGCTGTCGGGGATTCTGAAGAGGTTCAGACACGGGATCAGTCTGAACAGCAATGCCCTGGTTTCGCTTTGGTCATATTCAGTTTCAGATTCAACCATTGACATTCAATTGATCGATTGAATAATGAAACAACTACATCCTCCTTTGCAACCCGTGCTCCGACGAACCGAAAGCAACGCCTCATGTCCGTATACGTCCCAATCCCCCTTCAGGCCGTTGGCACTGACTGTGCCGCAACCACTGCAGTCTGTAGCAAATATATAGATCCGTTTCTGAATTCACGTCCTGGCGCGGTGAGCAAATCGCTTCTGAAAAGGGCTCAAACCTCAAATTTCAACAGCGCAGAAACCTCTAAACTGACGAACGGACCAAGACGTTGACCCATGTATCTGACCAAAAACGCAATGTGCTGGTGCTTGCCGGTGCCCAGGCCCTGTTTCAAACCAGCTCGGTGCTGACCATGACCCTTGCGGGTCTGGTTGGCTTTCTGCTTGCAACGGACAAAAGCCTCGCCACCCTGCCGGTTGCGGCGATGATGGTGGCGGTTGCAGCGGTTTTGATCCCGGCCTCGCTGGTGATGCAGCGCTATGGGCGCAAAGCCGGCTTTCAAATCGGCTCTATGCTGGGGGTTTTCGCCGGATTGGCCGCCGCAGCGGCGATCTGGTCCGGGAGTTTCTGGCTGTTTGTAGGTGCCACGATGCTGATGGGCGGCTTTCAGGCCTTTGCGCAATATTACCGGTTTGCCGCCGCAGAGGCCGCCGATGACAAGTTCCGCAGCCGGGCCATTTCCTGGGTGATTGCAGGCGGGCTGGTTGCGGCATTCGCCGGGCCGAATATTGCCAGGGTAACTCAGGATATCGGTCCGGTGTCCTATATCGTTCCATTTTTGGCACTGTCGGCGCTGTCGCTCGTCTCAATGGCCCTGCTAACCCGCCTTTCCCTGCCAGATGTCGCGACCGGCGCGTCTGCAGAAAGCACCGCTGCCCAGGAACCCGCCCGCAGCCTGTGGGAAATCATGGGTCAAAAAGTGTTTCTGACCGCGCTCATTGGTTCGACGGTCGGGTTCAGCATGATGATTATGGTGATGACGGCCACACCGCTGGCGATGCAGATGCAAGACTATCTGCCCGGGGATTTTGCCACAGTGATCCAGTGGCACGTGCTGGCGATGTTCCTGCCATCGTTCTTTACCGGCAGCCTGATTGCGCGCTTTGGCGTCCTTTCGGTCATGGCGATGGGTATTGGCTTTATTGCAGGGCATGTCGCCATCGCGATGAGTGGAACTAGTTTTTGGCATTTTCTCTCCGGATTAGTTTTGATGGGGCTTGGGTGGAATTTTCTGTTCATCGGCGGCACGACGCTGCTGACGGAAGCATACCGCCCGGCTGAGAAAGCCAAGACACAAGCCGCGCATGATTTCCTGATGTTTGGCGCCGTCAGCCTTGCCTCGTTTTCCGCAGGCGGGCTGCTTGAACGCTGGGGCTGGGACGCGGTGACGCAGGCAGTGGTGCCGTTTCTTTTCATTGCGATCATCGCCGTTCTGAGCCTGGCCATATCCCGGAGAAACCTCAGGCTTTCAGAAATTTGACGCCCCTGCTGGCCGCCGCAAGCAGGGAAAAATTCAGCCTGACGACCTGCCGCTGAACACTTTGGCCTGCCTGCGGCGGCGCCCGGCTTACAAAATTCGCGATTTCGTCCTATGATGGCGCGCAAAAGAAGGAGACCAAACATGCTCTTCCGACAACTTTTTGACAAAACCTCCAGCACTTACACCTATCTTCTGGCCAGTCGGCGCGGCGGCGAAGCGCTATTGATTGATCCGGTTTTTGAGCAGACGCAGCGCTATCTGAAGCTGCTGGAAGAGCTGGATCTGAAGCTGGTAAAAGTTGTCGACACCCATGTTCATGCCGACCACGTCAGTGCCATGGGCAAACTTCGTGACGCGACCCGCTGTGTCACGGTTATGGGCGAAGAATCCCCCGCAGATGTGGTTTCCCTCCGCGTGCGGGACAATGATAAACTGACCATTGAAGGCGTCTCACTGACCGCGCTGCACACCCCGGGTCACACCATTGAAAGCTATAGTTTTCTGATGGGGGACCGGGTGTTTACCGGCGACACGCTGCTGATCCGCGGCACCGGGCGCACCGATTTTCAGAATGGCGACCCCTATGATCAGTATCACTCGATTTTCGACAGGCTGTTAAAACTGCCGGACAATACGCTGGTCTATCCCGGTCACGATTATAAGGGCGACACCGTCAGCACCATAGAAGAAGAAAAAGCCTGGAACCCGCGTTTGCAAGTGCGTTCGGCCGATGAATATGCCGAGATCATGAACAATCTCAACCTTGCCAATCCGGCGATGATGGATGTGGCGGTGCCTGAAAACCTGCACCCTGGCCTGCGTTCATCCGCGCAGCACCGGGTGCCGGTCAGGGAAGTTGCCGATATCCTCGCTGGCTGGCCGCTGAAGGGGTGCCGCTTTATTGACATTCGCGAGACAAGCGAACGCCGCCGTTATGGGGCGATCCCTGGCTCGATCCATGCGCCCTACGGCCATTTCGACCAGTATTTCAAGTCCTCTGAGGCGCTTGCTGCCCGCGAAAACTCTGACTGTTTCCTGCTCTATTGTGCAGTTGGCGAGCGCTCCACGCTTGCGGTGGAAATCGCCTCTGAACTCGGGCTGACAAATGTGTCACATATTCCCGGCGGGTTCACGGCCTGGATGAACGCAGGCGGACCGGTCGAAGAGATCAGCTGATCACAGCCCCAATACGGGGCTTTCCTGAGGTTTCGGTGCGGCTGGGCCATAATCCCCCTGGGTTCAGACCGTTCTCCCTGAAGGTTTTGGAGATAACGGAGTTGACGCTGCCTCGCTGACCGCGCTCTATCTGCGAGCCAGGTGGTCACATTGGGGTATTCAGAGCGTTGCAAACCAGTCAAAACAATCCCGCCGGCATGTCCCTGGCCTCAAGTCTGTCCGCAACGACAGGCCCTTTTCAGCGCGGCCAGCCTGCTTGCCCGGTCCCGTCGAGCGCAGCCACCAAAATCTCAAAGAAAATATGGGGAAACAATCAGTGACGGAAAAGATGTCATCAACCATGCGCTGCTGGGTCGCCGGGGAAGAACCCGGGCTTGAAAATATGGAACTGACAACACGCCCGAGACCTGTAGCAAAACCTGGATATGTTGTGGTCAAAACCGAAGCGGCTGCGTTGAACTTTTCCGATATTCTGATGGTTGACGAAAAATACCAGGTCCGCCCGCCGCGCCCGTTCACCCCTGGTCAGGAAGTGGCAGGCACAATTGTGGAAGTCGCAGCGGTCAGCCAGTGGAACGTTGGGGACCGGATCGCCAGTAAAGTCCTCTGGGGCGGCTTCGCGGAATATACCTCGGTGCGCGAGGATATGATGATCCCGGTTCCCGACCAGATGAGTTTTTCTGAGGCGGCCGCTCTGCCGGTGGTCTATCTGACATCTATGGTGGCGCTGCACGATTGTGTCTCTGTCGGCCCTGATGACCGCGTGCTGGTCCATGCGGCAGCGGGCGGCGTTGGCCTTGCGGCGGTGGAAATTGCCCATGCTGCCGGCGCTCAGGTGATCGCCACCGCAGGCAGCACTGACAAACTGGCGCTGGCCGCCGAGCACGGCGCGGACGTGCTGATCAACTACCGGGACGAGGACTGGAAAGACCAGGTCAATGCCGCCACAGACGGGCTTGGCGCCACGATCATCGTGGACCCGGTTGGCGGCGATGTGGCCATTCAGAGTCTGCGCTGCATTGCGCGGCGCGGCGCGCTTTTGATTGTCGGTTTTGCCTCGGGTAAAATTGCGCAACTGCCTTCAAATTACCTGCTGCTGAAAAATGTCACCGCCAGAGGTGTGGTGTTGGATCACGACCGTGACGCAGACGTGATCCGGCGTTTGACCGGGCTGACCGCCGCGTTGCTGGAGCAGGGGAAGATCAAACCGGTTGTGGACACCCGGTTTGAGCTTTCTGACCTGCCACAGGCGCTCAAGGCGCTCGGGCGGCGCGAAACGGTTGGCAAACTGGTCTTGCGAGTTCACTCGCAGGACGTGGCATGAGCGGCGCTGAACCCTGAACGACATCCGCATTCCGGATCTGACCCGGGGATGTCGGGGCTGTGTTGCACTTCCGTGCTTACTGTCCAGGGGTTGGGGATATCAGGATCGGGATGCCCGGGTTCGGTGATCGAAGCTGACATGCGCCAAAAGGCGCAAAATGTTTTCAGAAAATAAGCCCGGAGGGAATTTAGCTGCGTCGCCCTGAGGCTGCCTGCGGGACATTCCGTGCACGGCGGGTTCTGCTGAGCAACGGTAGTACGAAAGGTAAATGGGCGCAGCTTCGGGGAAGCCGCGCCCATCAATTCGGATCGGTTCAGATCAGTTCAGATCAAAACGATCCGCATTCATCACCTTGCTCCAGGCCGCCACGAAGTCGCGCACAAAAGTCTCTTTGGCGTCGTCCTGAGCATAGACCTCGGCCACGGCCCGCAGTTGCGAGTTCGACCCAAAGACCAGATCCACCCGGGTCGCGGTCCATTTCAGATCACCGCTTGCGCGGTCGCGACCTTCATAGGTGCCACCTTCAACCGGTGTCCATTTGGTGCTCATGTCCAGAAGATTGACAAAGAAATCCGCCGTCAACGCATCCGCGCCATTGCCAAATACCCCATGGGAGGCGCCGCCATGATTGGCCCCCAGTGCCCGGAGGCCACCCACAAGGACCGTCATTTCGGGTGCAGTCAGGGTCATCAGCTGGGCACGGTCCAGCAGCAGTTCCTCAGGCGAGACGCTGTACTGTTGTTTTTGGTAGTTGCGGAACCCGTCCGCAACCGGCTCCAGCACGGCCATGCTTTCGACGTCGGTCTGCGCCTGAGACGCATCGGTACGGCCTGGTGTGAAGGGGACTTCGACAGCGTGACCGGCATTGCTGGCCGCCTGTTCCACAGCCGCAGACCCCGCCAGAACGATCAGATCAGCGATCGAGACCTTTTTGCCGGGCTGCGCCGCATCGAACGCAGACTTAATGCCGTCCAGCACGCCGAGCACGCGGGCCAGCTTTTCGGGCTCATGGGCGTCCCAGTCTTTTTGCGGCGCCAGCCGGATACGCGCCCCATTTGCACCGCCGCGCTTGTCTGAGCCGCGGAAGGTCGCCGCTGAAGTCCAGGCGGTTGAGACCAGGTCAGCAATCGACAACCCAGAAGCCAGGATGCTGGTTTTCAACCCGGCAATGTCCCCAGCGTCCACCAGGTCATGATCCACAGCCGGAACATTGTCCTGCCAGAGCAGCTCTTCGGCCGGCACATCGTCACCCAGATACAGCGTGCGCGGGCCCATATCGCGGTGGGTCAACTTGAACCAGGCGCGGGCAAAGGCATCGGCGAATTCCTCGGGGTTTTCATGGAACCGCTTGGCAATCGGGGCCAGATCCGGATGCTGCCGCAGCGACAGGTCGGCGGTTGTCATCATGATCGGCACCTTCTTGCCGGACCCATCCACTTCCGGTGCGTGGTTTTCCGCAGCCAGGTCAATGGCGTGCCATACTTTGGCCCCCGCAGGCGTGTCGACCAGCTTCCATTCGTAGTTGAACAGCATGTCAAAGTAAGTGTGGTCCCAGGTGGTTGGCGTCGGTGTCCAGGCCCCTTCAAAGCCCGAGGTCGTGCTGTGCACGCCCTTGCCGCTCTCAAAGCTATTGCTCCAGCCCAGTCCCATGTCTTCAATAGCGGCAGCCTCCGGCTCAGCACCGACCAGTGCTGCGTCGCCGGCCCCGTGGCCTTTACCAAAGGTGTGGCCACCGGCCACCAGCGCCACGGTTTCCTCGGGCGTCATCGCCATACGGCCAAAGGTGTCGATCACGTCAAACCCCGAAGCTACAGGGTCCGGGTTGCCGTTGGGGCCTTGCGGATTCACATAGATCAGACCCATTTCCACAGCAGCCAGAGGGTTCTCGAGATCCCGGTCACCGCTATAGCGTTCGTCGGTCAGCCATTCACGTTCAGCGCCCCAGTAAATGTCTTCTTCCGGCTCCCAGATATCCGCACGGCCACCGGCGAAACCAAAGGTCTTGCCGCCCATGGATTCAATGGCGCAATTGCCGGCGAGGATCATCAGATCCGCCCAGGATATCTTGTTGCCGTATTTTTGTTTGAGCGGCCAGAGCAGACGGCGTGCTTTGTCGAGGTTGCCATTGTCCGGCCAGCTGTTGAGCGGCGCAAACCGCTGGGTGCCAGTTGAGCCGCCACCACGGCCATCGGCGGTGCGGTAGGTGCCGGCGCTGTGCCAGGCCATGCGGATAAACAGCGGGCCGTAATGGCCGTAATCCGCGGGCCACCAGTCCTGGGTGTCGGTCATCAGCGCATTCAGATCCTGCTTCAGCGCTTGCAGGTCCAGTTTTGCGAATTCTTCGGCATAGTTGAATCCTGCGCCCATCGGGTCGGACTTGGAGGAATGCTGGTGCAGAATTTTCAGGTTCAGCTGGTTGGGCCACCAATCCGTATTTGACCTGCCTCCAGACGTTGCGCTTTGGGCCCCGCCATGCATTACCGGGCAACCATTTTCGTTTGGGGCGTCTTTTCCGTCCATTTCATTCTCCGAGCTTGATGTTGTTACTGGCCTGGCCTGGTGGGGCACTTTATTGAATGCGGTCCACACTGACACAACAACCGTAGATAACCCGGTGCATAAAATAAAATTATTCTTTCTTACCTTGGCGATAGGCAAATCTTATGATGCACGTCAACATCGGGCAGCGAGACCTTCGCGATCCCCTGAAGCATATTGCGCGACGGTCTCTTCACAGCCCCCCGGCACAGTGCTGCGCAATGCCCTGCCAGTCAAAAGCTGGCCTGAGCGCGCAGTCCTGTTGCGCCAGACCAAAAGCGGACAATGGGGCTGCTTCCGGGAACTGCGGTCAGCACGTCACTCTGACGCTCAGCTGAGTATTTTTTTGAGCCGGCGATTTGGCTCGGTCAGCTCCTGCACCGCCGGCGATTGAGAATGCATCCATGCCGCCAGTTTTCACCCGCCATGTGTCGAAGCCGGCGCGGCTCCGGCGGGCAATTATTCGCCGGATTATTTTCTGGCCCGCCTCTCTCCCATGTTCGCAGTGAAGAATACACTCTTTCCAACACCTACCCGGCGCACGCAATGACCGGTTGTCCGTCATACGCCATGATAGCATCCAGGAGATTGCTTTCCTGACAGCGCTTGAGAAGGACTGCAAAATTTGTGGCGTTTCAGAGGAAGCGCAGCCATTTGCGCCAGTCAAATATTTTGCTCTCAGCGGCCCGTGAGGAAAATGCTCCTGCAAGCACCCGCCACCATTGATTGAGGGGGCAACTGGTCCGGTATGGGTGCATTCGGGCCACACGCGGCGGCGCATTTTTCTGCCTTTACCCTGACGGTCGGAGCTGACTTCCGGTGCCGTCTTTGTCGCCGTGCCGCTCGTGAGGCTGCAGCGGCTTAGCCGCGCACACCGCAGGTGATCTGTGAAACTATTCTGGCGGGTGGCGGCGCCCACTGGGGGCTGCGCGTCTCCGTCCGCGACAGGCATTGCGAAATGGACCCTGCATGCCTGCGGGACGTTTCTCTGACAAAAGCCCGTCAATACGCTGAAAAATGGCGCGCCGTTCTTCGTCTGGGCAAAAACCAGGTCAAGGCGTGGAAGACGCAAAGACGGCAAATGTCAGGACAGGCCATACCCTTGAAAAAGTTGCCGCTGAAACATTTGGGCAGCGGAAAGCCGAACTCAGCGGGAATGGGACGGCGGGCCGGCGAAACTCACGTCTCACGGTTCATGGGTTTCTGCATATGGGGAATTCATCTATGTCTGGAACGCCTGAAACATTGTACAATTCAGTGGCAGGTCACGGGGCCTGCCCCCAGGCACTTGCACCCCGCCCGTTCACATCGCTTCCCCTGTTAAGTGAGACTTAATCATGCCCCTTTCCAAGCCGCCTGCAGTCAACACGTCTGTCGAGGAACGCCAGACCAACGCGGCGGCCCGCCGCGCCAAAGGCGAGTTCGTTCGCGGTATCAGCGGGTTTCGCTCTGTTCTGGGTAAAGACGCCGACTTCCCCGCCGAGCCGGGCCGCTACCACCTTTTTGTTGCGCTGAACTGCCCGTGGTGCCACCGGGTGACACTGGCGCGAAATATCCTTGGCCTGGCTGACAGCATCACCCTGGACGTCGCCTTTCCCAGCCGGACAAATGGCGACGACGCTGTTGAGGCAAACCGCTGGGAATTCAACCCGCAACGGATCGCGCCCCTGACGGGAACGACGTTGCCGGAATGCACAGCAGAGACCGGCACAGGTCAGCAGTTCCGGCTGGCCAAACAGATCTACGAGGCTGAGGGTTCGGATGAAGCCAGCGTGCCGATCCTCTACGACAAGAAGACCAGCCGGATCGTGGCAAATGAAAGCGCCGAAATTATCCGGATGTTGAATGCGCAGGCCGGTCGGCTCGGCAGCACCCTGCCTGACACGGCCCGGCCCGATCTATATCCATCAGGCGATGAAAACGCGCCTCTGCGTGCAGAGATCGACACGCTGAATGAGCAGATTTACACTCACATCAACAATGGCGCCTACAAAGCGGGATTCTCCTCCAGCCAGGAGGTCTACGCCGAAGCCTTCGCGACCTATTTTGATACCCTGGGCGCGCTGGAGGCACGGCTCAAAGCCGATGACCGTCCCTACCTCGCCGGCGACAGGTTCACCGAGGCTGACCTGCGCCTGTTCCCAACGCTCTACCGGCACGATCCGGTGTATTATGTGCGGATGAAGCTGAACGGTGCCATGATCCTCGACTACCCACATCTCTGGCGCTGGTTGTGCCGCGTCTACGCGCTCCCGGGTGTGGCGGCGAGCAATTCGCTGGTGCACTGCCGGCAGGGATACTTTGGCCGGTCATGGAATAATGTTGTGCCGCTGGGACCGCTGCGTCCGATGGGCTATCCCGAAGCCTACGCCCATCCCGAACTGGCACGCTAGCCGGGATACGCTCAAGACTTGCGGGCAAAGCTGTCAGACAAGGTGACCTGCTTTTCCCGCCTCACGGGCCGGTATTTGCTCCGCCGCTTACAGCCAGTTCTGACTTTCTTGGGTCCCTCAATATGCGCCTATATTTTCGGTATAATGAAGAATGGAATGGTGCCAGGCGTGCCGGGCAAATCTCCAGTGTCATATTTTGCGCACCATCGTCAGTTGCTTGTGGTGCAAGATCGGTGAACTCAGGGGCATTGCTCCGGTGCTTGTCAGCGGCCCCTCCCTATTCAAAATCGCTGGCTGGAGGCCTCCGCTTTCGGGCGTACCGTGCCGCGCGTGATCTCTGCTGCCCCCGCATGGTCCGGTTCCTGAGGGCGCCCTGTGCCGGGTACTGAACGTGTCTGTGGGCGTGCCCGCCGGCCCGTTCAGCGCCTGATCCGGATGAAGTTTTACTCCGCCGAGGCAATTTCAGACTGAAACCAGTCGTAGATCTGATCCCGGCGTGTGGCTGGAATCCGGTTGGTTTCGAACTCGATAAATGTTGCGCCGGTCTGGTGGCTGATGCTCTGGCCAATTCTGATCAGATCGCCCCGTTTCAGGGACTCGTCAATCAGCCCGGAATACCCCAGCGCAACGCCCTCGCCTTCAATCGCCGCCTGAATGGTGAACTGATAGGTGTCATAGACATACCGCAGATCCTCCGGCACAAACCCGATTTTCAGCGCCCGAAACCACTCTTCCCAGTCCAGCCGGTCAGAGCCACTGGACTGGCTGTACAATAGCGGCAGGTTGCGAAAACTTTCAGGCGCCAGTTCCCCGGTCACAGGAAATCCCTCTTTTTCCGCAAACCAGGGGCTGCAGACCGGAAAAATATCATCGGGGAAAAGAGGCCGCATTTCACGCCCAAGCCAGCACTTTTCTCCCCAGAGGATACGGATGTCGATCATTTTGGGGTCCAGAACCTCGGGAAATTCAGAGGCGATCAGACGCAGCTCAATACCGTCCAGCATTTTGCGCAGCCGCGAAAACCTCGATTGCAGCCACATGGAGGAAAAACTGAAGCCGCAGGCGATGGTCAGCTTTCTGCGGTCCGATTTCCGGGTGAGCTGGGAGGTCACGTTGTTGAGATGTTCGAGGCTGATCTCGACGGCGGACAACAGTTCACGCCCGTCCGCTGTGAGTTGCAGCTTGTTGTGATCCCGCTCGAACAGAAACAGGTTCAACCGCTCTTCAAGCGCTGAAATGCGCCGGCTTACCGCGGGCTGGGTCAGGTTCAGCTCCCGGGCGGCTTTGGTAAAGCTCTTGAGCCGTGCCGCGCTTTCAAAAACGTGAAGTGCGCCGAGAACGCCGGTCAGTGTTGGATATCTTTGCATGCAAAAAAGTTATGCAATGACTGAGAATTTGTCCAGTTTTTTTGACCTTCCTGCCGTGGTTTACTGTCACACGCACATGCAGTGATCAATTCAGACAGCCCGCCGTGGCCGCCATTTGAACAGTTTCTGCAAGGACATGCCCGGTCAGGGTGATTTTGGGAGGAATAAAAATATGACCACACTCAGAAAAAGCGGTTTTGTGGCCGCAGCTGTGACGGGGCTTTTGCTGTCGTTGTCAGGCGCGGCATCCGCTGCGGAAGTTTTGAGAATCGGAACAGACGGCGGCGCTGAGCCCTGGACATTTACCAATTCCGGTGGCGAACTGATTGGCTATGACATCGACGTGGGCAACGAAATCTGCGCCCGGATCAGTGCCGAATGCGAGTGGATCACAACCGATTGGAACGGCATTTTCCCCGCTCTGAACCTGGGCAAATTCGACATTATCATGGCCGGCGTGAACGTCACTGATGAGCGCAAGCAGTCGATGGATTTCACCCGCAGCTACGCGGTCAGCCTGTCCAGTTTTGCTGCCAAGGAAGGCTCCAGCCTTGCGGCGTATCAGGCCTCCGTCGATGTGGTAAACCTTGATGACATGACGCCTGCCGCGCAGGCAGAAATCATTGCGTTACGGGCCGTTATGCAGGACCAGTCCGTTGGCATTCAGACCGGTAACAACACGGTGCCGTTTGTCGAAGAATTCTTCGGTGATCTCGATCTGCGTGAATATGATAAACTGGAAACCCGCGATCTTGATATGCAGGCTGAGCGGTTGGATCTTGGCATGGCCGGCGAATCCTACTGGAAAAAACTGGCGACCAAAGAAGAGGTCTCGGTTGTTGCTTTTGGTCCGAAGTTTGGCGGTGGCATCATCGGCGGTGACATCGCAGCGCCGATGAAACAAGGCCGTCCGGAGCTGAAAGCCAGCATCGACGCTGCGCTCAGCTCAATGGTTGCCGACGGAACCCTGGCGGAACTGGCGGTCAAGTGGCTCGGCTCTGACGCCTCGCCTAAAAAATAACCAGGGAGTTGGTTCATTGGTCTCTTCGCTTACTCAACCCGCACTCGAGGTTATCGACCTGCACAAGTCGTTCGGCAGCCTCGAGGTGCTCAAAGGCATTTCCCTGCAAGCTCAGGAAGGGGATGTCATTTCCCTGATCGGCAGCAGCGGGTCGGGCAAAAGCACGTTTTTGCGCTCCGTCAACATGCTGGAAATCCCGACATCGGGCACTATCCGGGTCGGTGGCGAAGAGATCAGACTCAAACCAGGACGGAACGGCGCCACCGCCATCGCCGACCGGCGTCAGATCGAACGGATCCGCGCCTCGCTTGGCATGGTGTTCCAGAACTTTAATCTCTGGCCACATATGACGGTGCTGGAAAACGTGATGGAATGCCCGCTTCACGTGTTGAAGAAACCCCGCGCCGAATGCCTCGACGAGGCGATGGAGTTTCTCAGCAAAGTGGGCATCGCCGACAAACGCGACCAATTCCCAAATCAGCTTTCGGGCGGGCAGCAGCAGCGCTGTGCCATTGCCCGGGCGCTGGCCATGCATCCGAAAGTGATGTTGTTTGATGAGCCCACATCGGCGCTGGATCCGGAACTTGTTAACGAGGTGCTGCAGGTGATCCGGTTGCTGGCAGAAGAAGGCCGGACCATGTTGGTGGTGACGCATGAAATGCGCTTCGCCCGGGACGTTTCCAGTGTTGTTGCATTCCTCAGCGACGGGCAGATCGAAGAGCAGGGGCCACCAGAGCAGCTGTTTGGCAATCCTGAATCGCAACGTTGCAGAGACTTCCTCTCCCATTTCCGGGACGAGGCCAAAAGCAAGCACGGCTAGTACAGCAGAACTGGATCAGGATCATGGAACTTCTCATATGGGGTGACCAGGGCTGGGGAGATGAGCTCTTCACCGCCTCGCTGATGACCATCGCAATCAGCCTGTCATCTTACGCTGTCGGGCTTGTCTTTGGCTGCATCGGTGCCGCGCTCAAACTGGTTGAAAACCGGTGGGCGAATATTTTGGGCGAGATTTACACCACGGTGTTCCGGGGCATTCCCGAGTTGTTGGTGGTTTATCTCTTCTTTTTCGGCGGCAGCCTTGCCGTCATGTCCGTTGCAAGTGTGTTTGGTTACAACGGCTATATCGAAGTGGATGCGTTCATCGTCGGCATGCTCGCGATCGGGGTGGTTGCCGGTGCTTATGCCGCGGAGTCTTTACGCGGCGGGTATCTCGCGATCCCCAAAGGCCTGATCGAAGCCGGGCTCGCCTGTGGCATGACCCGCAGTCACCTGGCCCGGCGGGTCATTTTCCCGCAGACGTTGCAATACGCACTGCCAGGACTGAGCAATCTGTGGCTGATCAATCTGAAATCCACCGCGCTGCTGTCCGTCACCGGGTTGGTAGAGCTGACGCGTCAGGCCAATATCGCGGCGGGGTCGACTTACAAATTCCTCTACTTCTACATTGTGGCGGCGCTGATCTATGCCGCTTTGTCGTTCTTTTCCACAATTGTCATCAAGCGGATCGAGACCTGGTCCAATCGTGGCACCGTCCGGATAAAGGTGTAAACGCCATGGATTTTGAACTCATGTGGGATGCGATCCCAAAAATCGCGGCGGGCATTCCGACAACGTTGCTTCTGGCGTTTGCCGCCGTCAGTTTTGGTTTTGTGATCGCGATCTGCGCCGCCATCGCCATTACCACCCAACGCCCTGTCGCCGGGCCGGTCGCACGCAGCTACATCTATCTGTTTCGCAGCACGCCGCTGCTGATTCAGCTGTTTCTGATCTATTTTGGTCTGGGTCAGTCGGAAGCCGTGCGGGCCAGTTTTCTCTGGCCGGTTCTGCAGTCCCCCATGTGGTGTGCCATCATTGCGCTGGCCCTGAACACCGGCGCGTTTTCGGCTGAGATTTTCCGTGGCGCATTGTCAGCAGTGCCAAACGGGCAAATGGAGGCGGCCCGGGCCGGCGGCATGTCCTGGTGGCTGAGCTTCCGGCGCATCCAGTTTCCGGTCGGCATGCGGATCGCGCTGCCTAGTTATGGCAACGAGTTGATTATGATGATCAAAGCGACGGCGCTTGCCAGCACGGTGACGGTTCTTGATGTGACCGGCATTGCCCAAAAACTGATCTCGGCAACCTACAAGCCCATCGAAATCTTTATCGTTGCCGGCGCTTTCTACCTGATCATGAACCTGGTGCTGACCCGTGTCTTGAAAGTGGTCGAAAACCGGGTCTCCAAGCATTTGTGATCCCCACATGACGCTTCTGCAAGAAAGTACTGAAATGACATTTCCTCTGTCCAGGGTTCGCGCCAGTTTTCCCGCTTTGCATGTGAAAGACCAGGGCCGGCCGCGGGTCTATCTCGACAATTCGGCGGGCACGCTGATCGCGGGCCAGGCGGCGGACGCGGTTGCCAAAACCTATTGCGAGCACAACACTTATACCGGCGTATTTGACAGTTTTTCGACCGATATCGATGCGCTGGTCGATCACAGCTATGCGTCGATGGCCGCGTTTCTGGGATCATCAGATCCGGGCGAAATCATCATCGGCGCCAATGCGACGACGGCCACGTTTCAGCTGGTCAACTCGATGCGTCATATGTTCGGGCCCGGCGATGAAATCATCGTCACCCACAGGGATCATGAGGGCAATATTTCTCCCTGGCTCCGACTGGCGGAAGAAACCGGCGCCACCATCCGCTGGCTCGGCTTCAACACTGACAGCTGGCAGAATGAAACAGATGAGCTGCGCGGGTTGCTGAATGAGAACACCAAACTGGTGGCGTTGAACTATGTCAGCAACCTGACCGGCACCATTGCCGATGTGGCCGGCATGACGAAGATGGCCAAGTCTGCAGGCGCGCTGGTGTTTGTCGACGGCGTGCAATACGCGCCGCATTTCCTGGTGGATGCACCGGCGATTGGCTGCGATTTTTTCTCCTGCGCGCCATACAAGTTTTTTGGCCCCCACCTTGGGGTCATCTGGGGCCGCCGCGCGGTTCTGGAAAATTGCCGCCCCTACAAGACCCGGGTGTCGCCGGAACAATTGCCCGACCGTTTTATGGTGGGATGTCCGCCGTTTGAGTTGCTCGCCGGATTGTCGGGCGCGATAGGGTATTTTGAAAGCCTTGGGCAATGGGCTGGCGGAACGGGATCCCGCCGCGAACTGCTCAGCAGTGCTTTTCAATCGATTGAGGCCTGTGAGGCGGCGCTTTTTGCACGTCTGCTTTCAAAACTTCAGGATTTTCCGCAGTTAAAGTTTTTGGGCCCTGGTGTCACCCCAACCAAGGGTGCAAGGGCGCCAATCCTGTCGTTCTACAGCAAAGACGGTCAGCTTGCTCAGGTTTCAAAGGCGCTCACTGCGCGCGGCATCCACTTCCACTGGGGCAAGAAGTTTGCCTTTGAAGCGAGCAACTACCTGGGGCTGGGTCCCGACGGGCTTATGCGGATCGGCCTGTCTCACTATAATTCCGTCGAAGATGTTGATGCTTTTGCCGACGGCCTGACGGCAGCTTTTTCAAAAGCATAACCGGACGGCGTAGCGGTTCAACCCTGCGCTGCCATCCGCCGCCGCATACGACCGGTCTGTCCCTGAGGCCCTGGAGAAAGAGCACGTTATGACACAGATTTACAGCCTGGCAGATATCGAGGCCGTCCTGCCAAAAATTGATCTGGTGAAAGAGATTGCATCCGGCTTTGCTGCCTACTCGCAAGGACTGGTCGAGGTGCCGCCGGTGGGCGAGTTGCTGTTCCCCGGGCGCCACGGTGAGATGCACATCAAATACGGCGCAATCGGCGGCGATGATGTTTTTGTGATCAAAATCGCCACCGGTTTTTTTGAAAACCCCAAACTCGGACTGCCGCCTTTCGGGGGCTGCATGCTGGTGCTCAGCCAGACCACCGGCCAGGTTGAGGCTGTGCTGCTGGAAGAGGGCGTGCTGACCAACCACAGAACCGCAGCAGCGGGCGCGGTGGCGGCACAATATCTGCAGCCCGCCAGCGTCAACCGGATCGGCATTGTCGGCACCGGCGTTCAGGCCCGTCTGCAGGCGCTGTACCTGAAGCGGGTAAACCCGTGCCGCGCGGTCACGCTCTGGGGGCGGACAAGATCTGCGGCCGAAGCGGCGGCGCGTGACATTGCGGCTTTTGGCTTTGAGGTCCGGATTGCTGAGACGATTGAGGAACTGTGCGATGACTGCCGGTTGATCGTCACCACCACCCCCTCCGGAACCCCGCTTCTGGACGCCGGCATGATCCGGCCAGGCACCCATATCACCGCCATGGGTTCAGACACGCCGCACAAACAAGAAATCTCGGCAGACGTGATCAGAATGGCCGATCTGGTGGTGGTCGACAGTATTGATCAATGCCAGAGCAGGGGCGAGATATCGCGCGCCCTCAAAGCCAGGGCGATAACGGCGCAAGAGGTAAGCGAGCTTGGTGACATCGTCGCGAACAAGAAGCCGGGCCGTCGCCGGGACACGGATATCACCGTCGCGGACCTGACCGGCGTGGCTGTGCAGGACATCGTGATCGCAAAAGCCGTGATGCAGCAAATGCGGCTTCAGGACTAGCGGCTGATATTCCGGGCGGCAGCCCGTCGCCAGCGACGCGTGAGGCCCGATCTGAGCCTGCAGACGTCGTTGCCGGCCTGCCGGGCTGCGCCGGGAACTCCGCCCGGGAACCATGTGATTTCAGGGCATTCGCATCGTCGCGTATGTGGCCTTCATTTCGCAGCGGAAAGGCATCGGACCCGCCTGTATGCCGCCGCAAGACGGGTGCCCGCGCGCTGCAGCCTGGAGCCATTTCCTGCCGGTCCCGATACAGACCTGTTGGACTCCGCCACGGCTTCGGGCATTCTGGGTACAATACTGCCCATAGTGAGGTCTTGCCCATGCGCAATTTTCCCGCCCTTTTGCTTGCCCTTACGCTGCCTCTGATGCCAGTCGATGCGCTGGCGGGGAACCATAAGTTCAAGGCCAACAGAGGTCAGGGTGTCGGGGTCGGCGGTTGCCCGCCCGGGCTGGCCAAGAAAAACCCGCCTTGCGTGCCTCCGGGCCAGGCCCGTAAGCATGGGTACGGGATCGGCGATATTTTTGATATTCAGCGCTATGACCGTCTGGAGGATCCCTGGAATTACGGCCTGCTGGGCAGCGGCCCCTATTATCGCTTTGGCAATGAGTTCATCCGTGTCGACCCCGAAACCTTTATCGTTCTCGAGTTTCTGAAACTGCTGGACTAGGCGCTGACAAACCAGAGCCCGGCGAAAGCAGCCAGCGAAAGATCCCGGGCCAACATTCGTTTAGAACGCAGTGAACGGTCGCTCCGAGCGCAAACTGTCTGATGCTGCAGTCCACACCATGCTGTTTGACAAATGACGGCATGGATGTGTCAAGCAACCCGTAAAGCGCCAATATTCCCGACTTCACGGACGATCTCTTGTGTAAGAATTTCAACGGCTTTTGACCGGGATTTTCTGTTTGAACGAATGACATATGCGACGTCAGGCGGCGGCGTGAAAATATTGTCGATCACTTGCATTTCAGGCGTAATATGGCGCCCGTTTAACAAAGACACACCCAGGCCCGATACAATCGCAGAGGCGATGCCAGCGGTGCTGGAACATTCCAGTACGATATCGATAATATGTTCTTGCGACCGTCCGCACTCCAGCGCCCAATGTCTGAAAAAGCAGTTTTCGTCGAATGAAAGAAAGGGAATAGGTTTGGAAATATCAAACTCGTAATCAAAGGATTTGATCCAGTGCAACTGATCTTCGTACAGGACGATATCTGTGGGCTGCACGTTCGATTTGAATATTTGCATCACGGCAACATCTATAAGTCCGTCATTCAGCTCATACGCATCAAGAGCTGTGTGTGCAGCATCAATCAATCGCCCGTCATTGGACAGGCCCAGATAATTATTCGAACACAGGTTGATCAGCGAACGCGTTTCGTACCCGGTTTGCATTTCAACCGTCCCGCCGTGGGGCGAAACAAACGGACGTTCGGATTTAAACAGCTTTGATTTTTCAAAGCTTCAAGTTCTGACCTTAGACTATCAATCAGCGTCATGTGATGGGTTCCGGGTTATTTGGAGGCATTTTCACTAAGCATACGCAATTGAATACGCACCTTCACAAGCAACAAAACCTGTTGGCCGCGCATGCTTTTTTATGTGTGGCCTCCTGCCAGGAATCCATTATCCCGAAAAAACGGACGCAACCGTATCCTGGATTGGCGCCTTCAGCGGAATGGAGAATTTCTACATTGATGTTTGTAAGCACCCGCAGCGATGGAGATCTGAAGCAATTTGACGACACACTGTTGTCTGCTTTGGCAAGCGATGGTGGTCTGTATCTGCCAGCTGGGTTGCCAGGCTATTCTGTTGAAAAAATGCGCGAAATGCAAAAGTTGGGATATTGCGATCTTGCAAGTGAAATTCTGCCTGATTTACCTGGATCGGGCATTCCACGAAACGATCTGAAGGACCTGATCTCAAGCGCTTATGCAGAATTTGACCACTCCGCGATTGCACCTTTGAAATCCATGCAGTCTGGAATTTGGTTGTTGGAACTGTTCCACGGTCCAACGCTGGCGTTCAAAGATTTCGACTAGCAACTGTTGTGCCGCAGTCTGGATTACAAACTGAGCCAAAGAGGTGAACGGGCGCTCATCATTGGAGCAACATCGGGGGATACAGGCTCAGCGGCGATACATGCCTGCAAATCAGTCAAAGCAGTCGACTTGTTTATGCTGCATCCAAAAGGTCGGGTTTCAGACGTCCAACGCCGCCAGATGACCACAGTATCCGCGCCCAACCTTCATAACTTTGCAGTGGATGGTACATTTGATGATTGCCAGACAGCGGTGAAAGCGCTGCTGAACGATCCTGACTTGAATAGGGTTCAGCATGTCACCGCCGTAAATTCCGTTAACTGGACCCGGGTTGCGGCCCAGGTGGTGTACTATTTCTATGCCGGCCTTGCTCTTGGTGCGCCGGACAGGAAAATTGATTTCGTTGTTCCGACCGGAAACTTTGGGAACATCTGCGTTGGCCATGTCGCACGCAAGATGGGGCTGTCTGTCGGGAATTTAACGATTGCGTCTAACCGCAACGATATCCTGACCCGTTTCTTCGAAAACAGCAGCATGAAAACGCAGCTAGTTCAGCCATCCCTGACACCAAGTATGGACATTCAGAATTCCAGTAACTTTGAACGCTTGTTATTTGAGCTTCTGGACGGCAACGGAGCGAATGTTGCACAGCTGATGCAAACTTTCAAAGAGACAGGTGAGTTCTCTGTTTCGGCTGAGGTTATGTCAAAAGCACGTGATCTGTTCTCCGCTGTCCGGGTGTCAGATGATGAAACCAAAGCGGAAATGGCTCGAATATTATCAGAAACTTCCGAGATCGTAGATCCCCATACTGCGGTGGGTCTGGCCGCTGCGCGCCAGTCTCTGAGCTCTGCCGACAATGCAATGGTTGTGCTTGGAACCGCTCATCCGGCAAAATTCCCCGACGCCGTGATGGCAGCAACCGGCCGTGTACCTGATGTCCCTGAATCGCTGCATATCTTGCAGGGCCGCGAAGAATTCGAGTCCGATATTGCGAATGACATTGACGTTCTCAAGGGCAAAATATTGTCCACTCTGCAGAATTCATAAGAACTGGCTAAGCACAAATGGCTGTATACACAATAATCGAAGCGGACGTCATGGCGTCGCTATTGACCCCCTATTCGATTGGTGAGCTCATCAGTTTGGAGCGAATATCCAATGGAGTGGAAAATACCAATTACAGGCTTCGAACCACTTCTGGCCGGTTCATCGTAACAATATACGAAGATCGCGTGAATACCGATGATTTGCCCTACTTCCTGTCTGTAAAACAGAACCTTGCCCAATCTTCTCTGCTGGTTCCGAAACCCATCGGGAATAAGAGCGGCCAGGTCGTCTTCGAATTCGGCAATAAATTTGGCGCGATCTTTTCGCATCTGAATGGGCATGAAGTTCAGGCCATCGGGAAAGACGAATGTTTCCTCGTTGGCGAGACGCTTGCCAAAATTCACAGTGCAAAAATGCCCAACGCTCTCAACCGCCCCAACAATATGGGCCCGGATAACTGGGTGGAAATGTAGGAGGATTTTGCAGGACGCCAGGATATCAGCATCGAAAGCGACCTGAGCTGGTTTCCCGAAGGCTTTAGTTTGTCGTGAGAAATTGGCCTGAAAATCTCGAAAAGGGCGTGATCCAAGCCGATCTTTTCCCCGATAATGTTCTGTTTGAACAGGGGCAGATTTCTGGCGTACTCGATTTCTATTTCGCTTGTAACGATATGTTCGCATATGACTTAGCGATAGCAATAACCGCTTGGTGTTTAGATAAAAACAATGATTTCGCGCCCCAGTTAGCCATCGCTTTACTTGATGGATACACGTCATGCCGTTCTCTGAAACATGCCGAACAATTGGCCCTGCCCATCTTACTCAGAGGGGCCGCTATCCGGTTCAGCCTTACCCGGCTTGCAGACAGTTTTGCCAAAAAGGCCGACGCGGGTTTGCAAAAAAGCCCTGCCGAATTTTTGCAACGTTTACAGTTCTTTCGCTCTGAAGCGGAAAACGCCGCAACAGACAAGCCAGTCTGGAGACAACGGTTATGAGCTCCAAACTGACAGAATTGTGGCCCGAAGTTTATGATAAAACATCGGTTGGGTCAGATCGGTTTTTAACGCCCGGTCCTTCCTTTCTGAAACTGGAAAACGCGGTAAAAACCCGGCACTATTATTTCGTTCTTTTGCCAAAAATGACGATGCTTGCTTTCAGCTCTGCTGTGGAGCCTCTGCGTGTTGCCAACCAACTGACCGGGCAGTGCATTTACCGCTGGTATGTGATTTCGGAGGACGGCAAGTCTGTAGTTTGTTCAAATGGAATTTCGGTTGCCGTCGATTTTGCTTTGCACCCGGTTGAGCGGCAAGACACCATCATTGTGTGCTCGGGTCATGATGGCTATTCGGCGGCTGGATCAAAGACCCTGGGGATGCTGCAGTTGCACCATCGCCGCGGAGGTCAGGTCGGGGGCATATACACAGGCGCCTATACTTTGGCCCGTGCAGGGCTTCTTGAAGACTAGAAATTTACCCTGCACTGGGGCAACCAGCCCGCCTTTGAAGAGCGCTTTTCCAGGCTTGAGGTCTCGGCGCAGATTTATGAAAAAGACGCCGGTATAATTAACTGCGGCGGCGGGACTGCGGTCACGGATATGATGCTTGCGATAATTGAAGAAGATTATGGCCGCAAACTGACTCATCTGGTCATGGACATGTGTGTTCATGGCAAAAAACGGAATGCAGACACCAGGCAGAAAGCGTCGATTGCAACTACAATCAACAGCCGCAACGGGCGATTGATCAGGATCGTTCACCGGATGCAGGAAAATACCGGAGAGCCGCTGAGTTTCGACGAACTGACGTGTCTCGAAGGTATTTCAAAACGTCCGATGGAACGGCTTTTCAAGCGGCATCCTGGTGTTGGCCCCTCACAACATTATATTAGTATTCGACTGGACTACGGTCGCAGCCTGGTCTTTGAAACCGACATGTCAGTAACGGAAATTTCGGTAGCTTGCGGCTTTTCCAGCTCGTCAGATTTTTTAAAGTCATACAAAAAACGATTTGGCGTATGTCAGAGTGCGGATATGTGAGCGATACCTGTTGTCAACGCCGCAGCACCCTTGGGGGGGGCCAGCCCTGGTTGCATTTGCAGGCCAGCCGTAGTCCCACAGATATTGAAACTGAGACGTTTCAAAGCAGCAAAAGCAGGTCAAATTGGAAATATGGCCTTGGGCATCCAGTTACCAAGGTTGTCTGGGAACTGATCCCATATGTCCAGCGCTCCGGACTCCGGTGTTTCCGGAGCGTATGCGCCGGCTCAAAGCGAGGCCCGATAAATCCGGCGCGCATCTTGCCGCGTGAGGTTGCGGGGGTTGTTGGCCAACAGGCGGGTTTGCTTCATCGCGTCCCCGGCCAGGCGGTCGAGATCGCTTTCCTTAATGCCGACGGCGCTCAGGTTTTTCTCCAGTCCCAGATCGACATTCAGCCGGATCAGGCGGGTGATGAAGTCATCGCAGATATCCTGATCTGGTCGGTTTTTGTCGATCTCAGGAAACACATGTGGCGCAAGTTCTGCATATGCAACGCTGCAACATGGCGCGTTGAAACGCATCACCTCGGCCAAAACCAGCGCATTCGAAAGACCATGCGGGACGTGAAACAAGCTGCCGATCGGATAGGCAAGCGCATGAACGGCGGCCACCGGCGAATTGGCAAAGGCTTGCCCGGCGAGCATCGAACCCAGCAGCATGTTGCTGCGGGCCTCGATATTGCTGCCGTTGCTGACCGCCTCGCGGATATTGGCCCCCAACAGATCCAGCGCCTGCACCGCAAGGGACCTGGAGATCGGGTTATTGTTGGCGCTGGCTGAGGTATAGGCCTCAATCGCATGGACCATCGCGTCAACACCGGTCGCGGCGGTGATATGGGGTGGCAGACCAACCGTGAGTTCGGCATCAAGCAGCGCAATATCAGGCAGAATGATCGGTGAGACAATTCCTTTTTTCTCTTGGCTGCCGGTGGTCAGGATGGACACCGCCGTGACCTCGGACCCGGTGCCTGCGGTGGTGGGGACCAGCACCAGCGGCAATCGGGTGCCGGTGGCCTGGTTAACCCCATAGGCGGCATCAATCGGTTGCTCAGAGGCCGCCAGAAGGGCAATCACCTTGGCGACGTCCATCGAGCTGCCGCCGCCAAAGCCAACCACGCAGGCGATGTCACCGGCCCGCGCAATGTCAACGCCGTGAAGAACCGTCGTCGATTTCGGGTCAGGTTCAACCTGGTCAAAGACAGTGACCTTGAAACCGCAGGCCAGCAGGCTCGCCAGAGCAGGTTTGCAAAGCCCAAGTTTGACGATGCCCGGGTCGGTTACAAACAAGACTTCGCGGTGTGTCGTCGCGAATGGCAGCCCCTCCAGGATCTCCCCCAGTTGACCGGCACCCCCGATCAATTGACGGATCGACGCCGTGGTATTGAATACAAAATCGGTCATGGTTCCCCCAATGCGACATCACGGGTCGTCATGACGCTTATCTGCCCACGCTCAATTGCACAGACTTTATCCACCAGCCGCCCGGATTGGGTGCAATCAGGCTCTGAAACCAGCACCGATATGCGCCTGGATTTCAGATCGCGATCACCCCCACCAACCGCTGCGCCAAAACACTGCGCTGGCGGGCGATGAGCGTCAACCGCGCGAACAAATAATTATGAGCAAAAATCGCTCATGTTGATGTTTGACCGCCTGCTCTCACAAGTGACTTGTAGAGAATGGTAAAATGGGTGTCAGCCTGACGACGCGGAACCGCTTGAATGCGCCTGGAGCCGCAAAGCTCCCATTCGTTGCATCGCGGATTGCTGTAATTCCGGGCTCGAACCAGCCGTTCGCTGTGGTCTGAATGAAGGTCAGCTAAGAGCCTGAAGTAGAATAATACTGCGATTCAATGCAACGAGACCTGATATTAAGAACGCTCCGAATTTGACGCTGATCAGTGTCATCACCCGCCAACAATTTTTAAGCATGACTGCACCTCACGTGCCCGATAGCGACGGCGCGAAAAACCGACATGTCGCTCAGATGCTACGCTAACTGACAAAGTTAGCCACGGGTCCCAACCCGTCTCATCAACGAGCGGTTTACCGGGACAAGACAGGCACAATTTAACAGGTGGACAGAACGCTGGGTTAAAAAACATCCACCACCGTCAACCATCTGATTTACATGATTAAATATGATTTAGATACCGCCCCCACACGGCTCTACGCTACTCGCTTACGCGTTGTTTTAAAAGATTATCAGGGCATCCATATCAGAGTGTGCAGGCGTTTGGGCAGGTGGACACAACAGACCCAAGGCGATCTCCAGACAGGGATTCCGAAAATTCGTTTTCCGACGCCCCTTTAGCCACTGCGGACAAACGTCAGGAATTCTTCCGAATTGTGTCGATCATTGATCGAAACCGGAGTCACCGAAACGCATCGCAGAGCCGGGGTCGGCTGGAAAAAAAATCGCCAGCTGATCCGCCACTCTCACACAGATAACCCGGTTGTTCACTTTTGGGCTTGGCAACTTCTTGTCTGCAGCACTCCACGCTCTGAAGCACTCAGCCATAGTGTCATATTCCCCTAACCGACTTAATGTGTCGCCATTTGCCGAAATAGAAATCAAAAACAAGACCCATTTCATACGTCTCACCATTTATCTATTTGTTTTTAAGCAGCAATCCCGCGGCCGGGTCAAACTCGCGTCACGTCAGCAGCCCCATGTACAAACCCGAGTATACTCTCATTCAAATTCCACGTCAGTTGACCAGAGTATCTATATGCAAAGAAGTTCCGTTTGCTTCCAGATTTCACTGCGCAAAGCCTGAATGAAACACCACGGAATATCAGACGGGGACGCAAGGTCCCATGCCCTGACGTTGCACCCTTCAACCAACCAAAAGGTTCCGCCGCCCGGGACCCTTCGATTGCCTGGCGTCAGCGCATTTGGGTCCAATTCGGCTGATATACCGTTTCAGCTGAGCTTTCTGAAGGTTGATACTTCTTGCCACAACGCCGTCGGCAGGCATAACTTTAGCCTCAGGCCCCGCCTATTTGGGAAATATCTGATTATTTGAAGCTTAACTCTGGTTGTTGATCGAAACTCTGGAACGAGAAAGGTGCATATTGTGCCGGTACAGAAAAAACCAATCGAAACCACCACCATAGGGTCCTTCCCCAAGCCGTCTTATGTCCCGGTACGCGACTGGTTTGACTTTGCCCGCGAGACCGGCGGCATGAACACCAGCCAGACCACGCGAGATTTTACCGCTGACAGTCAGAAAGACACTGACAAGCATGAAGCGCTGTTCCTCCGTGCTGCCAAAGAGGTGATCGGCATTCAGGTCCGGGCTGGCATCTCCATCCCCACCGACGGCGAAGTGCGGCGCGAGAACTATATCCACTACCACTGCCGTCATCTGGAAGGGTTCGATTTTGTCGACCTGGAAAACCGGGTGCTGCGGGACGGGGCTTATGAAACTGACCTGCCCGCGATCCGTCAGGCCGTCAGACACACTGGTAATTTCTACGGCGCGCATGATTTTAAGGCGAGCCAGGGTGTCAGTTCACGGCCCGTCAAGTTTACGCTGCCCGGCCCGCTCACGATTATGGATACAACGGCCGACTGTTTCTACAACGACCGGCCCAGGCTGAATGCCGCGCTGGCAGAAACGGTGAACAAGGAGATACTCGCCCTGGTCGACGCCGGCTGCCAGTACATCCAGGTCGACGAGCCGCTGTTTGCCCGTCAGACCGCCGATGCTCTGAGCTTTGGCATGGAAGGGTTGGAGCGTTGCTTTCACGGCGTGCCCAAATCGGTAACCCGCGTGGTGCATATGTGCTGCGGATATCCCGATCACCTGGATGATCACGATTACAAAAAAGCGGACCCCGACAGCTATCACCGGTTAAGTGCGGCGATTGACGCGGCGGCCTTTGACCAGGTGTCTATTGAAGACGCTCATTGCTGCAACAATCTGGATCTGCTGGACAAGATGCCGTCCAAAACGGTGATATTTGGCGCGGTGGCCATTGCCAGCAGCCGGGTGGAAACCGTGGACGAAGTGGTCGCGCGTCTGCGCTTAGCACTTGAACACATTGACCGCGACCGCCTGGTGGTGGCGCCGGATTGCGGCCTCGGGCTGTTGCCCGCCGATCTGGCCGAGGCAAAGCTTACCGTGATGTGCAAGGCAGCGGCTTTGGTCTGACATCGGCACTAAAACGCCACGCAGTTGTTCGGTGGCCGTGTGCGGCTGGTCCGGGCGCTTTGCTGCCTTAGAATTCATCAGCGCCATCGTCGTGGATAGCCAATTCAGTGGCATATCCCGGCGGCCAAGATCCGTTGATTACAGCGACACATCAGGACGCCGTCGTTTGGAGCAGGCGACCGCAGACTGAGTGCTTAACGTGTCCACTTTGGGCTCAGGCAGCCGTTCACCCTGCTCTCCCTGAATGCCCACTGTGTGGACGACGTGGACCTTGATCTGCCTGAGTTCTGGTCGTTTCATGTTGGCGTTGAAGGCGTTTGGATTTTGGCAAAAACAACCCCGCCGCAAATATGATCGCCGACGACATTGCGAGACCTGCGAACTGGAGATCAAATCCAAGCCCCGTGCGTTGCAGGAACGCAATTAGTGGTACTGCTGACGAGCCAACACCAAGCGACAGAACATATTCCACCGATACAGCGCGAGAACGTACGCCCGCATCGAGATAATGCCCGATCAACCAAGTCGTTATCGGTATGGCCGCGAAGATCAGGGTGACTGCGAGCAGAGCCAGAGCAAGCGCGGCCCACCCTGTTGCCTGAGTAAGGGCGAGCAATAGAAATGTTTCTCCAGCGAGCAGGCTGAGAAAAACCGGGCGAGCACCGATCCGATCCAAAAGCTCACCGACGGGTAATTGAGCAAAGGCGGCAACCGCGAATACCAGCCCTGCTGATACCCCAACCCAAGCCAAATCAGCATTTTCATTCACAAGTCTTTCAGCGAGAAATTTGGGCAGAGAGATTGTCACCATGTTGAACACCATTCCGCCAAAAAGTGCCGCAACACAGATCACCAGAAACACGCTCCATTGAACGCGCCTGTTATGCTTTGTAACGACACACTTGTTGTTCACCGGGCTCGATACTGCAAGACGGCGATTTTTTCTGTTTCGAAGGATGAGCAAGCAACCGATGGCAACTGATGCGACACCAGGCAATGCAAAAGCGGTTTGCCAGCTAAAGAACTGCGCAAGTATACCAGTCATGATCGCTGCTCCGGCCAGCCCCATGTTGCCAAAAACGCCATTGACCGCCAGCGCCCGACCAGAACGCAACCCGATTTGCGTCACATGGGCCAGTCCCACGGGATGGTAAATGGCCGCGAACAGGCCGAGCGATGCAAGCCCAAACGTCATCGCCTTCGGCCCGGTCGCCAGAGAAATCCAGATGCTCGAAGCGCCGCACCCGATAAAAAAAACCGCAATGAGAGTGAGCCTGTCGATCCGGTCCCCAAACCAACCAGCCGGTAGGGTTCCAAGAGCAAACATGACGTAGAGTGGCGTTCCGAACAACAGCACATCGGCAAAGCTCATGCCCCAGGCAGGAGCAATGGCCAGCGCAGCTGTTGGAAAAATCAACAGGAAGAAGTGATCAAAAAAATGAGCCACGTTGATGAATTGAAGGGCTTCGTTGCGTGACATCTGTATCTCTCCGAGTTGTTTCTCGTAGTTGATATACCGCAGCTCTTATCTTACTGTCTGTCGACATAATGACAAATTATACGCCTGAAATGCCAGAAAGTGACACGCTGGGGGTTGTCGGGTTAGCTTCGACCTACGATGCCGGCACCCTTATCGCATCCCATTCGCACACGGCGCACCAGATAGTGCACGCGATATCGGGCACAATGCGGGTAACCGTGCAAAACAAAGTGTGGTTCGTGCCTCCGGCGCGCGCCTTGTGGATACCCGCCAAAACAATGCATGCTATACAATGCGTCGGACCTGTCGAAATGCGGACGGCTTACTTGAGCAAAGCCTGTCCTTCAGCGCATCCGGATGTTCTCGTGGTCTCAGTTTCTTCACTGATGCGCGAAATTCTTATCCGTTTGACCGAACGTGATGGCACTGCCCTGAAACTGCTTTTGGCCGATGTCCTGCTTCTTGAAATGAGGCAAAGCATACGGGAACCGTTCAGCCTTCCCATCCCCAGTGATCCACGCATCGCAAGGCTCGCACTCCATTTGCAAAACACACCGGCAGACGGGACACCGCTCAATGTATGGGCAAAACGGTTGGGGTTTTCAGAGAGAAACCTTATTCGTCAAATCCGCACCCAAACCGGAATGACATTCAGAGAGCTCAGGCGCCTGACACGGATCATGATTGCTCTTGATAAGCTTTCGGCAGGACAATCCGTTACAACAACAGCGTTCGATGTAGGCTTTGAAACGCCAAGCGCCTTCATCCATGCGTTTAAGTCTCTAACCGGGAAAACGCCGCGACAGTTCATGTCCGGGAATTGAAAGTTCAATCTCTGTTACACTTGTACAATTTTCGATAGCTACAAGGGGCTTACACCTGCCCTTCACCGCAGTGGGCACCACCGGCAGCAATGGGCCGTTCGTGACAGGAATGGGAGCTGTTTACTGCGCCAGGCAAATTTCGGCGCGAAGGGCGGATCGCATGCGCAATTGGGCCGCCTCTGATCTGAAGCCGAGCTCCCGACAGGACCACAAGATATCTGTGATGTCGTTGATCGGGCGAAGATTTAGCAAGACGTAACCGCACTGATTGGTGGGCATTTTCTTTCGTGCAAATTAAATCTTGATCTGACTGCATACCTTTGACATCCATCTGAGGGCGGCCGGGCTGGTCGCCTTTTCCATTTGACCAACTCGTTGGAACGCGCTCATGACCATCACCCATCTTGTCACCCATTCTGGCGGCTTCCATGCGGACGAACTGTTGTCCTCTGCCGTGCTCACCCGCCTGTTCCCTCAGGCGGAGCTGCTGCGCAGTCGGGATCGGCAATGGGTCACGCCGGCGGCCCATAAGATCATTTTTGATGTCGGGGGGGCCTGTGACGGCGAGGCACAGATTTTTGACCACCACCAACGTCCCGGCCCGCTGCGAGAGGATGGCCAGCCATTCAGCTCCTTTGGTCTGATATGGGCGCATTACGGGCGGGCGTATCTGGCAGCGATGGACGTGCCTGCGAATGACGTCGAGGCCATCCACAGCAAGTTTGACACCAAATTTGTACTGCCGATTGACCTGCTGGACAACGGCGCAATGGATCCGTCTGTCGCCGGGCCACTGTCAATACTGACCCTGCCCGCGCTTTTGGGAAGCTTGAAGCCGGTATTTGACGATACGTCGCCAACGGCTGACGACGATGCATTCTTTGCAGCTTTGCCCATTGCGCGGAGTTTTGTCGAAGCCCACATCCACAATCTCGCGGCGAAAGCCCGGGCACAGGGCATCGTGATCGAAGCAATCGCCAAAGCTGACACATCGGCCATACTCGAGCTTCCCATGGGCATGCCCTACCGCTCTGCGCTCGATCAGGCGGAGGCCGACCACATGCTGTTCGTGATCCATCCGCGCGGCGATGACTGGATACTCAACGGCATCAAGCTGTCAAATGATACCTTCGAGCAACGCGCCGATCTGCCCGCCGCCTGGGCTGGCCTGACGGATAGCGCACTCGAAGATGTGAGCGGTGTCAAAGGCGCAAAATTTTGCCATAACGCTCGCTTTATTGCTGTTGCCAGCACACGCGAGGCGATCCTGGAAATGGCTGATATTGCGGTGCAAGACGTTCAATAAGGGCGGAAAGGAGCCGTTCGCTGCACACGTCGCCAAGTTCCGCTTACCCGAGACTGAGTATACTGAGTCCAACCGGGTCAAGTCACTCGGGAAGGACAGGCGGTTGGAAAGCCACGTTAACAGCGATCAGATTGACTGCGCCGAATGCTATATAATCAGTCCTTCTGGTATATTGCTCCTCGCACCAGTTGAGGGGCAATATCGTAGAGAGGATATAGTTGACAAGCGGGCAGTCCGGATTCAGGAACGGAAATTCCTGACCAAATGGAGGTCTGAATTATGCGATTATTAGGTACCCTGGTAGTGGCCGCAATGCTTGTTTTTACCACCGCTGCGGCGTCATATGCTGATTTGACGTTGCCGACGCCAGACGACAAGAAAGTTTTTGATGGCTTTGACAATCCGGCTCCTGGTGCCACGCATCCGAGTCTGAGTAAACCGAGTCCAACCGGTTCAGGTCACTCAGGAAGGACTGGCGCCTGGGAAGCCCACGTTAACAGCGATCAGATTGACTGCGCCGACTGCTAAACAGTCAGTTCTTCTGGTATATTGCCCTGCACACCAGTTGCGGGGCACTTCTGTAGTCGCCGTGATTTCAAGTACCGCATTGATCTTGTGTTCGGCCAATTCGCCGTCGCATAACAGAGCGCGTCCTTAAATGGCGCTGCTTCTGCCTTTTTCCAGCTCAAAATCAATCGAGCGAAACAAAGTCACCTGTGCCTCGCAAGGCAGACCAAAACGCGGTCGTGTTTCAAAGCCAGGGCCGACAGCCATTCGCTCGTTGCGAACGCGAAGAACATCCGAATTAACTTACCAAACCATATCCGCTGAGGTCTCGAAGCCGTCGTTCGCTGCAATCGAGACAGACGTCGGCTCAGGGCCGTTCTTGACAGTGATGGCAGAGGGACGTGGTCCGATTGTCGCACCAGGTACATCTCGGCGCGAAGGGCGGATTCCGGACCTTCGCCGCGCGTCGCACCAATGTCTGCTGTGCGGGACAAACCTGCCGCCTGTGTAAAACGGACGAATGTTGGGGCTTGGTCGATGGAAGCGGAGATTTCTGGCTACCCGGAGATTTGAAGCCACAGCCCGTAACGGACATTCATCGAGCAAGGCCGCGCCACGGTGAACAGATTTAGAACGCGGACAACGGGATTTCGGATAAAGCCCCTGGCCCTCAGATCCTGCCAAACGGTGACCACACTCGTTTCCGTGAACTGGCTATGGAGCGCAGGATGGCAAGCCAAATTGAGGGTCTCCATGAACGTCCTGACTTGCATGTATTCCACATCGCGGACGCAGACGTAACCGGGTCGGGAATGGCACCGCGAAAGGTGAAGATTATGAAGCTGCGCCAGGTATTTCATCGGCGTGTGGAGGATTAGCTCCCACGCGTGACACGGTGACCGCAGCAACCTGGTGAGCGAAAAGTAAAGCGTTTCGCAAATCAGACAGGCTGACGGTCTGCAAAACGCCCATCCGCAACAATCCAGCTTGAAACAACCGCGCCAGGAAGCCCGCATTGAATGTGTCGCCGGCACCAACCGTATCAACGACTGTCACCTTTTGGGCAGGGACATGAATGGAGGTCCCATCGGCCAGGTATGCGGTGGCCCCGGTGCCCCCTTCTGTGACGATGACAATCGAAGGACCCGAGATGGCCGCGACCTTGCCGCAGAGTGACTGAGACCCGGGAACCAGCCAGGCAAGATCTTTGTCCGAGACCTTCAAAATATCGCAAGCCGCGATGATGCGGCTCAGCCGGACACGGTAACTGACTTCATCGGTAATGAACCCGGGGCGGATATTGGGATCAACCATGATCGGCCGCGTGCCTGCGTATTGCTCAATCAACGCGGCATAGGCTTCTGCTGCAGGTTCCACAACAAGGCTGATCCCCCCAAAATACAGGGTGTTCACCGTCTCGGGGAGGGTCGGAAGATCATGCGGACCGATCATTCGCCCCGCGGAGTTTTCGTCATAGAACGTGTAGTCCGCCTGTCCGTTTTCCAACTGCACAAAGGCCAGTGTCGTGGGCCGGCGGGATCGTATCGAGAAGGTCGGATCGACGAATGAAGCCTTCAGGTCAGCCTCTATTGCCTGGCCATGAAGATCCGTGGAAAGCCCCGTAAGCATACCAACAGGGATGCCCAGCCGGCCCAGCGCAATCGCGGTGTTGAAAATGGCGCCTCCGGTGTGGGGGACGTATGCTGTCTGGCCTGTGTCTGTATGAAAGGGGATCATGTCGATCAAGGCCTCGCCGCAGCATAGGATCATGGGGCACCTTTTGTATTGAGTGGATTTCGTGGTTGCATTGTTTCGGGGACAAGTTACTCGTCCAGATAGGCTCTGATTGTCGCCTCAATGCCATCGGCTTGAATTCGGGAATGCCAGGTTGCGAACGCGTTCGAGAAGCGGGCGTCGCTGGAAAGCCCTCCATAGACCTGACGCATTCCAAGCCATTGTTCGGGCGCACCAATCGCAGACCGGGCGGTCAATGTCAGCATGTCCCAACACGGGTCGTTTGGTTCGATTGTGCTGTCATCCTCGCGCGTGCCCTCGCAATACCGCGCCCAGGCGGCGGAGACGAGTGCAAGACCAGTTACGGGCGTCGCTGCTTTCAGACCATCGCGGATGGATGGAACGATAAAGCCAGGGTGGCGACTGGAGCCGTCAAAAGCAACGCGACGGGTGGTGTCCGCGATTTCGGGATTGGAGAAGCGTCGCTCAATCAGCCCGAGATATTCCAACGGTGTATAGCCGGGAACTGGCGCCACATGCGGCGCGATCTCTTCACTCACAACCTTGCGCAGCAGCGCGCGAATAGTGGGATTGGCCATCGTTTCGGCGATGGTTTCAAGCCCCATGAGCTCACCCGGACCGGCGATAATCTGGTGCCCACCGTTCAGGATACGGATCTTCATCGTCTCGAAATCATGTACCCGGTCCGAGAAGGTGGCGCCGGCCTTGTCCCAATCCGGGCGCCCGGCACAAAAGTCGTCCTCGATCACCCATTGACGGAAGTTTTCGTGGGTGACCGGGACTGCATCGTTGATGCCGAAGCCTTGCACCAGCGCAATTTCGTTCCGGCCGGTGGCGGGGACGATGCAATCGACCATGGCGTTGGGAAAGCTGCAGTTGCGGTCGATCCAGTCGGCAAGCGCGGGGTCCGACAGAGCCGCAAGCGACACAATCGTCTGGCGCAGCACCGTCCCGTTACCCTGCAAGTTGTCACAGCTTTGACAGGTGAATGGTCCCTGGCCACCTTCACGACGCCGGCGCAAGGCAGCGATGATCGCACCAAAAGCCGTACGCGGGTGTTCTGGATTGGCCGCGTCATACCGGATGTCCGGGTGGGTCGCGTCGAATCCGCCGGTCGCCGCATCAATGAAATAACCACCTTCGGTCACAGTCAGAGAAACGATGCGAATAGCAGCATCGGCCATCTGCGCGATCAGTGTGGCATTTCCCTCTTCCACGGGAAGGAAATCAATCATCGCGCCGCAGACCTCGGCGGATTTACCCGAAGGGTCCAGCTCAATCAGGGTCGTCAGGCAATCCTGCGCCAACAGCTTTTCCCGCTGTGTGGCATCGCCCGGACGCACACCGGCGCCGATGATGGCCCAGTCCTGGCACAGCCCCATATCGAACAGCCGGTGCAGATACCACGCCTGGTGCGCGCGGTGGAAATTTCCGAGACCAATATGGACGATGCCTGGGGAAAGCCGGCTGCGGTCGTAGCGCGGCGTGCGCACATTGCCGGGCAGTTGCGAAAGGGTTGCGTCGGACAGGGGGATCAGTTCAACCATTGGCCACCATCCACGTTATAGGTTTGTGCCACGATATAATCGGCCTCGGCGCTGGCCAGGAAGATGGCCATGCCAGTCAGGTCTTCGGCCGTGCCCATGCGCCCAAAGGGGACGGCGTCGCCGACCTCCTGCTTTTTCTGACCCGGCGCCTTGTTTTCATGTTTGGCAAAGAACGCATCGACCCCGTCCCAATGTTCGCCATCCACCACGCCGGGGGAAATGGCGTTCACGTTGATGCCGTGCTTGATGAGATCCAGCCCCGCTGACTGGGTCAGCGAAATGACCGCGGCCTTGGTGGCGCAGTAAACCGCGACCAGCGGTTCTCCGCGGCGACCCGCCTGACTGGCCATGTTGATGATCTTGCCGCCACCGCCGCGCTGTATCATATACTTGGCGACGGCCTGCAAAGTGAACAGCGTGCCCGCAACGTTTATCTCGAAAACGCGTGCAAATTCGGCGCGGTCGATTTCCACGACCGGGGCGGCGGTGAACAAGGCAGCGTTGTTGATCAGGATGTCGATACCACCCAGTGCCCTGGCCGTTTTAGCCACAGCATTGTCGATGCTCTCCTGAGAGGTCACATCCATTTCAACCGCTATCGCTGCCGCGCCAATTTCAGACGCCGTTGCCTGCGCTCGCGCGGTGTCGATATCGGCGATCGCAACCCGCGCGCCTTCGCGTACGTATGCCTCTGCAAATGCGCGCCCGATGCCACGTGCGGCGCCGGTGATCAGCGCCGTTTTTCCATCCAGCCGTTTCATGCGATCCGCAGCCCTTGCGCATCGAACCGATGGAATTGGTCCTGCCGCGGGTTCAGATGGATGATGTCGCCGTGACTTACCTCGATGTCACCGGAGATCCGAACGGTCATCATATCCGTCAGGCCGGTGTCATGGACATGGATGAAAGTGTCAGAGCCAAGATGTTCGGCAACGCCGACACGCCCCGTCCATGTTCCTTCCGTCCTGCTGACGTCGATGTGCTCGGGGCGGATACCGACTGTTTCCGCACTATGTTTCTGCGCCTCCGGACCTGAAAAGATGTTCATCTTCGGCGAACCGATGAAACCGGCCACGAAGAGGTTGCGCGGCGTGTGATACAGTTCCAGTGGACTGCCTACCTGTTCGATGTACCCTGCCCGCAGGACGACGATTTTGTCGGCCATGGTCATGGCTTCGACCTGGTCGTGAGTGACATAAACCATCGTCGTTGCCAGCCGTTTGTGCATCTCACTAATTTCCAGCCGCATCCCCACGCGCAAGGCGGCATCAAGGTTTGACAGCGGTTCATCAAACAGAAATGCCGAAGGTTCGCGCACGATGGCGCGACCGATGGCGACCCGTTGGCGTTGGCCGCCGGACAGTTGGCCAGGCCGGCGGTCGAGGTAATCGGTCAGGTTCAGCGCCGCTGCAGCCTGATCAATGCGACGCTTTTGCTCTGCCTGGTCGATCCTGGCCATGCGCAGTGGGAAAGCGATGTTCTTTCTCACCGTCATATGTGGATAAAGCGCATAAGACTGGAACACCATTGCAAGACCGCGCTTGGCCGGGGCCACGTCTGTGGCGTCCTGGCCGTCGATCATCATCTTGCCCGAGGTCACGTCCTCAAGCCCGGCAATCAGCCTGAGCAACGTGGACTTGCCACAACCCGAGGGGCCGACAAAAACCGTGAACTCCCCGTCTTCGATGGTCAGGTCCAGCGGCGGAATGACTTCCACATCGCCGAATTTCTTGGTGACTTTTTCAAGCGTGATCTGTCCCATGGTGATGTTCCTTATTTAACCGCGCCAAAGGTGAGACCGCGCACGAGTTGTTTCTGGCTGAACCAGCCCAGGATGAGTATCGGAGCAATGGCCATGGTCGAGGCGGCCGAAAGCTTGGCGTAGAAGAGCCCTTCGGGGCTGGAGTAGCTGGCGATGAAAGCGGTGAGTGGCGCCGCTTTGGCCGCCGTCAGGTTGAGCGTCCAGAAGGCTTCGTTCCAGGCCAGGATGAAGTTCAGAAGCAATGTCGAGGCGATGCCGGGCACGGCCAGGGGGATCAACACGAAGAGGATTTCCGAGCGCAGCGTCGCGCCGTCCATCCGGGCGGCTTCCAGGATTTCGCCCGGGATTTCGCGGAAATATGTGTAGAGCATCCAGATGATAATCGGCAGGTTGATCAGCATCAGCACGAGAGTGAGACCAAGGCGGCTGTCGAGAAGTCCCATTTTAATGAAGAGCAGGTAGATCGGGTACAACACGCCGACGGCCGGCAGCATCTTGGTCGACAGCATCCAGAGCAGGATGTCTTTGGTACGGCGCGACGGCACAAAGGCCATGGACCAGGCCGCCGGCACCGCGACGAGGATGCCCAGAAGCGTGGAGCCACCTGCGATAAAGATCGAGTTCCACAGGAACCGTGCATAGTCAGAGCGCTCGGTCACGACTTTGTAGTTTTCAAACGTCCAGTCGAAGAACAGGAAGACCGGCGGGTCGGCGATGGCCGTGGCCTCGGTCTTGAAGCTGGTCAGGACGGTCCAGAGGATCGGGAAGAAGATCAGCAGACCGACGGCCCAGGCGGCGGCGGTGTTGATGATCTTGCGTTGTGTGGTTACGGCGCGGGCCATGGTCAGTTCTTCCTACTCAGTCCAGATTTTTGCCAACGATGCGCATCAGGAACAGCGCGATGATATTGGCAAGGATGACGGCATAGATGCCCCCGGCCGAGCCAAGGCCGACGTTCTGGCTTTCCAGCACACGCTGGTAGATCAGATAGGTCAGCGTGCGGGTGCCAAAGCTGCCCTGGGTGGTCACGAAAATCTCAGCGAAGATCGACAGAAGAAAGATCGTCTGGATCAGCACCACGATGGTGATCGCGCGCGACAGGTGCGGCAGGGTGATGAAACCGAAGCGGGCCAGTGGCGGGGCGCCGTCCATTTCCGCCGCTTCCATCTGTTCACTGTCCAGCGACTGGATCGCGGTCAGCAGGATCAACGTTGCAAAGGGCAGCCATTGCCAGGACACGATTATCACGATGGATACCAGGGACGCCTGGCTAAGCCATTCCACCGGGGTAAGTCCGAAGGCTTTCCACAGATGGGCTAACAGGCCGTTCACCGGATCCATGAACATGTTCTTCCACACCAGCGCGGTGACGGTCGGCATCACAAAAAAGGGTGCGATCACAAGGATGCGGACAATGCCTTGCCCCCACATCGGTTGATCCAGCAGGATGGCCAGCAGCACACCGAAGCAAACCGTGATCAACAGCACACCGCCGACGATGATCAGCGTCGCCAGAACGGACGGCCAAAAGGCGCTGGAGGTCACAAAACGGATATAGTTGTCAAACCCGACCCAGCCCAGGTCTCCGCCACGCAGCGGCAGGTATTTCTTAAACGAGAAAAAGAGCGTCATTGTCAGAGGCACTAACATCCACCCAAGAAGCAAAATGACTGCAGGTGCCATCATCAATCGGGCGGCGGATCGCGAATGCTGCGTTGCCATGGGGATCTCCTCGCGGACTGTATGTGCCGCGGTTGTTGTGGGCCGTCAGGATACGGAAAAAGTGCTCCGGAGACAGGTTGCCCTACCCCCGGAGTTGGGAGAAAGGATCAGTAGCCTGCGGCTTCCATCTCTTCAGCAGTCAGGATCTGCGCCTTAGCAAGCGCCTCTTCCACGGTTTGCTGACCCGCGAGTGCTGCCGAGAATTCCTGCCCCACCTGGGTGGCGATGCCTGCAAACTCCGGGATCGCGACAAACTGCACACCGGTGTAAGGCACGGGGTCCACGGTCGGTGCGGTCGGGTCAGCCGAGTTGATCGAGTTGAGCGTCATCGCTGCAAACGGAACCTTCGCGTATTCAGGGTTCTCATAAAGCGAGGTGCGCGTGCCGGGAGGCACGTTGGCCCAACCTTCGTTCGCAGCAACCAAAGCTGTGTATTCCTTGCTGGTGGCCCAGGCGACGAACTTTTTGGCTTCTTCCGTGGCATCAGACCCTGTCGGGATCGCCAGCGACCAGGCCCAGAGCCAGTTGCCGCGCTTGCCAAGCCCAGCATCAGCTGCGAGGGCGAAGCCAACTTTGTCAGCAACGGTGGAATCGGTGGGGTTGGTCACGAAAGACGCTGCAACGGTGGCGTCGATCCACATGCCGCATTTGCCCTGCTGAAACAACGACAGGTTTTCGTTGAAACCGTTGGTCGAGGCACCCGGAGGACCGTAGTTGTTCATCAGGTCCATATAGGTGTTCAGCGTGGTCGCCCATTGCTCGCTGTCGAACTGGGGGCGCCAATTCTCGTCAAACCATCGCGCGCCAAAGGAGTTCGACATGGCGGTCAGGAAGGCCATGTTCTCGCCCCAGCCCGCTTTACCGCGCAGGCAAATGCCATAAATACCGTTGTCCTTGTCGGTCATCGCGGCAGCGGCTTCTTTGATGAAGCCCCAGGACGGTGCCTCGGGCATCTCAAGACCGGCCTGCTCCATCAGGTCTGTGCGGTACATAACCATCGAGCTTTCGCCATAAAACGGTGCAGCGTAGAGCTCGCCATCGACCGTCAGACCGCCCCGGATCGCGGGCAGAATGTCGTCGGCGTCCCATTCGTCAGGCAGATCGTTCAACGACACCAGCCAGTCCTGGGCGCCCCAGATCGGAACTTCGTAGGTGCCGATTGTCATCACATCGAACTGACCACCTTTGGCGGCGATGTCCTGGGTGACGCGCTGGCGCAGCACGTTTTCTTCGAGCGTGACCCATTCCAGTTTGATGTCGGGGTTCTGCGCGGTGAAGTCATCGGTCAGACCCTGCATTCGGATCATGTCGCCGTTGTTTACGGTCGCAATGGTGATGGTGGTTTCGGCGTGGACTGCGGTGGCTGCAAGGATTGCGGCCACGCTGACCAGGCTAAGTGACGTGTTCTGTTTCATTGTTAGTCCTCCCTTTTTGCATCAAATGCCTGGAGAAGCCTAGGTTCAATACTACGCGGCGTCAATAATAAATTTACGCGCGTAAAGTTTGCAGTGTTTCAAGCAGATGCGCGCATCACCAGCTTGCCTTCAAACAACGTCTCGTGCCTCGAATCACCGGTGCCCCCGCTTTCGATCAGAGCAAGCAGCGTCTCCACACTGCGTTCTGAAATCGCCTCGTAGTCTTGTGAAACGGTCGTGAGAGACGGACAGGTGAAACGCGAAAACGGGTGATCGTCATGGCCGGCGACCCGAATATCGCAATCTGCTTTATGGCCCACGCGCAGACCCTGTTCGTAGCAGGCCGCGAGAAAACCAATCGCAAGCCGGTCGTTGCTGCACAGTACTGATTTTGTCGGCAGGCTGCGCTCAGAAATCAATTTTAGACCCCCTTTGTATCCAATCTCCTCAAACCCCCAGCCTTCGCCGTCGACGCGCACGATATGTGGTTCAAATCCCAATCGCTCCATCGTCTGGATAAACGCGTTTCGGCGCTTGTTGGCGTTGGGGTTCACCGGCGACATTTCCAGGAATATCGGTGGTTCACCCGTGCGGCACAGGTATTCAACGCTCAACTGAACGAATTGCATATTGTTTGAACCTACAAACGCTTCGCCGACGCCTTCAATATTGCTGTCAAAAAGCACAGTGGGCACGTCATCACAGAACTTCTCGATACTGCTGCGGTCAGACGCCCGCCCCAGCGGCGCCATCAAAACGCCCGCCGGACGTATTGAGCGAAGTGTGTCGAGAATTTCATTCTCATGCTGAGGGCTGCCATGTGAACTGAATGTTGTCGGGGAAAATCCAGCCGCGATAAAGCGCTGTTCGATGTTGCGGGCGAGTTCAGCGAAAAACGGATCGGCCACGAAAGGCACCACGATTCCGATATTCTTGGTCAACCGTCGGTTTTGGTTGATGGCATAGACATTTGGACGATAGTCGTAGCGCTCCAGTGCCGCTTCGATGCGAATTCTTGTCGATTTTCGAACGCTGTTCGGATCGTTGAAATATTTAGAAACTGTCGGCCGCGAGACACCGCTCCTGGCCGCGAACTCTTCCATATTCTTAATTTTGTCTTCGCCCATTTCTCGACCTCGAACTAAAATGTTGAATGCCGGTCGCCTGCCAGCGGATGCGCGCGCAAATCTTGCCGGGCAGGCACTTTGACGCGCGCAAATATTTGTATTTACATTGGAAGTTTTCGTGTCAATCGTCAAGGATCGCCATTCTGCAATTGTGGCGTGAGATCGGGGCGCACTGGAAAACGCGTTTCAAGAAACAGGCAGCCGTCACCGCTCTACCTGCGCCGCTCCGATTGTGCCTGCCAGCACTGTTACCGGACAAAAGGAAACGGCCGGCAGCGGATTTTGCGTGGTGGCGTATGGCGGCTTCTCTAATTGGGTGTTCGGGTTGAGCGCGTTTTCCTTCTTTCTTCCGGGTCATCGTCGCTCATCCAAGTCACGCTTCTCTCCGCAGTCTGTTTTGGCGCTCTGATGGCACCGCTGTTCACAGCTATCCTGTGATCCTATGGGGAGCGCGACCTCAGAACAGAGGCAGCCCAGTTACGCATGCTCGCCGCCCATACTGACAAATTTCTGCAGCAGCAACATCGGTACATTGGGCTCAAATCAACCGTTCGCTGCAGCCTGAATGAACGGACGCTGTGCGGACTTAATTCTGCCATTCGGAAGTGGCCTTTGAATGGCAGAATTCGGCGCATCGCGACGTCAATCCCGGCTGGACGGGCGGAAGCAGCTCGACGCTACAGACACAAAACCAGCAAAAACTGCGCTGGACACGGACATTTTATGGATGCTTGTATCGCACATGTTTGCGTTGGCAACAGACTGAGTAAGGCGCAAACATCCGGCATCATTCGAAAGTGCTTAGCGATTATCGAGAGGCGTAGCACGCTGATACCTTCCACGTTGCCGACCCCTAATGTCGGGACTGAATTGCAGGTGTCTCGCGAAGCTGTGAATATCTACAATGAGTGCGACTTCTTCTCCGTGGCCATTTCCCGATGGGCCGATTCAGCCCTGAGTGTTATTTGCGGCAGCGTGATAGCCTCGTGCAAAACACCTCTTGAATGATTTTCACCTCAGATATGACAGGGCCAGGGTGCGCGCCTTTTTTGCTGCTCCGGGATCAGAACAGATTGTTTTTGTGAACAAGGATGGAGTATGCTACTTATATTTCCCGGATCGTTCATTTGTTGCTGCGGAGGCACTGGAATTGCGTTTGACCACCTACACTGATTACACGTTGCGGGTGCTGATGTATGTCAGCCTGAAGAATGGCGAAAAGGCGACGATGAAGGGGATTTGTGAGAGCTACGGCATCTCCAGAAACCATGTGATGAAAATCGTGCAGGACCTGGCCCGCGAGGGTCTGTTGGAAACCTCGCGCGGGAAAACTGGTGGCATATTGCTGGCCAGAGCACCGGAAGACATCTCATTGCGCAAAGTCATCCAGAAATCAGAACCCGATTTCAGGATCGTTGAGTGTTTCGAATGCGGTTTGTCCACTTGCCCGCTGGTGGGGAACTGTGTGCTGACCGGCGTGCTGGCCGAGGCGATGAACGCCTTTTTGGATGTGCTGGGCAAATATACCCTGGCCGATCTGGTGCGGCCGAAAAATGCCCTGGCCAGGATGCTGAACCTGCCCGAGCTCTGACCACATTGGCGTTGGCGAACAAAAAGGCCGCCAGAGTGTCTCCGGCGGCCTTTGTTTTCTCAGCGGGCTTTATTTGCCTGTGTCGAGGATCTCAGGCTGCTCATCGCCGATCACTTCGATCTGAGCAGCGTTACCTTTGGCGGTCACCCGCGACAGCGCGTGATCGACCAGGGTCACAAGGCCCGGAACCGGCAGCTTCATATCACCGACAAAGGCGGAGCCCGGCGACACCGGCCAGGTCTGGATATATTGCAGCGGTGCATTGGCCAGGCCACCCTGGGGCCAGGCGCGGGACCAGATGTTGCCCACCGGGTGGAAGCTGGAGGTTTTGTTCGGCCCGCCGGAGACGAGGAACACGCGCACGGTTTCGCCAACTTCGGCTTTCATAGTGCCAAAACGGCTGGCCACAAACGGGGCCACGGCGCCGTTGAACATCACATAGGTGGGGTTTTCTGCCGCCATGTCGCGGCCGCTGAATGTCGCCTCACCCGGCTGGCCAAAGCCTTCTTTGGTGTAAAGTTCGTGCTGACCCAGATAAAATTCACGGTCCACCTCGGGCAGGCCTTCTTCGGGCTCGATCACGATCATACCGAACATGCCGCGGCTGATGTGCTCATCCATATTGCTGACACCGCAGTGATAGATGAAAGCGCCGGGGAACAGGGCTTTGAAGCTGAAGCTTTTGGATTCGCCGGGCGCGACTTCGGTAAAGGCGCCACCACCGCCGGTGCCATAAACAGCGTGCAGATCGATCGAATGTGAGGCCTCGTTTTCCGCCGGGTTGGTGACGGTGATATTGAGTGTGTCGCCCTGACGCGCCCGGATCATCGGCGCCGGCACCTGGCCGTTGAAGGTCATGAAGGAATGGGTCACGCCGGGCAGGATTTCCGACACCACCCGTTTGGACACCAGTTCGATGTTGTGGGTGCGCGGGCTGTTCCAGGTCACCGGGGCCGGCAGCACCGTAGGGTCGGCCACAACCAGGTCCGGAGTGATGGTTGCGCCGGCAAAACTGCCCTCAACCACGGGCGGCTTTGGCACCGCCGCATGTGCTTTGGCCGTGCTGGCCAGCGCCGTTGCGCCGGAGGCCGCAAGCCCGAGCCCGGCCATTTGAACAAATTTGCGCCGGTTGGTGGTAAACGTATTTGAGTCAGACATCGGATGTCTCCTTGAGTGTTTCTCAGTGAGTGGGTGTTCAGAATTGAGGATGGGAAGACGCGGGGCCTACTCAGATTTGAGTGCGTCCAGCAGCGCGCCGACGCGGGCGATACCCGGTTCAGACAGCGCCATGTTGCCCTGATAGCTGGCCAGGACCGCATCAAGATTCACCTTCGGGTCGCCGACAACAACGAGGCCAACCATGCCCACCGCTTTATGGGCGGCGCATTGGTAGACATAGACACCTTCGCTGTCAAAACTCACCGAAGTATCGGCGTTTTTATAGCCCTTGAACCCGGGCGCACCGGCAGGCAGCAACCCGTCGACCGCAATCAGGTCATGGCCAAAATCCCAGGCCACAAAATCCACGGTCTCACCCGGCTGGATCCGGATCACCGCCGGTTCAAACACTTTGGCCGCACCATCGGTGCCGCGGTCCAGCGCGCGGACTTCAAACGGTACAATTACCTGGGCATAGGCCATGCCGCTCACGCTCAGCGCCAGCGGGCTCAGAGACAGTTGCAGCGCCACCAGCGCCGGTACGGGCAATTTATTACGAAGTTTCATTTCAGGTCTTCTTTCGTGGGAGGGGCTGTTATTTTTCCAGTCTCGCGGCTCTGAAGCCCGACTGGGTGATAAGTCCGTGACCGCGTTTCATGCTGTCAACGAAGTAGAAATCGGGGTCATATTTTTTGCGGGCCCAGAGATACCAGGGGTCGTCGCGGCCGACTTCCTCATACTCAACCACGGTGAACAGGCCACCCGGCGCATTGCCATTGTTGCTGAGGTGACCGTCATCATGGTCATGCGCCGGCCAGCGCCCGGGATTGTCCATGCGCACAATCACATCGACCCGCTGCCCCATCGCCACATGTACGGTATCAGCATAATAAGGCGCCGGCACAGGCAGCCCGTCGCGGTGGGTCACCAGCATATCGTGGCCATGAAGGTGGAAGGACACCGGCACGCTGGCCGCAAAAAGCCGCAACCGCAGCACGTCGCCCTCGCGCACGCGGATCGGCTGGTTGTAGGGGAAGGACTTGCCGTTGATCGAAAAATAATTCAGCCCGCCGGTGGGGTCTTCCTTGGCGAAAAAGTCATCGGCAACTTCGCTGTTCCATCCCGAGAACATCAGGATCGCGTCTTTGGTCACTTCTTTCTCGATCGGCAACGGATCAATCGGATCGACAATCAACGGTCCCCACATGCCGCGCACGCCAACATGGTTGGGCACTTCCACATGGCAGTGATACCAAAGGCTGCCCGGACGGTTCGCAGTGAAGCGATACGTCTCGTTGGCGCCGCCTGAATCAATCGCCAGCCCATTGATCCCCGGGGCGCCGTCATTGCGCCAGGTCCCTTTCTGGTGGATGCCGTGCCAGTGGATTGTATGGGTGCCGGTGGTATTGTTGGTGACATTGGCTTCAATGGTATCGCCCTGGCGCACCCGGATCAGCGGGCCGGGGACCTGACCGTTATAGGCCCAGACATTGGTGTCAAAACCCCGCGCCACGCTCAGGCGGGTCTCTTCGATTGTCATGTCAAATTTATGGGTTGTGGCCTCGCCGGGGTCCACTGGTGTTTCTGCGGCGGCGGTCTGCTCCTGCGCCAGCGTGCCGCCCGCCAGGGCCGCTGTTGTCGATGCAACTGCGCCCAGACCCGCAAGCTTTACCAGGTTGCGACGTGAGATAGCTGAGTGTTCCATTGACCATTTCCTTCATGCAGATCACGTATTCCGCGGAATTTTCTGGCCCTCTGTCAGGGTTGATTCCGAAGATGCATTTTAGATGCTACTTCAAAGTAGCATTGTCAATACCAGTTTTGAAGTTGCGCTGTATTCACGATATTTGCCGGGCACCTGCAGCCTGGACGGAGCCAATCGTTTCATTTGTCAGAGTTGCGAGGGAATTGTGCTGAGAGGCAAACTCACCTCAGGATGGTCAACGGGCGCCGGTCATTTTACTGGCTCTGACGGGTCAGGGTTTTGCGCATCAAACGCGCTCGTGGACGTCCATCTGAGCGATGGCCCGTCCGCAGGGCAAGGGGACTCGGGCGCAGACCGCTGCCGCAGCGATCAACTTCTGAGACGCAAACGCAGCGTGTTTCCCGCATGTGGTCCCGCCGCAGCAGAGACGTGGATCTGGCGCAACAGATCCGCAATGACGGCACCATCCCGCACCGTTCCAGTGCGTAAGCCTGCTCTTGATGGTCACATTGTTTCGATGGCCCAGGCTGTAAAATTCATCGCACGGATTATGACAGACAGAATGCTTTACCGCAGTGCGAAGCCTTTCGGAAAACGCGCCTTCGGTCACCTGGCGGGCAGGCACAGGCTCGCATGCAAAAACCCCACGCCGCGCCAGCCTCAACGATTGTTGAAAGTAGTCTCTAACCAAGGCGTTTCGCGCCGTTCAATGTCGTTGTGCCCAGGCGCCCACATGGAACGAGACGCTCGTGTGCGGGCCCTGTCCGGTCCGATTCCACCTTGTTTTCCTGAGAAATTGGCACCCCTTGCATATGGCGTAAAAAGCCAGACACTAGAGCGCATGACTGATTCCGGCACAAAGCCCACCTCTCCCGCCAACCTCGCCGCACAGCTTATAGAACTCGATCGCAGCCTGGATGTGGGGCTGCGCGATCAGGTGCAGTCCGAGATTTCCAGGCTGATTTCGGGTGGGGCGCTCAGGTCCGGAACGCGGCTGCCGTCCTGCCGGAAACTGGCTGGCGAGTTGAAGGTCTCGATCAACACTGTGCTTGGCGCCTACTCCAGACTCTGTGACGACAATCTGATCGAAGCACGCGCCAGATCAGGCTATTTTATATGTGACGACCTGCGCATTCCACATCAACGGGTTGCCGATCCTGTTCAAACGGGGGCGCCCCCACAGGCCAACTTTGTCGCGCGCATCACACCGCACCGGTTGCCGTCGAAAAACAGTTACATCCTGCGGCCGCCCAACTGGCAGGATTATGAATATCCCTTCGTCTGCAACCAGATCGACATCCAGCGTTTTCCGATCTCTGAGTGGCGGGAATGCACCCGGATGGCGATGAACCGGCGTGATCTCGGCATCTGGTCCGGCGACAACCAGTATTGGGACTCACAGGAGCTGCTTGATCAGATCTGCCACCGGCTTTTGCCCCGGCGCGGCATCACCGCCGACAGTGAAAACGTGCTGGTCACGGTGGGGGCGCAGCAGGCCCTCTATCTGATCGCATCGCTGTTGCGCGGCCCTGGCCGGGTCGTTGCAATGGAGGACCCCGGCTACCCGGACGCGCGAAATATCTTTGAGCAGTTGTTCGACGAAGTGCGGTTTATCCCTGTGGATGATGAAGGGCTCATCGTCGATGACCGCCTGGAGGGCTGCGATCTGGTCTATCTGACGCCGAACCGGCAATTCCCGACCACGGTTTCGCTGTCAGCTGCACGTCGCGCCAGCCTGCTGGAGGTCGCCGAAAAACAAGACTTCCTGATCATCGAAGACGATTACGAGAGTGACGTCGATTTCCGCGTCAATCCTCCCTTGCCGCTCTACCAGTCGAACCGGACAGGCCGCGTGGTCTATATCAGCAGCTTGTCAAAAAGCCTGGCGCCCGGGCTGAGACTGGGGTTTCTGGTCGCGCCTCCGGATCTGGTGACCGAACTGCGCGCGCTGCGGGGCATGATGATCCGCCACCCGCCTCTGGTCCTGCAACACGCGGCGGCATTGTTCCTTCGATTCGGCCATTATGATGCGCTGTGTTCGCGTCTTCACGGCGCCTATGAGCGGCGCTGGACAATCGCCAACCAAATCCTTCAAAGCGATTTTTCCGACTTCGGTATCCAGGGTGAGGTCGGGGGCACAAGCTTTATGCTGAGCGATCCGGCAAAGCGATGGCCCGCCGCAGACGTGGTGCAAAACGCACTCATTGAAGGTGTGGTCGTGGAATCCGTAGCGCCCTGTTTTTTCGCCACAAAAACCGAACATTTCAGCTTCCGGGTCGGATTTTCCGCCGTGCATGCAGACCGGATTGAACCTGGTCTGTCGATCTTGCGCAAGGTGATCGACGCGCTCTGATCTGTACCTATACTTCCAGAAGATCTGTGTCTGTACCCCCTGTATCTTCTGCCGCTACTCAAGGGCAGCAGAACAAATACACGCCGCAAAGCGCCCGGCAAAACGGGCCGGTAAGCGGCCACAGCTGGGCAATGCCAGCGCTGTGATGGGGAGATCACCGGAATGCCATCAGACACAAGCGAAGTGTTTCTGAAGTTTAACAACGTAAAGAAAAGCTACGACCAGAAATCACTGGTCGTGAAAGATTTCAGCCTCGATGTTGAAAAAGGCGAATTCATCACCCTGCTTGGCCCGTCCGGTTCCGGCAAAAGTACCGTTCTGATGATGCTGGCAGGGTTTGAAGGCGTCACTGGCGGCGATATCAGCATCGCGGGCCAGTCGGTGACCAGGACCGCGCCTTACAAACGCAACATTGGCATGGTGTTTCAGAACTACGCGCTGTTCCCACACATGACCATCGCCGAGAACCTCGCTTATCCGCTGCAGGTCCGCAAAATGCCGAAAGCAGATGTGAAGGAGCGGGTGAACGAATACCTGAACCTGATCGAAATGGGCGATTTTGGCGGCCGCTATCCCGGTCAGCTGTCGGGTGGCCAACGCCAGAGGGTGGCCCTGGCACGGGCGCTGATTTTTGAACCCACGCTGATCCTGATGGATGAGCCGCTTGGCGCGCTGGACAAAAAGCTGCGCGAACAGATGCAATACGAAATCACCCGCCTGCACCAAAAACTTGGTTTTACGGTGATCTACGTGACCCATGACCAGACCGAAGCGCTTTCGATGTCTTCACGGATCGCGGTGTTCAATGACGGTGTCGTGCAGCAATGCGCCGCCCCGGCAGAGCTGTATGAGCGGCCAGCGAACGCTTTCGTGGCGGATTTCATCGGCGAGAACAATTTCATCCCGGGCAAGGTTGTAAAGATCGCACAGGATCAGGCAACGGTCGCAGTGTCCGGAGGGGCAACGATCACGGCTGTTGCGTCTGAAGGGCTGCGCGAAGGCGGCGATTGCGTGATTTCGGTGCGCCCGGAAAAGCTGTTCATCCAGCCCACCAGCCATGCCTATGACAATGAGGTCAAAGCCGAACACGTGACCCATTATTACGTCGGCGACTTCATCCGCTACTACTTCAAATTTGCCAACGGAACTGAGATTAACATCAAGGTTCTCAATGACCTGGCCGCGCCTGACTTCAAAGAAGGCGACGAAGGTACGCTTGTCTGGCTTACCAAAGATTGCATCGCGTTCCCGACCTGAACGACGCAATAAATCTGTTTAAACCGGGCGGCAGACCCGGTGCAGATCCATAAACCAACCGGAGGACTACTATGAAGACCACATCCAAACTGCTTGCTGGAACCGCTGCGCTGCTGATGGCGTCACTGGGGCAGGCACAAGCCGAAAGCCTGACCGTTGTGTCGTTTGGCGGCGCGTATGGCGCGGCCCAGAAAACCCACATGATCGACCCTTATGTCGCGGAATCCGGCACTAATATTCTGTTCGAAGACTATTCCGGCGGCATTGCCGAGATCAAAGCGCAGGTCGAGGCTGGCAACATCCTGTGGGACGTGGTCGACATCGAAGTGATTGATCTTGAACGCGCCTGTTCCGAAGGTCTGCTTGAAGTTATTCCTCAGGATATGCTGCCGGCCGGTGATGACGGCGTCGCGGCCAAAGATGACTTTATCCCGGACGCGCTGGCCAGCGAATGCGGCGTCGGAGTGATCGTCTGGTCAATCGTCTACGCCTATAATGGCGCTGCCGACGGCCCACAGCCTTCCACCATTGCTGATTTCTTCGACACCGGGAACTTCCCTGGCAAACGCGCGCTGCGCAAACGGCCGCAGGTGAACCTGGAGTGGGCGCTGATCGCTGATGGCGTGGCGCGGGATGAGGTCTATGAGGTGCTCGCGACCGACGCCGGTCAGGCCCGCGCGCTGGCCAAGCTGGACACGATCAAGGACGACATCGTTTGGTTTGACAGCTGGAGCCAGGCACCACAGCTGCTGAATGATGGCGGCGCGGTGATGGTTCAGTCTGCCAACGGACGCATCTTCTCGGCGATGAAAGACGACAACAAACCCTTCGAGATCGTCTGGGACAGCAATGTCTATGATCTCGATGTCTGGGCCGTCGTTGCCGGCAGCCCCGAGAAAGAAACGGCGCTGGAGTTCATTTCCTACGCGACCGGCTCCAAGCCGTTGTCAGGCATGGCAGACGTGGCCTACGGCCCGACCCGCATCTCCTCAGCGCCTTATGTCGATCCCTCAGTCAACAACGACCTGCCGACCGCGCATATCGACGAAGGCCTGAAAGCCGACGGTATCTTCTGGGCAGATTACGGCGAATCGCTGGGCGAGCGGTTCAACGAATGGCTGCTGAAGTGATCTCACCCACCCCAGGTCGTGCGCTGCTTTGGCAGCGCGCGACCACCAAGAAATATCCAACCGGATGGCTGACATGACAGACAATACACTCTCCGCCGCCGACGTCGTTCTCGCCCGCCGCGAGTTGCGCCGCCGCAAACTCAGCGCCTTTCTGTTCGTCGCGCCGCTGCTGCTGTTTCTCCTTTTCGCTTTTGTGGCACCGATCGCAACGATGCTGGTGCGCAGTTTTTACAACCCGACCGTTGCAAACCTGATCCCAGAAACGCTTGAACAACTTGCGGAGTGGGACGGGAACGCATTGCCCTCCGACGCCGCTCAGGCCGTTTTCGCTGCAGACCTCAAACGTCTGGCGAACGAGCGCAGCTCCGGCAAGCTGGCGGAACAGGTCAACCGTGTATTCCCCGGCAGCTCCAGCGTCATCAAATCCACCGCGCGCCGCATGCGTCGTGTTGAAGATGCCGACCTGCAGCAACAGGGGCGCGCGCTGCTGCTGCAGGCCAATGCGCGCTGGGGCGATCCTGAAATCTGGAAGGCCATGGCCAAAACCGGCTCGGTTTACACGCCGAATTACTACCTGACCGCACTGGATCTTGAAGCATCCGAAGCGGGCGGCATTCAGGCGCGCGACGGCGCAAAGATCTATGTCACGCTCTACACCAAGACCCTGCGTGTCGCGTTCATCATCACAATACTGACCTTCATCGCGGGTTATCCGCTGGCCTATTACCTGGCCAATGCACCGACAAAAACTGCGAATATGCTGATGGTCTTCGTGCTGCTGCCGTTCTGGACCTCGCTTCTGGTGCGCACCACCGCCTGGATCGCGCTTTTGCAGACCAATGGGGTAGTAAACTCTTTCCTGATGGGTATCGGGGTGACCAGCTCTCCCTTTGACATGCTCTACACCCAGTTTTCGACGGTTCTGGCGATGACACATATTCTGTTGCCGTTCATGATCCTGCCGCTCTACAGCGTGATGAAGGGCATCGATCCGAGCTACATGCGTGCGGCGATGTCGATGGGCGACAGGCCGATCCCCGCTTTCCTGAAAATCTACCTGCCGATGACCCTGCCGGGGCTGAGTGCCGGCGCGCTGCTCGTGTTCATCATTTCGGTCGGATATTACATCACGCCGGCACTGGTCGGGGGCACGGATGGCCAGATGATCTCGAACATCATCGCCTTCCATATGCAGCAGTCCAACAACTGGGAACTCGCAGCCGCGCTCGGCTCCCTGCTGCTGGCGATCATTCTGGTGCTGTACTGGGTCTATGACCGCTTCGTCGGCGCAAGCAACATTAAGCTGGGATAATGACCATGAAACACCTGCCTGCTTATTTCACCTTCTGGCATATCTTCGGCCATTACGCGCTGAAGTGGACCGCCTTCACGGTGCTCGCTTTCCTGATGTTGCCAATCCTCATCATCGTGCCGCTGTCGTTCAATGCTGAGCCCTATTTTTCCTTCACGGAAGGCATGATCGCGCTCGACCCGGAGGCCTATTCGACCCGCTGGTACGCCGCGATCTTTAGCGATCAGAAGTGGCTGCTGTCGATCAGGAACAGCTTTCTGATCGGCACCATGGCGGCAACGCTCTCGACCATTCTGGGCACCATCGCGGCTGTCGGGCTTTCGTCGCCGGTGATGCCATTCAAGCGGCTTATCACCGCACTGCTGCTGTCACCGATGATTGTGCCCCTGATCATCGTCGCCGCCGGCATGTTCTTCTTCTACTCGCGTTTTAATCTCGTCGGCAGCTTTACCGGCCTGGTCATCGCGCACGCTGCCCTTGGCATGCCCTTCGTGATCATCACCGTGACCGCGACACTGAGTGGATTTGACCGCTCGCTGTACAACGCCGGCATCAGCATGGGCGCCTCGCCGCTCAAAGTGTTCTGGGACGTTGTCATCCCGCTGATCCGGCCAGGGGTGATATCGGGCGGGCTGTTCGCCTTCGTTACCTCCTTTGACGAGGTGGTGGTGGTGCTGTTTCTTGCCGGCCCCGAACAGCGCACGATCCCGCGCCAGATGTTCTCGGGACTGCGCGAACAGATCAACCCGACAATCCTTGCCGTCGCGACGTTGCTGATCCTGATATCGGTCTCGCTGCTGGTGGCGCTTGAAATCCTGCGGCGCCGGTCTGAACGCCTGCGCGGCACGGCCTTCTGACCAGCGGGGCTGCGGCCCCGCTCCCCCCCACTAATCTTAATCGAATGGAGAAGTTCAATGAACTCTATCGGTCACTTTGTGTCTAATGAATCCTGGCCTGGCACCACCAGCCGCGTCTCGGACATCATCAACCCGGCAACCGGCGGTGTTCTTGGTATGGTCACGCTGGCCTCAAAAGCCGACGTTGATGCGGTGGTTCAGACCGCAGCCGACGCGCTGCCAGGCTGGTCCGCGACCCCACCTGCGAAACGCGCCATGGTGCTGTTCAACTTCCGCGACCTGCTGAAGAAACACATGGACGAACTGGCGGCACTGCTGTCGGCTGAGCATGGCAAGACCCTGCCTGACGCTAAGGGTGAAATCGCCCGCGGTATCGAAGTGGTGGAATTTGCCTGTGGCATTCCGCAGCTGATCAAAGGTGAATACTCTGAGGCCGTTGCCAGAAATGTTGACTGTTTCTCGGTGCGCCAGCCTGTGGGTGTTGTTGCCGGTATCACACCGTTCAACTTCCCGGCCATGGTGCCGTTGTGGATGTACCCTGTGGCCATCGCCTGCGGCAATACGTTCATCCTGAAACCATCCGAGAAAACCCCCAGCGTTGTGATGCGCATCGCTGAACTGCTGGCTGAAGCCGGTCTGCCAGCGGGTGTGTTCAACGTCGTGAATGGGGACAAAGAAGCGGTGGACGCGCTGCTCGACAACCCGGTCGTTGAAGCTGTCAGCTTTGTTGGCTCCACTGCGATCGGCCATTACATCTATTCGCGCGGCACTGCCAATGGCAAACGCGTGCAGGCACTTTGCGGCGCCAAAAACCACATGCTGATCATGCCGGATGCGGATATGGATCAGGTGGTTGATGCGCTGATCGGCTCTTCCTACGGCTCGGCTGGCGAACGCTGCATGGCGATTTCGGTTGCTGTGCCCGTGGGCAAGGACACCGCCGACCGGCTGGTTGCTGCGCTTGAACCCCGCATCCGTGCGCTTAAAGTTGCCCCCTACACCGACCCGTCTTCTGAGCTTGGACCGGTCATCTCCCAACAGAGCTATGACAAGATCCATGACTATATCCAGCAGGGTATCGACAAGGGCGCTGAGCTGATTGTGGACGGGCGTGATATCGAACTGCCGGGCCATGAGGGCGGCTATTTTGTTGGCGGCTGTCTGTTTGACGGCGTGACCACCGATATGTCGATCTACACGGACGAAATTTTCGGTCCGGTTCTCTCAGTCGTGCGCACGGAAAGCTATGACGAAGCCGTTAAGATGATCAACAGCCATGAATACGGCAACGGCACCGCCATTTTCACCCGCGACGGTGATGCGGCACGTGATTTCTGGGCGCGGGTGCGCATCGGCATGGTCGGCATCAACGTGCCGATCCCGGTCCCGGTGGCCTATCACTCCTTCGGCGGCTGGAAGCGGTCCCTGTTTGGCGATCACTCCATCCACGGCATGGAAGGTGTGCGCTTCTACACCCGTCTCAAAACGATGACGACACGCTGGCCCTCTGGCATCCGCACCGGCGCCGAGTTCAATTTCACTGGCGGTAAGGACGTCTGATCTGCCATCGGGGCGGCGCTACCTGTGCCGCCCCCACCCAAATTTGTGAGTGACCCTATGACACGCCCCAATTCTCTTGAACAATTCTGGATGCCCTTTACCGCGAACCGTGCCTTCAAGGCGGCGCCGCGCATGCTGGTCTCCGCCGATCGCATGCATTACCAGAGTGACGACGGCCGCGACATTCTTGACGCCACGGCCGGCCTTTGGTGCGTGAACGCAGGCCACAATCATCCAAAAATCCGCAAGGCGGTGCAGAGCCAGGTGGAAGAGCTCGACTTCGCCCCCTGTTTCAATTTTGGCCATCCCAAAGCCTTTGAACTCTCCAACCGGCTGGCGGCACAGTTTCCCGAAGGCATGGACCATGTCTTTTATACCAATTCCGGCTCAGAATCTGTCGACAGTGCGCTTAAAATTGCGCTGGCCTATCAGGCCGCCCGCGGCGAGGGCACACGCACCCGGCTGATTGGCCGCGAACGTGGCTATCACGGCACCGGCTTTGGCGGCATTTCGGTCGGCGGCATGGTGCGCAACCGGATGCGGTTCGGCTCAATGCTGACAGGTGTCGACCACCTGCGCCACACCCATGATCCGGAGCGCAACGTGTTTTCCAAAGGCTGCCCCGAGCATGGCGCCGAACTGGCCGATGATCTGGAACGGCTGGTGGCGCTGCACGACGCCTCGACCATCGCCGCCGTGATTGTCGAGCCGATGTCCGGCTCCGCCGGGGTGCTGTTGCCGCCCAAAGGTTATTTGCAGCGGCTGCGCGAAATCTGCGACCGCCACGGAATCGTTTTGATCTTTGACGAGGTGATCACCGCGTTTGGCCGCCTTGGCACCGCAACTGCAGCCGAGTATTTCGGCGTGACGCCAGACATCATCACCACCGCCAAAGGGCTGACCAGCGGAGTCATCCCGATGGGGGCCGTGGTGGTGAAGAACGAGATCCACGACACTATGCTGCAGGAGGCGGATACGCCGATTGAACTGTTCCACGGCTACACCTATTCCGGTCATCCCATCGCGGCTGCGGCGGCTCTGGCGGCGCTCGACGCTTATGAAGAAGACGGGATGTATGAGAATGTGACGGCGCTCGCCCCCTATTGGGAAGAGGCGATCCATCAGCTGCGCGACTGCCCGCATGTGGTCGATATCCGCAATCTCGGCCTTGTGGGTGCGGTTGAACTGGCCCCACGTGAAGGTGCCCCGGGCGCCCGTGGATCGGAAGCGGTTCAGCTGGCCTATAATGAGGGGGTTATGATCCGCATCACCGGTGACATCATCGCCTTGTCGCCGCCGCTGATCGTCAACAAAGAACAAATCGATCAGATCATGGCAACGCTGCGGCGTGTTCTCACTGCCCTTGCCTGATCCTGACCGCGCCGCTTTCCCCAGCGGCGCGGAACTACACATCCGGACGCACGCCGTTATTCCGGAGAACCAGACAGGCGCGCCCTTCTGCCCGCTCGCGGATCCAATACTCCCAGCGTCGGACAAGGGCGGGTCTGGATTTGCGGACCGCATCCGGAATTTTACACGCAAACATCCGGGGCAGTGCGGCGCCATTGCGCGACAAGATTAGCTGCTGACGCTGATCAGCGCAGTAAAAAACAATAGTCAGACGCGCGAAACCCCGCCAGATGTTCTGGTTTTTGTGCCGTCAATAATGGACCTTTCTGATGACCACACTTTCCCTTTCCCGCCTGCCCGAAAGCGCGCAATCTGTCTTCCCGGGCTTTCTTGTCGCGGCGCTTATCGCGCTCGCCGGTCAGTTTATCGCCGACCAGTACGGTGCCCCTTCCATGCTGATGGCGCTGTTGTTCGGCATCGCGTTGAATTTTCTGTCTGACGAAGGCCGCTGTGCTGCCGGTATCGGGTTTTCCGCCCGCACCATCCTGCGGTTTGGCGTCGCGCTGCTGGGCATGCGGATCAGCTTTAGCATGGCGGCTGATCTGGGCCCGAAAGTGATCCTTCTCGTGGTGGCCAGCCTGTGCCTGACGATCGGATTTGGCCTGCTGGTTGCCCGGTTTTTCGGCCACGGGCCGCGCTTTGCATTTCTGTCGGCGGGCTCCGTGGCCATTTGCGGCGCCTCGGCCGCGATGGCGATCTCTGCGATCCTGCCGCGCGATGAGCATACCGAGCAGCGGCTGGTCTTCACCGTGGTCGGGGTCACGCTGATGTCGACGATTGCGATGATACTCTATCCCGTGCTGGCCAGCACGCTGGGGTTTAATGATGAAACGGCGGGGATTTTCCTCGGCGCCGCGATTCATGATGTTGCTCAGGTTGTCGGTGCCGGGTTTTCGATTTCCGAGCAGACCGGAGAAATTGCGACAGTGGTGAAACTGATCCGGGTGGCGATGCTCGCCCCGGTCGTGCTGGTGGCATCGGTGATCATTCGTACTATCGGCGCCGCTGACAAAAATGCCGGATCCCGGCCGCCGATCATGCCTGGATTCGTGCTGGCCTTTGTTGCGCTGGTGGCGCTCAGTTCCTTCAGTCTGTTCCCCCAGGCCGTTGTCGATGCCTCCGCCAGCCTGTCCAGATGGGCGCTGCTGACGGCCATCGCGGGGGTCGGCTTAAAAACATCCCTGCGGGAGGTGGTCAGAGTCGGCGGCCCGGCCATTGCACTGCTCGTCACAGAGACCGCTTTTATCGCTGTCATCATGATCATTGGCCTCCGGTATATTGTGTAGGGCACGTGGAATCGGTTGTTCCGGCGATGCAGATGGCAATACACATGCTGTTTCAGCGGCATGCAAAACGGCTTCGGAACCTCTGAGGAAACATTTTTCACCCCACTCGGCCAAGCATTGCATCGGCAAAGATAACTTGGCGAAAACGTTCGCTGTGAATATCAAAATTCTCTGATGGCTGCCTGCTCATTTACCAAGGACCTGGCCGGGTCCGCTTTTTTGCAAAGCTAACTTCCATTGCGTACGTAAAGCGAAAGCCCATTTTCCGCCCTTTGTGTTAATTGTTGCGCAGCAGCAATAGGGCAGCTTTAAGCTCACAGCAGCCGTACACCTAGGCTTGATAGCGCAGCGCTACGACATGAAAGATTGATCGATGGTGTAGCCAGCAGCATGTTTACAGTGAGCAATGGAAGCGACATAAGCGAACGCGACCCTAACCTTGTATTCTCAATCCTATAACCGCCTCTCTGCTACTATTTCCAATCCATTATTGACCCGATAGCGGCGCGTAGGGCGCAAGGCGTTCCCATTAACAGGGGCAATACAGGTGAATAAATATCAAGAACGTTCCGATGCACGGGTCATCCGCACAGGCTGCGTGACCGCGCGGCCCGCTGCGCTCACGTTTCCCAACACAGCCTCCTCAAACACGAGGAATTCCAATTGGCAGGATGACGAACGCTTCCATCCACACGATCGCGCTCGTGCCATTTCTACCCCAGGAACCCACCTGACTGCCGTGTCCACAAGTTCGCATAAATGCCCTCCCTGGCAAGTAATTCCTTGTGCGTGCCGTCCTCAACAATTTGCCCCTGATCCAGCACAACGATCCGGTCCATCTGCGCAATGGTCGACAGGCGGTGGGCGATAGCGATGACCGTTTTGCCCTCCATCACGCCATAAAGTGTCTTCTGGATCGCGCTTTCGACCTCACTGTCCAGCGCGGATGTTGCCTCGTCCAGGATCAGGATCGGCGCATCTTTCAGAATCACGCGCGCAATCGCGATCCTCTGGCGCTGCCCGCCAGACAGCTTGACGCCACGCTCACCAACCTTTGCATCATAGCCGCGCCGCCCTTCCGGGTCCTCAAGATCCAGGATGAATTCATGCGCCTCCGCCCGCCTGGCTGAGGCAATCAACTGATCCTCGGTGGCATCTGGGTTGCCGTAGAGGATGTTCGCCCGCACCGATCTGTGCAGCAAAGAATTGTCCTGCGTGACCATGCCAATCTGGCTGCGCAGGCTGTCCTGAGTGACATCCGCCACAGACTGCCCGTCAATCAGAATGCGCCCTCCTTCGGCATCGCGGAACCGCAGCAACAGATTGACCAGGCTGGACTTGCCAGCGCCTGAACGCCCGATCAGCCCGACACGCTGACCGCTGGGGATGGTCAGATTGATTGCGTCCAGACCACCCCGGTCTTTGCCGTAATGGTGGGTCAGCCCTTCGATCCTGATTTCGGCGCTCCGCACCACCAAGGGGGCGGCCCAGGGTTTGTCCACGACGTCCTGCGGTTTCGCAATAGAGCGCAGCCCCTCGCGGATCACGCCGGCATGTTCGAACAAACGGATTGTCACCCACATGATCCAGCCGCTCATCCCGTTCAGGCGGATTGTCAGCGCTGTGGTCGCCGCAACCTCGCCAATGCTGACGATGCCCTGCATCCACAGCCAGATTGCCGGGCCGACCACGCCGACCATCAAAAAGCCGTTGATGGCGTTCAACCCGAAAGCCAACTCGGTCATCAACCGCAAAAACCGCTGAAAACGCAGTCGCAAACGGCGCATGGCCGACAGCGCATATGCTTCTTCCCGCGCGCCATGCGCGAACAGTTTTACAGTCTCGATATTGCTGTAGGCATCCACGACCCGTCCGGTCACAAGCGAACGCGCGTCGGACCATTTCTCGGACGCCGAAGCAACACGTACGGCGATGCGCCGTACGTAGAGAATGTAAACCACCAGCCAGATCGCCAGCGGCAGACCGAGCCGGATGTCGATCTGGCTGAGGATCAGGATCGCGCCAACCACGTAGGTGGCCCCGAACCAGATGCCTTCAAATGCCATATAAATACTGTCTTCGACTGCCGGGCCCATCTGCATAACGCGGTTGGACAGCCGCCCGGCAAAATCGTTCTGAAAGAAACTGGACGATTGCCCCAACAGGTGTTTATGCGCCCTCCACCTGGCCTGTTCCTGCATGTTCGATGCCAGGGTCTGTTCCAGAAACAGATGATTGAAGGTGATTATCAGCGGCCGCAGCAGCAGAATGAAAAGTGCCACCAGCATGACCTCGGCCCGGTGTTCAGCCCAGAATTCCGCCGGCCCGGCCTCTGCCATCAGGTCAATGATCCGACCTGAGTAAAAAATCAGCCCGCTTTCCATAATCGCGACGATAAATCCGGTCAGCGCCATCCACGGCAACCAGGGGCGAAACGGTCTGAGTTGAGTGTTGATGTAGGCCCACAGCGTCGCCGGCGGCGTATCGGAAGCGACGTGAGCAAACGGATTGACGAGATTTTCAAACTTACGAAACATGATGCCCTCCACCGGGCAAGGTAAAAAATGTGATGAATAACGTAAGTGGCGCGACGCCACCCTTCAGGACCGGCTGTCAGCGCTGGTTCAGGGGCCCGAAGTACATCATCAACAATTCTCCATCGTGATTCGTCCGCTACAAGGTACCTCTTTCTTTGTGACCTGTCAGGCCGCCGGAAGAAGCTGCAACACAAAAATCGCGTCGCCACGAAAATAACCACAGAAACCTCGATCTCAAAACGGCCCGCTTTGTTGCGTCGATGCATCAAGTGTTTGGCGACGACAGCCCCGCCGCGCTGGAACGTATCCTCGCTCCGCCACCGGATTTTGATTGCGCGTATCCCAGCCCTCACAGAGGCAGCAGAGGCCTTCCCGCGTCTGCCCAGCACATTTGGAAGTGAGTTGCGCCGTCAGGCCATTACCACTGAATGGGAGAAAGTCGGCAAGGACTGCACCCGAATCCTGTCTTTAAAACAGGGCGGACGGGGACGGACAGCAGATTGGGAGTTTTGAAGCTCATGGACGCAAACGGCCCATTGCGGTCGTTAGTGACGCCAGCAGCGACGGTCAAAGCCCTGCAGGTTGGAAGGCAATACCTGTCTCTGCCGCGCGATATCAGCCAGGCTGACGCGTAAATGGTCCCCGCAACAAATCGCAGGCTGGCTGATGCGCGAACATCCCAATGAGGAACGTAAACGGGTCGCACATGCGCTGCCCGTCAGGCGATTGTGAAACAACCTGCCGAGAGGGAGACGATCTGCCGAAGCTTGTTTATCCAGACACGTGACGTACTTAAGAACGAATTGCTTGCGCATCTGCGTGCCACCCGATCCATTCGCCGGTCTCGCCACGCCACCTTGAAGCGCATCGGCCCGGGCCGGTTTACGACGCGGTATCGATCCGTGACCGACCAGCAGAGGTCGAAGATCGGGCCGTGCCAAGGCGCTGGCCTCTCGGTGATGCATGCATCACCTGCCAGCTGACAGGACGACGACTTGATTGCGGGCTCTGGCAACAGCTTCATTGCCATTCTCGTCGAGCGGCATTGGCGCTACGTGATGCTGGCCAAGGCAGGCGACAAAGACAGCCACAGCGTCATTCAGGCGTTGAACAAACAGTCACGCAAGTTGCCGAAAGAGCTGTATCGCTCACTGACCTGGGAGCGCGGATAGGAGATGGCAGGGCACAATAGCTTTAACTTGGCGACGGATATCGATGTCTTCCCGTGCGAACCTTACAGCCCCTTCCCGGCAGATTGCTAAGGCAATCGCCTGCCGGGCAATGCGTGGCAACGCGGCGCAAACGAAAACACCAACGGCTGCTGCGACAGTACTTTCCAAAAGGCGCGGATTTATCGATACATTGCCAGGCAAAGCTGAGTGCCGTCGCCAGACAACTCAACGAGCGACCTCGAAAAACGCTGGGATACGAAACTCCCGCAGAGCGTTTCAACGCATGTCTTGCGTCGATCAGTTGAGACCGCCGCCCAAACCGGCCGTTCAGACGAAGCGCAGCAAACTTCCGCTTTGAGCCGACAGGGTATGATTCTGCGCCGTGCACCGAGGGGCGTAAAGCGCAGTAAAACTGACATATGAATCTGCTTGGGTGCCTCATGGCTGAGCACATGCTGCTCCTGGCGGCATGATCGTCAAATCAGCTAACGTTCGCCAAATTGGTCGAGGCACGTACCCGGAGCTCGACACCCAGATCGACAATCCTGTCTTCTGCTGGCAAAGGGCCGTTTATCGCCCGGACTGCCATTTCCACCGCGCGTCGGCCAATTTCAAAACGCGGCGTGAACACCGAACTCAGGCGCGGATGCATTTCTGCAGCTGTTCCGAGATCGTTGAAACCGCAAATCCCCATATCACGCGGTATGGCAAGATTACGTCTTTGGCACTCAAATGCCGCGCCGACAGCAATGTCGTCATTGTTGCAAAATATTGCATCGCAGTCCGGCGCAATGGCAAGCAGGTCGGCAAGCAGGTGGCCGCCAACCGAAACGCTGGAGGAGGATTGCGTGGTGACTTGCAACGCTGGATCAAACAACCCGCGCTGTTCCAGTGCGTAGCGGTATCCCGCCATCCGTTTCTGGGACCGGGGATCCATCCGGGCCCCTAGAAACCCGATACGACGAAAACCCATATCGATCATGTGCCCGACTGCAGTCGCCGCTGCGTCGGAGTGGGAGAATCCGACTATCATGTCCAGCGGATCACTGTCGGTATCCATAACCTGAACCACCGGGCATGCGGCCATTTTCAGCAGCTCTTTTGAACGTCGGGTCTGGTCTACCCCGGCGACAATCAATCCGACCGGCCTGAGATTCAGCAAGTTGGGCAACAGAGTTTCTTCGGTGAGAGCGCTGTAGTTGACGTTACCGATCTGGATGGTGAAGCCGGTTCCTTCGATTGCGTCATAGGCCCCCGCCAGCACATCGGCAAAAACGTTGTTGGAGAAGGAGGGTACAACCATTCCAATGATGTTGGATCGTTTGGATGCCAGCGCGGCTGCTGCCACATCGGGCACATATCCGAGCTTCTTCACGGCTGCATTCACTTTGGCACGCATCGAATCAGATACTTTCTCGGGTTGCCGCAACGCGCGTGATACCGTGATTGCGCTAACACCAGCTTCTTGCCCTACATCTACCAAAGTTGGCTTTTTCATACACATATCCTTTATTTACTACTGCTTAGCATGGTTTCACCGCAAAATGAATTGCAAATTGACAAATGATTGCGCAATCATTTAAGGTATTGGCAGGAGGAGATCTGAATGCAAACGACATGCGAACATCGGGCATTGCTGGTGATGGGGGTCTGCGGTGTCGGGAAAACCTCGGTCAGTCGTCATATCGCTTTGCGGCTGGGCGCAAGCTATATTGAGGCGGATGACTATCACCCGGCTGAAAACGTCACTGCGATGCGGGACGGCGTGCCACTGTCTGATGAAATGCGCAAACCCTGGCTGACAGGTCTGTCGACAGCGGTCGAAACGGTGCGCAAGCACGGCCCGGTTGTTGTCGCCTGCTCAGCACTCAAGCGCAACTATCGCGACCTGATCCGCGCCCACGTCCACAATACGTCTTTTATCTGCCTCGTCGGCGACAGGGATCTGATCGCAAAAAGACTGCAGGCCCGCAAGGACCATTACATGTCGCCAGCTCTGCTCGACAGCCAGATCGCGACTCTGGAATTGCCAGCATCCGATGAAAATTCAATCGTCATTGATGTGGCGGGAACACCAGAACAGGTCAACGACCGGGTGGTGAAAACAATACTCGAGAAATTCAGCACCTGATGCTGACACCCATACTAAATTACCAATGAAGACAACACACAGGGAGAACCAAATGACTTTTAAACTGACAACATTCGTGGTTTCAACAGCCATCGCGCTTGGCCTTTCAAGCGCAGCTATGGCGCAGGATTTTGCCTTGCGCTTTCAGTCCTCTGATCCAGCAGGCAATCCAAACTTTGTATTGCAAAGCGAATGGGCTGCAAGTGTTGAAAACCTGACCGGTGGTCGTGTTACCATCGAAATGCTGCCGGTGAACTCGATCGTTCAGCACACTGAGACACAGGACGCGGTCGCCGCAGGGATCATTGACGGTCACATCACAGATACGTCCTACTTCTCGGGCAAAGACGCTGCTTTCAGCTTGATCGCGAACCCGGTTGGTGCCTGGTCTTCGCCGTATGAGATGCTTGCATTCATGCGCGATGGTGGCGGTAACGAGTTGATGGAAAATCTGGTTGAACCTTATGGGCTGCACTTTATTGGCGCTACAACACCTGGTCTGGAGGCATTCGTATCCAACAAGCCACTAAATGGCGTTGACGACCTGAAGGGGTTGAAAATGCGCGCGCCTGAGGGACTGGTTCAGCAAGTATTCGCCGCTGCTGGTGCCGTGCCTGTGAACCTGCCTGGTTCAGAAGTCTTCACTTCGCTGGACAAGGGCGTGATCGACGCCGCTGACTACACGGTGTTTTCGACCAACCAGGCACAAGGGCTGCACGATGTCGCCAGGTACCCGGTCTATCCGGGTTTCCACTCGATGCCATTGGTTGAAGTGTCGATGAACAAAGACACATGGGAAAAAATGCCCGCCGACATCCAGGCCATTCTGGAACTGTCTGTGCGTGATTTCGCCAACAATATGATTGCGCAACTGGCAGCAAAGGATCTCAAAGCGGTGGCAGAAGCGAACGCCAACCCGGATATCACGGTTTCCAACTGGTCGGCAGCAGAACGGAACCGTTTCCGTACCATCGCCACAGGTCAGTGGGCCTCCGTTGCCAGCCGGTCCGAAAATGCTCAGAAAGTCTATGACACGCTGACAACTTACCTGCGTGACCAGGGCATGACCTCTGAATAAACCCTGCAACGGGATAAACTGCTGGGTCAGCCTGGTGTCATCACCTGGCTGACCTTTCTACGACTTGGGGGGAAGATGATGGATCAACTAAACGAAGATGGGGACGCCCCGTCAAACACATCGGGTGCCGACCCGTGCGCGGGAATATTGGGGCGGGTTGTGAATGCTGTCGGCATCGTCTTCGCCCTTGGCATTCTGATTTCGGCTGGCATTCTGGTTCTGGAAGTGTTCCTGCGCTACGCGCTGAACAGACCGACAATCTGGGCACATGAAACGGTCATTTTTTTGAACGCGATAGCATTTTTGTTCGGCGGTCTATTTGTCGCTTCCCGCAATGCGCATATCCGGGTCGTGCTGATCTACGACTGGATTGCAACTCCGACCCGCAGGATATTTGATATCTGGATTTCGCTGGCGTGCTGTGCCGCGACCACTTTTTTTGCCTGGGCCGCCTGGCAGGGCGTAAAACGCGCGGTCTGGACCCCTGCCGGTGACTTCCGGCTTGAGACATCAGGATCGGCCTGGAACCCTCCAACGCCAGGCATGCTGAAATTGTTCCTGCTCTTCATCCTGATCATCATGGCAATTCAATTCCTGATTTTTGCCCTCTCCTATATCTCAAGAAAAGAGCACTAAGATGGAATGGCTTTCTTACCTGACCGACTTCAAAGCGATGGGCATTGAGTGGGCGACCTTCGCTATGTTCGGTATGCTTCTGATACTGCTTCTGACCGGCATGCCACTTGCCTTTGTGACTTTGCTCGTGGCGCTGATCTTTGCACTCGGATGGTTCGGGGCAAACGCGGTCCCGCTGATCACCAGTCGAATTTTCAGCTTTGTGAACTCATTTGTCTTTGTCTCGGTGCCGATGTTCGTCTTGATGGCCGCCATACTTGACCGCTCCGGCATTGCACGTGACCTGTTTGACGCGATGCGTCTTGTAGGGGGGCGGTTACGCGGTGGTGTGGCGATTCAGACGTTGCTGGTTGCGGTTGTGCTTGCGGCAATGTCCGGCATTATCGGCGGAGAAGTAGTGCTTTTGGGATTGATTGCGCTGCCACAGATGCTGCGCCTTGGCTACGACCGCAAACTGGCGATTGGTGTCTGTTGCGCCGGTGGCGCGCTAGGCACAATGATCCCGCCATCCATCGTGCTGATTATCTATGGTCTGACCGCCAATGTATCGATAGGCGACCTGTTTACCGCCTCATTTCTGCCGGGTCTGATCCTGGCAGGGTTGTATTGCGCCTATATCCTGTTCCGGGCCTACCTGAACCCGTCCCTCGCGCCGGTGCCGGAAGCCGGATCGATACCACGCGCTGAAAAACTGCGACTGCTGAAAGGGCTGATCCTTCCGGTGCTGGTCGTGACCTTTGTTCTGGGCTCAATCTACGGCGGGATCGCCAGTGTGACAGAAGCCTCTGCTGTCGGCGTCTTTGGCGTAACCCTGTCCACAATGGTGCGGCGTGAATTTTCGCTGGCGTTGCTGACAGGGGCAGCGCGTCAGACACTGGCGACTGTTGGCATGATCGTCTGGATCGGCATCGGCGCAACAGCATTGGTGGGTGTGTTTAATCTGATGGGCGGGATCAGGTTCGTTTCGGCGCTTATCACGGGCATTTCCGACAACCCGACTGTCATCATTCTTTTCATGATGTTGATGCTGTTTGTGCTCGGGATGTTTCTTGATTGGGTTGGCATTGCGCTTCTCACCATGCCGATCTTCGTGCCGATTGTGGTCGATCTCGGATTTGATCCGGTCTGGTTCGGCGTCGTCTTTGCGATGAATATGCAGGTCAGCTTTCTGTCGCCCCCCTTCGGTCCGGCGGCATTCTATCTCAAATCCGTTGCCCCCAAAGATATATCGTTGGGCGAAATCTTCCAGGCCTTGCTGCCCTTTATTGGATTACAGATTTTTGCATTGGCGCTGCTAATCATGTTCCCTGGGATCACGGGGCGTTAAACCATTGCTGTTCGGGATATTCCAACCAGTGACGGGCGCGCCGGCCTTCTGAAACCGGTCTGTCTGACAACCACGTCAGACAGACCTTGAATAATAATACATCGCAGCGCGCTTGTCCTCTGCCAAAGCAACTCTACTTTGATGGCCTTGCAGAAGCTCTCAACGGCAGAGTTTTTTCGCATGCAGGGCCCAAGCGACGCCTGTTCCCGTCATGCTGCAAGATGATTGAATGACAGCTTTCTGTTTCAGGCCGGCGTTATCGCAAATGGCAGGCTTGGACCGTTCGCGCAATTTGGGTCAACTACAGTGAATGACCGCAAGGTCCGCACAGTTGCCGTCGGCGCTTAGCGCGGCGAATGGCTCCTTTCCGCCTTTTGTGTCGAAGTGCACTGATGCAAGGGGTGGACCACGTCCCTCTGCCATAACTGTCAAGAACGACTCATTGCGGCCATTCGTAACCACTGCGGCGAAGCGCCGATTTGAGCCTTATTTCGCTGTCTGTATAACTTAGCTAAGTTCCAGACTTGGGTGGTACGCGGTCGCTTGGCTTAAGTCAGAAACGGTTGTCAGGATCCAGATCGCGGACGTTTTCGGCAATTGGCAAACCGAGACTTTGCTGGTCGAGCCATTCAACCCGTAGTCCTTGTTTCGTGCGAGCGACCAAGAGTTCGATATGGGCATTTTGCATGGCGAGCAGAAGGGCTTGCACTTCATCAACACCGTATCCTCGAAAAGAACGCGTTTGACCAGGCCATTCGATCTCGTATCGACAGACATAATCGACTTCACACTCTTCCGGTCGGAAGAAGCGGCACTTCACTTCACGTCCGTCGACTTCGAACGTCCTTTGAACAAACACGTCTCCTGTCATTCGCTTGATCCTCCTGTCGGGATAGAAAGTCGCGCCCTGTCTCCACTATGATCGATGCTTATCGCAAAAACAAATTTCGCTCAGCGCTTGTTCGTTCAAGCTGTAGCGAAGGGCTGATCAGAACTCTTGGACGAACACTTCAGATCGGCGAGCAAAGTGCTCACCACATTCTGCCGTTCCGAAACCGAAAGACAGCAAATTTGGACTAATTCAGTTCAACCGCAAAACGGTTTCGATCAGGGAAACTGGACAGCGCCAATCGCCCATCAATTGGGCTGCTTCTTGTATTGGCATGCTCTGGAATACAGAGACCGGCACTACGTTTTGTTCAAGACGAACAAAACCGATCGTGTTTGGATCGCTAATTTCCCACAAAATATAACCGCAAATGAACATATCCGGTTTTGTAGCTTGGCCTGAAAAGTCGACGGCAGCGATCAAAAAATCACGCTGATAGTAGGTTAAATTGTGAGCGACATAGCGGGTTGTTTTTCCCGCAGCTTCGATCAATTTCTCGCGCACATTTTGCCACGACTTTTGCGTCATAGCAGACGCAAAACTATCCGACATAAATGCGCGTTCAATATCAAAACTATCTTGTGGGAGCAGGTCAAAAAATGCCTCAGTTACATTTCGGACAAGCTCGTTTGTTTGTTCACTTGGTCGCGTTTGCGCATTAGCTGGCTCCAGCAGTGCAAGAACGAAAGTGGTGGCAAAAATGATATGTTTCAAATTCAAAAATCCTCTAATTGGATTATCCGATTGGTGGAGAGTGGAAGTCAATCGCCGGTATGTCTATATGACCTAAAGGACGAGAAGCGCTGCTGCATGTACTGCGCAAATCATATCGTGGACGTTCGCTAAGTCCGCACAGCGGGCATTGGTGCGGCTCGCAGCGAATGGCGGCTCTCCGCCCTTCGCGTCGAATTGTATCTGGTGCAGCAATCGGACCACGTTCCTCTACAATAACTGTCAAGAACGGCCCTCACCTTCCATTCATGCTTCACGCAGCGAATGGCTGGTCTGAGCCCTTATGCCCAATGCTGAACCCGCATAAATTTGTCAGGATGGGGGGCTGCCTTTTTGCCGCGGCTGCACGCTCCGGCCCACGACGGGAGAAAGGCGACATTCTCTGCCGATGCGAGTGAACCACTCAGTCGCAGTTATTCCGTCCTCAAGATTTTCGCCAAATCAAGGTCAGTTTCCCGCAAACCGCGACGCTGGGTTTTGGTATCGCTGTTGAAGCCGTTTGGACAGCTCTCCAAGTGTTGGAAACATTTTGGACGCTTACTTGACGTTGCCTAATTTTTGTCTTGCTGAATCTCGCTTAAGTCATAAATTGATTGATAAAAAAGTGTTCTAAATGTATCGAAGTTTAATTATTGCCAGTCCGACGTTGATCACAGCGGAGGTCATTAGTTCTTGGTTGGAAACGGGAAATGAGATTGCCGAAGTCTGGTGTTGTGAGCCAGACAGCCCGTTTCTGAGGCCGCCAAAAAGTCTGGCCGGTAAGATATTTCCTGAATTTGACTCAGTTCGAATCCTGCAGAGGGCTGGTGTAAATGTTCGGCTTTGCCCGCCATTGAAGCATTGGGCTGGCGCCTGTAGTGCCGCCCGGGCCACGGGGGCAGACGTTCTGGTGACTTTGCAGACACTCAATATTGTGCCCCAAGAGGTTTTGTCGGTTTTTGGAGACCACGCCATAAATTTTCACCCTTCTCTGTTACCTGGTTACCGTGGATCTGCACCACGGCAAGGAATGCTCTTGGATGACGCAGCCGATGAATTTGGTGGGATCACGATGCATTGCCTGACCGAGGGAATTGATGAAGGGCCGATTATTGCACAGCGGCGATGCCCGGCATCAGACGCGTCAAACATGTTTGAATGGGACCACATGATCGCCCGCAGCGCAGCAAGCATGGTCGAACTTGAACTGCCTGCATTTCTAAACGGTAATTTACGTGCGCAGGATCAAGTGCCGGGCAGCGGGTCATACAGGCGTGTCAGTCAAACGGAAAAGGTGCTGACGTCGGCCCTGACACTGGAAGATCTGGAGAAAAGGTTTCGCGGCGTTGGGCGGTATTTTGCAATGAGTTGGGCGGACATGGCAGGGCAAACGCCCCAGGCAGTTACTGGGATATATTCACGCATTGGTCCGCCGACAGGTACGCCAGCAAAGACCACGTCGTTATTCTTGGAAGTCGATATTTGTGATGCGCGCATTCGTTTGCGCCGAAAATCAGTTTTGTACCAATTGAGCCGAGTAGTTGCGCGTTTGTCTGCGATGCAGAGATGGCGGCGCAAGAAAAGTATTCAAGGAGTTAACAATGCCAGAACCGCTGATCCTGTCCTTCGCTGACCAAACGCGTGCGGACGAAATCCGCGTTAATGTAATGGCCGGGTCCAAATCACTTGGGACGGCCTGGTTTCGCAGCCGGACAGGCCGTGCTTTGGGTCCAAATGGCAACGCCCTTTTTTGCCTGGGGCTTTTTCCTGCGTCCGAAGTTGGAAGTCGATTAATTGTCAAAGCCGCCGTTGACCGCAATCTGTTGGAGCGGGCAGGTCAGATAAGCGGTATGTTCCGTTCCTGGTGGCCGGGGTGCAGAACAGTGAGCGTTGATGCCGAAGTCGCCGAGCCCACGCGATCAGTTGCTAAGGGGGCGGCGGCTGTGTTCTTTTCGGGCGGTGTCGATTCCTCTTTTACGCTCGCGCAAGAACATGAAAATCTTCAGGGCATTATTACGATTCTGGGGGCAGATATTCCGCTAAATGATCGTGAGGCAAATGATCGCCTCGATCAGACGTGCCGCGATGTAGCGAGAGATTTCGGCATCGAGCCGGTCGTCATTGAAACAAATGTACGCGAGATATTTCACCGCTATGCTGGATGGACCGAATATCACGGCTCGGTTCTGTCGGCGATCGGTCACATGCTTTCTGATCGATTTTGCAGGGTACTGATTTCCGCTTCGGGCAATGAATTTGCAAGGAACGTCCCGTGGGGCTCGAACCCAGAATTGGACCCCTTATTTGGAACGGAGCAGCTAGCGGTTGAGCACTTCGGCCTGGAAGAAAGAGTGGACAAGATCGCGCGTATTTCGACCGTCAATACGTTGATGCGACACCTTCGTGTCTGCAATGTCTCCCGGTCGAATTGCGGTGTCTGTGATAAATGTACATTTGTCATGGCGGCCCTTTCTTTATTGTCAATGTCAGACAAGTCGCAGACCCTTCCAGTGTTTCAACCTTCGGTTGGCAGTTTTCATATACTTGACGATGCGATCCTATCTGAATTTGTCAGGTTCAGAGACAAGGCAGACTCCGAAGGGCGTTCCGATCTGCTCCCGCAACTTGATGCGGAGATCTCCAGATACCACCGTACCCGCAAGTTTAAGAGCCTGCTTGGCCTCTCCAATCTGGACGCCCGGTTCCGGGTCATGAAACACCGGATGCGGTATAGGGGGATAAAAATATGACAGGTCTGAAAACCTATATTTTACATTTGCCACGCTCCAGAGCACGAAAGCAGAACGTGGACCGGCTTATGAATGTGTTCGGGGGTGACGCCCTGGTGCACGAGGGTGTAGACGGCGAACAACTGACGCGGCAAAATATTTCTGAAGTGATGGGCGATGGCTTCGCACCGCGCTATCCTTTTACGCTGAGGCGCGGAGAGATAGCAGCATTCCTTAGCCACCGCGCGTGTTGGAAACGCATCTTGGATGAAGGGGTGGATGCGGCTCTAGTGATCGAAGATGACGTTTTTCTGAATACGCGCTTCGACGAAGCCCTTGAATTGAGCCGACGCTCACTGGGTGAGAGTATGCTGATCCGGTTTCCCGTACAAAACCGTGAACGACCGGATCGGGTGCTGGCGACGCGACAAAAAACACAACTATTTCGGCCTCGGGTCATAGGCCTTGGAATGCAGGCACAACTTGTGACACGGGGTGCTGCAGAAAGACTGCTCGAAACTTCGAATTGCTTCGATCGTCCGGTCGATACGTTCATTCAGGCACGGTGGTTGCATGAGGCAGATGTGTTGTCAGTCTGGCCATCCGGTGTGACCGAGATGTCTGCCGATTTGGGCGGCAGCTTGATCGGCGAAACGAAGGGCGTCGGTGATCGCATATCACGTGAACTGCGGCGACCAATTTATCGGGCTATTGTGGCATTGAAATCGAGGCGTAACCGGGCATGATCAGAAAGCTAACTAAAGTCAAACGATACTGGTCTGCAAGACTTGGACCGAAAAACGCTCCTGCGATGTTTTGGCATGTCGGACGCCCGAATTTTGGTGACGATATCAACCCGTCTTTTTATGAAGCACTTTGCGGTTTGCGTCCCCGCTTAGTTACACGGCGTGACGCCAGGCATTTTTTAGGCATGGGAAGCATTCTCGAAAAAGCAACCGAAACGTCTCTGGTTCTGGGATCCGGCTTTTTGAAGCCGCCGGTCAATCTGCCAAAACCAGCACAGATCATCAGTCTGCGGGGCGCGCTGTCCCGGGATGCGCTCGGACTGGACGATTCCGTCATTCTTGGGGATCCGATGGTGCTTGTTGATCAACTGCTATCTCCTGATTCAGGTGGTGACACCGGTTTTGTGCCTCATGTCCTGTCGCTTAAATGGGCGCGTCTGATCACACCGCCCGAAATTCGCCTGATTGACGTAGGCCGCGACCCCTGGGCCGTGGTTCGTGACATCTCAAGTTGTCGCAGGGTCATCTGCCAGTCGCTCCATGGGCTGATCGTGGCCGATGCGTTGGAAATTCCAAACCTGTGGGTTGCACCGTCGGATAAAATGATGGGCGGTCGGTATAAATTCGATGACTATTTTTCAACCCTTGATGCACCCAAGACAATGCACAGTTTAACGCCTCAGCTTCTGAGGTCCTTGCCAGATTCCGAATTTTCAGTGGGTCAGTATAAGTGGGACAAAGTGGAATATCGCCGCGTCTTGAAGGCCCGTCTAACTGAATGTCTATGACGCCCCAGAATATTGGGCCGACGTTTGAGCGGGAGTAGCAGCGGTGGCGAATACGGGAATTAACGGACGGAATGTATTTCCGTTTCCTGCTGCGGGCGCCAGAATTTCAGCCGCGCTGCATTTTTCTTTTTACGCAGCGCTTTGCGGTCAAATGTCTGTGAAAATGCACCACAAGCGACGCAGTTTACCATAGTACCGCATGCAGGTTCCCAGCAGTTAACAGGATGGCGAAACGCCAAGGAAATCCGTTCAAGATGTAGATTGGCAGACCCTTTTAGCAAGATGAGCTCATCGTTTCTGGCGGTGCGCCGAATATGTTCAAATGCATCTTTGGGTGTTGGGCAATGGACATAACGGCCAGAGGCCAGGTCGGCTTCGGATGGTTTCCCTCGCGCCGAAGTGTGGCCAACAAATATCACCTGATCCGCTGCTGCCCGCGCTTCGCGGTAAGCGGATTTGTATTGTTTCGACGACTTACCCCGGTAGTCAGAAATGGAGCCTAAAACAATTCTTTTGAAAGGCACATTGGCGCGGGCAATCATCTTGAATGCTGTCCCAAGCGTATCGGCGGGCGCCTTGACTGTATCGACGATAAATGTTGGGCCGTTGTGTGTCCCTTCAATGTGGCAGCGGTTCACAACGGGGGCAAAATCGGCAACCCGGTCCCTTATGATTTCGGGTGGCACTCCGAGTTCCATTGCAGTTGCTACCGCGGCAACAACTGGCATCCAAAAATGTTCGCCGGGAAAGCAACTCCCAAGATCCAGTTGCCCGGTTTTTCCGACAATGGAAACGGACATCATTTCTGGAAATGCCGCATGCACCGCGATGACCTGGTAGTCGGCGTCTTCAGCTCGTCCAAATGTGACAACCCGTGCCGAAGTTTGCTTGGCCATCGACATGACCAGGGGATCATCCGCATTCAGGATAGCAAGGCCGTCTGGTAGCAGCGCCTCCAATAAGGCACCTTTTTCAACTGCAACAGCTTCCGCCCCGTGGAACGCAGAATAGTGTTCTTGTCCAACCATGGTTACGATCGCAACCTCTGGGCGGAACATATTTGCCATCGGTGCCATTTCGCCTTTGCTGCCGACGCCTAGCTCAGCCACAACAAACTGATGCTTTGGAAGCACTCGATTGAGGGTGCGGATTACTGAATTAATAGTGTTGTCGAGGATTTGGCTCCGAACAGAGCCTTGTACCGAAAGGATATGGCTAAGCAGACCAGCCGTTGTCGATTTCCCCGAACTGCCTGTAATCGCAATAAAGCACGCCGTGCTCTTCAGTCTCCGGTTTGCGGAGATTTTTGCGCGGAAGCGACGCAATGGACCGGTGCGAAATCTGAACACGATTCCGCGCAGCAGGTTCTTGTGCCTTACATTCGATGACATGTGCCCTCCAGGGGGATTGCCTGCGACATATTTTGTAGCCATTTTCCAGATGCGGAGCGCCGTAGTAGTGGCCTGCGTTTAAAGGGCTATACCAATTGGAAATTCAGAGAAACTATTGTCTTTTGGATAGGTGGTTCGGTGCGCACCATTTCTATCATCAGTCACAAAAGTCTGCAATATCTGACGAATTGTCACCCCAAAAACGATGGCGTCGCAGGGAATTTCGCAACACATTTGCGGTGAACCTGATGAAAAGCTTTTGACTTGAATTCCGGTGTAAGGTTGTCCGCTCAGTTGTCAGTATCGGGTTTCAATGCCGCACGGACCGATGACCGCTTTGTGGTCGGGTCGGAGCACTCCGGGTATCGTTCAATCAAACGAAAACTGAGGCTCTTGTAGATGCGAAACATATCTTGATTGCCTTTGACAGCATTAACCAGAAGGGTTTTCCAGCCCATCTCCTGAGCGGCCTTCATCCGAACGTCCACCAATGCTCGGCCAAGGCGGTTTCCACTTGCTACCGGCCGTACATACAGCCTTGGGCGCCGGTCCGCGCTTTCGCAGTATCAATGGTCGCACTCGGACAGTCTCCCGTCTGGCTTCGCATTTGCTTCCCATACAGAGCTTTCTAAGTTTTTTGAACGATGTTCACAAAAAGACTTGAACATCGTTCACAATTGTATATATCACTCACCATGAACATCGTTCACAACGCAAGGGAAGTCAAAATGTTCAAACAATTATTAACTTTGGTTCGCGGACAAACGACTGAAGGCTCACAAGCAATGTTAGACGCGAATGCATTGTCATTGTTACGTCAGCAAATGCGGGACGCCGCGCGCGGCGTTGACAAATCCCGAAAAGCAGTGGCTGTCGTAATGGCCTATGCGGAACGCGAAAAAGCATCTCTTAAGCGGATTGAAGCTCAGATTTTAGATCTCGAAACACGCGCATTGGATGCGCTGGAACAGAATTGTGAAGAACTCGCTTCCGAGGCGGCCGGTATCATTGCCCAGCTAGAAGCGGAGCGGGACGCAACTTGTAAGGTGATCGAAGCATATCAAACGCAAATCGTCAGGCTGAGACAATGCCTGACGGAAAGCGAGACCTGCCTCCGTGAATTAAAACAGGGGCAGCATATGGCGGAGGCAAACGACAAGGCACAACGCCTACGTGGGGTTATGCCATCTGGTTTTGTCAACGACTTAAAGGATGCAGAAACAACCTTGAAACGCTTGCAGGAGCGTCAAGAACATGCCGAAGCGACGGCCACTGCGATGGTAGAACTGTCGGCTGACACCAGTGCCGAAAATATTACCGAGCGTTTGGCTGAAGCAGGTTACGGCGCTCCGATGAAACCTGACGCAACTGCTGTGCTCGACCGCTTAAAAAAGAAAGCAAAGTAAACCTCAATAAGCCCAACTTCAGTTCAAAACAACAGTTCGGTTAAATCGAACTCTAACCAAAGGACTAAAATCATGAACGCTTACACTAGCAAATCTTCAAATTCCTGGAGCCTTTTTACTTATCTTCAGTTCGCTATTGCCAGTTCAATGATGGCTGGAGGCATTTTCTTCCTGGAGGCAAGCTTCGCCGCAAAAGGCTTCTACGCTATGGCTGCTATCCTGTTGGTCAGTTCAACTGTCTCCATCACAAAATCGATCCGGGACTCAGAGGAAAGTGATCGCCTGTACAACAAAATTGAAGACGCTAAAACCGAACGCCTTTTGGCCGAAGCAAGTTCTTCCGACACAATCTAATTCGAAAATCGCCAGCGCCCCTTTGCGGGCTCTGGCAGTTTCGGTCACCCTGCAATTTAACATCCGATACATTGCCCGACAATCAACATGAACGCTGTTCAGAAAAAGGAGGAACTCATGACTCTTCGTTCCATTTTACTTGCCCTTTTAGCCTCGCTTACTTTTACCCCATCCTTTGCCGGGCCCAGTTACCAGCATTCTGCGCAGGCCACAGATCACAGTGCTCAGGCTGCCAGTCACGGGTCTGTCGCTGCTGTTTCAGCCGCTTCGATGATGGTCGCCGTTCCAATTATTGCGTTTGGATCAGCGGTCACAGTTTCCGGTATAGCACTGGTGGAAACCAGCACCGGTGCGCTGTTGCCAGGCGCAGACCTTGTTCAAGCGGGCGCAGGCGAACCTGCAGTCGTCTCCATCGTGCAGCCCAATGCTGCACCAACCCTTGATTGAACCGACCACAGGAGGCTGTTATGGCACGCCTAATTTTATTGATATTATTCGCACTGGTTATCGCAGTGCCACCCGTAGCATGGGCAGGTAGCAGCGAAGCCAGCAAGCCCATACTACCGGCTGCTGAAGTGGCGACATTCTCCAACCGGGTCCAGCAAGATCTTGCCGCGCGCGGTGTGCTTGTTGCGATCGTGGCACGGATAGGGCGCAACCCAGCGCGACTGCCGGAGGGCGTCCGGTACACGCATGTGGGATTTTGGGTTTACTCAAAGATCACATCTGCGGACGGAAGCACGGGGCGCGGGTATCGAGTGTACAACTTATATCAGCAGGCTGACAACAAAACGCGAAGCAATCTTATTCAGGACAGTCCCGCCGATTTCTTTGCAGGCGCACACAGTCTGGATGCGGGCGTCATCATACCCGATGCCCGGCTGCAGAAGCAACTGTTGCAGGTGATCGCCAGCCCTACGTATTCGTCTTTGCACAACCCAAATTATTCAGTGCTGGCCAATCCGAACACGAGCCAGTTCCAGAACTGCACTGAACATATGCTCGATGTTCTGATGGCAAGTTTATACGGCACCAACAATGTGCCCCAGATCAAAGCTAATGTTGCAGCTCATTTCCAGCCACAGGCAATCCCACTCAATGGGTTGCAGCGGTTTCTGGCTCCGGCTGCCTCAAAAGCACTGACGACCGAAGACCATGGGTCCAGGGTCATGACAGCGACATTCGGAGCCATTTCTCGGTTCATGCGAGCAAATGATCTGGCGTCACAAGTATATCGGTTAACGCCCGACAGAGCTGACCTCTTGTAGCAAATTGACAAGGGCAGCAAGATGTCTCAAGAACTTAACATGATCAAAGAGAAGACACTTTCGAAGCGCGAGCGCAACCTCGCTGACATTCGCGAACGGGCAACCAAAGTTGCTGAGCGCATCGTCCTGGAAAATGGGATCGATACGCTTAGTGCACGCGGACTGGCTAAAGAACTGAATGTGTCTGTTGGTTCGCTCTATAACGCGTTTGGCGATCTGGATGCGGTTGTGCGCGCTGTTATCGCGAATTGTGCCGCGATGCTGTCTGCAAGCTTGCATTCCGCCCTTGAATCATCAGCGCAGGACAAGCGTTCGCGAGTTGTCGCTTTGGGAGAGGCCTATTTAGACTTTGCCATCGCAGAGCCGCAACGTTGGTGGTTGATGTTCGAGTACAGATCCAACGTTCCGCCTGACCTGAAGGCTCAAGATTTCCAGTCTGGTCTTTTAGAAATGCTGATCCAGGCTGGCGGTGCCGACCCGAAATCAGAGCAACACCGGCAGTTTTTTCTACTATTGTGGGCTTCTGTGCACGGGCTGGTGTCGCTTGCATGTCGGCCTGCCATTGTAACGATCAATCCAGAGGCAGCACGCACCTACATTGGCGACCTGGTTGATTCAGGGTTCAACGCTTTTCCGATAGACTGAAGCGGATTTGCGCTCCCGTGATACCTTTCCAAATCAGATCATTTGCTGGTGCAGGCTTAACCTGTTGAGAAAGTTGATAATCGACTCAATTTTCCCGGTCGGGCAGGATACTATTCCCGAGAAGCAGGGTGTTCCAAACAGTGTTTGAATTCCACCCACTTTGGAGAACACGTTCCTAAGGCGAAATTTGGAGCTTGAATTTTTTTGACAATATTGGGCACGAAGCGGAAATTCGCCACAGTGGTCACAGACAGCCACAAAGGGCTGGAAACACTATTTGGTCGGATCCGAGCGAAGGTCCGGGAAGCCCGCACAGCAGGCATTGCTGCGACGCGTAGCGAAAGCCAGCACTCCGCCCTTCGCGTCAACATGTGCTCGGAGCAGCATCTGTCAGAAAGGGCTCTAACCAGCCATTTATTGCGCTCCGTCTGAACGCCCGTTGAGCGGACGAAGTGGGCCTCCAGCCCAGCACATAAATTACAAGGTCGTCGCCCGTGAAATGGTTCCCATCAACGGGTTGTCCCGTTTGATCAGGGCTTTATAAAGGACGCCGGAAAACATCCGCCAGTGCCTGGGTTTCAGGCACTGGTCCATTCCGGCCTAGTTCTGTGGCCGGAATGATGGGGCAGTGGGGGCGAAACTCATTTGTCACCCTCGTCGTCATGATCGACGGGCTCCCGTTTGGCGGTCGTGGTGCCTCATCGCCCGCAGCGTCTTGCGGTTCCTCGTCAGTCGCAATCGGCGCGGTGCTGCCAGATCCGGAAATCTCAGCGATCAGTGAGGTGAGCGCATCAACGGCCTTCTCACCTGGGTTCTGGAAATTGCCCATACATTCGCCCAACTGGAGCAGTGCTTCGCGTTTGCCGGGCTGCATTTCCTCGGTAACCTGTCTACCGAGATTATAGTCCAGAGATGTCCACATAGACGCGATAGTCAGTGATCTTGCCGTCTTGTAACTCCAGTCGTGTAGCAAACGGAACTTCGTGCTCGCTCAGATCCTTACGAGTGTAGTGGACCAACCCGTCGCAGAATGCCGTAGAACCGCTTGCCCAAATGCCCGAAATCGTGTGGCGCATGGCTTTGATGGTTTTAAAGAATGACGCGTTTGCTTCCTCCACGTCTTTTCGATTTGTGAGTTTGTCAAAGTTACCAAGTTGGAAGGTCACGTTATCCACTAAGAAGCTGGCTACTTTGTTCGCATCCATTGCGTCGACGGCTGAATAAAGTTCAGCGATCAGAGGTGTGTGTTCAGTCATGGATTTAGAGGTAATTTTCACAGGAGTATCTCCTTTTAGGGTTTGGTTGATTGTGAGGGGGACGAAGCTTCATCTTTGATGTGAATATCTATCTCCCGGCGTGAATTCTGAAGCGACGCCAGAGGTAAGAAAGATTGATTTGCCCGTTTGATATGGCGAGACCCATGAACAAAATGGATAGTGCGATCAGGAGCATTGGACTAATATGTTCTCCGAATGTGACTGCACCTACACCGATCCCTGACAGCGTGGCGAAATAGCCAACCTGAGCAAACCCCACGCCGTCAGTGCGCCGTTGAACTTCAAAGGTCAGAACATAGGCGATTGCTGTTATCAGACCGACACAGATCACTGCGAGCTGTGGGCCCGTAGCCAGGACCTCCGCGCCAGTTTTATCGCCTAAGAAAAATAGAGCAGGCCATACTATGATGAGCTGGGACAGCAAAGCTCCTGTTGCCATCATGATGGGGTCTCCGCCAACTGGATACGCGCGGCTTCGAAACACATTGCCCATGGCTAAGGCCAGTGGGCCAAGCACTGCAAGGCCGATCCAGATCATCCCGGTTCCGACCAGATCAAGGCCAGTCAGGGTCACAAGGCTAACTCCAATCAGCCCAACCAGTATCCCAATGAGACGATGCAACGGCAGCATCTGACGTTCGACACCAGCTGTTATAACGAAAGTGAAAAGCGGCGATAGAGTTACAAGTGCGGAGTAAAAACCTGTCGATAGATGCCCCAGAACCGTGTACGCGATCAGGGCTGGTGCGCTGATGCCAAGAATGCCAGCCCCCATGTAGTAGGCCAAATGGTTGCGTGTGAGTTGCAGTCTCCGACCCGTCACAATGCCCAAGGTTAAAAGAACTAAGGTCGCCACAAGTAACTGCCAAAAGAGCGCGGTGAAAGGAGGTGCTCCCGCGTTTGCCGCTACTTTGGAAAGTGTGAAACTCACGCCAACCATCGACCCGATGCTGATGATCAGCACGATCGGTGGTAGTGGTTTGCTAAATAAGGACATCATAGAACCATTTCCTTCACCGCAGTCTTGCGGGGCTGCATTGCAGGCCCGATGGAGATGATGCCTGTTGGGTTGATCTGGCGGTGACTTCGGAAATAATGTTCCCGAATATGTCCCATGTCTATTGTCGAAGCGACATCTGGGACCCGCGCGATAGCCTGCATATATCGCGAGAGTGCTGGGTAATCTGCGATCCGTTTGCGGTCAGTTTTGAAGTGGGTGACGTAGACAGGATCAAACCGAACAAGTGTGGGGAAGAGCTTTAGATCTACTTCCGTGATTTCTGCTCCAGCCAGGTATGGCTTGTGCGTGAGAAGCTCTTCGATCTCTTCCAAACTTTCAAACAGCGTTAAGACTGCCTCGGAGTAAGCTTCCTGCGATGTCGCAAAACCTGCACGGTAAACCCCGTTGCGTATTGGTGCCTGAATAAGCTCCGCGACCTGATCAATCTCACTCGCAAGGTTCGCGGGGTAGAGATCCCGCCCTATGGCTCCATGAACGGCAAAAGTTGAATTGAGCATCCGCATGATGTCGGCTGACTCAGTGCTGACGATCTGGACCGTGTCTTTGTCTAAAAGCAATGGAACAGAAATCGATCCTGTATAGTCCGGCACTGCACGTTGATAGACCTGATAAAGAAATTGGTCCCGCAGGATCCCATCTGTCTCTTTGAAGTCAGATAGGTCAATAACCCATCCTTCTTCCGACGAAATTGGGTCCATCCAAGTAATGCTGAATGCGTCACTTAAGCCTTTCAGGGTCATAACGAGTTCGACACTATGACACCAAGGACAGGCTTTTGAGAGATAGAGATGGTAGCGTCCGCGTGCGGCAGGGAACTTCGCATCAGGACTGGCACTTATCCAATCGCGAAAACTGCTTGGTATCCGCTGGAACTGGCCGTTTGCCTGCACAGGCTTTTGGTGGAGTTCACCATTGATGAGTATTTTGGGCATGGAAGCCTCCGGTAGTTGACTGCAGTCAACATAATAGGGTTCCAAATTCACGATAATGCCTTATGATTGAAACTGATTGGTGAATTTAACTCACCCAAGTGAGGTTGTCTTGATCGAAATCGGAGCTATCCCTGTTTTTGTTAAAGTGGCAGAGACCGGGGGATTTGCAGCCGCCGCACGGCTGCTGGGGCTGACAAAATCTGCAGTAAGTAAGCGTATTTCCACATTGGAAGCGCATTTAGGCGCACAATTGTTCCATCGCTCTACCAGAAGCATTTCGCTCACCGAAGCAGGTGAAATATATCTGGCACATGCGGTACAGGCCCTTGGATCGGCGCGTGAAGCTGAGGATGCTGTTGCAGCGCTGCAAGGCAGGCCTGTCGGTCAACTTCGGATTTGTGCGCCAGTATCATTTGGTCTTTTACACGTTGCACCTTTGGTCACGGACTTCTTGCAAAATCACCCTGGGATCACCTTGGACTTAGCAATGGATGACAGAGTGGTCGACCTTGTTAGCGCGGGATATGACATGGCGATCCGAGCAGGAGCGATGCCCGACTCCGCGCTCATTGCACGGCGGCTGACCACTATTAAGAGCGTGATAGTCGCCTCTCCAAAATATGTTTCTGATTATGGAGCGCCCATGCATCCAGAAGATCTGATCGATCACAACTGCCTTCACTATACGTATTCGCGCGACGCGCTGGAGTGGACCTTTGCAGGACCAGAAGGAGAAGCGAAAATCAGAACGAAGGGGACGCTACGGGTCAACAACAGCGAAGCTCTTTGCCGAGCCCTGATTGACGGCCTGGGGGTGGGTCGACTGCCGACGTTTGTTGCCAGTTCGCATATTGCGGCTGGTCGCTTGATAAGAGTTGTTCCTCAACACATATTGCCAGAGCAGGCACTTTATGCAGTTTTCCCTGAACGACGTCACATACCAGCGAAAGTCAGGGCGTTTACCGACTTTCTGGTTGATCGTATTGGCAGCGATATCGCTTATTGGGATGTTGAGGCAGCCGATTAAGGAATGCATAGCCCAGTTGAAATCTTGGATTGGTACATGCCGCTATTGTCATTTGTATTCAGTGCAGAGCCTCAGTTGCTGATCGCGGTATCCGCCCTTTGGACCAGTGGTTTGATGAAGAAGGGCGGGAACCGGCCATTCGCTGCGTTATACTTCAAAGAAAGCATTGCGGGCAAACACGCGGTTCATGACATATAATTGGACGTCCGCTTCGCTGGGCTGGCGTGAAAGAGCGCGCAAAGCTGCGCGCCCTCAGATTGATCAATTCCGGCGTAGCCAATCAGAGATCGCGCGCCCGATAGCATCGGGTTGATCTTCTTGAATGAAGTGGAGTCCTTGGCCGATGAAGGCCGTTTCGAGGTCTTGTATCAAACTGGAATAGAACGGAACCGCTTGCGGCGGGACAAGCACGCCCGGCTCTGCATAGACCAAGAGCGTCGGCATATCGGTTTCACCCATAAAGGTTTCGATGTCGTCCATCAATTGTACGCTCGACTCTGGTTGACCACCAATCGGTACCTCACGAGGCCACATCCACGTGGGCAGGCGGCTTTCGACGGTCGTGTATGGGGTACCGTATTCGGCTTTCGCGGCCTCGCCCAAAGGACGGTTGATCATCATAGGCAAAATGTTTTCTACGAACATGTTACCCTCCATAACCATTTGATACCCTTGCTCGAAATCTTGTAAGGCTCGGAACATACCACCCATCTCTTCACCCATCGCGTCATAACTTGCCTGAGGGAATGCAGGTGGTAGAACACCTTCCATGAAGGCCATTCGAACAACCATTTCCGGATGGCGATGAGCAAAATCCCATGCGAGAGCGGCGCCCCAGTCGTGACTTACAAGTGTGATTTCTGTTAAGTCCAGTGCATCGATAAAGGCATCCAGATACTGAGCGTGATCCGCAAATGTATAGCCGATATCAGGCTTGCCAGAATGCCCCATTCCGATCAGGTCGGGCGCAATCGTACGGTGGGTGGTACTGACAAAGGGCATTACATTGCGCCACAGGTAAGCGGCCGATGGGTTGCCGTGCAGAAACACAACAGCATCGCCCTTGCCTTCTTCTAGATAAGACATCGTCGACCCAAGAACCGCTACTTGTCTGCGCTCGATGGTCAGTTCTTCCGAAATCACGGGCGTGGGCAACTTAGCACTTGTCTCTTGTGCAAATGCTGGTGTGAGGGACACAGCGGCGGCGGCCGCAAGGGAGGTTGTTTTGATTAGATTAAACATAGTTTCTCCAGTCCGAGACAGTGGAACCGCTCGGTTGTTTCTTCCAATGATGATGAAAAGTTTGACTAGGCTGCGGGCACTTCGTAGGCGACGAACTGCATCTCGCCAACGCTAACGCGCAACGCGTTAAGGGATTGGTATTCAGGCGAATTGAACCAGACATCAAGAGTGGCAAGGTCTGGGAATTCAACGATGGCGGTTATGTGATTATCGGCACTCTCACCGATCAGAGTCTTGGCAAAATCACCGCGTAGCACGAGCTTACCAGCATGAGCGCCAACTGTGGCGCCAGCCGCCTGCGCATATTCCTTCATCTTCGCCGGATCGCTCACTTTAATACGAGAAACAAAAAAAGCAGTCATTCTAGGGTCTCCTTGACCTGAGTTGATTTGTACATGTATGTATAAAACAGATTCGAATAGTTTTGTCCATATGTGTACAAAACTTTTGTAGGAGGAGAATACGATGGGTCGACCATCAAGCTTTGACCGTGATGCGGCGATAGAAACAGCAATGCAAGAAATGTGGCGTCACGGTTACAATGCAAGCTCCGTCAAAGCTATCTCCGAGACACTCGGCATTAAACGCTCAAGCTTTTACAATGCTTTTGGGTCGCGAGAAGAGCTCTTTAAGGAAGCTTTGACCGTCTATTTTGCACAATCCCCGGATAACATCTTGCGCGGCGAGCTTCCCGAAATGCCGGTCCTCGAACTGTTAACGAACATGTTTCGGGCCATATGTGCTGCGCGCGCTGGCGACCCCGAAGGACGCGGGTGCCTGGTAATCAACAGCTTGTCTGAACTCGACGAGTCGGATGCCGAACTTCGAGACCTGATCAAAGGCGCTGTTCTCAGCGGTGCTGCCCGCCTTGAAGAATTACTGAGCATTGCTGTTCAGAATGGAGAACTGCCCGAGACAACAAACGTGCACGCAAAGGCGCTTGCCCTTCAAAACCTCATGGTCGGCATCAATGTTTTCTCCAAAGCATTACGCGATGAAGAACAGCTGTGGTTGAGCGTGAAAACGACACTCGAGGGACTAGGACTGTATCGCGAGGGCAACCTTGCGTGATTTTGAAGCAATCTGCACTATAGCGGCCGACCGAAAAGGGGGCGTGGAGGCTCTCGAAGCGCTTTTCAGCAAGCCACTCACACCCACAGAGCTTTCTGTGACTTTGGCAGAGCGGTGGCTCGCGGCGATGGCCATATGCCTGTTCCAAGCTGGCTTCAATTGGAAAATTGTCGAGGCCAAATGGGCGGAATTGGAAAAGGCGTTTGACAGTTTTGATCCGTACGAGTCGCGGCCTATCTGCGGGTGAGCTTGCCGACTGCTTAGGAGCCCCTTCTCCAATTCAAGTCGGAGTGACATTGAGATGAATACAATCTGGATTTCTCGGGTGCCATACTCTTTGGCGCGATCATCATATCAACGCCGAAGCTTTGTAGTTAATCCGGTAAAAAAGGGGCCTTTCATGGAAATAGCTATCAATGGCAGCCCGGTTGCCGTGCCTGAAAAACTACAGGACGTGACTTTGCTGAACTTCCTTCGCGACTTTGTCGGGCTGACGGGCACCAAATTTGGCTGGGGGATCGGGCTGTGTGGGGCCTGCACTGTGCATATTGACGCCGTGGCAACACGATCCTGCCAGATACATGTTGCAGAAGTCGGCGACGCACAGGTCACCACGATCGAAGGGCTGGCGCAAACTTTCGCAGGCGGGGCGTTGCATCCGGTCCAACAGGCGTGGATCGCCGAAGGTGTCCCGCAATGCGGCTACTGCCAGGCCGGACAGATCATGACCGCATCGGCACTGCTGCGTCGCATTCCTGACCCAACGGACACAGACATCCGCGAGGAGATGGGTGGAAACCTGTGTCGGTGCGGAACCTATGATCGAATTCGCCGTGCCATCACCCGTGCCGCGCAGGAGGCTTGAAAATGGGGAAGCAAACTGATCCGAAACCCATCAGTCAAAGGCATTTTCTGAAAAAGAGCGGCTGGGTTGCCGCCGGGGTAACAGTTGCGGTTTATGGTTCTTATCGTCAGGTGCGCGCCAAAATGCCCGCATTGCCAACATTTGATGCCCCTGGAGCACAGGATGGGGTGGCATGGGTTCAGGCGTTGGCCTTCGGGCGTATCCGGTTTTTCTGTCCCAGAATGGAGATGGGGCAAGGTGCTGGGCTGGGTCTTAGTCAGGTTGTGGCCGAAGAACTGAATATTGATCAGGCCGACATTGAGTGCATTCTTCCTGATACCGATCAGGCTCCGCCGTTTCAGATGACAGTCGGCAGCCAGAGCATCGCGCATTTCTTTGATCCGGTTTCCTGGGGTGCCGCGCAACTGCGCGAGGCATTGCGGAGGCTGGCGGCTGGCGGCTGAAAAAAATGGCCTGCCCATGGATCAGATTAAAGACGGGCGGGCCGGGTTTATCATGCCGGACGGCAGCACCCTCGGCTACGGCGCATTGGTGCCTGCCGCAGAGGTCATTGTCACTGGCGATCAGTTGTTGGCGGATAACGCATTGCCACGGTATGCCCTTAGATCTGCCGATAAACGTCAGGCCATCGGACAAGGCAGGCGGCATCACGAGTTGGCGGAGATTGTCACGGGTCAGATGACTTACGCCCGTGACGTCTCGATCACCGATATGGCCTTTGGTGCGGCGATATACCCGCCTGCCTTTGGGGCCCGGTTTGTAAAAGCCGACCCGGCGAAGGCCAGAGCGATACCGGGCGTCATTGGCGTTGATATCGACAAGGGCGATGGTTTTGTAGGGATTGTTGCGGACAACCCGTTTGTCCTTGCGGACGCGATAGCGGTATTGGATGCGCAATGGCAAATAGCCGAAGAACTTAATCAAAGCCAGATTGTGTCACGCCTCGATGTCGAGAAATTCCGTTCGGACGATGATTTCGCCCACACTTTGTTGTCATCCGGTGATCTTGGTGTCGGACGGCAGACTGCCTTGCATCGCGTTACTGGTCGTTATGAAACGCCGTTCGCAGCCCACGCAGCGATTGAGCCACGCTCTGGTCTGGTTTGGGTCAGAGACGACAAAGTTGAGGTTAGGTGCGGCACACAGGACCCCTATTTTGCTCAAAAACGGGTGGCGAAGATCGTTGGCCGCGAGGTCGATGATGTAGTGGTACACACGCATCGTATCGGCGGTGGATTTGGCGGGCGGGTGCCGAGTCAGGCGACCGAGGCCGCGGCGCGTTTGTCGGCCGCCTTCAATCGGCCAGTGCGCGTGCAATGGGACCGGAAAACTGAGTTACAGAACAACTATTTCCAGCCGAAATCTTCCCATTTCATCGAGGCAGGTGTCACCGATGATGGGACCATAAGTCACTGGGATCATGACGTTGTATCATCTTCTATCTTAACCGGATTGGTGCCGAATTTTGTCGGCAAGGCAATCGACATGGCAAAAGCAGATGATGGAACGGTTCGCGGCATTGTTCCGCAATATGACATGTTAAACCGGCGCATCCGTCATTCGGCAGTCCGCACCCCGGTTCCTGTCAACGCCTGGCGCGGCCTTGGGTCTGACCAAATGCTTTTGCCATTGAGAGTATGATGGATGAACTGGCAAACAAGGCCGGTATCGATCCGTTGCAGTTTCGCCTGCAAAATCTGCCAGCAAGCAGTGATCGCCTGGCCAATGTTTTGCGCCGTGTGGCGAAAATATCCAATTGGGGTCAACCTGCGCTTCCCGACACCGGACGCGGTCTGGCCTGTGCTGTATATAAGGATGAAACCGTTGTCGCCGTTGTTGTGGATATTCAGATCGATCACACAGCGCGCGCAATGAGCCTGACCAGGGCCTGGTGCGCTCAGGATTGCGGACTGGTCGTTAATCCACATCAGGTCGAAAGCAAGATAATGGGCAATATTATCTGGGGCTGCAGTATGAGTTTGAAGGAGCAGATCACAATTGCCGCAGGGCGTGTCGAGCAAGACAATTTCCATATGTACGAACCTCTCCGCCACGCTTCAGCCCCCGAAGTGACCGTGGCTCTGGTCGAGCCCGCCGATACAGCTCCTTCCGCGGTAGGCGAAGCAGCGCTTCCACCGGTTCCCGCCGCGATTGCCAACGCTATATTTGCAGCAACAGGGCGGCGCATCCGAAGCTTGCCGTTGACTTATGAAAGTACTTTTGCAGAGGCTGGCCAAACAAATCTGTTGTAGAACTTAGTGGCCGATCCCGTCCGGCATCAAATGCGGCCTGAATTGCCGGTTACCTGAGCTACTAAATTATTGTGGAGGTTGTCCCATTCGCGATTTCGCCAAAGCGAGCCTGATCGACCTTGTTGTTATTTATCTCAGACTAACCAATCCGGAATTACTCCCTGCGGGTTCCGGTGGCACAGATGCGTTGCGTCAGGCTCATATTCCGGCGGAGCTCAAGCGCGATTTATTCCAAATTGTCGGGCGCGAGTGTGGTCCCGAAGCGCTGTTATCAATCGGCCAGGGATCAGCCTCGTCACATATGATCCGATATGGCGTAGTGCACTTCGCTCTGAAAACCCGTCGGTATTGTTTGGAAAGTGGCGTCGGTTTGAAGTGTTTTCCCATTCAAAAAATCGAGTGGAAATTGATTTTACCAGCGAAAACCAAGCTCGGTTCAAACGGTATACCACCGGCGGCAGCATACCAACGACACCGGAAAACCTGTTGATTTGTGGATTGATCGTTGGCCTTTTGGAAGGCATTGGCTGTCATGGACTGTGGTGCGATATGGCGGCGCGGGGTGACGGGGTTGTGCGCATCCGCGACAAACGCGGCTTTTGGCTTCCTGATAATCCTGCCAGCCTTGTGACCGGTGGCTGGACTATCGGGTGGAAGACACATTCCGCTCCCAAAGGCATCGGCACCACGGATGATGACCTGCCGCAAATAGATTTGCCGCCGATCCCCGATACATCCTTGACGGCCCTGGTTAACGCAGTGACCGATCTGTTGATGCGGGATGTTGCACGCCAACGGAAAACCGGCGAACTGGCCCGCGCGGTGGGTCTGTCAACGCGTACGCTCCAACGCAGATTGGGTTAGGCCGGGCTTAGTTTTTCGCGCCTGGTGCGTATCTTTGAGGCCTGTCACCTGCTGAAACCTGGCAATACCCCGCTGACAGTGATCGGATTTTGCGCCGGGTTTTCCGACAGTGCCCATTTCAGTCGGGATTTTCGTGCTAGTGTGGGTTTGACCCCGTCCGAATTCCGTGCGGTTCAGTAATTTCCAGGAGTTGTGAGAGTGACCACATTGGCCCCTATCCAGCGGTACAGGATGCGCCAGCCAAAACATTCGAATTGGGTTGCGGCTTGCCATTTGTGCTAAAAAAGTGAGCGGCGGCATTGTCCGCTCTGCTGCCCCAGGTCAGCCGGTTTGATGTTTTCCCTGTGAATGGCCGGATTGAAAAAACCAAACGTGTCGTTTCGCACCCGAGGATATCGACGAATCTCTGAATGCCCTTCGGATCGCCAAGTGGAGCCAAAAGTCGGTTTCGGCGCTTATTACTAAAATTAGCGCGGTGCCGGATCCGGTA
>NZ_QOLB01000043.1 GCF_003333265.1 Candidatus Halocynthiibacter alkanivorans
GCAGCTGGCGCCCACGCTGACCCGGCAGCCCTCTGCCCCTCCCCGGAACCGCGGTTTTGTCTGCCGGAAAACGACCCTCTTCACGGGGGCTGTTTCTTTTTGACCATGCGGTCTAATCTGGGCGTTCCCCAGATGGACAGGACAAACCCAATGACACCACATATCGCCGCCAAAGCCGGAGACATCGCAGAAACCGTATTGATGCCGGGAGATCCTCGCCGGGCGAAATGGGCAGCAGAAACGTTTTTAAAGAACCCCGTTCTGGTCAATGAAGTACGTGGCATGTTTGGCTTTACCGGTGAATACAAAGGCAACCGGGTCACCATCCAGGGCTCGGGCATGGGCATGCCAAGCCTGTCGATCTATGCCAATGAGCTGATCAAATTCTATGGCGTGGAAACGCTGATCCGCATCGGCTCCTGCGGCGCGATGCAGGAGAGTGTGAAGATCCGCGACGTGATCCTGGCGATGACCGCCACTTCGCTGTCGACACCCTCGCGCGGTATTTTCAAAGAGATCAACTTTGCCCCCTGCGCTGATTATGGCCTGCTGCGCGCAGCCGATGACGCGGCCCAAAAACGCGGTGCCAGCACCCATGTGGGCGGGATCTATTCGGCGGATGTGTTTTATGACGAGCGCCCGGATCTGAACGAGCTGATGACCCGCCACGGCATCCTCGGTGTAGAAATGGAAGCGGCGGAACTTTACAATCTGGCGGCGCGCCACGGCAAACGGGCGCTGGCGGTGCTGACGGTGTCAGACCACCTGCTGACCGGGGAAGCGCTGCCGTCTGAAGACCGCGAAAGCAGTTTTGGCGAGATGGTTGAGATCGCGCTGGAAGCGGCCTTTGCCTGAGGCCCAGCCGCGCGATCGCCAACCCTGACACGCGATCGCACAGGTACCATTTCAGGCGCGCGAGCGGGGCGGCGGCACCGGCCCTGGTGCGCCGTCCAGGCCGCCCCCAAAAGGGCGGCCCGCAATGAGGCGCGCACGCGCAGGTGAGGCGCAGCCGAAGGGCGCGGGCGGCAGCCGTCAGCTCTGCGTGCTGCCGTGGCTCTGGTCATAGCCATTGCGTGCAGGTGAATCCCAGTCGCCCAGCGCACCGGCCGCGGGTTTAAACACTTCGACCAGCAGCGGGTAACAGGCCGCCGCATCGCTGGAATGTTCAGAAGAGCAATCACCGCCCGGACAGGCCGACAGCGCGCCGAGCAGATCAATTTCAGCAAAAAACTCAAGATAATCGCCGGGGCGCACCGGGCTGGCTTTCATAAAATACTGCCCCGTATCGCGGCTGAAGCCGGTGCACATGAAGACGTTTAACACGTCATGCACATGGGGCTCGGCCTCCGCGAGGCTCATGCCGGTTTCCGCTGCCAGCGCCCGGGCTAGGTTCGAATGGCAACAATAGTGATACTGGCTGCCGGCGAGCAGATTGCCGGTATAAGGATCACAGCGGGTGCCGATCACGTCATGCACCGAACCGCCATACTGATCGATCCCGTACCAGCCCAGCGTGTCCTCCGTGATCGTCGCCATCGGCCGCAGATACGGCAGGCTGGTCCACATACGTTCGCCCACGGTCAGATGGCTGCCGTGCAGCGCCCGGGTTTTGCCGGAATAAAACCGCTCCTTCAGATCGCCCGCATGCCACAGGTTGAGATCGCCGACCTGGGGCCCACCCACACTGCTGATGCGGAAAAACTGCCCCGCCGGCACTTTGAACGTGGCCGCATCCCGCGCCGGCACCAGCACCTCATCCACTTTGACCGCAGAGACCCGCGCAGCGCGATATAGCTGCAGATCGACCCGCGGCAGGGTCTCGTTGGGATAACATATCACCGGCGCGACTGCGCGGCGCTCCGCGGCATCACTCGGGACCAGAAATGGCGCGTTTGCGGGGGTGGATGGGTCGGTCATGATGTCTCCCTCGATCTTTGCCCCACCAAATGCCGTTGCGTGATCAGGATCAAGTCGATTCGTCCGGGGCCTCATGGCGCGAGCGAAGCTGACAATCTCTGGGCAGGTCGCCAGAGACAACTGCGCCACCACAGGACAGGCAGCGGTAGTACCCGGGTGTGGTCTGTCGCCAGCGGCAGTGGCGGCTCAGCCTGTTGCCGCGCCGGTAGATATACATGCCGCCAAACACGGCAATGATGACAAAAACAATGAGAAACATCCGGTATTCCCTGGTGGGTTACACAGGCAGACCTCTGCGAAGAGACCACCAGGGTCAAGTCTTTTGCCCGGCTCAGGCGTCCACAGAGCGTTTTGCCTGCGCCCAGTCCCGCGTCTGCTGACCCAGGTGAGAGGGACGATTGCTCAGAAATTCTGTCAGCCCGGCGCTGTAGCCTTCTGGTGTCGCCGCAATTACCGAGGGCCGCGCCATCACCTCTGCGCGCCAGAGCGGCAGCCGGGTCAGCCCGTCATACAGGTTGAGATCCGTGATCTGATCAAACAGATCGAAGTAGCGGAAGACCGTGCCCCAGACCCCGTCGATCATGTGGAACCGGTCGCCGCCAAACCACGGGCCCTGGATTTCGCCCTCAATACGGGCCAGTTTTTGCGCCAGTGCCTGGCGTTTTGCCTCAAACTCCTCGCCTTCGCCGGCGTTGTAAAGCGCGCCGATGGCGGCCAGTGTGCTGGAGCCAAATTCGATCCAGGCCCGGTGACGGGCTTTTTCCAGCGGATCCTCCGGGTGCAGCGAGCCCTCGGTGATTTCATCCAGATATTCGGCGATCACCTGGCTTTCAAACAGGACAGCGCCTTTGCTTTCCAAAATCGGCACGCGGCCCAATGGGGATTTTTCGACGAACCAGGCCGGACGGTTGGCCAGATCGATATAAGTGCGCTCATGCGCCACGCCTTTTTCAAGCAGCACGATGACGGCGCGTTGCACATAGGGGCAGAGATGGTGACTGGTCAGTTTAAGATCGGACATCGGCGGGCTCCACTTACAAAACATTTTCTTAGAGATGGCCTTTGCCCGCCGCAGATCAATGCACGCGGACCTGCGTGACCGCACAGCGCCCCTGCGCCCCTGTGCGCAAAGAAAAACCCCGGCCACAGGACCGGGGTTTTTCTGACTTCAGCGGATCTGGCGGTGAATTAAACCACCCGGTCCACCATCATATGTTTGATCGACGCTATGGCTTTCGCCGGGTTCAGACCTTTGGGACAGGTCTTGGCGCAGTTCATGATGGTGTGGCAGCGATAGAGTTTGAACGGGTCTTCCAACTCGTCCAGACGCTCTCCAGTGGCCTCATCCCGGCTGTCGATGATCCAGCGATAGGCGTGCAGCAGCGCGGCTGGCCCGAGATATTCATCGCCGTTCCACCAATAACTTGGGCAGGAGGTCGAACAACAGGCGCACATCACGCATTCATAGAGACCATCCAGCTTCTTGCGGTCGCCGATTGACTGTTTCCATTCCTTGGCGGGACGGTTGGTCTTGGTTTCCAGCCAGGGCATGATCGAGGCGTGCTGGGCATAAAAATGCGTCAGATCCGGGATCAGATCGCGCACCACCGGCAGATGCGGCAGCGGGTAGATTTTGACGTCACCCTTCACCTCATCCATGCCGTAGATACAGGCCAGCGTATTGATGCCGCCGATGTTCATCGCGCAGGAGCCACAAATGCCTTCACGGCAGGAGCGGCGGAAGCTCAGCGTCGGATCAATTTCGTTTTTGATCTTGATCAGCGCGTCCAGCATCATCGGACCGCAGGTGTCCATATCGACAAAATAAGTGTCGACCGACGGGTTTTTGCCGTCATCCGGTGTCCAGCGGTAAATCTGGAACTTGCGCAGATTCTTCGCGCCCTCCGGTTTTGGCCAGGTTTTACCGGTGGTGATTTTGGAGTTCTTGGGAAGTGTAAACTGTACCATGCTTCAAACTCCTCAGAATGTCCGCGCTTTGGGCGCGATTTTTGCGGGCTCGATACCGCCTTGTTCCGGTGTCGTCAGCGGCTCCAGAACCACCGGACGGTGGCTCAGCTCAACATTGGTACCGTCGACGCGGGAAATCGTGTGCACCCGCCAGTTTTTATCGTCCCGGGTGGAAAAGTCCTCATGCGCATGGGCGCCGCGGGATTCCTTGCGCGCTTCGGCGCCGTGAATGGTGGCCAGCGCGTTGGGCATCAGGTTGGTCAGTTCCAGCGTTTCCATCAGATCCGAATTCCACACCAGTGAGCGGTCGGTGACTTTCAGATCACTGATCTTGCTGGCGATGTCAGTCATCTTCTCGACACCCTCAGCCAGCGTTTTGGAGGTCCGGAACACCGCCGCATCCGCCTGCATGGTTTTCTGCATTTCCAGACGCAGATCCGCCGTTGGCGTACCGCCCTTGGCATGACGCAAACCGTCGAAACGATCAAAGGCCGCATCCACAGACGCCTGGTTCAGCACCGGGTTGGGACCATCCGCATCGACAACCGAACCGGCCCGGATCGCCGCGGCGCGGCCAAAGACCACGAGGTCAATCAGCGAGTTGGAGCCCAAACGGTTGGCGCCGTGGACCGACGCACAGCCGGCTTCGCCCACCGCCATCAGACCCGGCACCACTGCGTTAGCGTCTTTAGCCGTCGGGTTCAGCACTTCACCAAAATAGTTGGTCGGAATGCCGCCCATATTGTAGTGCACCGTCGGAATGACCGGGATCGGTTCTTTGGTCACATCCACACCGGCAAAAATGCGGGCGCTTTCGGAAATGCCCGGCAGACGTTCGGCCAGCGCTTCAGGTGGCAAGTGCGACAGGTTCAGGTGCAGGTGATCGCCTTCAGCGCCCACGCCCCGGCCTTCGCGGATTTCCATCGTCATCGAGCGGCTGACATAATCGCGCGGCGCCAGGTCTTTATACTGGGGCGCATAGCGCTCCATAAAGCGTTCGCCCTCGGAGTTGGTCAGATAACCGCCTTCGCCGCGGGCACCCTCGGTGATCAGGCAGCCGGAGCCGTAGATACCGGTGGGGTGGAACTGTACAAATTCCATATCCTGCAGCGCCAGACCGGCCCGTGCCACCATACCACCACCGTCACCGGTGCAGGTGTGGGCGGATGTGGCCGAGAAATAGGCGCGCCCGTACCCACCTGTGGCCAGAACCACCAGTTTGGCGTTGAACACATGCATGGTGCCGTCGTCCAGTTTCCAGCAGACCACACCCTGACACTGACCGTCTTCCGACATGATCAGATCAATGGCGAAATATTCGATATAGAACTCAGCGTTATGCTTCAGCGACTGACCATACAGCGTGTGCAGGATGGCGTGGCCGGTGCGGTCGGCGGCAGCACAGGTGCGCTGCACTGGCGGGCCGTCACCAAATTCGGTGGTATGGCCGCCAAAAGGACGCTGGTAGATCTTGCCTTCTTCGGTGCGCGAGAACGGCACACCATAATGTTCCAGCTCATAGACCGCTTTGGGCGCTTCGCGGGCGAGGTATTCCATCGCATCGGTGTCACCAAGCCAGTCCGAGCCCTTGACGGTGTCAAACATATGCCACTGCCAGTTGTCCGGGCCCATGTTGGACAATGAGGCGGCGATGCCGCCCTGTGCTGCCACTGTGTGGGAGCGGGTCGGGAACACTTTGGTGACGCAGGCGGTGCGCAGACCCTGTTCGGCCATGCCCAGTGTTGCCCGCAGACCAGCACCGCCGGCACCGACAACAACCACGTCATAATCGTGGGTTTCGTATTCGTATGAAGCCATGTTCAATGCTCCTTAAAGCGCAAGGCGGGCAAGGGCGAACAGCACGGTGGCCATCGCGGTATAAGCGACAAAGGTCACCAGCAGGATCAGCAGCTTGCGGCTGGTGCCACGTGCATAATCTTCGATCGCTGTGGTCGCGCCGTTTTTGAAGTGGAGAAAACCGACAATCATAGTCAGCGCGGCAACAATCACCGGGAAGGGCCGGCTGTAATAGGCCACGACCTCTTCATAGCTGCCGCCCAGCGCGGATCCGAAAGTAAAGACGAACAGCGGCACCAGGATCGCCAGCGCCACGGCGCTGATCTGCATCGCCCAGTGTTTCTGGGTGCCGGATTTCGCCGCGCCATGCCCGACAGCGCGTTTGCGGTCTGTGATATAGTCCATGCCTGCGCTCCTCAGAGGATGATGACGGTGATCAAAGTCATGATCAGCGAAAACGCGATCACAAGCTTGCCGAGTTTTTCAGCAGTGGGAATATCCAGCCCGCGGCCGGTGTCCCAATACAGATGACGCAGCCCGGCGGCGAAGTGATACCACAGCGCCCAGAGCGACAGGGTCATAATCACATTGCCGATCCAGCTGGTCAGAATGCCGTCGACCAGGTCAAAATAGGCCGATCCGGTCGCGGCGGCGAGAAACCACCAGACCACCAGAAGCGCACCTGCCAGCAAAGCATTGCCGGTGATCCGTGTCAGAATAGAAGTAATAGAAGTGAGCTGTGGTCGATAGACCTGCAGATGAGGGGAAAGCGGACGGTTTCCCCGGTTCACATCAGCCATAACGTGTCCCTTTCGCTGGCGCGCGGCGCGTTGCTTTTGCCCAGTGATAGCAATATTTTGGCTCAAGTCACGGGGTGTTCGGGGTAACTGTGACGAAATATTCCGCCAAATCGCACATATTTACACTTTGTGATCACACTTTTGGCGCGTGTGATCACAAATTAACGCGGCATAAAGCATTTTTCTATCCGACGGTTTTACTACAGATCACGGCGCGAGTCAGCCCGGCATCTGTTTCAGACCGACGGCGGTGGCGCCACGGCCTCTGCCGGGCCGCGGCCTGTCCTGTGCGGGCGCGCCCGGCTACAAACTGCGCTTCGCGCTCCGCCCCGGCAACACCGCCGATCCAATCCCGGGCAGAGCCACGGCCACGGCGCATCCCCCCGTAGGCCCGGCCCCGGCGGCCTGGCGCTCTGGCGACAATATTGTGCGACTCAAACCCTGCGATCTGCTGCGCCTGGCGCAGAACTGGACCGGCCGGGGCGGCTTGGCGCTTACAAAGGCATCAGCGCCCAATAGTCCAGGTCCAGCAATACATCAGGATGATACTTGCCATCCTCAGACTTCAGCGCGAACTCCGGCGCGCCCTGTTTCACCGCCACCAGACGCAGGCGGATGGCACCAACACCCGGGGCACGGGTTTCGGCCTTGTCCAGCACTTCAGACCAGGCCCGCACCGTATCCCCCGCAAAACAGGGATTGGCATGGGCGCCGCTGTTCAGCGCCACAATCATCTGTGCATTGGCCAGCCCGTTGAACGAGAGCGCCCGCGCCAGCGAAATCACATGACCGCCATAGATCAGCCGCCGGCCATCGGGGCGCTGACTGGCATCAAAATGCACTTTTGCTGTGTTTTGCCACAGCCGGGTCGCCAGCATATGCTCCGCGTCCTCTATGGTGACACCATCCACATGGTCGATCTTTTCGCCGATCTCATAATCGGCCTGGCGGTGCTGCTCACCGGCAGCCGTAAAGTCATAGCGCAGGAATTCCAGCCCTTCGGGCAGCACCAGCGTCTCCGGATCCACCACTTTGTTCAACACCGGGATCACCACTTCAGGGGCCGGGGCCTCCAAATCGCGTTTGCGCACCATCACCCAGCGCACATAGTCCAGCACCAGCGCGCCGTGCTGGTTAAAACCGCGGCTGCGCACCCAGACGACGCCGGTCTTGCCACTGCTGTTCTGCTTGACCCCAATCACCTCGGACTGGGCGCGCAACGTATCGCCGGGGTAAACCGGCAGATGCCAGCGCCCTTCGGCGTAACCCAGGTTGGCCACCGCATTCAGCGAAATGTCCGGGACCGTTTTTCCAAACACCGTATGAAAGGCGATCAGATCATCCAGCGGCGCCTGCGCCAGGCCACAGGCCGCGGCGAATTCGTCGCTGGAATACAAAGCACCACGTGCGGGATAAAGCGCGTGATACAGCGCCCGCTCCCCCCCTGACAAGGTACGTGGCACCGCATGATCGATCACATCCCCGACGGCGTAATCTTCAAAAAAACGGCCCGGACTGGTTTTCATGCCCTTACAACGCCCCCAGCTTGGTCTCAGACGTGTAGGTCTGGTCCGAGTGTTTGATCACGGCCTGAGCACAGCGCATTTTACCGGTGGTCGCATCATGGCTGATCACCGGATCGCCATAGAGCTCCCAGCCTTTGCTCAGCGCCTCAGTCACCTTGTGGCAAAATTCAGATGTATCGTCTTCAGTCAGCAGTCGGTAGGCTTTCATAGTCTCATCCTGGAAACGGCCAGTATCCCAGCCAGGTGTGAATGGAAGTAATCACTGCGAACACCGCCACAGTAATAGCAGCCAGCCGGATATCCCCGGCTTTGCTGCCATCTTTGTAGCGAGCGCCACGCAATTCGGAAGCGTTAATCAACCGCATTTCGACAAAGGCCCAGACAATCATCGAACCAAACAGCACCAGCGAAGCCAGGTCGCCGTTCACCAGCAGATGCGCCACGCCCCAGACGATGACACCACTGAGCATCGGATGGCGGATTGCAGCACGCAGCCGGCTTTTGGACTTGCCAAGCCCCATCAGGGCCACCGCAACCAGCATCAAGAGGTTGTTCAGGTGCCGCGCCCAGCTCTGCGGCTGATAGACCTCGACAAAATCGGCCGACCGGAAACCGGTGACGATCAGCACAAGCCCGGCAACAACGCCCAGCGCCACCAGCGCTTTGCCCTTGTCGCCCAGACGGGCCCGCGCCTCGGGGGCAAATCGTTTAAAACTATGGACGGCGCTCCACAACAGCACCCCCAGAACAAGCAGGATCATATCATCCCTCCATCGTTGCAATCACTTCGGCTTTGGCCAGCAAAGCCTGTGCGGTCACGATATGAAGATTTTCCACGATTTTGCCATCCACAACTGCAACACCAAGCCCATCTTTTTTGGCCGCCTCAAAAGCCTCGATCTGACGCCGGGCCAGATCCAGCTCTTCCGTTGAGGGCGCAAACGCGGCGTTGGTCACTGCAAGCTGGGCCGGATGGATCAGGCTTTTGCCGTCAAATCCAAGGTCGCGGCCCTGCTCACATTCAAATTGCAGCCCGTCCGTGTCTTTGAACGCGTTATAAACCCCGTCAATCGCGATCACACCATGGGCGCGCGCCGCCAGCAGGCACGTCTGCAGGCTGCTCTGCAGCGCCAGACGATCGGGCCGGAAGCGTGAATTCAGTTCTTTCGCCAGATCATTGGTGCCCATCACCATGCCTGCAAGGCGCGGATGCTCGGCGATTTCAGCCGCATTCAGCATCGCCAGCGGCGTTTCCATCATCGCCCAGAGCGCCGCATCCGGGATCAGCGCTGCCAGAGCATCGAGATCGGTCGCCGAGTTCACCTTGGGCAACAGAATGCCGTCTACCGGCAGCCCGGCAAAAGCGGCGACATCCTCGCGCCCCCAGGCGGTGTCAAACCCGTTCACCCGCACAATTTTGGCGCGTGCGCCATATCCGCCCTGGCCGATCGCAGCGGCCAGCATTGTACGGGCGTTGATCTTTTCGTCTGCCGCCACCGCGTCTTCCAGATCAAACAGGATCGCGTCGCAGGCCAGGACCTTCGCCTTTTCCAGCGCGCGGGCATTGGACCCGGGAATATAGAGAGCCGAGCGATAGGGGCGGGCTGGCGTGGTCATGGCGCAAAATCCTTCGGTAACATTATTGCGCCAACCTTTACATTTCCGCACCATTACGCAAGATCTTTCTTGCTGCGCCGCAGAAACGAGCCGTAAGATCAGACCGGGTGCCCCTCAAAACCTGCGGTATGGGCCTCGTGCAGCCGCACAGGCCAAACCGTCAGCCCCACATGCGATCCCACCGTAAATCCTGCCTGCAGACCCAGTGACAGTCCGCCCACAGAACACAAAGCCCGCCTTGTTAACCACATTTTTGCCCTTCAGGCGCAGACTTCTTCGACGGGTCGGTGAATAGGGAGGCTGCGGAAACACGTAGAAAACCCGACCGCGACAGCAGACCCCGGATACGCCGGGGCTGTATTACGGAAAGGAACAGGCTATGAAACACACGTGTTTTGCACTTATGACCACTGTCATAATCCTTGCAGGCTCCGCCGTTCAGGCGCAGGTCAACCAATGCGCCAAACGGGCAGATGTGCTGGAGCGACTGGAAATCAAATACGGCGAAACCCGCCAGTCCATCGGGCTGGGATCAAACAACTCGGTTGTGGAAACCTTTGCCTCCACCGAAACCGGATCCTGGACCATCACAGTGACACAGCCAAACGGGCTGACCTGTCTGGTGGCCTCCGGCCAGGCGTTTGAAACGCTGGAACAGGTCGCCAAAAAAACCGGCTCCCCCGTCTGACCTGACCCGATGCGGGCCTGAAGTGATCCAGGCCTTATGTAACGTGGGCCTGCGCTGACAGGAAACTGAATTACCCGGCGTTTGATTGCGCCGGTGCCGGTTCAGATCCCGTCCAGGATCAGCTTGCTGCCGGTAATCAGCAGGAACAGATAGGTAAATCCAAAAAACAGCCGCTCGGGCATGACCCGGTGCAGCCAGACGCCTGCCATCACCCCGCCCAGCGCCACCGGGACCAGCATCACATCCACCAGCAAAGTGGTTTTACTGAAAAATCCCAGCGCCAGGTAGGGAATGAACTTCAGCAGGTTGATGACAAAAAACACCACCACAGTTGTCGCCTGATGCTCTGTCTTGCTTAGCTTTTGCGACAGAAGATAGACCGATGCCGGCGGCCCGCCTGCATGGCTGACAAAGCTGGTAAAGCCGGACACCATGCCGGCAAACCAGCCCGCTTTCTGGCCCATAGGGCGCGCGGCCGGACGCAGCAGCCCGGCTTTTTTCACGCCCTGGAACGCCACAAAGGCGATGGCGACAACACCGATCATCACTTTGAACATTTCGCCGTCAATCAGGCTGAACAGCGCCGCGCCCAGCGCCACCCCCGGCAGCGCCCCGGCCATCAGCGCCCGGGCCGAGGGCCAGTGCCATTGCTTCCAATAGGCCCGCAGCGCCGTCACATCCATCAGAATGAACAGCGGCAACAACAGACCAATCGCCTCGCCCGGCGTCAGAATCAGCGCCAGAAACGGCGTCGCGGCAAAACCGGCGCCGTTGCCAAATCCGCCTTTGGACAGGCCGACAAACAGCACCGCCGGCACCGCGAAGGCAAAAAACGTAAAACTCAGCTCCATGCCTGCGGCCCTTGCAAATCTGCGTTGTCCCCCGCCTTTACACGGCTGTTTGCGCAAACGCCAGCACCCCGACGCCGCCCGCTGCGGCGCAGCACTCTTGCCATAGACCGGCAAAATGGCTTACCCCTGCGCCCAACCAAACAACCAATCGGAGATCAAAGTCATGGCTCGACCCAAGATTGCCCTTATCGGCGCAGGTCAAATCGGTGGCACACTCGCCCACCTCGCAGCTCTCAAAGAGCTGGGTGACATCGTCATGTTCGACATCGCAGACGGCATTCCTCAGGGCAAGGCGCTCGACATTGCCGAAGCCGGCCCGTCGGAAGGTTTTGACGCCACAATGACCGGCACCAATGATTATGCCGACATTGCCGGCGCCGATGTCTGCATCGTCACCGCAGGTGTGGCCCGCAAACCCGGCATGAGCCGCGACGATCTGCTGGGCATCAACCTGAAAGTGATGAAATCCGTTGGCGAAGGCATCAAAGCCCACGCGCCAAACGCGTTTGTGATCTGCATCACCAACCCGCTGGACGCGATGGTCTGGGCGCTGCGCGAATTCTCCGGCCTGCCCCATAACAAAGTGGTCGGCATGGCGGGCATTCTGGACTCCGCCCGCTTCCGTCACTTCCTGTCGCTGGAATTCGGTGTTTCGATGAAAGACGTCAACGCCTTTGTTCTTGGCGGCCACGGCGACACGATGGTGCCGTCTGTGCGCTATTCCACTGTTGGCGGCATCCCGCTGCCAGACCTGGTGGACATGGGTTGGACCACGCAGGAGAAACTGGACGCCATCGTTCAGCGCACCCGCGATGGTGGTGCCGAAATCGTTGGCCTGCTGAAAACCGGCTCCGCGTTCTACGCGCCTGCTACCTCAGCGATTGAAATGGCCGAAGCCTATCTGAAAGATCAGAAACGCGTCCTGCCCTGCGCCGCCTATGTGGACGGTGCGCTGGGTCTGAAAGGTATGTATGTGGGTGTGCCCACCGTGATCGGCGCCGGCGGCATCGAACGTATCATCGACATCAAACTCTCCAAAGAGGAGCAGGTGATGTTTGACAAGTCGGTGACCGCGGTCAAAGGCCTGGTTGACGCCTGCAAAGCCATCGACAGCTCGCTGGCTTAAACCGGCCGGTCTACCTCAGTTAATTGTTGGAACAGGCCGGGCAAATCGCCCGGCCTTTTTCGTCAGCGGATCCGCACATGCGCCGTTTGCGATTCCCTGCACTGACACGGTATGCGCCCACAGTTTCAACTTTGTGATCACACTTTTTAAACCTGTGATCACAAAATCAAATATTTCGCCCGATTCACCGATTTCCTGCCGAAAACCATTTGTTCAGCCCCTGCCACTATGCATTAATCCAGATAATTGAACCAACCACGGGACAGTTTCATGAACATTCATGAATATCAGGCGAAGGCGCTCCTTCGCAACTACGGCGTACCAGTCTCTGACGGCCGTGTCGTTCTCAAAGCAGAAGACGCAAAATCCGCCGCCGGTGAACTGGATGGCCCGCTTTGGGTCATCAAAGCACAGATCCACGCAGGTGGCCGCGGCAAGGGCTCGTTCAACGAAGCCGAAGCCGGCGAAAAAGGCGGTGTGCGCCTGACCAAATCGGTCGAAGAAGCCGCCGATGAAGCCAAAAAGATGCTGGGCAACGTCCTGGTCACCCACCAGACCGGCCCCGCAGGCAAACAGGTCAACCGCATCTATATCGAAGACGGCTCTGACATCGACCGCGAACTTTACCTCGCGCTGCTGGTCGACCGCGTCACATCGCGTGTGTCTTTTGTCTGCTCCACCGAGGGTGGCATGGACATCGAAGAAGTGGCCGCCAATACGCCGGAAAAAATCCTGTCCTTCTCGGTTGATCCCGCGACCGGGTACCAGGGTTTCCACGGCCGTCGCATCGCTTTCAATCTGGGCCTTGAAGGCAAGCAGATCAGACAATGCGTGCAGCTGATGGGCAACCTCTACCGCGCCTTCATCGAAAAAGACATGGAGATGCTGGAGATCAACCCGCTGATCGTCATGCCGACCGGTGAGCTGAAATGCCTCGATGCCAAGGTTTCTTTTGACGGCAACGCCATGTACCGCCACCCCGATATTGCGGAACTGCGTGACGAGACCGAAGAAGACTCCAAAGAGCTCGCCGCCTCCAAACATGACCTGAACTACATCGCGCTGGACGGCGAGATCGGTTGTATGGTCAACGGTGCCGGCCTGGCGATGGCCACGATGGACATCATCAAGCTGAAAGGCGCTGAGCCTGCCAACTTCCTCGATGTCGGCGGCGGCGCCACCAAAGAGAAAGTCACCGAGGCGTTCAAAATCATCACCTCTGACCCCAACGTCAAAGGCATCCTGGTGAACATCTTTGGCGGCATCATGCGCTGTGACGTCATCGCCGAAGGTGTGATCGCCGCGGTGAAAGAGGTCGGTCTGCAAGTGCCGCTGGTTGTGCGCCTTGAAGGCACCAATGTCGAAAAAGGCAAAGAGATCATCAACAATGCCGACGTGGATGTGATCGCCGCCGATAACCTCAGCGACGCGGCTGAGAAAATCGTCAAAGCGGTGAAAGGATAATCCGATGGCTGTACTCGTAAACGAAAACACCAAAGTGATCTGTCAGGGTTTTACCGGCTCCCAGGGCACCTTCCATTCTGAGCAGGCGATTGCTTACGGCACAAAAATGGTTGGCGGCGTGACACCGGGCAAAGGTGGCATGAACCATCTCGGTCTGCCTGTGTTCAACTCCGTGCATGAAGCCAAACACGTCACTGAGGCCAACGCTTCGGTGATCTATGTACCGCCCCCCTTCGCGGCCGATTCAATCCTTGAGGCGATCGACGCTGAAATGGAACTGATCATCTGCATCACCGAAGGCATTCCGGTGCTCGACATGATGAAGGTCAAGCGCGCGCTGGAAGGCTCTAAATCCCTCCTGATCGGGCCAAACTGCCCCGGTGTGATTACACCTGACGCCTGCAAAATCGGCATCATGCCCGGTCACATCCACAAACGCGGTTCCTGCGGCGTGGTTTCGCGCTCCGGCACCCTGACCTATGAAGCGGTGAAACAGACCACAGACCTCGGTCTGGGCCAGTCCACAGCTGTTGGTATCGGTGGCGACCCGATCAAAGGCACCGAGCATCTCGACGTGCTGGAAATGTTCCTCGCCGATGACGAGACCCACTCGATCATCATGATCGGTGAGATCGGTGGCTCCGCTGAAGAAGAAGCGGCACAGTTCCTTGCGGACGAGAAGAAAAAAGGCCGCTGGAAACCAACCGCCGGCTTTATCGCTGGTCGTACCGCCCCTCCCGGCCGCCGTATGGGCCACGCCGGTGCCATCGTTGCCGGTGGTGTAGGTGACGCGGAAAGCAAGATCGAAGCTATGCGCTCTGCTGGTATCATCGTTGCCGACAGCCCCGCAGAACTCGGCGAAGCCGTGATGAAAGCCATCGGGTAATTAAACCTATGCCTGCGCGCCTGATTTCGGGCGCGCGGGTTTTCCATTTTCAGGTGTAGGCCATGACCGACCAATCCTCCAACGACATCTTCCACGCCTCTTCTTTCATGCAGGGGCACAACGCGGAATATCTCGAGCAACTCTATGCACGTTACGCCAGTGATCCCGGCTCGGTTGATCAGTCCTGGCAGGAGTTTTTCGCCCAGATGGGGGATACGGACACCGATGTGAAGGCCACGGCCGCCGGCCCGTCCTGGGGCCGCAGTGACTGGCCACCGGTGCCAAACGACGATCTGACCGCCGCGCTGGACGGTCAGTGGGGCGAAGACCCCAAAGCCGCCGGCGACAAGATCAAAAAGAAAGCCGCCGCCAAAGGCGTCGAAGTCTCGGACGATCAGGTCAAACGCGCCGTGCTGGACAGTATCCGCGCCCTGATGATCATCCGCGCCTACCGCATCCGGGGCCATCTGGTGGCCAATCTTGACCCGCTGGGCATGCGCAACGAAAAGCCCCACCCCGAGCTGGAGCCTGCCAGCTACGGGTTTACCGACGCCGACATGGACCGGCCGATCTTCATCGACAACGTGCTGGGTCTGCAGCTGGCGTCCATGCGCCAGATCCTGGCGATCGTGAAACGGACCTATTGCGGCACATTCGCCCTGCAATACATGCATATTTCCAATCCCGCTGAGGCCGCCTGGCTGAAAGAGCGTATCGAAGGATTTGGCAAAGAGATCGCCTTTACCCGCGAAGGGCGCAAAGCGATCCTCAACAAGCTGGTCGAGGCCGAAGGTTTTGAGAAATTCCTCCACGTCAAATACATGGGCACCAAACGTTTCGGGCTGGATGGTGCCGAGGCGCTGATCCCGGCGATGGAACAGATCATCAAACGCGGCGGCAGCCTCGGGGTGCGCGATATCATCATCGGCATGCCCCACCGCGGTCGCCTCTCGGTGCTGGCCAATGTGATGAACAAACCCTACCGCGCCATTTTCAACGAATTCCAGGGCGGCAGTTACAAACCCGAAGACGTAGATGGTTCGGGAGACGTGAAATATCACCTCGGCGCCTCCTCTGACCGCAGCTTTAACGGCAATGATGTGCACCTGTCGCTCACCGCCAATCCCAGCCATCTGGAAGCCGTGAACCCGGTGGTGCTGGGCAAAGTGCGCGCCAAGCAGGAACAGCATAACGACGATGACCGTATCACCGCGATGCCGATTCTGCTGCATGGCGACGCGGCCTTTGCCGGCCAGGGTGTGGTCGCCGAATGTTTCGGGCTTTCGGGCCTGAGCGGTCACAAAACCGGCGGCACCATGCATATCATCGTCAACAATCAGATCGGCTTTACCACCGCGCCGCATTTCTCGCGCTCCTCGCCCTATCCGACTGATATCGCGCTGATGGTTGAAGCGCCGATCTTCCACGTCAACGGCGACGATCCCGAAGCCGTGGTGCATGCGGCCAAAGTCGCCACTGAGTTCCGCCAGAAGTTCCACAAAGATGTGGTCATTGATATCTTCTGCTACCGCCGCTTTGGACACAACGAGGGGGATGAACCGATGTTCACCAACCCCGCGATGTACAAAACTATCAAAAAGCACAAAACCACGCTGCAGCTTTACACCGCGCGCCTTGTCAAAGACGGGCTGATCCCCGAAGGCGAAATCGAGGATATGAAAGCGGCGTTCCAGGCCCATCTGAACACTGAATTTGAGGCCGGCAAGGACTATAAACCCAACAAGGCCGACTGGCTCGACGGGCGCTGGTCCCACCTCGACAAAAAGAACCTGGATTATCAGCGCGGGCAAACCTCGGTCAAAGAAGAGACCCTGCGCGAGATCGGCGCGGCCCTGACCCATAGCCCCGAAGGTTTTGACATCCACAAAACCGTCACCCGTCAACTCGCGGCCAAAAAGGCGATGTTTGAGACCGGCGGCCGCTTTGACTGGGCCACCGGCGAAGCGCTGGCTTTTGGCTCGCTGGCACTGGAAGGATATCCGGTGCGCCTGTCAGGGCAGGATTCCACCCGCGGCACGTTCTCGCAGCGTCACTCCGCCTTCATCAACCAGTCCACCGAAGAACGCTATTACCCGCTCAACCACATCCGGGATGGCCAGGCCCGCTACGAGGTCATCGATTCAATGCTGTCGGAATATGCGGTACTTGGGTTTGAATATGGTTATTCGCTGGCCGAACCCAATGCGCTGACCATGTGGGAAGCCCAGTTTGGCGACTTTTCCAACGGCGCCCAGATCATGTTCGATCAGTTCATCTCCTCGGGCGAAAGCAAATGGCTGCGCATGTCGGGCCTCGTCTGCCTGCTGCCCCACGGCTATGAAGGCCAGGGGCCGGAACACTCGTCCGCCCGTCTGGAACGCTTCCTGCAGATGTGCGGCCAGGACAACTGGATCATCGCCAACTGCACCACTCCGGCGAACTATTTCCACATCCTGCGCCGTCAGATGCACCGCAGCTACCGCAAACCGCTGGTGATGATGACACCCAAATCGCTGCTGCGGCACAAAAAGGCGGTCTCAACGCTGGCTGATTTTGCCGAGGGTTCTTCGTTCCACCGCATGCTGTGGGATGATGCGGATGCCAACAATTACACCGGCAATTCCAACGCGACGCTGAAAGCAGACGCCGACATCAAACGCCTGGTGCTCTGTTCCGGCAAAGTCTACTTCGATCTGCTGGAGGCGCGTGACGCTGCCGGCATCACGGACACCTATATTATGCGTGTTGAGCAGTTCTATCCCTTCCCCGCCATGTCGATGGTGAAGGAACTGGAACGGTTCAAAACCGCTGAAATGGTCTGGTGTCAGGAAGAACCGAAAAACCAGGGCGGCTGGAACTTTATTGAACCCAATATCGAATGGGTTCTGGGCCGGATCGACGCCAAACACGGCCGTCCCGTCTATGCGGGCCGCCCCGCCTCAGCCTCTACTGCGACTGGCCTTGCCAGCCAGCACAAAGCACAACAACTGGCGCTCGTGAATGATGCGCTGAATATCAAAGGGTAAACACATGTCCGTTGAAGTCCGCGTCCCTACACTGGGCGAATCCGTGACCGAAGCAACCGTCGCCACATGGTTCAAAAAACCAGGCGATGCCGTCGCGGTCGACGAAATGCTTTGCGAGCTGGAAACCGACAAGGTCACCGTCGAAGTGCCCTCGCCCTCTGCCGGCACGCTCGGCGAAATCGTCGCCACTGAGGGTCAGACCGTCGGCGTTGACGCTCTGCTCGCCACGCTGAACAGCGGCGCGGCAGAAGCGCCCGCCACTGCAACCGCCGCGCCATCCGCCGCACCGGTTGCCGCCGCCGCAACCGTTGACGTGATGGTGCCAACGCTCGGTGAATCGGTGACCGAGGCCACCGTCTCCACCTGGTTCAAAGCGGTGGGCGACACGGTGGCCCAGGACGAGATGCTCTGTGAGCTGGAAACCGACAAGGTCTCGGTTGAAGTGCCGTCTCCTGCCGCCGGTGTGCTGATGGAAATCACCGCGCCCGAAGGCAGCACTGTGGATGCAAGCGCCCGGCTGGCGGTGCTCTCCTCCGGCGCCGGTGCCGCAGCCCCTGCCCCGGCCGCCACCACCGCAGGTGCAGCCGCTGTTGCCAGCAACAACAAAGACATCGAAAACGCCCCTTCTGCCAACAAGCTGATGGCGGAAAAAGGCATCGCCGCCGCCGCGATTGCCGGTTCTGGTCGTGATGGTCGGGTGATGAAAGAAGACGTGCTGGGCGCTGTGATCGCCCCGGCGCCCGCCCCGGCCCTG
>NZ_QOLB01000132.1 GCF_003333265.1 Candidatus Halocynthiibacter alkanivorans
GACAGTGCGCCCGGCGGTGATGAACTACCTGGTCAATCTGGACTGAGGCGGGACGCCTGGGCACTGCGAGCGCAGTCCAAGGCGCCGCCTGAAATACAGGCGATTTTTATTGGAGCTGCAGGCGTCGGCAGTGAGCACGGTTGTGAATGCAGTAGTAATCGCGACCGGCGCGGGCCATATCTGCCGCATTTCTGCTGATCACAGCGGCGCCCGCGTTCCAGTTTGCCTTTCCATGAGCCTATAGGAAGGCCGGTGTCGGGCAGGCTGAAGGTCAGGAGCGCCGGCTCGTTCGGGGGGCAGCGTGTCAGGGGGCCACGTGTCCGGGCAAGCGTTTCGGGTCCCGCCTTGTTCCGATGACAGTCTGCGTGAGTTATGTTGTTCTCTGTTGGCGCTTGTTCAGACTGCCGCGGGTCATGCTCAGCTTACAGGTGCCTGGATCTGTTTCAGCAACGTGTCATAGTCGCTGTCACTGTCCTCGGCCAGCCGGCGCAGGCCAAAGGACACATGCGCCACATTGCGGTAGTAGCGCGCATAGGTGAAATTGGTCGCCGCGCCCGCCGCCGCGCCCAGCACCGGCACCGCCTGAGCAGCAAGCTTTTTGCCCAGCACCACCGAAAGGCGCGGTGCCACTTTGGCAATCACCCCCTGCACCGTGGCGCCCGACAGCGTCATACGCGCCGCCAGAAAACCGGCCTGGTCCAGCGGCCGGTCACAGAGCGGCCCGGTGGCGGCCAGCACATGCAGGCAGGCGAGGCGCGTCTGTTTTTCTTGTGGATCAAAGCCATAGCGCCCGGCCACATCCTGGACATTGCGCAGCAAAAGCGTGGTGGTCACCGGCAGTTCCGCCAGCGCTGTGCCGAGACCGCCAAGCCCGCCTGCCATGCCCATGCCTGTGGTCAGGGCGGTGTGCATCCAGTCCGGCGCCCCTGCCCCCAGCCCGTGTTTGCGGCTTTGGAACGCAAGATCATAGCTGAACATCAGGGCGCGGGCAGTGGCCTGTTCCAGCACATCCCTTGTGCTGCGTGGCAACCGCGCCAGCAGGCTGTCAGCCTGGCCGCCTATCGCCGCCAACAGCTTCACCCCCACCGTTTCAGACGCCCGCAAACGGGCACGCAGCTCGTCCAGCGTCGCGGTGGTGGGCGCGTGCAGCAGCACATGCCCGTCATCAGTGGCAAGATCCGGAGCTTCTGTCATGCATTAAAGATGGCAGTTGCGCGCGGTGGTTTCAAGTTTGGCTGTCTTTGCTGGCGGAGGCTGCGACGGCCCGCGTCAGATCTGCGGTGGTGGCAGCCCGCGTCTGGCGTCTCCTCGCAGCCGTTTCGTGCCCGGCGTCCGGTGACTGGCGTCCTGTGTCCGGCGTCCGGTGTCCGGCACGGTGCCCTGCCCTCTCTGACTGACGCCCCGCGTCCTGCGCCCCGTATCATACGTCCCGTGTCTGGCGCTACCCCGGCGTCTCGTGCCCGGCGTGGTGTCCCTTACCTGCTGTCGGCATGGTCCCCCGCGCCTCATGCGCCAACGCGCTCCCCTCTGGGCCTCCTGTACAGCGTGGTGCCCTGTGCCGTCTGTCCGGCGTGGTGTCGGGCGTCTCGTGCTCCGGCGCCGTGCCATGTGCTGCCATTCCGGCGCGGTGTCCGGCGTCTCGGGCCCCGGCGTGGTGTCTGAAATATCGTGCACCAGAGCAGCGTCAGCCGCCTGTGTCTGCCTGCCCGCTCTCGGCGGCCCGTGCACAGCGTCTGGTATCCGGTGCCAGATTTCTGGTGTCAGCTGGCGGGTGTCCGATAGTCGGGGCTAACGATCCGGCATCAGCGGTCCGGCGGCAGCGTCCGGCCCAGCGAACTGGTCACGGTGCCGCAGAGGCCAAGCCAGCCATCGTCCACCAGATTAAGCCCCAGCACCCGGTCCGGGTTGGTGGGCGGCGGCATCTGCACCCCGTGCAGGCGCTGAAAACCAAAGCGGCGGTAATAGGGTTCATCCCCCACCAGCATCACCCGTTCCCAGCCCAGCTCGCGCGCCCGTTCCAGCGATTCCCGCATCACAAATCCGCCGAGGCCTTCGCCCTGGCGGGTGGGATGCACCGCCACCGGCCCCAGCAGCAAAACGCGCCGCGCGCCGATCAGCACCGGCCAGTAGCGGATTGCGGCACCCAGGATGCCGTCATCGTCCCGCGCCAGCACACACAGGGCAGAGACCGGGCTGACATCATCACGCAGACGATAGGAAGACAGCGCCTCGCGGCCCGGTGCAAAACACAGGTCGTAAAGCGCTTCGACTTCCCACCAGTCGTCCGAAATCTCTGTGCTGAGGTGCAACACCTGTCTGTCCCCTGTCGCAAAAGCTGGACACGCTGCTAACACGCCCCTAGGTCTTGAGCAATCACAAGAAAGTAGCTCAAATGTATTACCGACCTTCTGAAGGCCACGGCCTGCCACATGATCCGTTTTCTGCCATTGTCACGCCGCGCCCGATTGCATGGATTTCCAGCCGCGACAGCCAGGGGCGGGACAACCTGGCGCCCTATTCGTTTTTCAACGCGGTGGCCTATCACCCGCCCCAGGTGATGTTCGCCTCGACCTCCACCAAGCCGGACCGCGACATCAGCAAGGACACGGTGAGCAATATCAATGAGACCGGTGTCTTCTGCATCAACATCGTTGAATACGCCATGCGCGATGTGATGAACCTGAGCTCCGGTGGCTATCCGGCCGATCAGGACGAATTTGAACTGGCTGATATTGCGCGCGCTGAATGTGACAGTATCGCCTGCTCACGCGTGGCGCTTGCGCCGGCGTCACTGGAATGCCGTATGAGCAGTATTGTGCGGCTCGACGGCGAACACAATTACGTGGTGTTCGGCGAGGTTATCGGCGTGCATCTGCGTGACGACTGTCTGGTGGACGGGCGGTATGACGTCAGCACTTATCAGCCGCTGGCCCGGCTCGGCTATCGTGACTACACCAGCGTCAACGAAGTGTTTTCGCTCAAACGCCCCGGCGAATAGGCACCGCAGCTGGCGCTGACGACGGGCTCCGGAGAGGCGCTGCTGGCAAGTACTCAGGGCCGGGGCTGACGGACGGCAGTGAGCGCTGGAGCTGAAAGGTGGTGTCGAGGACTGGAGCCGGCGGATAGCTCTGGTGGCCGGAGTTGGCGGATGGCTCTGGCAGATGGGATTGGCGGATAGATCTGGCAACCGGAATTAGCGGCCAGGGTGGCAGGGGTGTGGCTCTGGCAGCAGGCTCTGGTGGCAGGCTCTGTTGGGCCGGATTCCAGACTGGTTTCAGAAGGTGTCGTCAGAGGCTGCCTCTGGCCGGCAGGTTTGGCGCACAGCACTGACACCCAACAGCCGGGGCTGACCAGAGACTGTCAGATACCGCGTGTACCTGCCGGCCCGTCAGCCCCGCCGACGGCGCAACAATCGCACCCGCTGCCACCGCCGGGGGGTGCTTGATGGCAACAGGCGCCAGGCTTGCACCGGCGTTTTTCTTTTGTTCTGGCAGTCCGTTGTCCTGCCATATTCCGCCCTGATGCATTTCAGATCTGCGCAGAAATACCCCGCTGGCCGCGTCATTGCCGACGGAAGGATGCCACCCCAGAAAAGTCAAAAAAACAGCGCCAGGGTTGCCCAGGCGCTGTTTTTTCATTCAGGCATGTCTGTAATCCGAGTTGTTCTGCTTTCAGCCCCGGACGGACGCGCCGTGAAAGGTCAGTCACTGCCCGGCCGAGCCGGGCGCGGCGAGCCAGGCCAAGGGGTATTCGACAGCGGCGAGCCAGCCCGATCTCCGGAACAGCCCATTTTTCGGTTTCCGGATCTGCCGGGATCAGTGACCGCCGCCCAGAATGCCAGTGCGCACGTGGTAATCGGTGGCGATCTGGTAATCGGGGTCATCATCACTGTCGACCATCAGTTGGCCCGCCTTGCTCAGCAACTGGTGACAGTCGCGGCTCAGGTGACGCAGCTGCACGGTTTTGCCCGCCGCCTGGTATTTCGCCGACAGCGACTCAATCGCCGTCAGTGCTGACTGATCCGCCACCCGGCTGCCGGCAAAATCCACCACAACTTTGGCCGGGTCACCTTTGATATCAAACAGATCCATGAAACCTTCGATCGAGCCAAAGAACAGCGGCCCTTCGATCTGGTAGACCTTGGAGCCGTCTTCCGCAATTTTGCTGGTGCCATGGATGCGGGTGGCGTTCTGCCAGGCATAGGCCAGCGCCGACACGATCACCCCGACCACCACCGCGATGGCAAGGTCTTCGGCCACGGTCACTGCGGTCACCAGCACGATCACCAGCGCATCCACCAGCGGGATCCGGGTCATGATCTTCAGCGAATTCCACGCGAATGTACCGATCACCACCATGAACATCACCCCGACCAACGCGGCCAGCGGGATCTGTTCAATCAGCGGCGAGGCCACCATGATAAAGGCCAGCAGGAACAGCGCCGCCGCAATACCGGCCAGGCGCGTGCGGCCGCCGGAGTTCACGTTGATCATCGACTGACCGATCATCGCACAACCGCCCATGCCACCAAAGAAACCGGTGACCGTATTGGCGATGCCCTGGGCGACACATTCCTGCGACGAGCCACCACGTTCGTCGGTGATCTCCCCGACCAGGTTCAGCGTCAGCAGGCTTTCGATCAGGCCGATAGCGGCGAGAATAAACGAATAGGGCAAGATAATCTGCAGGGTCTCAAGATTGAACGGCACCTGCGGGATGCTGAACTTTGGGAAGCCGCCTTCAATCGAGGCCATATCGCCGACCCGCGGCACATCAATGCCAAAGAAAATCACAATGCCAGCGGTGATCGCAATGCCTGCCAGCGGCGCCGGAATGGCCAGGGTGAGCTTGGGCAGGCCCCAGACGATCAGCATGGTCAGCCCGACCAGCCCCAGCATCGCAATCAACGGCAGGCCGGTCATCCAGACCAGATCGCCATCCGCCCCGGGCAGTTTGAATTGCGTCATCTGGGCGAGGAAAATCACAATCGCCAGCCCGTTGACAAAACCAAGCATCACCGGATGCGGCACCAGGCGGATGAACTTGCCCAGCTTAAACACCCCGGCGAGGATCTGAATGATGCCCATCAGCACCACCGTGGCGAACAGGTATTCCACCCCGTGCTGGGCGACCAGCGCCACCATCACCACGGCCAAAGCCCCGGTGGCCCCTGAAATCATCCCCGGACGGCCGCCAATCACTGCGGTGATCAGCCCGACGATAAAGGCGGCATAGAGCCCCACCAGCGGGTGCACCCCGGCGACAAAAGAGAAAGCCACCGCTTCGGGCACCAGCGCCAGCGCCACCGTCAGCCCGGACAGCACATCGGTTTTGGCCTGGGCCGGGGTCAGGCGATGCCCGGATTTGGGTTGGATAGAGAGCTTTTCCGCGAAGGACGCCAGCGTCGATTTCGTCACAGGATTTACCAGTACATTGGGGTGCGTTTGCCGCCTTCTAGCAGCGAAACGCAATTGTCAGAAGCGGGCGCCGCGCGCGGCCGCATGGCCGTTGCGCCACAGCAACACCCGCAGGACATCTGCGCTTATTATGCCATCTTTCGGCGCCCGCGCCAACGTGCCAGGCTGGCACCCAGACAACGGGGAGAAAATGATGGAAAGAGTGATCGGCGTGATTGGCGGCTCGGGCGTTTACGAGATCGACGGGTTGAAGGATGCGGCTTGGCAACAGGTGCACACGCCCTGGGGGACGCCGTCTGATGCGCTGCTCTGTGGAGAGCTCGACGGGGTGAAAATGGTGTTCCTGCCACGCCACGGCCGCGGCCATGTGCATACACCTTCCACCGTACCGTATCGGGCCAATATCGACGCGCTGAAACGGCTTGGCGTCACCGATGTGGTCTCGGTCTCGGCCTGCGGCTCGTTTCGGGAAGAGATGGCGCCGGGTGATTTTGTCATTGTCGATCAGTTCATTGACCGCACGGTCGCGCGGGACAATTCGTTTTTTGGCAGCGGCTGCGTGGCGCATGTGTCGCTGGCGCATCCGGTCTGTGCCACCCTGTCTGCCCTGTGCCTGCAGGCAGCACAGAACGAGGGGGTAACCGTGCATATGGGCGGCACTTACCTGGCGATGGAAGGGCCGCAGTTTTCCTGCATCGCCGAGAGCCGGATGTATCGCGACAGCTGGGGTTGTGATGTGATTGGCATGACCAATATGCCCGAGGCCAGGCTGATCCGCGAAGCCGAGATGTGTTATGCCAGCGTGGCGATGGTCACCGATTACGACAGCTGGCACCCGGAGCATGGCGCGGTGCAGATCAGCGATATCCTGAAAACGCTCGGTGGCAACTCTGCCAATGCCCGCGGTCTGGTGGCGCGGCTGCCGGCGCTTCTGGGCGCACAGCACGCGCCCTGCACCCAGGGCTGCGACCAGGCGCTGGAGCATGCGGTAATGACCGCGCCCGAAAAGCGCGATCCGGAGCTGCTGGCAAAGCTCGATGCGGTGGCCGGCCGGGTGCTCGGAGGCGTTTAAACGCGCACGACCTCTCCACCCGGCCCCTGTTGATCCCGGGAAACGCGCCCCAGCGTCGCTGGCAAAGCCTGGCGCTGTGGCCGGCCGGGTGCCCGGCAGGGTATTAACAGGCGCGCCGTTGACACCCGGCCCTGTTTTCTCTGACCGCCTACAGACGCTGTGGCATCGTCACGGTGGCCCGCTGCGGACGTCACTGCGCGTTGCGGCATCGTCACGGTGGGGAGTGTTGTGGGTGTCACAGCATGGGGCGCTGCAGGCGTCTCAGCGGGGGACACTGCGGACATCACCGTGAGCGTCACCTGATACGGTGCATCATTTTGGCGGCGCCCCCGTCCAGGCCGGGCGCCGGGCTGGACAATCGCGCCGCCAAAAGCCACAAGTTGCGCTGACATTCACCGTATTTCCGGGCCTTCCGGATATGACGCGCCGCCGTTAAGCGCAGCAAAGGAAAGACATGAGCAGCTCTGTCAAAGATTACATCCGCACCATCGTTGATTTCCCACATGAGGGCATTCTGTTCCGCGATGTCACCACCCTGTTTTCTGACGCGCGCGGATTTCGCATGGCGATCGACCAGATGCTGCTGCCCTATGCCGGCCAGCGCATTGACAAGGTGGTCGGGCTGGAAGCGCGCGGTTTCATCATGGGCGGCGCCATCGCCCATCAGCTCTCGGTCGGTTTTGTACCGGTGCGCAAAAAGGGCAAACTGCCCGGCGCGGTGATTTCGGAAGAATACCAGCTGGAATATGGCGCGGCGGTGATGGAGCTGCATGACGACGCCATCACTCCCGGCGAAAAGATCCTTGTGGTCGATGATCTGCTGGCCACCGGCGGCACTGCTGAGGCCGGCATCAAGCTGATTGAACGCCTCGGCGGCGAGATCGTCGCCTGTTCCTTTATCGTCGATCTGCCCGAGCTTGGCGGCCGCGCAAGGTTGGAAAAACTCGGCTACAATGTCGATGCGCTGTGTGATTTTGAGGGCAAATAGCGCCGCAGTGGCGCTGCTCGCGCTTGCACATTAACGACACTTACCGCTAAAGCGCCCCGCCGGACAGGCCGGGCGCTTTTTGTCAGTCCTGCGCCCGCAGCACTGCGCCCGGGTTCATGATGCCCTGGGGATCGAGCGCGGATTTGATCGCCCGCATGGCGCTAAGACGCGCCGGATCGCCATAGCGTTCGAGATCGGCAACCTTGAGCCGCCCCACGCCGTGTTCAGCCGAAAATGAGCCGTCATACTGCGCCACCAGATCATGTACCACCCGCTGCACCTCTGCGATCTTATCCGCATAATCCGCACGTGTTCTGCCGGCAGCCGGAAAGACATTGTAGTGCAGGTTGCCATCGCCAAGATGGCCGAAACAATTGACGCGGAAGTCATCCACTTGCTGCAGCAGTTTGATTCCGTGGGGAATAAACTCGGCCACCGCGCCCAGTGGCAGCGAAATATCATGCGAGGAGACCGAACCGACACGTTTGTTGGCCACCGGGATCATTTCGCGTACTTCCCAGATGCCATAACGCTGCGCCTCAGACTGCGACACCACCCCGTCCTGCACCAGGCCCGCCTCATAGCCCTGTTCAAACAGCGCGCTGAGCAGCGCTTCAGGGTCCTGGTCAGCACCGGTGCCCAGATCAATCATCACCGCCCAGTCCGGCCGCGCGGTAAGCGGCAGCCGTGTGTCGGGGCAATGTCGCGCAACAAAGTCGAGCCCCACACCTGAGATCAACTCGAAGATCGAAACCGTCTCGCCACAGAGTCCGCGGGCCATGGACAAAAGCGACAATGCCGCCGCCGGGTCGCTGACCTGCATCATCGCAGCGGCACGGCGCGCGGGCCGCGGATAAAGTCGCAGGCTGGCGGCGGTGATAATGCCCAGGGTACCTTCAGCGCCGATCAGCAGGTTGCGCAGGTCATAACCGGTGTTGTCCTTGCGCAGCCGTCTCAGCCCGTTCCAGACGGAACCGTCCGGCAGCACCGCTTCCAGCCCGAGGCAGAGCTCACGCGCATTGCCATAACGCAGTACATTCAGGCCGCCGGCATTGGTCGACAGGTTGCCACCGATGCGACAGGAGCCCTCGGCCCCCAGTGACAGCGGGAACAGCCGCTCCGCGTCCAATGCGGCCTGCTGCACATTGGCCAGCACCGCGCCGGCCTCGGCCACCAGCACGTTTTCCTCGGGATACACCGCGCGGATCCGGGTCATTCGTTCCAGCGACAGCAGCACCGGCGCCGGTCCGGTCTCCATCACCTGCCCCAGCACCAGACCAGTACCGCCACCCAGCGGCACGATGCCGGTGCGGGTCTCAGCGCAGAGGCGCACGATACTGGCCACTTCGTCCGTGTTGCCAGGCGCAAGTACAACGCCGGCCTGACCGGTGACACGGCCACGTGGTTCCTCAAAATAATGCGGATCCGGGTCGCGGAACGTGGCGGCGGGCAGGATGGATTTCAGCCGGGAGATCAGCGCGTCGGTCACGGGGTTCAGTGTCATATCAGGTCTCTCCTGGCAGCGGGCGGCGCGGCAATAATCAGGCCTGGCCGACTTCGGTTTTGCCACGCCGGTCACTGCGCAGATTGGCGTAGAGCACGTGATTGCGCCAGCGGCCGTTGATTTGCAGATAGCTTTGCGCAACGCCTTCATATTTGAAACCTGATTTTTCCAGCACACCGCGCGAGGGGGTGTTTTCCGGCAGGCAGGCGGCCTCAAGCCGCGAGAGGTCGAGCTGGTGAAACGCATGATGCACCACCGCTTGAATCGCTTCGCGCATAAAACCCTGACGCGCAAAAGGGGCGCCGACCCAATAGCCGAGCGTGCCGGCCTGGGCCGGGCCACGGCGGATATTGTCCAGCGTGATCGCCCCCAGCAGCGCATTGTCAGTGCGCCGGATCAGCATCAGCGGCAGCGCCGTACCACCCGATACCGAACGCTGGGCCCAATAGACCCGGTTGGCAAAACTTTTGCGGTCGAAATGGTCCCGGGCCCAGGTTGGCTCCCAGGGCGCCAGGAAGGTTTCAGAGTGGCGGCGCAGCGCCGCCCATTGTTTGAAGTCGCCATGCACCGGCAGCCGCAAAGTCATGCGTTCAGATTCGATCCGGACTTTGTGGCGCCGTGACAGTATCAAGCCAGCAGCCTCTGGCGCAGGTCCTGCAGTGTCGGGGCTTTGTCCACCGGGCCATAGAGCGCCAGCGCCGAATTGGCCTGGCACATACGGGCGGCAAATTCGCGCACGTCAGCGGTGCTGACCGATTCAAAACGCTGCACAGTTTCCGCCAGCGGCGGCACCCGGTTCCAGATCGCCACCATGCGCGACAGGCGCTCGGCGCGCGCACCCGGGCTTTCCAGCCCCATCAGCAGCCCGGCTTTCATCTGCGTCCGGGCGCGCGCCACCTCGGCCTCAGACATATCGTCCGCGGCGCGTTTCAGCTCGTCCATTGTCAGGGTGGCGAGGCTTTCGATTTCGTCGCCCGACGTGCCGGCATAGATCGTCATGCCGCCGGTATCGGAATAGGCGCCGGCCTGGGAATAGATGGTGTAACAGAGGCCGCGTTTCTCGCGGATTTCCTGAAACAGGCGGGAGGACATGCCGCCGCCAAAGGCCGTGGCGAAGATCTGCGCGGTGTAGATAGACTCATCGCGGTAGCTCGGGCCTTCCAGCGACAGCGCGAAATGCGCCTGCTCGAGGTTTTTCACTTCGCGGTGTTCACCACAGGTAAACGTCGCCCCATCGGGGTTTTCATCCGTCACCGGTTTCAGATGGCCAAACAGCCGTTCGGCGTCGGCCACGATCGCATCGTGATCCACCCCGCCTGCGGCGGCCAGGATCATGCGGTTCGGCCCGTAATGCTGTGCCACAAACGTTGAAAGGTCTTTGCGGGAAAAGCTGCTGACGCGTTCTTCGGGGCCCAAAATGGTGCGGCCGATGGCCTGGCCCGGATAAGAGGCTTCTTGCAGCCAGTCAAAGATCACATCATCCGGCGTGTCCAGCGACTGGCCGATTTCCTGCAGTATCACACCGCGTTCGATCTCGATCTCTTCGGGATCAAACACCGGGTTCAGCAGGATATCGGCAATCACGTCCAGGCCAAGTGCGACGTCCTGGGACAGCACCCGGGCGTAGTAGGCGGTCATCTCGCGGCTGGTATAGGCGTTGATATAACCACCAACGTCCTCAATGGCCTCGGCAATCTGCAGCGCCGAGCGCCGTTTGGTGCCTTTGAACGCCATATGTTCAAGGAAATGCGCGATGCCGTTCTGGGGCAGTGTCTCGTGACGGCCACCGGCCTGGACCCAGACGCCGATCGAGGCGCTTTCCAGCCCCGGCATATGTTCAGTGACGATGCGGAACCCGTTAGAGAGGGTGTGGAATTCGACGTTCAACGGGCAATCCGTTCTTTGATCAGGGCCTGCAGCGCCCCCAGGTCGTTCTTGACCCGGGTGACCCGCTCAGGGCGTTCAAACAAGTCGGCCATATGTGGCGGCAAGGCGGGGCGGATGCCGGAAGCGGCTTCCACGGCGTCGGGGAATTTCGCCGGGTGGGCGGTGGCGAGGGTGACCATCACGGTCTCAGTGAGGTTTTCCTGCGCCACTTTCACCGCCACAGCGGAATGGGGGCAAAGCAGTTCGCCGGAACGCGCACGCATGTCTTTGATGGTGGCGCTGGTTTCTTCTTCTGAGGCACGGCCGGAGTCAAACTGGTCCCGCAGCGCTTCAATCGCGCCCTGGGAGATGGTGAAGCCGCCCTCATCAAGCTCGCTCATCAGCGCCGACACCGCAGCACCGTCGCGCCCGTAGGCGTCAAACAGCGCGCGTTCAAAGTTGGAAGAGACCTGGATGTCCATCGACGGGCTGATCGACGGGGTCACCCCGTGTTTGGTATGTTCGCCGCTTGCGATGGCGCGGTGCAGAATGTCGTTCTGATTGGTGGCCACCACCAGGCGGTCAATCGGCAGGCCCATCTTTTTGGCGAGATAACCGGCAAAGATGTCACCAAAATTGCCGGTGGGCACGGTGAAGGAGACGTTGCGGTCCGGCGCGCCGACAGACACGGCGGAGGAGAAATAATACACCACCTGGGCCAGCACCCGGGCGAAGTTGATCGAATTGACCCCGGCGAGTTTCACCTCGTCGCGGAAATCAAAATCGTTGAACATGTCTTTCAGCGCCGCCTGGCAGTCGTCGAAATCACCGTCCACCGCGAGGGCGTGAATGTTGCTCTCAGGCGGGGTGGTCATCTGGCGTCGCTGCACTTCTGAAACACGGCCGTGCGGGAACAGGATCACCACGTCGACATTGTCGAGCCCCTTAAAGGCTTCAATCGCGGCAGAGCCGGTATCACCCGAGGTGGCACCCACGATGGTCACCCGCTCACCGCGCCGCGCCAGCACCGCCTGGAACAGCTGGCCAATCAGCTGCATGGCGAAGTCTTTGAACGCCAGGGTCGGGCCGTGGAACAGTTCCAGCAGGAAGTGATTGGGGGCCAGCTGCACCAGCGGCGCGCGCGCGTCGTGATTAAAGCCGGCATAGGCGCGGGCAATCAGGCTGCGGAACTCGTCATCGCTGAAGGTGTCGCCGACAAAGGGGCGCATCACGGTAAAGGCGATTTCCTCGTAGGATTTGCCCGCCAGCGCCCGGATTTCATCCGCGCTCAGGCTGGGGATCTCTTCCGGCACATAGAGCCCGCCGTCGCGCGCAAGCCCGGTCAGCATGGTCTCTTCAAAGTTCAGTGCCGGCGCCTGGCCGCGGGTCGAAATATATCGCATGTCAGTGTCCTGAAAAGTTCAGATGGTCCTGCGTCTGATACGCCACAGAAGATAGCCTGTCATCACTAACCATACAAAAGCCAGCGAATACCAGGTGAATGCATAAGCCACGTGGTTGTTGGTGATGGTGCTGCTGTCCACGGGCCAGGGGGTGATGCCCTGCCCGGCGTCCTGGCGCGCGATGATCAGCACCGGCTCAGTGCCGAGCGCGGCCGCCATGGTCGGGACATCGCGGGTAAACCAGATATTGCGGCCCAGGTCCGGATCCGGCGTGGAGGAGTTCAGATCGTCGGGCCAGTAGAGATTGCCCTCGACGTCGAGTTCAAGCTGCGGGCGCGGCGCGTCTTTGGCACTCGCCGGCAGAAAACCCCGGTCCAGCATGATGGTGCGGCTGGCAGTGGGGCTTCCGGGGGCGCTTTGCACCGTGAACGGGGTGATCACCCGGTAACCGGTGCCGGTCTCCTGGCTGCTGGTCAGCATGTGCAATTCGCGGCTGCCGGTGGTGCCGGTGGCGGTGACCGGCATGTATTTCATATCCGGTGTGATCTGGTCGGGCAGCGGCACGGTGGGGGCCACAATTTCGCGGTCGATTTCGGCGATGATGTTGTTTTTCCACACCATGCGCCGGGTCTGCCAATTGCCCAGCATCAGCAGCACCGCGATACCGGCAATGCCAAAAATCAGCGGGAAAATCATGCGTCGGGTCATCAGGCGTCCTCACCATGGAAAAAGGCGCGCAGGATGTCTCCCGCGCGCCTTTCTTTGTTCATATCAATGCAGCAGGTGCAACCGGATTAGCCACCGCCCCAGATGTAAACGGCGAGAAACAGGAACAGCCAGACCACATCCACAAAGTGCCAGTACCAGGCTGCGGCTTCAAAACCGATGTGATGTTCAGGGGTAAAGCTGCCGCGGATCGCCCGGATCATACAGACACCGAGGAAGATGGTGCCGATGATGACGTGGAAACCATGGAAACCTGTCGCCATGAAGAACACAGCGCCGTAGATGTTGCCGGAGAGGCCAAAGCTGGCTTCGGCATATTCATAGCCCTGGAAGAAGGTGAACAGCAGGCCGAGGAACACCGCAATGCCCAGGCCGGTGATCATATCTTTGCGGTTGTTTTCATGGGCAATCGCGTGGTGCGCCCAGGTGGCCGCAGCGCCGGAACACAGCAGGATCAGCGTGTTGATCAGCGGCAGGTGCCAGGGGTTGAAGGTCTCAATGCCTGCGGGTGGCCAGATGCCGTCAATCCGCGGCGAGTCCGGGCCCATCGGATAGAGCGCATTTTTGAAGAACGCCCAGAACCAGGCCACAAAGAACATCACTTCGGACATGATGAACAATACCACGCCGTAGCGCAGGCCGATTTTGACAACCGGTGTGTGATCGCCCTGATTGGCTTCGACAATAACGTCAGACCACCATGCGTAGCTCACGTAGAGCACGACTGCGAGGCCGCCGAAGAACATGAAGGCAGTAATGCCCTGCATCCACAGCACTGCGCCAAACAGCATGATGAAGGCGCCGAGCGCGCCCATGAAAGGCCAGACCGAAGGGGTCAGAATGTGATAGTCGTGATTTTTTTCGTGCGCCATGTTGGTTTCCCCGAGTCTGGGTCTTTAGTTGGACCGGTTCAGAAGATCTTGCGACAGGTTTGCCGTTTCTTCTGAGGGAAGGTCGGTTTCGTAGAAGGTGTAAGACAGCGTGATGTGTTTTACAAATTTAGCGTCGCGGTCCTGGGTGATTTCAGGATCCACGTAGAAGGTCACCGGCATCTGCACCCGTTCACCCGGTTGCAGCACCTGTTCGGTGAAGCAGAAACAGTCGATCTTGGTGAAAAATCCACCGGCATCATAGGGGGCGACATTATAGCTGGCAGTGCCGGCAATCACCCGGTCGGTCGGATTGTAGGCCTCGTAGAACGCCAGGCCGGTCTCGCCGATGCGCAGCTCCATTTCGCGCACCATGGGTTTAAATTCCCACAGCATATCGCGGTCAAGCGTCGCATCAAAACGTATCGTGATGGTCTGGTCCAGGATCACGTCTGAACCGGTCGCCGACACGCTGGTGGTGCCGCCAAAACCGGTGACTTTGCAGAACCAGTTGTAAAACGGCACCGACGCCCAGGCCAGGCCGCCCATCAGGACAACCACACCGGCAGCCATGGCCGCGGTTTTGTGTGTCCTTTGAAGCGTCACTGGCTGGTCTCGTTCTGCGCGGTGACTTCATTCATCAGCGGCGAGACTTTGGCGATCGTCAGGCCAAAGACCAGCGTCACAAACAGAATCAACACGCCACCAAGGCCAATGTTGCGGCTTTTGCGCCGTTTGTGCATTTCATGTTCGCGTACCAGTGACATATCACCAGCCTCCAAGCCCGAAGGGCAGTAGTGCTTCCACCATAAGTGCACCGAAATGCAGGAACAGGTAAGCAAGTGACAATTTAAAGAAAGAGCGTTCGACTTTGTATTCATCGTCGAGCGACGTGTCTTCTTTGCGTTTCCAGATCGTCCAGGCGCCTTTGATAAACAGCGCGTTCATCACCACGGCCACCGCCAGATAGATGGGACCACCGATGGAAGTAAAGCCCAGCCCGATGGCAAATGGCGCAAGCAGCAGCGTATAGGCAAAAATGTGGTTGCGGGTGACACGGCGGCCATGGGTCGCGGTCAGCATCGGCACGCCGGCTTCATCGTAATCCGATTTCATAAACAGGCAGAGCGCCCAGAAATGCGGCGGCGTCCACATGAAGATCACGGCGAACATCAGCACCGATTCCATCGCGATGCCGCCGGTGGCCGCGGCCCAGCCGATCATCGGAGGGAACGCGCCGGAGGCGCCGCCGATGACGATGTTCTGCGGTGTCCAGCGTTTCAGCCACATGGTGTAGACCACCGCGTAGAAGAAGATGGTAAAGGCGAGAAACGCGCCAGCGACAATATTGGTGGCCAGTGCCAGCATCACCACCGAAATACCCGAAAGTGCGACACCAAGGTTGCGCGCTTCAATGGCGGGAATTTTACCGGCAGGGATCGGGCGGGTTTTGGTGCGTTTCATCACCGTATCGATATCGGCGTCCCACCACATGTTCAGCGCGCCCGAGGCGCCGCCGCCGATGGCGATGAACAGAATGGCAGTGAAGGCAACAAACGGATTGACCGAAACCGGTGCCACGATAAGCCCGACCATGGCGGTGAACACAACCAGAGACATAACACGCGGCTTCAACAAGGAGAAATAATCCCCAAAGCTCGCTTCGTCTTCATATTGATTTGCAGAGAAATCTGTCATGTTGCAACCTTTTGTCAGGGGTTTGGCAGGGTTAGGTCGGGGCAGCAGGGGCCGGATCACCAGCCCCCACCCTGTATCTTGAGCGGCGGGCTTATTCAGCCGACGCCAGTTTTACGTTTTGCGACGCAGCCGGCAGACCGGCAAACTCTTCAATCGCGCCTTTGAGCCAGGCGTCATAGGCCTCCTGAGACACTACTTTCACGGTGATCGGCATATAGGAGTGGTCTTTGCCGCAGAGCTCGGAACACTGACCGAAATAAACACCTTCTTTGTCAGCACGGAACCACAGCTCAGCGAGACGGCCGGGAACGCCATCCTGTTTCACGCCCAGCGCAGGCACAGCCCAGGCGTGGATCACATCAGCCGCGGTCACCTGAACAACAACGGTTTTGTTCACTGGCACCACAACGGCAGTGTCGGTCGCCAGCAGGTATTCGGACTGGTCATATCCGGCCGCTTCCAGATCTTCGCGCGCCAGCATGTAGCTGGAGAAGCCAAATTCAGAATCGGGGTATTCATAATCCCAGTACCACTGGTTGCCGACGGCTTTGATGGTCAGGTCAGCTTTGGGGATTTCCTGCGAATAGAACAGCACTGGCAGCGAGAAAGCGCCAATCACCACCAGAACCAGGATCGGGATGATGGTCCAGGCAATTTCCAGCACCGAGTGATGGGTAAAAGTCGCCGGTGTCGGGTTTTTGCGGCGGTTGTAACGCATCATGATATAGATCATCAGCCCGGTGACAAAGACCACGATGGCAGCGCTGACGACCAGCAGCAACCAGTCAAGACTTTGCAGCTGGCGGGCAATATTTGAGCCGGCGGGCTGAAAGCCTGTGCCCCGTGGTGTCGGCGCGCCGACGATTTCCAGACCGTCAAGCGCGGCCTGTGCATTGGCAACACCGCTGAGGGTGGTAGCGAGTGTTGCGGCCATCAGGCCCTTAAAAAAGGTCGTTGTGCGCATAGTAATTCCTGTTTTCACTGACGGTAGCGAGAGACCGTTCCGCCGGAAGTCTGCCGATTTGGCAGGAAACCCGTTGTGTCCTGTTCGTTTGAAACCATATTAGTCCCAACGGGACAAGTTGTGTGATGCGTCATACAGCCTCTTTTTTGATCCAGATCAAGTCCCGAAGGAGATAAAAAATGAAGACAGACACGTTTCGCCCCTTTAATACCACTCTTGAGCAGGAGCAGACACTTAAAATCCTGCGTGAGACTGTCGCAGGTGCTGATGATGGCGAGTTATTTCTGGAACGCAGATGTTCAGAAGCGGTGGTTTTTGATGACGGCCGGGTGAAAACCGCCAGTTATGACGCCTCGGAAGGTTTCGGCCTGCGGGCGGTCTGCGGTGAGACCACCGGCTATGCCCATTCCACTGAGATCAGCGAATCGGCGATTCGACGCGCTTCGGAGACCGCGCGGCTGGCAGTGGGCGATGGCGGTGGCACCCTGGCCGAAGCGCCGCGCGCCACCAACACCAGGCTTTACACCGATAAAAACCCGGTGGCCGGCACTGAATTTACCGTCAAGATCGACACCCTGGCTGAGATCGACGCCTTTGCCCGCGCACTTGATCCGCGGGTGGTGCAGGTCTCGGCGACGCTGGCCGCCTCGATCCAGGAAGTGTTCATCCTGCGCCCGGAAGGCACGTTGATTTCCGACACGCGGCCGATGACGCGACTGAATGTCTCGGTGATTGTCGAAGAAAACGGCCGCCGTGAATCCGGTGGCCATGGCGGCGGTGGCCGTACGCTGCTCAGCGGGCTGATCGCGCCGGAGCACTGGCAGTCGGTGGCGCGCGAAGCGCTGCGCATTGCGCTGGTGAACCTGGAAGCGGTGCCGGCACCGGCGGGGCAGATGGATGTGGTGCTGGGGGCGGGCTGGCCCGGCATTCTGCTGCACGAGGCGGTGGGTCACGGGCTGGAGGGGGACTTCAACCGCAAAGGCACCTCGGCTTTTGCCGGGCTGATGGGCAAACAGGTCGCGGCCAAAGGTGTCACCATTCTGGACGACGGCACCATTCCGGACCGGCGCGGATCGATCTCGGTCGATGATGAGGGCACGCCTTCGGGCAAAAACACCCTGATCGAGGATGGGGTGCTGGTGGGCTATATGCAGGACCGGCAGAACGCCCGTCTGATGGGGGTCAAAGCCACCGGCAACGGCAGGCGTGAGAGCTATGCCCATGCGCCGATGCCGCGGATGACCAATACCTATATGCTCGGAGGCGACACCGCGCCGGAAGACATCGTGGCCGGGTTGAAAGACGGCATTTACGCGGTGGGCTTTGGCGGTGGTCAGGTCGATATCACCAATGGCAAGTTCGTGTTTTCCTGCACCGAAGCCTACCTGGTCAAAGACGGTAAGGTTGGCGCGCCAGTCAAAGGCGCCACGCTGATCGGCGATGGCGCCACCGCGATGAACCAGATCCGCGCCATCGGCAATGATATGGCGCTTGATCCCGGGGTCGGAAATTGCGGCAAAGCCGGGCAATGGGTGCCGGTGGGAGTCGGCCAACCCACTCTCATGATCGGCGGATTGACCATCGGAGGCTCTGCAACCTGAAGATGAGCGTCCGCTGCCGTATTTTATTTATCGTTGTGCGGCAGCGGCTTACGATTTATTGCGAAAATTATATCACATAGATGCCATTTCATTTACGAGTCGTTAACCAACCTGGGGCACATTAAATTCAGC
>NZ_QOLB01000119.1 GCF_003333265.1 Candidatus Halocynthiibacter alkanivorans
TCCAGCGCCCCCAGTCACCCTCAGACGCCGCATCCAGGCCGCGCGTCACCGGGTGACGCTGACCCAGCTCGCTGATCGCCGGCGCAAAGGCCTGATCAATCACCCGCCCGGTCGGCTCCCCCGGCAGCACTTCTCCCAGCGGCGAGCGCGCCAGGCTGGAAGCGCTGGCGAAATCCGGCCCCGCCGCTACTAGCACCGCGCCGCCCTTGCGCACATAATCGGCGACATTGGCCAGATAGAGCCCCGGCAGAATGCCGCGCAGCTTGTAGCGGTCAAACACGATCAGATCGAAATCGTCGATCTTGTCCATGAACAGCTCGCGGGTGGGAAAGGCGATCAGAGACAGTTCACTCACCGGCACGCCATCCTGTTTTTCCGGCGGCCGCAGAATGGTGAAATGCACCAGATCCACCGCGCTGTCCGATTTCAGCAGATTGCGCCAGGTGCGCTCGCCGGCATAGGGCTCGCCCGAGACCAGCAGCACCCGCAGCCGGTCGCGCACCCCGTTGATCTGCACCACCGCGCTGTTGTTGCGCATGGTCAGCTCGCCCGCGGCTTCGGCCACGGTGAACTGCATCACATTCATACCGCCATGGGGCAGTGTCAGCGGCAGCTCAATGTCGCGCCCCACCGGCAGGGTGAATGTCTGCGGCGCACCGCCATCAATCGCGATCGACACTTCGGCCGGAAAGCCCTGCAGCGCCGCCGGCACTTCGCCCTGATCCTCGATGCGCAGGGTCAGGATCACCTCTTCATTCAGAATAGCAAAGGCCGGCGCGTTTTTGATCAGCAGCCGGCGGTCCCAGTCGCCCTTGCGCCCGCTCTGCAATACATGCAGCGGCGCCGGCATATCAGGCGTGCGTTCCAGATCGTGCACTTCCCCGTCGGTGATCACAAAGGCACCGGCAACGCGGGCGCGCGGCACTTCGGCCAGAGCGCGCTGCAGCACGTCCATCACCAGCGTGCCACTGTCGCCCGCCCCATCGCCAAGACGCATCACCCGCAGTTCAGTATTGCCCAGCCGCGCCACGTCACGCTCCAGCTGCGTCAGCGCTGCGGCGCTCTGACTGCTGCGGTCCGACAGGCTCTGAGAGGCGCTTTCATCCACCACCACCAGCACAATGTCATCCAGCGCCCGCTTCTGCTCCTGCTGCCAGGACGGGTTGACCAGCGCCAGCAGCAGTGCCGCCGCCGCCAGAGCGCGCAGCCCCACCGCAATGCCACGCCGCCACAGGCCCAGCGCCAGCGCCGCCACAATCAGTGCCGCGGCAATCACAATGAAAACCAGGGGCAGCAGTGGATCAAAGATTACGGTTCCGCTGTTCATGTCTTCATTGCCCCAAACGGTCCAGGAGCGCCGGCACATGCACCTGGTCTGATTTGTAATTTCCGGTCAGCACATGCATCACCAGGTTGATGCCAAACCGGTTGGCGATCTCGCGTTGGCGCTCGCCGGAATAGCCCCGCCCCACCGGCAGCAGCGCGGAGCCGTTTTCATTGACCGCCCAGGCCCCGGCCCAGTCCCCGGATCCGATCACCACCGGCGTCACATTGTCATTGAGATTGCGGAACGGCATGCCCTCCGCGCGCACCGCATCCGCCGGCGCTGCTTCGACCCAGACTTCCTGGCCCGCATAGCGTCCCGGAAAATCCTGCAACAGGTAGAAAGAGCGCGTCAGCACATGATCCGCCGGCACCGGTTCCAGGGGCGGAATGTCCAGCCCGCGGGCAATCTGTTGCAGCCGGCGCATATTGGCACTGGGCCCGGCCCCGATCCGGTCGCCGTCGCGGCTGTCAAATACGATCATGCCACCCGAGCGCAGATAGCGGTTCAGCCGCGCATAGGCCACCTCATCGGGCAGCGGCTGACTGGCGACCACAGGCCAGTAAAGCATCGGGAAAAACGCCAGCTCATCCACCGCCGGATCGACCCCGATCGGCGCACCGGGTTCCACCGAAGTGCGCCTTGAGAGCAGCCGCGACAGCCCCTCCATACCGGCGCGGGCGATGCTGTCGGTCTGGGCGTCGCCGCTGAGCACATAGGCCAGCACCACGTCAGAACTGGCGGCGCGGGCCAGAATTTCCGCCCGCGAAGCTTCCCCCCGCGCGTCTGACAGCTGTGGGTCTCTTGTTGCCGCAGTCCCGACCGGACCCTGTCCGGTGTCTTGCCCCGTGTCCTCGCCGGTATCCTGCGCCAACTCCAGCCCGGTTTCCTGGGCCCGCAGCGGCGCGCCCGGCAGCCCGGTCAGGGCCAGCATCAGAGCCAGAGGTGCCAGCAGCGCCACCGCACCGCGCAACCGCCCCGACAGCGACAGCGTTGCCAGCACATCGACAAACAAGGCCAGCAGCGCCAGCGCCAGCAGCGCGCCCTTAAGATCCTGCTCCACCTGCAACTGCATCCCTTCCACCTGGATCCGCGCCGGCCAGGCCGCCGGGCGCAACTGCTGGCCCGGCGCAATCACATTCACCGCCAGGGTTTGCTCTCCGCCCTGATACAGGCCCGGCGCCAGATCCGGCCCCGGCGCGCCGGTGGCAATGCGTTCGCCCGCCACACCGGCCAGCGCCGTGGCCGGGCTGATGCGCCCGAACCCGTCCATCACCGCCAGTGGCGTGAATATCTGCCCCGCCAACACGCCCGCATCGGGTTGTGCCGGCCGGGTGGACACCGCCAGCCGCTCCAGCATCTGCACAAACAGGCCAGACAGCGGCAGGCCGGACCATTCCGCATTGGCGGTGACATGGAACAGCACCACCTGGCCGGAGCCGAGCGACTTGCGGGTCACCAATGGCGTGCCATCCGCCAGCGCCGCGATCACCCGCGCGCTCAATTCCGGGTCCGGCTGCGCCAGAACCTGGGCGGTGACCCGCACATCGCCGGGCACGTTCAGACCGTAAAACGGGCTGTCAGCTGCAAACGGCGCCAGCGCTTTGGGTGCGCCCCAGCTCATCGCGCCGCCCACCGTGCGCCCGCCGCTGCGCAACCGCACCGGCATCAGTTCATCTTCCACGTCGCGGCTCAGATCAGAGGCGGCCAGCTGCGGCCCGGCAAAGCGGATCAGCAAGCCGCCGTCCTCGACCCAGAGCCGCAACAGCCGCGTTTCCAGCTGCGACAGCCGCGCCACATCGGCGAGGATAATCACCTCCGGGCGCGCCGCGATCATATCCTCCAGGCCGACTTCAATCAGATCGGCAGTCGGCGCCAGCGCCCGGCGCAGGTAATGCAGCTGCGACAACAGCTCCAGCCCTTCGCGCGGCTCGCGCCCTGCCATCATGCCCACTTCGCGCCGCTTCAGCGCATCATCGCTCAGTGTCACCGCGCCGGCGTGACGCTGCGCTTCAACCTCAAAGCGGCTGATCCGGTTGCGCAGTTCCGGCGGCAGCTCAAAAACCACCGAAGCCTGACGCGCGCCCGGTTCAAACTGCACCGGCATCCGCGCCAGTTCCCGTTCAATCCCGGCCGGATCGGGCCCCACCGCGCGCACCACCGCCTGCGCCGCATCGCCCGGGCGGGCCCGCAGCACCGTGAGCTGCAAACGTCCCTGATCAAACGCCACCGGGCGCAGCGCCATCAGCGGGCGTATGGACTGTACCACCCGCACCGGGCCACGCGCTTCCAGCGCCGTCAGCAGCGCGGCGCGCCAGGGCACTTCCAGCCCGTCTGAGAACCACAGGGTTTCAAAATCTCCACGCAGACTGCCAAGCAACGCCGAGACATCGCCCGCGCGCCAGGGCTTTGGCGCCAGACCAGGCAGCCGCTGCTGCCAGCTGGACGCAGAGGCAAAGGGCAGTTCAGCGCCCAAAGCGCCTGAGACACCTGAGGCATCCGCGGAATTCACGGCATTCCGGGCGGCAGTGTCGGCCGTGTCGGCAGACATATCGGCGCCGATATCGGTCAGCGAGACCAGCGCCACCGGGCGGCCCTGGCGGCCCGCCTCCTGCAGGGCGGCATCAATACGCTGCTGGCTCTGCGCCCAGTCCCGCGCCATCGCCCAGCTGCCATCACTGAGGATCAACAAAGGATCGCTGCGGCTTTCCACCGCCACCGGGTTCAGCACCGGCCCGGCAAAAGCGAGGATCGCAGCCGCCACCGCCAACGCGCGCAGGATGAGCAGCCACCAGGGGGTATGCGCCGCCTGGGCCTGATCATCGCGCAAGCCCAGCAGCAGCGCCACGCCGGGAAAGCGGCGGCGCACCGGCGCCGGCGGCACCGCACGCAACAACAGCCACAGCGCCGGCAGCGCCAGAAGCCCGGCCAGCAGCCAGGGCGCAGTAAATCCGATCGGACCCAGTATCAGCATCAGCGTCTCCGCTCCAGCGCCGCATAAACCCATAACAGCGCCGGCGGGGCACTGCCATTACTGTAATGGCACAGATACTGCGCGCCGGTGGGACACCCGATCAGGCCAGATATCAGCATCACCGTCTGCGCTCCAGCGCCGCGTATAACCATAACAGCGCCGCCTGAGCACCGCCATCACTGTGATGGCACAGATATTGCCAGCCAGTGGCGCGCGCCAGCGCCATCAGCCGGTCTTTGCGTTCCGCCAGCCGCACCTGATACCGGCCCCGCAGATCACCAGCCTTCAGTGTTTCATGGCGCAGGCTGCCCTGCATGCTTTCAAACACCGTGCGCCCGTCATAAGGAAAACTCTCTTCCGCCACATCCAGCACCTGCACCAGAGCGCCTTTGACACCGCGGTCCGCCGCTTCGGTCAGCTGCGCCACCACCGGCTCAATATCGCCGAGAAAATCCGAGAAGAAAACCGCCCGGCTGTGGGGCTGCATCGCGCCGGCCTGTGGCGCACCATAGTCCGGGCGCGCCGCCTCGCGGCTTAATCCCCGGGCGATGCGCAACAGCTGCAGCGCGCCACTTTGCGGCGGCGTGCCAAGCCGCGCCAGCGCCACCCGTTCGCCCCCCCGCATCAGCAGCACAGAAAGCGCCATCGCCAAAAGATTGGCGCGCGCCTCTTTGCTGCCATGGCCACCGGAGGCAAAGCGCATCGAGGCGCCCTCATCGACCCAGAGCACCACTGACTGTGCCGCCTGCCATTCTTTTTCGCGGATGAAATGCGCGTCTGAGCGCGCCGAGCGGCGCCAGTCAATGCTGCGCGCCGCGTCGCCAGCCATCGCCGGACGATACTGCCAGAACTCATCACCCTGTCCGGACCTGCGCCGCCCATGTGCGCCCAGCAAAACCGTCTGCGCCAGATGTTCCGCCTCCGCCAGCAAGGCCGGCAACGGGGCCGCCAGCAGTTCCGCGCCCGCGCGCAGCTTTGCTGCGCCCCCTGCGCGTCCGGCGTCCCGCCCTGTGGCCGCCGACCCATTCCCACGTCCACTGCCGCGCCCGTTCGCAGGCGCACCGGCGATGCCGCCCCGGAGATCGCGCGCCGCCATCAGGCCGCTTGCACCGCGCTCTGGGCCGCTGTCACAGTGTCAATCACCTGGGTCAGGCTTTCACCCCGCGCCCGCGCTGCAAAACTCAACGCCATCCGGTGGCTCAGCACCGCATGCGCCATGGCACTGACGTCAGACACCGAAGGCGCCAGCCGCCCGTCCAGCAACGCCCGCGCCCGCACCGTCATCATCAGAGCCTGCGCCGCACGTGGCCCCGGCCCCCAGCTGACCGAAGCCTCAATCAGCGGATGCGCCTCCGGCTCGCCCGGGCGGCAGGCGCGCACCAGATCAAGGATTGCTGCCACCACTGCTTCACCCACCGGCATCCGCCGCAGCAGCGCCTGGGCCGCGATCAGCTCAGCGGCGGTGAACACCGCATGGGCCTGCGCGTCTTGCGACCCGGTGGTGGCCAGCAGAATGTCGCGCTCGGTGTCGCGGTCCGGATAGGCCACATCCACCTGAACCAGAAACCGGTCCAGCTGTGCTTCTGGCAGCGGATAGGTGCCCTCCTGCTCAATCGGGTTTTGCGTCGCCAGCACATGAAACGGCGCTTCCAGTGCATGGGGCTGACCCGCAATGGTCACAGAGCTTTCCTGCATCGCCTGCAGCAGCGCCGACTGGGTGCGCGGGCTGGCGCGGTTGATCTCATCCGCCATCAACAGCTGGCAAAACACCGGCCCTTCAATAAAGCGGAATGCGCGGCTGCCATCGGCTGCGGTTTCCAGCACCTCAGAGCCCAGAATATCGGCCGGCATCAGGTCCGGGGTGAACTGCACCCGCGCCCCGTGCAGCCCCATCACAATGGACAGGGTCTCGACCAGGCGGGTCTTGCCCAGACCCGGCAATCCGATCAACAGCGCGTGCCCGCCACACAGAAGCGCGGTCAGCACCAGGTCCACCACCTGTTCCTGGCCAATAAAACGCTGGTTGACCGACAGCTTGGCGGCGGAGAGTTTGTGCCCCAGCGCTTCGATCTCTGCCACAAGGTTTTCTGCCTCAGCCATGGTCTCACCTTTCCTCAACGGTTATGATGGCATTAAAGGCACTTATGCCTGGAGCTACAAATGGTATTCGCAATGAGTGCACAAAACATTGTTACCCACGGGCCCGGCGGCACGGCCGATACCGGTACTGTCACGGGCACAGATACGGGCGTCAGCCGCACCCCCGCTACAATGACCAGCACCAGTGCCGAAGGCATCGCCGCCGCCGCCAAAGCGGCCGGCAAAAAAGGCCTGCCGCCGGTACATCTGTGGAATCCGCCCTTTTGCGGTGATCTGGACATCCATATCAAACGGGACGGCACCTGGTTCTATCTTGGCACCCCGATCGGGCGGCCCGAACTTGTGCGGCTGTTTTCCGGCGTGCTGCGGCGCGACGGGGAGAATTACTTTTTGGTCACCCCGGTAGAAAAAGTCGGTATCAAAGTCGATGACGTGCCCTTTGTCGCGGTTGATTTTGACCAGGACGGCGAGGATCTGGTGTTCACCACCAACATTGGCGATTCTGCCCGCGCCGGCACCGAGCACCCGATCCGGGTCGAAATTGATGCGGCAACCGGCGAGCCGACCCCCTATGTGCACATCCGTGCTGATCTGGAAGCGCGCATTGACCGCAAATCGTTTTATCGCCTGGTGGACATCGGCGAACACGCCCCCCATGATGGCGACAGCTGGTTTGGCCTGCGCTCAGGCGGCCGGTTTTTTCCCATTATTGCCTCAGCGGATCTTATTTAATGCCAAAGTTTGCAGCAAATCTGACGTTTCTGTTCAAGGAATACCCGTTTCTGGAGCGGTTCGCCGAGGCGAAAATCGCCGGGTTTGACGCGGTCGAAGTGCTGTTTCCCTATGACGATGCCGCCAACGAGATCGAGCGGCGGATGAAACAATCCGGCCTGCCGCTGGTGCTGATCAATACACCGCCGCCAAACTGGGCAGGGGGCGACCGTGGTTTTGCCGCCATTCCCGGTGGCGAAAAACGATTTCGCAGCGATTTCACCCGTGCGCTGCGCTTTGCCCAGCGGCTCGGCGCGCTGCACATCCATATCATGGCTGGCAAAGCGCAGGGCCTGGTGGCGAAAAAGACCTTTGTGGAGAACCTGAAATGGGCGGCAGCCCAGGCGCCGAAACAAAGCCTGACCATTGAGCCGATCAACCCCGTGGATATGCCTGGTTATTTTTTGAACGATTTTGACCAGGCCGCAGATATTATTGAACGGGTCGGCGCGGCCAATCTGGGGCTGCAGTTTGACACCTATCATGCCCATGCGATCACCGGCGATATGCTGGCCACCTGGGCGCGGCACCGCCGGCGCGTCAGCCATATTCAGATCGCAAGCGTGCCCGGCCGCCATGAGCCGGATCAGGGTGCCATCGACTATACGGCATTTTTTGCGCAGATCGACGCCGAGGGCTATGTCGGCTGGGTCAGCGCCGAATATATGCCACGCGGCCGCACGGAAGACGGCACTGGCTGGTTATCTGCCAGCGTGACAGCTCCGGATCAGGTGTTGCAAAACCCGAGCGCCCAGGACCCAGCGGCCAGAACAGGCCGGGCCACCCGCCTCCCCTGACCCCTGCTGACGCAGGTCTCCGCCACTGCTGGCAGCCGGATTGCGCAGCAATCCGGCTGGGACCGCGCGCCCTGCGCGCGGCACCGCCCAACGCTTTGCTGCCTCTCTCTGAGAGGGCAAAGGGGCGGGAGCCGTCCCGCATGCGGCAAAGTGCTGCGGGCGCTGAGGTGGTGGCTGGGGGCGGGAGGCTCTGCTGTACGACATCTGACCAAACGGCCCCCTCTAACAGGCCGGCCGCTGCAGACCTCTTGTGCCGTGAGCGCCACGTCCGGGTTGCGGCCTGCAGATCCCTGCTGATCCACATGCAGTACCTTTTCCCGGCCCGGAGCCCGAACCGTTGTGCCCGAGCCGTTGTGCCCGAGCCGCTGTGCCCGAGCCGTTGTGCCCGGACCCGCCGCCCAGCCCCGCCTGCCGGTCACTGCCCGCCTCCGTCGCAACCAGGATCAAGCAAGCCGGATGCAGGCAAACACCGTCTCAGAAATCAGTGCGCTTCGGCCCAGTTGTCGCCAACCCCCGCATCCACGATCAGCGGCACATCAAGCCGGATCACCGGCTCACAGGCCGATTGCATCACATCCCGCACCACCGCGATCAGGGGCTCCACCGCCGCCTCTTCCACTTCAAAGATCAGTTCATCATGCACCTGCAGCAGCATTTTTGCTGGCAGATCCGCGATCGCCTGCGGCAGCCGCACCATGGCGCGCCGGATCACATCTGCCGCCGTGCCCTGGATCGGCGCGTTGATCGCCGCTCGTTTGGCAAAGCCGGCGCGTGGGCCCTTGGCATTGATCTCGGCCATATGGATGCGCCGCCCGAACAGGGTCTCTACATAACTGTGTTCTTTGGCGAACTCGACCGTCTTGTCCATATAGGTGCGGATGCCGGGGAAGCGCTCAAAATACCGGTCAATAAAGCCCTGGGCCTCGGCCCTCGGAATACGCAGATTGCGCGCGAGACCAAATCCGGAAATGCCGTAGATCACCCCAAAGTTAATCGCCTTGGCCTGACGGCGCACCATCGGATCCATATTCTCCATCGGCACGCCAAACATTTCCGCCGCCGTCATCGCATGAATGTCCTGCCCGTCGCGGAACGCCTGTTTCAGCGCTTCAATATCGGCGATATGGGCCAGAATGCGCAGCTCGATCTGGCTGTAATCCAGCGACACAAGCTTGTTGCCCGGGGCGGCGATAAACGCCTCGCGGATACGGCGGCCTTCTTCGGTGCGCACCGGAATATTCTGCAGGTTGGGATCAGTGGAGGCCATACGCCCGGTGTTGGCCCCGGTCTGCACATAAGACGTATGCACCCGGCCGGTCTCGGCGTTGATATGATCCTGCAACGCGTCGGTATAGGTCGATTTCAGCTTGGAGAGCTGGCGCCAGTCCAGCACTTTGCCCGGCAGCTCATGCTCGGTCGCCAGGTCTTCCAGAATATCGGCGCCGGTGGAATACGCACCGGTCTTGCCCTTTTTGCCGCCCGGCAGCTCCAGCTTATCAAACAGGATTTCGCCCAGCTGTTTGGGCGACCCAACATTGAACGGCTGACCGGCCAGCTCGTGAATATCCGCCTCCAGCCCGGCCATCTTCTGGGCGAAATTGTTGGACATGCGGCTGAGATGGTCGCGGTCGACCAGAATGCCATGCATCTCCATCTGCGCCAGCACCGGCACCAGAGGCCGCTCCAGCACTTCATAGACGCTGGTCACCTTGTTCACATGCAGCTGCGGCTTGAACAACTGCCACAGGCGCAGGGTTACATCCGCATCTTCAGCGGCATATTTCACCGCCTCCTCCAGAGGCACCTTGTCAAAGGTGATGGCGGATTTGCCGCCGCCCAGCAGGCTCTTGATCGGGATTGGCTTGTGATCGAGATAACGCTCGCTCAATGTGTCCATGCCGTGGCCGTGCAGCCCGCCATGCAGCGCATAAGACATCAGCATGGTGTCATCGATGCAGGTCACATCCACCCCATAACGGCGCAGGATCTTGGCGTCATATTTCATGTTTTGGCCGATTTTCAGGATGCTGTCATCCTCCAGAACCGGTTTCAGCAGCGCCAGCACCGCCTCCAGACCCATCTGCCCTGCGGCGAGCTCATCGCTGCCAAACAGATCATCCACTGCCGCCGCGCGATGGCTCAGCGGGATGTAACAAGCCTTGCCCGCCTCCACACAAAGCGAAATACCGACCAGATCGACGGCCATCGCGTCCAGCCCGGTGGTTTCGGTGTCCACCGCCACCCAGCCACGGGCATAGATCTGCTCAATCCAGCCCTGCAATGCTTCCGCATCTGCTACACATTCATAGCTGTCCGGATCAAACGCCACCGCCGCGGGCACTGCCACCTCGCCCTCTGCCACCGGACCAGCAGCCGGCGCGGCCACCGCAGGCGCTTCCAGGCCCAGCCGTGTTGCCATCCGACCCAGCATGGTGCGGAATTCCATCTTCGCGATGAACCCCAACAGGTCTTCTGCCACCGGGTCGCGCACTTCAAGGCTCTCAATGGTGAAATCCAGCTCCATATCGCAATCCAGCTGCACCAGCTGGCGCGACAGGCGGATCAGCTCAGCGTTCTCCAGCAGGGACTGGCGGCGTTTGGGCTGTTTCACCTCGCCGGCGCGCGCCAGCAACGTCTCCAGATCGCCATATTCATTGATCAGCAAAGCGGCGGTTTTGATGCCAATGCCCGGCGCGCCCGGCACGTTGTCCACCGAGTCACCCGCCAGCGCCTGCACATCGACCACCCGCTCAGGCCCGACGCCAAACTTGGCCTCAACGCCTTCGCGGTCAATGCGGATGTTCTTCATCGCGTCCAGCATTTCCACGCCGCCGCCCACCAGCTGCATCATGTCCTTGTCCGAGCTGATAATAGTACAACGCCCGCCGGCTTCGCGCGCCTGACAGGCCAGGGTGGCAATGATGTCATCGGCCTCAAAACCTTCGACTTCAATCGCCGGGATATTAAAGGCGCGCGTCGCATCGCGGGTCAGCGGAAACTGCGGCCGCAAGTCTTCTGGTGCCGGCGGCCGGTTGGCCTTGTACTTGTCATAAAGGTCGTTGCGGAAGGTCTTGCCGGAATGATCAAAAATCACCGCAACATGCGTGGCGGCGTCGGCACCGGTATTGCCTTCGATATAGCGCAGCAACATGTTGCAATATCCACTGACCGCCCCGACCGGCAAACCGTCTGACTTGCGCGTCAGCGGTGGCAAAGCGTGATAGGCGCGGAAAATAAACGCCGATCCGTCAATCAGATGAAGGTGGTGGCCTTTGCCAAATGCGTTGTCCATGATCTGCCCCGCGCCGGTGAATGTGTCTGTTCACCTTGTGACATGATCCGCCAGGTTCTGCCAGTCGCAGCCGCGGCCTTTTTAGCCGCAGCGTCCGGCCCCGTGGCCAGCTGACCGCGGGACACAGCGCTTATTTGGCCACTTCGAGCGGCGCGCTCTCGTGAATGAATTTTTTGTCGCAATAGCCACATTCGACAAATCCGGTGGTTTGCGGGATCAGCAGATAGACCCGCGGATGACCCAGCGCGCCTTCGCCGCCGTCACAGGCCACACGCCAGCTGCTGACCACTTCGGTTTCGGGGGCTTGTATCGTCATGGCGCTGCTTTCCTGCTGCTGAGCCCGAGCCGGGCGTATCTGAACTTGTTCCTCAGGGCAAAGATCCCTAAATCAGAGGCTATGATAGCGATCCCAGCCGCAGCGACAAGGTCTGGCCGCGCCAAAAAGGACGCCGAGATGCAAGACAATGCAATTGAGATCACCGGTCTGAGCAAAACCTATGCGGCGAGCGGCCGCCAGGCGGCCAAACAGGCGCTCAAAGGCATAGATCTGGCGATTCCCCGCGGCTCGGTCTTTGGCCTGCTGGGACCAAACGGCGCCGGCAAATCGACCCTGATCAACATCCTCGCCGGCCTGGTCAGCAAAACCGCCGGGTCCGTGTCGATCTGGGGTTTTGACCAGGACGACAATCCGCGCCAGAGCCGGGCGGCAATCGGGGTGATGCCCCAGGAGCTGAATCTCGACCCGTTTTTCACTGCGCGCGCTTCGCTGGAAGTGCAGGCCGGCCTCTATGGCGTGCCCAAAGCCCAGCGCAAAAGCAACGAGATCCTCGAGATGATCGGCCTGACCGAGCAGGCCGATGCCTATTCGCGCACCCTCTCCGGCGGCATGCGGCGGCGCTTGCTGCTGGGCAAAGCGCTGGTACATCACCCGCAGGTCCTGGTGCTGGACGAGCCCACCGCCGGGGTGGATATCGCGCTGCGGCAAATGCTGTGGGACAATGTGCGCCGCCTCAATCAGGAGCGCGGAGTGACCATCATCCTCACCACCCACTATCTGGAAGAAGCCGAAGAAATGTGCGACGAAATCGCCATTATCAACCACGGGCAACTTGTGGTGCAGGACAAAACCCGGGCGCTGATTGGACGCATGGACGGCAAAACACTGGTGATCCAGCCCGAAGGCCCCTTGCCGGCGCAGCTGGACCTGCCCGCTGGCATCACCGCCTGCCGCCGGCCTGACGGGACGCTGGCGCTGTCCTATCACCGCAATGCCACCGCAACCGGCGCCGTGCTGGACGCGGTGCGCGCCGCCGGCATCACCATCCGCGATGTGGCCTCAGAAGAACCCCGCCTAGAAGATGCGTTCCTCGCGCTGACAAAAGCGACATGACACCGCCCGTCAACGGGCGCCGCGGCTGCCGAAAAGTACATTCCGCCTGGTAAAACCCAGAGACAACACCCGGATCGCAAAGCGGATCAGGTTGCCCTCCCGCCCCTTTTGAAACGCATCTGAGATGCGCCCAAAAGCCTTGGGCCGCGCCGCATCCTGACGGATGCGGCGGTCGCGTTACATCTGCCGCCGGACGCCCGCCTGAGGGCAGAGGCGCAGCCGGCGCCCGAGGTGTTCAGCGGCGCGTCAGCGCCTCCGTCTGGTCACCGCTGATTCTTTACACGTCGCCAGCCTTGTCGGAATTCGAATGCAGTGTTGTCTGAGCGCCTCAGGCCGGCCGCTCGCGCGGGTGCGCCACAGATACGGCCCGGAATGCCGCATCCGGCGCCCCCGCCAGTCGCCCATGACGCCCTCGGTTCCGGCCTAGAGGCTGCCCGCGACCAGCTGCAAAGGTTCACAGCGCCGCTCAGGCAGGCTGAAGTATGCGCCCCAGCGGCCGGCCGCCCAGAATATGCAGGTGGAAATGCGGCACTTCCTGCACGCCGTCCCGCCCGGCATTGGCGATAACCCGGTAACCTCCGCCGCCCGCGCCCGGCTCCAGGCCCAGCTGCGCGCACACCTCGCCCACGGCCCGGGTAAATCCGATAATTTCGGCATCACTGGCGGCGGTGGCAAAATGGTCGTAACAGACATAGGCCCCTTTCGGGATCACCAGCACATGCTCAGGCGCCTGGGGGTTCACATCGCGGAGCGCCAGCACATGTTCACTCTCAAACACCGTTTCATTGGGGATCTCCCCGCGCAGGATACGGGCAAAAATATTCTGATCATCATAGCTGTACGCCATCACACACCTCAGTCTGAAAACAAATGGTCTGCGGAAAGGATTTCCGCCGCCCTCTCTTCGGGAATGTCGAGGAACCGCGCCACTGGCAAGCTGTTTTCGCCCTGCCCCGCCGTTTCGCGCAGCACATAGAAATGTTCAAACTCCGCATCGCGCATCTGGTCGCTCTCATGGATCACGTCGCCGCGAATGGTCGGCAGCAACCGCGCCAGAGTCTCGGACGGCATGCGTTCCCCGGCCAGGCCGACGCGGCGCGCATGGCCCAGAAGATACTCATCACTGAAAACACATTCGATCTCCAGCAGCTTGGTGCGCGATCGGTCGGCATAAAAATCCCGCAGCAGATCCATATTGTCGGGATCCAGGCAGATGATCAGCCGGTCGCTGTCATAATAGTCAAATAACATGCGCATCATCGCCCGGCGGTGACGGGTGCGTTTGCCCAGGCTGCGCTGGATGCCACCCAGATCCGGCAGCGCACAGCTTTCTTCATCAAACAGGTATTCCACCACCGGAATATCGGTGTGCCGGCGCAGTTGCTCCAGAAACCGCTTGGCCACATGCCACTTCTTGCAGCTCACTATCATCAGCTCGCGCTGGCGCCCGAGCGTGCTTTCGGTTTCCCAGAACCGGGGCGCATAGCGGCGTCCGACCCGGCCCTGACCGCTGAGAAAACGATAGAGGCTGCGCCCCTCATTGGAGATCTGGAAATCCACCCCTTCGGTGGCGAACAACGCGCCCAGACGCCGCTTTAACTCGCGCGCTTCCGGGCTGATTTTACGTGCAAACAGGAAGTCCTGGCTCAGCAGCAGATCATAACTGTCATTATAAAAGTTCACCGGCATGCCATAGTCGTTAAACATCAGAAATGTCGGTGTGCGGCTTTTGATTTCACCTTCCGGGATCAGATGCCGCACCAGAGTCTGGAAAAAGGTTTCATCCGGAATCCAGGTGCTGCGGAAAAACCGTATCACGTCGGGGCGTTCGCGGCAGAACGCCAGCATCGCCTCAATGGAGCGCCGGCGCAGGCACCACCATTGCGACCCGATCATCACTTTGATGTCCGCCGGGATTTCCCGCTTCAGCCGCAGTTTTTTCTGCAGCTCATAGCTGGCATAAAAAAGTTTCTTCCGGGTGCGCTCATTAAAATAGTGCCGGTAGATCAGCCGGTCTTCTTTCATGCCGATCTTGATCCAGTCGCTTTCAAAAAAGTCAAAACTCTCGATGTAATCCACATCATCCCGGTCAAGAAAATCATGCACAAATTCCGCCGATTTGATTGGCATGCAATCGCCTGAAACCATGTAGAAATGGGTGGCGCGCGGAAACGCAGTCTCGGCCGCCTCCACCGCGTAAAGCGTCGCCTGCACCAGGCTCCACTCCGCCCAGCCACATCTGATGCGTTTGCGGGCAAAACAGACGTTGGAATTCTCCGCCAGCGCTGTGCGGATTTTCTCAAACTGCGCCGCCTCTGCACTGGCGTCAAAATGAATCGCAATATAGTCCCCCGCCGCCGTCAGCCGCCGTGCCTGGGCGATGACGGCCTCCGGATCCTTGTGGCACAGCAGAATAAAGGCGATTTTGGCCATTGCGGAGATTTTAATCCTCGGAATAGGTGATTGTTGCCATAGATACCGCGAACCCCCATTGAATAGACAGAAATTATTTGCTTTTTTCTGTTCAGCTCAGCGGCAGCGCATTTCGCGCAGCAACAGCGGCAAAGGATAGGCACGATTATGGGATATCCCGGGACCTGGATGACAGAAAGCGAAAGCGTGATTTATCGCGTGGTGCCCAAATGCGCCTGCTCCACCATTGGCCAGATCATGTATTATTCCGATCATGGCCGCTTTTTTGACGGCGACATCCATGATTCAACCGACGGGCTGCACAAATGGGCCCAGGAGCACAGCCAGCCGCTGATTGAACAGAATATTCAGAACAACCAGTCCTACGCCTTCACCTGCGTGCGCAATCCCTACGGGCGCATCCTGTCGTCTTTCTTTGACAAGATCTGTGGCATTCAGCGCAATGGCAAACGCTATCGCGGCAATCTGGTGCCCATGCTGGCGCAGAAATACGGCATCGAGACCGGCGATCCGGAAAGCGGCTTTGAATTTGACCAGATCAAAAGCTTCCGCCGCTTCCTGCTGTTTGCGCGTGACACCATCCGCTGGCGCCGGCCGATGGATCCGGACATCCACTGGTCCGCCATGTCCGGTCATATCTCCACCTTCATCGTCAACGGCGGTCGCTACAGCAATATTTTCCCGGTGGAGCGTTTTAACAGCGGCATGCAGTCGGTACTCGACGCAATCGATACCCCGGTAAAAGTCGACATCGACGCGGTGCCCCGCTTTAATGAAAGCGAAGGCCACGGTCCCAAACGCGCCCACCCGATCGAAGACTACTTCGACGATCTGTCGATGCACCTGGTCTATGAAATCTATAAAAAAGACTTCCAGCTGTTTCGGTATGACTTTGAAAACCCGGGCAATAAAATGCCCAATGGCGAAGTTGATCTCGACGAGATCCACGCCAGGCTCGGCGACTGAGGCCAAGCGCCGCAACGGGGGCTGCCTGCCCCCGATTGACCTCACGGTCAATTCCCCCGGGGATATTTTTGCCAAAAAGAAGGGCCCGGGCCGCGTCAGGAACCAGCGTGGATTTCTTCTCCGGTGGTCATCGGCGTCCCCGCCTGTACCCCGCGTTCAGCAAACGCCTGGCAGGTTTCTTTTTGGCAAAAATATCCTCGCCGAAGGCGAAAACGCGCCCCACAGGGCGCGCACGGCTGTTTTTTGAAGTTTCAGGTTCAGATCAGGCCTTCTTTGGTAAACAACGGTTTCAGGGCCACTTCCGGACGGGCGCCAAAATGGCTGATGACTTCGCTGGCGGCGACACAGCCCATACGGCCACAGATCTCGAGATTCTGACCGGTGGCATAGCCATAAAGGAAGCCTGCAGCGAACTGATCGCCTGCGCCGGTGGCATCCACCGGCACCACAGTATTGACCGGCACCACGGCTTTTTCACCGCCCCGCACCACCACAACTTCGCTGCCACCCCGGGTACAGACCACCAGCCCCGCATCGTTTGAGGCCTGTTCCAGCGCCGAGGACAGGTCAGTCTGATACAGCGCCTCCCATTCATGCTCATTGCCAATCACATAATCGAGCTCTTTCACCAGGGTGCGGAAACTGTCCCGGTGCCGGTCCACACAGAACGGGTCTGACAGCGCAATGCCGGCCTTGCCGCCCTGCGCACGGCACAGACGTGCCGCCGCTTCAAACGCCTGCTTACCTTTGGGCTTGTCATAAAGATAACCTTCGAGGAACAGAATCTCGGCGCTGCCGGCCACGGAGTCAGAGACGTCCTCAGGGCCCAGTTCTGCCGAAATGCCCAGATAAGTGTTCATCGAACGCTCACCGTCTTCCGAGACAAAAATCATTGAGCGCGAGGTCGGCAGTTCACCGCCCGCCACCGGCGCATTGACAAACTCGGTACCACCAGCCGCCATTTCGGCGGCATAGAACTGCCCCAGCGCATCATCATGCACCCTGCCGATAAAACCGGTCTTCAGCCCAAGATTGCCCAGACCGGCCAGGGTATTGGCCACTGAACCGCCCGGCAATTGTTTGCGGTTGGTCATCGAGCTGTAGAGCAGCTCACCACGTTCGCGCTCCACCAGCTGCATGATGCCTTTCTGGATCCCCATCAGGTCCAGCGCAGAATCATTGGTCTGGCTCAGCACGTCCACAATCGCGTTGCCGATGCCGACTACCTGGTAATTTTTGCTCATAGGTTCTTGTCCTCATATTCACACAGATCCCGGATCAGGCAATTGCCACAGACCGGTTTGCGCGCTTTACAGATGTAACGCCCGTGCAGGATCATCCAGTGATGGGCGTGTTGTTGAAATTCGGCCGGGATCTGGTCTTCTATGGCGCGTTCCACCGCCACCACATCCTTGCCCACGGCGACGCCGGAGCGGTTGCCAAAGCGGAGTATATGGGTGTCCACCGCCTGGGTCGGCACATGCCACCACATGTTCAGCACCACATTGGCGGTCTTGCGCCCGACACCGGGCAGGCTTTCCAGCGCCGCGCGCGACGAGGGCACCTCGCCGTCAAACAGCTCCACCAGCATCTGCGCCGTTTTCATAACGTTTTTGGCCTTCTGGCGGAACAGACCGATGGTCTTGATCTTGTCGGTCAGCCCCTCCAGCCCGAGATCGAGCATCTTTTGCGGTGTGTCCGCCACCGGGAACAAGCCGCGGGTGGCTTTGTTGACCCCCACGTCCGTCGCCTGAGCCGACAAAGCCACCGCCACCAGCAACGTATAGGCGTTCACATGCTCAAGCTCGCCCTCCGGCGTGGGCTCGGCGGCGTGAAAGCGGCGGAAAATCTCGAAGATCGTCTTATAATCAAGCTGTTTTACCATAGGGACCATATGCCCTGCGCTCCGGGTCAGAGCAAGAAAAACATCGCTGAAGCGCTGAAACCCGCCGCAAGCTTCTGCCACTTTTACCATGGAACTGGCCAGAGCCAGTCAACCAAACCGCCTGTGGCGCGACGGGTTGAGCGCTGCCGAAGCCGTCGCGCCACCGGCCACAACTGCGGGTATCGCTTCAAGCATCTTGTCAGCGACCAGCCTGCAACCTGGCCGCCACCATTCAGCTCAAC
>NZ_QOLB01000105.1 GCF_003333265.1 Candidatus Halocynthiibacter alkanivorans
TGGTTTGCGGAACCCTTCAGGGCCAGCGGTCAAAACCGCGCAAACAGGCCGGACACATGGCTGCTTCTGACAAAGGTACTGATTATATCAAAAATGTCTTGCTATGCAGGGGCCATCCACACAAGCCATTCGCTGCGCCCAGCACCAGGGACTGTTTAGCGGGACTTTCCAGACCTTCAATCGGATCCGTCCAACTGGTGTTTCCGGCCCGGGTCTGCCGTTCGTGACCACTGCGTTGATGGGCAGATTTGAGCGGAAGCGGGCATTCCATTCGCGTAGATTTCACTTTTTTGATGGGTGAAGCACTCGCGACTACTCTGCAACAGAGCGTCTGCCTCAGAGCAAACACCGCTCAAGTTAAGATTGAGACTTGTGCACGTCACCCTGGGCGCATCGTGTGCCAGGTGTGATAATACCGCGTGTGATGCTCTGACGATATAGTACGAAATCGCACTTGTTATTGGTGCGATGTCGTACTATACAGTTCGATATCGCACTTACTGGAGTAGAGCCATGACACTTTCAAGACGCAAAATGATAAGCCTGATCGGAGGCGGCGTTGTCCTGGCCGCGACGGCCTCTGCTGGTGGTTTCCTTGCAACCCGTCGCCCCACGCGGGCGCTGGCCCCCTGGTCGCTGGCAGGCACTTATACCGAGCCGCGGATGCGGGCGCTGTCCTATGCGATCCTCGCGCCAAACCCGCACAACCGGCAACCTTGGGTGGCCGAATTGCAGGGCGACAACATGCTGATCATCCACCGTGACAAATCGCGAAACCTGCCCGAGACCGATCCATTTGACCGTCAGTTGACCATTGGCATGGGGTGTTTTCTGGAACTCTTGCGGATGGCGGCGGCTGAGGACGGTTATGCGCTGGAAACCGAGCTGTTCCCGCAGGGTGATGACGGGCCGGTTGCGTTGATCCGCTTTGCAGAGGGTGGCGCGGCAGATCCACTGTTTGCGAATGTTTTTGACCGGCACACCAACCGGCAGGGCTATGAGGACCGGCCGGTTGCGAGCGATGCACAAGCGGCTTTGGCCGGTTTTGCCACGATCAAGAGTGATCCGGCCGATGTCGCAACGCTGCGAACCCTGACGTGGGAGGCGATGGCGATTGAGATGACGACGAAGCACGTCATGATGGAAAGTGTCGAATTGATGCGATTTGGCAAAGCCGAAATTGAAGCGAACCCCGACGGGATTTCATTGGGTGGGCCCTTTCTGGAAAGCCTGATGTTGGCCGGGATGCTAAGCCGTGAAGATCAGGCTGACCAAACCAGCGCCAGCTTTAAACAAGGGCTTGATATGATACAAAAGGCAATGGATGCGACGCCTGCTTTCGTGGTTCTGACAAGCAAGGGTAACGCGCGGGTTGATCAGATCAACGCGGGGCGTGACTGGATCAGGCTACATCTGGCCGCGACCGGGCTTGGGTTGTCGATGCAGCCTGTCAGTCAGGCGTTGCAGGAATACCCGGAGATGGCGGCGCATTACACCCAGGTCCACGAAATGCTGGCGGCCCCCGGTGAGACGGTTCAAATGCTTGGGCGGCTGGGATATGGTCCGGCAATTGACGCCAGCCCGCGCTGGCCTTTGGAGACACGTATCGCGCATGGCTAACGACAACCTTGGTCCTTATTTCGCACTGATCTACGAAGTTGGGATCATCAACCAGATCGGCACGGCGTTCCTTGAGGCCCGTCTGCCAGGCGACCTGCTGGTGTCTCATTTTGGCGTCGTCAGCCACTTGATCCGGGTTTGCGACGGGGCCACACCAATGGAACTGGCGCGCGCGTTTCAGGTGGCCAAGACGACAATGACCCATACGCTGGCCGGGCTGGAAAAACATGGGTTCGTCGAGATGCGCCCCAATCCCGGTGACAAGCGATCCAAACAAGTTTGGCTGACGCCAGCGGGGCAGCAGTTCCGCGACGACGCGTTGACGCAACTGGCGCCTCTGTTTGAGGCGTTGGGAGAGCGGTTTTCGTCTGAGCGGGTCGCCGCGATGCTGCCTGATCTGGCCGAGTTTCGTTCGGTGATCGACCGTCTGCGAGACGAGATGAAGTAGCGGAACAGGCGGTCGGGGTGGGTCGCAAAAAGGCGCCCGGAGACCGCCATCAGGATTTTGGCCCAACGCCCAAAACACAGTTTGGCGCGTTGGGCAAACAGCTTGCCAGTTTGGCAGGGCTTGCATCGATAGATCGTCAATCTGTCCAATGGCATGGAAAGTCATTCATTCAGGGCGGACGCAAACCTGTGCGTGACGCATTATATATGCCAGCGCTTGTTGCCATCCGCTGGAACCCGGATCTCAAGGCCGAATACGACCAGTTGCGGGCAACGGGTAAGCCAGCAAAACTTGTGATCGTTGCGATTATGCGCAAGCTCGTTGAAATGGCGAATCCTTTGGTCAAAGCAAATCGAAAGTGGGTACCAAAAATAGCCTGACCAGGACGGATACCCTGGACTTACAACAACGAGCGACCCAACATTGGTACGCAAAGACCTGGCCTCAGTGCGCTCAGCCATCGTCAATGCTCACAATCAAATCCCAGTTGAAGAACTCCTGCCATGGACTTACGCTGCCAAATTGTGAGCGGCGCACCGGCTACGGTATATCGCTCTGTCCGGCCAAAAATTTGCCCAATTATGGGCACTTTCTTTGATATTATGCACGCAGGCTCAGATCGACAGGACCCACTGTGCAGCCGCTTCAGGAGCAATGGAGTTAGTAAAAGCGATGGAAGAACCTGTTGAAAAGTCTGCGCCATCCAATCAATTTATGGAGGATGCCCTTGTTTGGGCACAAAGCCACTTCACGTTCTCTGTCTCCGACCGTGTGGCAAACCACATATGGGCAAAAACATACAGATTGTCTGGCCAGGGGGAGGCGGAAGCGTATCTCAAGCTTCTGACGCCTGCCAGCAAAGGCGCAAACCTTGCGATAGAAAGTATCTCTCAGAGCTTTCAGCCACACGTGCCGGACCTGATCAAGGCAGATGCGGACAAGGGTATTTTCCTTTTCCGGAGTCACGGCGGCACCGCATTTGACCGTCGGCTTGATGCTGACATCAAACAGAAAGTTCTTTCGCTTTACGCCGATATTCAAAGCAGGGCGAAATCCCAGCCGGACTCAATTTCCAAGTTGCCTCAGGTAACGTGCGTCGAACAAATCGACATGCTTCTTAACCTGCTGGATCAAGCCGTGAGTACCGATATCGATCCATTGGTGACGGGGAATCCCTTTCTCTACATGCGTTCCCGTACCGTGGAGAAGTACCGCAACGTATTTCGAGCCGCCGAACCACTCTTTCGCCGCCACCTGGAAAAGGCAGACAGGCTGCCTGCCACACTCAATCATTGTGACTTGCGCGCTAAGAATATTGCACAGCGACCGGATGGTTCGATCTGTATTTTTGATTGGGATGACGCGGTTCTGGCACCTCCGGGATTGTCGCTGCACGCCCAGTTCAGCGGTAGCATGAGGGTTCATCTGGCGTTGGCGCCCTCATCGGTCATTGAGACCCCCGATCGCAGAGCTCTCGAAAGCTACCTGCAGGTATTGTCCTCCAGCGAACAATTTTCATCACCTCAGCTCAGGGAAGGAATTCCAGCCGCGGCCTGCGCGGGTGTGATGCGTTACATCACGAATTTTGCAGAATACCCAACCACAAACATAAGGGAACGCAAGTCCATCGTGCAAAACGTTCGCAAGCGGTTGTCTGATTTGCTGGATGTGGCTGGCGCACTGGCGGTGACACACAAGGAAACGGCGGCCGAACTGGCGCAGGTTCTGGACAACAACGGCAGATCCGAGCGTGCGGACCAACTGCGGCGCGCAGTGGCCGACAGCTCTCTGCCCCGAAAACAGTACCTGAAATTGCTCAAAGCTTCTGATCCGCCTGACGTGTTCCCGACGATCGAAATTCCAGACTGCGAAAAAGCCAACGGTGCAATATCCGATAGCCGAATGCACCTGGCTGTAGAGATGTTTCAGCGCCACGGTGGTCTCTTGATCAGGAACGCGTTCCCAACCGAATTGATTGAGCGTTGCCGCAGGACGTTCGATGCGTTGCATGAACGTCATCAGAAAGACATCTCGCAGGGAGCAGCGCTCCGGGTTGGTGATCAGCGTTTCATGATTTCGCTGGAACTTTCCGGTGCCTTCGCTGACCCCGGCCTCATATCATCGCCCTTCGTCTTACCAATCCTGCACCGCCTGCTGACGCGCAATGCCATTCTCGGCAGCTCCACGGTGGTCGCGTCGATGCCGGGCGCAAAAGATCAGAGATTACACAGGGACAACCCCCCTCTGTTTGAAGAGTTTTCGGGAATGGAGACGCCCAGCTTCTGTATTGCTCTGATCGTTCCGCTGATTCCTCTCAACGATCAGACGGGAGCAACCCGCATCATCAAAGGGAGCCATAAACTCCGCACCCGGGAAGCAGACGGGCAACCGTTTCAGAACCCAACGGTCGATCTCGGGTCCTGCTACCTGATGGATTGCCGCCTGTTTCACCAGGGTATGGCCAACAACAGTGACAGAGTTCGCCCGATCCTAAGCCTTGTCTATCAGAGGCCATGGTACAGGGATCACAAGAACTTCAGGCAACAGTCTCCACTGACCATATCTGCCAACCAGCTTTCGCAAAGTCCTGAAAACATGCGCAAGCTGGTCCAATGGGCCAGAGCACCGACATAAACATCAAAGCCGTCACATCTTCACGTGTTCCGGAAGCCGGTCATTCACCTGAAAACTCAAGGAAGGACAAGGCCGCAGGATACTCAGGCCAGCGTGATCTCACGAAACGCTCCTATCAGCCGCGACAAATGTCGTTCTTTCAGGTACGCCAGAAAATATTGAGTGCTGATATCTGCATCATGAATTGGAATGGCCCGCAGGTTTGGGTGGGGGATAAATTCAAAATCGGCCACGAATCCGATGCCAAGCCCTTGTTCAACGGCTTTCCAGATGCCTTCCCTGCTGCCGAGATCCAGCATGACATCAATCGACACGTTGTGCTCTTGCAAGGCGCGTTCCATGGCGATCCGTGTGGTTGAGCCGATCTCGCGCTGCACAATTTTCTGATCTTGCAACTCATGAATGGAGATGCTGTCGCGATCAAAGAAAGGATGATCAGAGTTTGCGAACACCACGACTTCATGCGAGCTGTAGGGCAACGTCATGACGAGCGGGTCGGCGTTGACCCCGGCAATCAGCCCAACATCGGCCTCATAGGCCAGCAAGCGTTCAAAGCTGAGCTGTGAGTTGCCGAACTGCACGCTGATGTCGATCCTGGGATAGCGTGCTTTGAAGGCGACAATCATATCGGTGGCGTGAAACGGTCCGACGGCGGCGATACGAAGCGAGCCTGAATGCAACCCTTTGAACGAGTTCAACAAATCCTCTGCTTCAGTTTCATATTGCGTCAGGAGCTGCGTCGTCCGAAACAGTTCCCGGCCGGCCGGCGTCAGGTGGACCTCCCGGCCGATGCGGCTGAACAGGTTCACATCATACCGTGTTTCCAGGGCTTTGACCTGTGTCGACAGCGTTGGCTGGCTGATGTTCAGCGCCCGCGCAGCAGCGGAAAATCCGCCATGTTGTGCGACGGCGTGAAAGGAGCGAAGGGCAGTTGCAAGCATAGGCTGAGTATATAGAGGCAATTGAAACAATCAATTTGTTAAATAGATTAGCTTTGCACAAACTGTGGCGAAATACGCAGCTGGAGAAAAGCAGAGGATGGAATGATGTGGACCTATCAGAACCCGGTGAAAATAGTGTTCGGGAGTGGTCAGTTCGCGGCCCTGTCAGACATGATCGCGGGTCGCAGCTATGCTTTGATAACTTATCCGGACAGCCCGTTCGGGGAGCTGACGGCGCAACTGGCAGCAAAAGCCGGGCAGCCCGTGTTGGTTATCAACGACATTGCTCCAAACCCTGATACACGTTTGCTGGCCGTTCAGTCGGCCCGTTTCGCTGAATTGCCCCAAATGCCCGATGTCATTGTAGCGCTCGGCGGCGGATCGGTGATCGACTCAGCAAAAGTATTCGCCGCAGCCGCTGGTAATTTCAGCAAAGTTCTGCATTTTCTTCAAACCAAGACAGGCGAAGAGGCTCTGTCTGCGATCCCGATCATTGCGGTGCCAACAACGGCGGGGACCGGCAGTGAAGTCACCTGCTGGGCCACGGTCTGGGATGAAGAGAACAGCCGCAAATTCTCACTGGCACGAAAGGTGCTGTATCCCGAAGTTGCACTGATCGATCCGGCCCTGATGCTGGGCAAACCTTATGGTCTGACACTGGCAACGGCGCTGGATGCGCTGTCGCATTCGATCGAAAGCATCTGGAACGTTAACGCCAATCCGGTTTCAGCGCGTCATGGCGTGGCCGCTGCACGTGCGATCCTGCGCGACTTGCCCAAACTGTTGGTCGATCTGGGAAATCTTGAACTGCGCAGCAACATCGCCGAGGCGTCTTTGAATGCAGGTCTGGCGTTTTCCAACACCAAGACCGCGATTGCCCACAATATCTCCTATCCCATCACTCTGGGGTGGGGCGTGCAGCATGGCATTGCCTGTTCCTTTACTCTGCCGACGATCCTGCAATCGGTAATTGGGACGGGCGGGTTTCGGGAGGACAGCCTGAAGGCGATCTTTGGCGAAGATCTGAGCAAAGGTGCCGACAGTCTGACCGCCTTCCTGAAACAACTTGGTGTGGGGCATCGCTTCGCCGATCACAAAATTCCCACCGGCAGTTTCAGAGGCATTGTAGACGAGGCATTCGCTGGCGAGCGGGGTAAGAACTTCATCGGCTCTAAAGAGAGCTTTCTGGAAGCATCCCACCAGCGGGGTGTCATTTAACAGTCGGAAAACCTGCGTGCTGGCGCAATTTTCCTGTTCATTTTCGCCAATGTCCGGAAGTTGGAACATATCTCAGGCTGGCGATACAGCGCAGACAGACGGGCCATGTAGCTTGGCCCACTTCGATCAAAATGACTAAATCTGGAGCATTCCAGGTAAGAAAGGAACTACCCGATGACGATTCAAACTCCAGTTGTGGCCAATGGGCGTGAATATCCTGCCCCCAAAACCTGTGCTATTGCGATTTGCCTTGATGGTTGTGAGCCGGAATACCTCGAAAAGGCGATTGCTGACGGGTTGATGCCGACCCTGAAGCGGATGCGCGAAACCGGCACGGACCGTCTGGCCCATTCGGTGATCCCCAGCTTCACCAACCCCAACAACCTGAGCATCGCCACAGGTCGTCCTCCGGTGGTTCACGGCATCTGCGGCAACTACCTTTATGACCCGGAAACCGGCGAAGAAGTGATGATGAACGATGTGCGTTTCCTGCGCGCGCCCACCTTGTTCAGCAAATTCTACGAGGCTGGGGCCCGGGTTGCCATCGTCACCGCCAAGGACAAGCTGCGTGCCTTGCTTGGCGCTGGTCTGAAGTTTGACGACGATCGTGCGAAATGTTTCTCGGCGGAGAAATCCGACACCTCGACACTGGCCGATCATGGTCAGGATGAAGCCAGTAAATGGTTGGGCATGGCACAGCCGGAAGTCTATTCCGCTGACCTGTCCGAGTTTGTATTTGCGGCAGGTGTTAAATTGTTGCGAGACTGGAAGCCGGACGTGATGTACCTGACCACGACGGACTATGTTCAGCACAAATATGGCCCCGATGATGCACAGGCCAAGTCGTTCTACGAAATGTTCGACAAATATCTGACCGAGCTGGATGCCATGGGCGCCGCAATTGTGGTGACTGCGGATCACGGCATGAAACCCAAGCACCTGGAAGATGGGTCGCCGGCGGTTGTTTATGTTCAGGATCTGCTGGACGAATGGCTGGGCGAAGCGGCTGCGCGTCTGATCCTGCCGATCACTGACCCCTATGTGGTTCACCACGGCGCCCTGGGCTCGTTTGCGACAGCATATCTGCCAGACGGCGCAGATCAGGCAGATATCATGGCCAAGCTGCGGGCCACCAAAGGCATCACCCATGTGCTGACCAATGCAGAGGCCGTTGCGCGCTTTGAGCTGCCAGGTGACCGTATCGGTGACATTATTCTGGTATCCGGTGAAAACATCTGTATCGGGACCTCGGAACATCGCCATGATCTGGCGGCTTTGAAAGAACCTTTGCGCAGCCATGGTGGTCTGACAGAGCAAGAAGTGCCTTTCATTGCCAACCGGGTCCTTCCCCTGCCCGAACGTCCGGTTCTGCGCAATTTTGATGCGTTCTATTATGCCACTGTTGCGGCCGCGCTTTGAATGGAAAGGTCAGCAAAATGACAAATGTAGAAATTCGGCATGAAGGGATGCGCATCGGTGGCGAAATCGTCTTTACGGATGATGTCGTTGAGGTGAAGTACCCCTACACCGACGAGGTGATTGGTACCGTACCGGCAGGTCAGGCCGAACATGCCCGCAAAGCTTTTGAGATCGCTGCCAATTATACGCCGACCCTGTCGCGTCATGAGCGCTCAATGATCCTGCAACGTGCGTCGGTCCTGATTGGGGAACGTCGCGATTACCTGGCCAAATGGCTGACACTTGAACTGGGTATTTGCCAGCAGCATGCGATCTATGAAACCCGCCGGGCACAGGATGTATATCTGTTCGCCTCACAACAGGCCCTGATCGATGACGGGCAGATTTTCTCGTGTGACCTGACTCACAATGGTAAAGAACGTAAGATCTTTACCAAACGTGAGCCGGTGAAAGCGATTTCAGCGATCACCCCTTTCAACCACCCGTTGAACATGGTCAGCCACAAGATTGCGCCGGCCATTGCAACCAACAACTGTGTGGTTTGTAAGCCAACAGAACTGACCCCGCTGACCGCGATTGCGCTGGCGGATATTCTGTACGAAGCTGGTTTGCCGCCTGAAATGTTCCAGATTGTGACCGGATGGCCGCAGGACATTGGGGATGAAATGATCACCAATGAGAACATCGATATCATCACCTTCACCGGTGGTGTTCCGGTCGGCAAGATGATCGCATCCAAGGCAGCCTATAAGCGTCAGGCGCTGGAACTGGGCGGCAACGACCCGCTGATCATCTGTAACGACCTGTCAGATGAAGACCTGGAAAAAGCTGCTACGATTGCCGTTGCAGGGGCCACAGGAAACTCGGGGCAGCGCTGTACAGCGGTGAAACGTATCCTGGTACAGGAATCTGTCGCGGACAAATTCGTGCCGCTGGTGCTGGAAAAAGCCAGGGCGATCAAATTCGGCGATCCTCAGGATCCTGAGACTCAGCTTGGCTGTGTCATTCACGCACAGGCCGCCGAACTGTTCGAAAAACGCGTCTATATGGCGGAAGAACAGGGTGCAAAAATTCTGTATCATCCGGGCCGCAAGGGCGCGCTGTTGCCACCGATCGTGGTGGACCATGTGCGTCACGACAGCGAGTTGGTTATGGAAGAGACCTTTGGTCCGATCATTCCGATTGTGCGGGTTCCCGACAATGACGAAGAGGTCATGGCGATCTCGAACTCGACCGATTTTGGATTGTCATCGGGTGTGTGCACCAACGATCTGCACCGCGCCATCGCCTATATCAACGGGCTGGACGTTGGCACCTGCAACATCTGGGAGCAACCCGGATACCGGATTGAAACGTCCCCCTTTGGCGGCATCAAAGACAGCGGTAATGCGGTCAAAGAAGGCGTAACCGAAGCGATGAAGTTTTTCACCAATGTGAAGACCTATTCGCTGCCCTGGCCCGGCTGATACGCGGGTCACCCCTTTGGCGGCCCCGAAAAGGGCCGCTTTTTTCTTGTGCCCTGGTGGCTAAATCCGGGCGGAAAAGGTCATGAGCGACGGCTGAGTTTTTGATCTGGTCGTGGCCTGAACTGCGCGTGTGTATTGCTCATCCGGATGGTTGTATTACGCAGCGGCTGAGCGGCTTTTCTAACGGCGCAGCATCCAGTTAAGGCAATAATGGAACGCTGGAACGCTGGAACGCTGGAATGCTGGAATGCTGGAATGCTGGAATGCTGGAATGCAAAGACAGCCTCAGTGCGGTTCGCAATGTCCACTCTGAGGAAGCCGCACATTTGGTTCTTCGGGCAGATAATATAATCTGCGCACGCGCCGGGTGAAGCCGGGAGGGTGGATGTGGCAAGTTGCGCGGGATCATGGCCCTTTTAAGCACTTCAAACTTTGGGGTTATTTAGCGGCAAAACTAAAGGCCAATGCTTATGCCGAGTAAAGTCAGACCTTACAATCAGACAAATCCCTGTAGGGCAAACTTAAATAGCGGGATATGTCGGGGACAGAAACTTAACGCCAGCATCCCGGTGGTCTGGGTAAATAGACTTTCTGCCAGCTGACGATCCCGGTTTCCGCCAAAGGCACAGGACAACGACTAAATGCAGCAAGATATGGATCGACCTGGCTCCCTGCTCGAAGGTGCCGAAGGAATTCTGTGTGACCTGGACGGGTGTTTGATTTCTGGCGACCAGCTTCTGGCCGGAGCAGTTGAGTTCATTCACGCGTATGGCGACAAAATGGTGGTGGTGACAAATAACTCTACTGACTCACCGGGCTCTCTCAGTCGCCGGCTCGAAGCAATTGGGCTGCATATTCCCGCCAGTCGAATTTTGTTGGCAGGCATCTGTGCCGTTGAAATGATCGCCGGGCAATCTCCCGGCGCGCAAGTATTTATTGCGGGCACCGATGAAATCGCCAGACACGCGGAGGCACAGGGGCTGGCGCTAGTGACCGACACTCCGGATATTGTTTTGCTCACCCGTGACGAAAAATTTTCATACCAGACACTACAGGCAATCATTGGCCATCTGGTGGGCGGGGCTGTTCTTTGGGTGGCAAATACAGACAGGACCCATCCTGGTCAGAACGGACACCCGGTGCCGGAAACCGGTACTTTGCTGGCCGCCATCAGAAGTTGCCTGCCAGATACGATATGGGAAGAAGTCGGAAAACCCAGCGGCGCTCTCTACCAAAAAGCACTTGATCTGCTTGGCCTGGCGCCAGAGCAAACTGTGGCAGTTGGTGATAACCCGGACACTGACGGTGAAGGTGCGCGCAGGGCCGGCATTCGGTCCATCATCATCGGAGGTGACGTGACCGGAGCCAGGTCCCTGGCAGATCTTTTGCCTGTCTCCGATTTTCCGGTCACCGGTGACGGTAACATTGGGTCAGAGGCTCCCGCTAAGACGGGCCTGAATGATGATTAGGCCACCACTGATCACATACGGCAACACACCAATCTGAAGCGAGAAAGAGGCACTTGGACGAGGTGAATGTTTGGGAGGGAACGAGCCAATTCGTCTCCTGTCCCTGCCCGGCCCTAACGGGGCTAAGAGCAGACCTACAGTTAGCCTGGGCAGACCGGCGGGACGATTTTGGTGTTACTGTAGCTTGTCTCTGCGGGCTTCTTCGCGCCTCTCGCCATCTGTAGAAGCCAGACCTGCCAACCCCAAAATACCGGCATGCTTTGCGCGCATTGCCGATCTTCCCGGCATGTTGAAGCATTCTAAGTTTGCGTTGAATGTCGTGCTTTTCGTTCGACTTGAAAACGTCCTCCAGCCCAATTCAGGGAAGTTACGGGAAGTGTCCCGGGCGCCGTGCATATCTGCACCGTTATCAAAAACTCTCATTTTCAGCATATGTGGGCCGAGCCATCTGAACCCAGCATCTGAGCGTATTTGTTCCCTGATTGCTGCCTTCCCATTATTCAATGACTGGTGATTTATCTTGACCGATTGGTCAAAATGCGCATGGCTTCTCAAGGAATAAGTGCCGAAGAGCAACAACAGCGAGGGATTTGATATGAGATTACCCAGATTATTATCCAGAAGAGGCGTGATTGCCGGAGCAACAATGTTCGGGTTGATGATGACTTCAGCAGCAGCCATGGCAGAGGTTGTGAAGGTCGCCGGAATTTTTACCCTGCCGGTAGAGCAACAATGGATCAGCCGGATTCATATTGCGCTGAACGCAGCAGAAGAACGCGGCGACATTGAATATGTTTATTCCGAGAACGTTTCCAACACCGACTATGAGCGCGTTATGCGTGAATATGCCGAGAGCGGTGTTGATCTGATCGTTGGCGAGGTATTCGGCCTTGAACGTGCCGCCCGTAAAGTGGCCGCAGTTTACCCCGATACGGCCTTCCTGATGGGATCGAGCTTCCCGCCGCAGGAGCCGAACTTTTCGGTGTTTGACAACTTCATTCACGAACCGGCGTATCTGTCCGGAATGGTTGCCGGTGCTGCGAGTGATAGCAACGTGATCGGCATGGTCGGGGGCTATGCCATCCCCGAGGTTAACCGACTGATGAACGCGTTTATGGAAGGTGCCCGGGAAACGAACCCCGAAGTCACCTTCCTCGTGAACTTCATTGACAGCTGGTATGATCCGCCCAAAGCAAAAGAAAGCGCCTTTGCGATGATGGATGCGGGTGCTGACGTTATGTATGCGGAACGCTTTGGTGTTTCCGATGCAGCTGTTGAACGGGGTGCCAAGGCAATTGGCAACGTGATCGACACCTCGGGCGAATATCCCGGCACCATCCTTGCCTCGGCGCTTTGGCATATGGGTCCGACTGTCGATACGGCTATTGCGGCGGTGGCAGATGGCTCCTATGCGGCGGATGACTATGGTCAATACAGCTATATGGCCTATGGCGGTGGTTCGTTGGCGCTGGATGAATCTCTGATCCCGGCTGACGTTGTCGCGGCGGTAAAAGCCAGGGAAGCGGCAATCATGGATGGCAGCTACACGCTCACCGTGAACGACGAAGCCCCAGTTTCCGACAACTAAGAACAGGAGGGCCGGTTTCGACCGGCCTCTTTTTTACCTATGGCAAATACCCGCGTTCTTTCTCTGAACAACCTTTCCAAGCGGTTTGGTTCGGTTGTCGCCAATGATGCTGTCAGCATTGAGCTGCATCGTGGCGAAGTCCTGGCATTGCTGGGCGAAAACGGTGCTGGGAAAACCACACTGATGAATATGCTTTTCGGGCATTACATGCCGGACAGCGGCTCGATTGACGTTGCCGATGAACGGGGGGACATGCACCCTCTCACCCTGGGCCACCCACAGGCCGCCCTGGATGCTGGAATCGGCATGGTGCATCAGCACTTTACCCTGGCTGAGAACCTGACGGTGCTGGACAGTATTCTGCTGGGCTCCGAAAGCCTGTGGTCATGGCGGCACAAACGCAAGGCGGCCCGTGAAAAGGTCGGCCGGATTATGGTGCGGACCGGCCTGGTTGCGCCGCTGGATGAACAGGTCGGCAAGCTCACCGTGGGGGAACGACAAAGGGTCGAGATCCTCAAGGCACTTTATCACGATGCGCGTATCCTGGTGCTCGACGAACCAACCGCCGTACTGACCCCGCAAGAGGCCGACGCCCTGTTTGAAAATATCGGCGCGATGACCAAAGACGGGTTGTCGGTGATCTTTATCTCACACAAGTTGCGCGAAGTACTGGCATTTTCGCATCGGATCGCAGTGCTGCGGCATGGCCAACTGGTTGGCGAGATCGCAACATCTGATGCCGATGAACGGGTAATCGCCCGGATGATGGTTGGTGCAGACACGCCGGCCACGCCTCGTGATGCAATGGAGCCGGGGGCACCGGTGCTGGAACTCAGGGCTGCCACCGTCAAAGGCGACAGCGCCCGGACAAGCCTGCATGCGGCGGACCTTACGATCCATGCACATGAAATCGTGGGCATCGCCGGTGTGTCAGGCAACGGACAATCGGTGTTGGCGCGGATGGTATCGGGTCTGGCATCTCCGGACAGTGGTGAGATGTGGGTAAGTGGCGACCGGATTAACCGCTTTACGCCACCGGTGCTGCAAAAGGCCGGCGTTGGCCGTATTCCTGAAGACCGGCACCATGACGGTGTGATTGGCGCTATGTCTGTTGCCGAAAACCTGGTGATCGAACGGTTGAGCGACAGCGATGTCCAGAAACGCGGTTTTTTGCTGCATAAATCTATTCGCCGCCACGCTGAAGAGCTTTGCAAAGAGTATGACGTTCGGGGACCAGGGATTGATGCCGATGCCAGACTGTTATCCGGTGGCAATATCCAAAAACTGATTTTGGCGCGGGTGTTTGAGTGCATGCCGGACTTGATTTTGGCAAACCAACCCACGCGTGGACTCGATTTGGGCGCGGCTGCTGAAGTGTCCCGTCGCCTGCTGGAAGCCCGGTCCCGCGGTGCAGCTGTGTTGCTGATATCCGAAGACCTTGACGAGGTTCTGGCCTTGTCAGACCGCATTATTGTCATCCATGACGGCCAGTTGCATGAGGCCCACAGCAAAGACCGCGAGGCCATTGGCCTGATGATGGCAGGAGAGCACGCATGATCAGGATCGAACCACGTGAAGCGCCTTCCCGCTGGTGGACCATCGGGGTTCCGATGGCTTCTGCGCTGTTGGCACTCCTGCTTGCAGCCATTCCGCTGATGGCAGCCGGGGCCAATGTTTTCGAGGCGTATGCCCATATGGCCAAAGGGATATTCGGGTCAACATTTGCGTTCACCGAAATGCTGACCCGTGCAACACCGCTCATTTTTACCGGCCTTGCGGCAACATTGGCGTTTCGGGCCAAGCTTTGGAATATCGGCGCCGAGGGCCAGCTGTACCTCGGGGCAATGGCGGCTGTGACTGTTGGCACCGGGCTGATTGATGCACCGTCACTTATACTTATCCCGATCATTCTGCTGGCGGGTGCCGCTGCTGGCGCTGCAGGCATGGCAGGGCCGGCCTATCTGAAAACCAGATTTGGCGCGGACGAGGTTGTGACCACGCTGCTGCTAAACTTCATCATTCTGATCTTTTTGCAGATGATGCTGGAGGGGCCGCTCAAAGACCCGATGGGGATGGGCTGGCCGCAGTCAGAACCAATTGTCGACAATGGAATACTGCCGCAGCTAATGCCGCGCATGCGTCTCCATGCCGGATTGATCATTGCATTGGTTGCGGCGGCAATTGCCCATGTCATGCTGTCCAACAGCGTTTGGGGATTCAAGCTGCGTGCCGTTGGTGAAAACGCCGCCGCAGCGCTGCATGCTGGCATTGGCGTAAAACGCACCATGATGAGCGCGGCAATTGTTTCCGGTGCCGTGGCTGGAATTGCGGGGGTCAGTGAAGTCGCGGGCTTGCGCGGCTACCTGACCACCGACCTGTCACCCGGCTTTGGCTATACCGGTATTGTGGTTGCCATGCTGGCCGGACTGTCGCCGATTGGCGTGGTGATATCGGCGGTCTTTATCGCCTCGGTATTCGTTGGGGCTGACACCATGAGCCGCGCCATGGGCGTTTCGAGCTATCTGGCCGATCTGGTGGTCGCCTTGTCGTTGATCTGCGTGCTGATTGGCGGCTTTATCGCCCGCTACCGTATCACCCGAACCAACAAGGGAGATGCGTGATGGATATTCTGCAAATCCTGATATCCGACAGTTTCTGGGCCGCTGCCCTGCGCATTGCCACACCCTTGATCTTTGGCGTGCTTGGCGCCCTGATATGCGAGAGATCCGGGGTGTTGAATCTCGGCATCGAGGGCATTTTTGCTGCCGGAGCCATGGCGGGCTGGATGGCCGTCTGGCTGGGGGCCGGCCTGTGGGGCGGTTTGCTGGTCGCCGCGATGGTTGGAGGTTTTTTTGGCCTGATCCACGCCATATTGACTGTGCCGCTGGGGCTGTCACAGCATGTCTCGGGGCTGGGGGTGACAATGCTCGCCACCTCGGTCAGTTATTTCACCTATCGCACGGCACTGCCACAGGTGTCCTCACCGCCAAAAATCGAACCGTTTCAGCCGCTGGATATACCCGTGCTGTCTGAATTGCCGTTCATCGGGCCGGTATTGTTCCAGCAAACAGCGATGACATGGCTGGCGCTTTTCATGGTCGCACTGGTGTGGTGGGTGTTGAACCGCACGCCCCTGGGTCTGGCCATTCGGGCGGTGGGTGACAACCCGGATGCGGTAGATGCGCAGGGGCTGTCAGTTTACGGCTTGCGGATCGGAGCGATTGTTGCCGGCTCGGCCCTGATGGCACTCGGCGGCGCGTTTCTGACCATGTCTGCCTTTGATTCATTCTTCTTTGGCATGGTGAACGGGCGGGGCTGGATATGTATCGCGCTGGTCATTTTTGCAAGCTGGCGACCAGGCAAAGCTTTGCTGGGGGCGTTGTTATTTGGGGCTTTTGACGCCTTTCAGGTGCGCCTGCAAACCGAGGTCGGTGCCTTTGTGCCGTCACAGGTCTTCCTGATGGCGCCGTATGTATTGTCAATTTTTGCTCTTGTGATTGTCGCCCGCCGTGCCGAATATCCCGGCGCATTGTTGAAACCATGGTTCAAGGGACAACGCTGATGGGTTTTGATCTGATCATAAAGAATGCCACCCTCCCCGACGGGCAAGTGGGCGTTGATATTGCCTGCGAAAACGGAGTGATCGCTGCCGTGGAGCGCGGCATCAAAGCCGGTGCCAAAGAGGTAATCGAGGCCAATGGCCAGTTGGTTTCACCCCCTTTCATCGACCCGCATTTCCATATGGACGCCACCCTGTCACTCGGCACGCCACGTATGAATGTCTCGGGCACATTGCTGGAGGGCATTGCACTGTGGGGCGAGCTGAAGCCGGTACAAACTGTTGACGATATCATTGAACGGGCGATGCGATATTGCGATCTGGCAGTCTCAATGGGGATCGGAGCCATCCGCAGTCACGTGGATATCTGCGATGATGACCTTAAAGGCGTCGCAGCCTTGCTTGAGGTCCGCAAGCAAGTTGCGCCCTATCTCGAGCTGCAACTGGTGGCTTTCCCGCAAGATGGCGTGTTCCGCGACCCGGCAGCCCAAGGTAATCTGATCCGTGCGCTTGATATGGGGGTGGATGTGGTCGGCGGTATTCCTCATTTTGAACGCACCATGCAAGACGGCGCAGATTCAGTGAAATACCTGTGCGAAGTGGCGGCGGACCGTGGTTTGCTGGTCGATTTGCACTGCGATGAAAGCGACGATCCTCTCAGCCGCCATGTGGAAACACTTGCTTTTGAAACGACACGGCTGGGCTTGCAGGGACGCGTTACCGGATCGCATCTGACCTCGATGCATTCGATGGACAATTATTATGTATCCAAGCTGATCCCTCTGATGGTTGAAGCCGGTTTGCATGTCATTCCCAACCCGTTGATCAACATCATGTTGCAGGGGCGTCATGACTCATACCCCAAACGCAGGGGCCAGACGCGGGTTCCCGAATTGAAAGCGGCGGGGCTCACGGTTGGGTTTGGGTCCGATTGCGTCATGGACCCGTGGTATTCTCTTGGCAAGGCCGACATGCTGGACGTTGCCCATATGGGGCTGCACGTCGCTCAACTGTCCAGCCGTGCCGATATGGCATGGTGTTTTGACGCCGTTACCGTCAATTCTGCCCGGATCATGGGGCTGGAGGGCTATGGGCTGGAAAAAGGCTGTAAGGCCAATATGGTTTTACTACAGGCGACAGATCCGATCGAGGCAATTCGATTGCGCGCTACCCGACTGGCCGTGATCCGTAGCGGTCAGGTGATTGCCCGCAGTCCGCACGCTATATCCGAATTATGCCTGACTGGTCGCCCGAACCGCATTGATCCCGCGCAATATGCACCTAAGTCAACGGGCGGCTAACCGGTCTGCATGAGCCGCAGTAAATCTGACATTCTTTCTTGCGTCGGATATCCGCTAAAGGAAACTGCGCAATGTCCCTCCCGGCCGCAGCGAACGCCCGCTTTTCCCCATCCTGACAAATTTGTACGGCAGCAACATTGGTCAATCAGCCCTGATCTGATGGGGTGGATGGCTCCTGCTCCAACCGACGTCGCGATGCGTCATACTGCAGGTGTCAAAATCTGCTATTGTGAGGAGCCGCCCCATGCAAGTTACAACAATCGGCGTCGATCTGGCCAAGAAT
>NZ_QOLB01000141.1 GCF_003333265.1 Candidatus Halocynthiibacter alkanivorans
TGTTGAACGCGTGATTGCTGTCGGTTGTGGCCTTGAATTTACGCGTCCTGACAACTCGTATGCCATTCTCACGCATCAGCCGACCAATCCGACGATGGCCAACGTTTAACCCCAGCTCCTGCAATTCGTGAGTCATGCGCGGTCGGCCATAGCTTTGCAGGCTAAGCCGGTGCTGGTCCCTGATATGCGCCAAAAGCACCATGTCATCACGCTGACGTTGACTGATGGAACGGGATTTCCAAGCGCGAAAGCCGCGAGAAGTCACCTGCAAAACACTGCAGAGAAACTCGATAGACCAGATCTTCTTCCAGGTGTCGACAAAGGCAAACCTCACGCCTTTTGCCCTGCGAAGAAGATCGTCGCCTTTTTTAGGACCTCCCTCTCCTCGCGCAGAACCCGGTTTTCCTTGCGCAGGCGGGCGTTCTCTTTCTCTACATCTTCATGTGGGCCAGACATCAGGTCGTCGTTCTGGTGTTGTTGAACCCACTTGTTCAGGGTCGAAACGCCAACCCCCAAATCCGACGCAATCCGGGGTCGCGTCAGGCCGCTGGTCGTTGCAATGCGAACCGCGTCACGCTGGAATTCTTCGCTGTATCTTGGTGCCATTTCTTGTCTCCTTCATTGCGAATATCGCTCGAAAGAGACCGGAACTAAATCGGGACAAGACCATCATGAACGGGAAAACCGGTGAGGCCTTCATTAACGAAGATGAGCAGACCAAAGAAGTCAGGCAACTTATCTTCAAATACCTGACTTTTCGGATGGCCCGACGGACCGTAATGGATCGTGTCGCTGCGGATCGAGCAATCAAGCAGCTTTATAACCGTCGTTCCGATTTAGCGTCCGCTTCGGTCGAATGATTGTGCTTCAAATGCGCCAGCTTCTGCTGGCGCAAACTCGAAGCGGAAATTTACCTTTGCCACAAACTTCCTTCCCGAAAATCCGATTTTTCGGTGCCGCAATCAAACGCTTGTTTCTGCCTTTCCTGCGTGAACCCACTTCCTGTTCACGAAAACAAACCAAAAAAAAGGAAGCAAAAACAATGGAAAAATCACTGGTTGGAATCGTTTCTTCGGAGGTTTCTGAAGAGACCGATGTCCTCTCCACAATGAAACCAAGGATCAAGGCATCTGTTGTTGCTAAGCTGAGCGGTCGTTCACAGCGTTCTGTCAGGCAACTTGCGGCAAATGACAACATCCCGGGCGCAGTCAAGCAAGGCGGCTTGTGGATGTTCGATCAGGACCTGTTCCTTCTTTGGCATAATGAGGGCAGTAAATGTCACGAAAAGAAGAAAAACCAAAAAACCTCTTCAAGCAAGAGGGTAGCAAGTTTTGGTGGCTCCGTGTCAAGATCAACGGCGTCACCCACCGAGAGTCGCTTCGCACAACTTCTCAAAGAGTCGCGGAGAAAAAAGCTAAAAGCCGCATAAAGGAGCTTAGGGGGCTGGACGATGCTGGTGAATTGGATTGGAGATTTGGCGCCGGGCTTGCCAAGTTTTATGACATGCTGGACCTCGAAAGCAGTTCCTGGGGCACCGACACACGTAAACGCTATCGGTGCAGCCTGCGTCAGATCATGCGTGTTATCGACGATATCTGCGATGACGATGGTCGGGATGTTGAAGAACTTATGGCTGCGGAAGTCAGCTCAGCCACGATCTCGGAATATGTGGTCCGGCGACGAAAAGAGGGTGTCACCGTTTCCACAATCAACCGTGATCTGACTGCGTTTGGCAACCTGATGGTCGCAATCAAGAACGATGGTTGGATTGATACCAATCCAGTTCGGCAATACGAAAAACAGGGGATGAAAGAGGTTCTTCCCGATATCATTCCGCCTAAGGAGAAGGCCATCAAGAATTTGGCATCCCGCGCACCTGGGACCTTAAAGTTCTATCCTAAGTTTTTGGATGAAACAGGCGGCCGCGTGACCGAGATGGCTCGTCTGAAATGGTCAGATATTCAGGGCATGGCTAACCCGGTAGAAGGTAATGTGGTGGCAATACTCCGCGTAACGAAAGGGGCAAAGATCCGTACCATTGAGTTGCGTCAGGAAGCCATCGACATCCTGATGAAGATCCCGCGCTCGAATGCATCGCCGTTTGTATTTTGGAATGGCACAGAGCACGGCTACTACAAGGATCCCTCGAGCCTGTTCTGGGAATATGGCCAGGAAACTGGTTTTGGCGCGCGGCTTCATGATCTGCGACACAAGTTCGCAATTGAGCGCCTGATGGAGGGGTGGTCGATCTACAGGGTGCAAAAGTACATTGGGCACGGATCAGTATTGACCACGGAACGCTATTATCTGAGGTTTTTGTCAGATGAGCAACAAGCACAGGTGCGTGCTGATGGTGACAACGGTTTCCGATAAGGCTCATAACAATAGCTAAATTGAGAAGGGATCCTGCGGACGCAGGGTCCCTCTTTCTTTCGTGCGAAGAAGTGTTGGTATGAGCCGATGGGGACATGGTTGGAGCGTGGAAGGGGCATAGTCGGCACCCCCAGCATACCTAAAAGGTGTCATAGTATGACACCTTTGCGTCGAAAATGGCCTTTGGATATGTAAGTGCACTCCACCCTGAAAGGGGTATTAGTCTAACTATTTCAGGGGGATAGTGGCGGAGAGACAGGGATTCGAACCCTGGGTAGGCTTGCACCCACAACGGTTTTCGAGACCGCCCCGTTCGACCACTCCGGCACCTCTCCGCGGGGGTCTTGGTGAGGGGTGATTTAGCGGGCTGTGCCGGCGGACGCAACCATATATCAGAAGTTTTTTTCCGGAACCGGATATTTACCATTATTATTGATAAAACAGAGGCATTGAACTTTGTCCTGTCCGGAACCGGAGCGGCAAGTTCACTGGCAGATCAAATTGAAAGGGGCGGATATGTCTGGGCATTGGAGGTTTGGGGCGCTGTTGTATGGCGCCGTGACGTTGACCGCTATGGCACCGGCAGTGGCGGCCACGATTGAAGAGTTGAGCCAGGCGCTGCAGATCCGCCAGGTTGCGGATATTCTGGCGGCCGAAGGCACGACTTACGGCGATACGATTGAAAGCAATATGTTTCCCGGACGCGGCGGCGCAGGCTGGGACGGCATTGTTCAGCAAATCTATGTCGCCGAAACAATGGCCGACAAACTGGATCAGGGCCTGGAACAGGAGTTGGCCCAGGTGGACCTGGACCCGCTGGTCCGCTTTTTTGCCAGTGATATGGGGCGCCGTATCATAACGCTGGAGCTGTCCGCACGTGACGCGTTCCGCGATGCACAAATCGAAGAGGCGGCCACGGAGGTGGCGCGCGATCTGATTGCGGGCGAGGGCGGGCGGTATCAGTTGCTGCGCGAATTCATTGAGGTCAATGACCTGATCGAAAGCAACGTTGTCGGCGCGCTGAACGCCAATATGGCGTTTTACCGTGGCATGGAGGCGGGCGGTGCTTTTGGTGGTGAGATGACCGAGAACCAGATGCTGAGTGATGTCTGGACCGAAGAAAGCGCCATCCGCGCCGATACGCTGATCTGGCTCTATGCCTATCTGGGCCTGGCCTATCAGCCGCTGCGGGATGACGATCTGCGTGCCTATATAGACCTGTCGAAAACCCCGGGCGGGCAGGCGTTGAACCGGGCCCTGTTTGTGGCCTATGACCATATGTATAATGACATTTCATTCCGGATGGGGCAGATGACTGCGGTGTTTATGAGCGGCGACGCTCTCTGAGCGCGCTCAGGCTCTTGACTTTGACCTGCTATCCGCCGATAAGCCCATTTCTCTGATGGGACGAGTCCGTCGGAGTTTATGAAATCCCGCCCGATGGGCGCGCAGTTCGAGGCGGTCTGAGACAGACCACAATGCCGGGAAACCGGGGCCGTAGAACGCGAAAAGCTAAGGAAAAGCAATGTTTGCGGTTCTTAAAACCGGTGGCAAGCAATATAAAGTTCAAAGCGGCGATATTCTCCGCGTTGAAAAGCTTGCCGCAGATGCCGGTGAAACTATCCAGTTCAACGAGATTCTCATGGTCGGTGCCACTGTTGGCGCGCCAATGGTTGACGATGCTGCGGTTCAGGCCGAAGTCATTGATCAGATCAAAGGCCAGAAGGTTATTCACTTTGTGAAGCGCCGTCGGAAACACGGCTCCAAACGCACCAAAGGCCACCGTCAGCAGCTTACCCTGCTGCGGGTGACTGACATCCTGGAAACAGGTGCCGGTAAATCGGGCGTTAAAGTTGCTGTTGGCAGCGGTTCTGTCGCTTCGGTTGCTGCAGCTGCTGCGGCCCCGAAAAAAGCTGCCCCGGTAAAAGCTGCTAAAGCTGACACCGCTGCTGCTGGTTCGGACGATCTGAAAAAGCTGTCGGGTGTAGGCCCTGCGCTTGAGAAGAAGCTGCTTGCAGCTGGCGTAACAACTTTCGCACAGATTGCTTCCTGGTCGGATGCTGATGTTGCTGAGATGGACGAAAAAGTGTCCCTCAAAGGCCGTATCGAGCGTGAAGGCTGGATCGCACAAGCAGCCGATTTGGCTAAAGGCTAAGGAGAGACACAATGGCACATAAAAAAGCTGGTGGTTCATCCCGCAACGGCCGCGACTCTGCTGGTCGCCGTCTTGGTGTGAAAAAATACGGTGGCGAAGCTGTCATCCCAGGAAACATCATTCTGCGTCAGCGCGGCACTAAGATGTACCCGGGTGCCGGTGTTGGCATGGGCAAAGATCACACGATCTTTGCTGTGACTGAAGGCGCTGTAAAATTCCACACCGGCCTGAAAGGCCGTACCTTTATTTCGGTGCTTCCGGTGGCGGAGGCCGCTGAATAAGCTGAAACCTGAAGGTTTGAAAATCCAGGGATCGGCGCAAGCGCCGGTCCCTTTTCCTATTTATTCAACAATACCCGTTATAGGCGACCTGAAAGGTCATTGGTTCACGGGGGTGGACAACGGGGCACTGAAACGAACGGAGCGGTAAGGGTCCTGGATCCGGCGTCTCACATTTTACGCTTCAGTGCGCTTTTTAGGAGTACAGAATGAAAATTGCAGCAGTCGTACCCGAACAGCCCATCATTGAGGCCGAGCGTTTTACCCTGCGTCCGGTGCGCATTTCCGACTCCGGTCTGATGGCGATGTATGCTGGAGATGAACGGGTGGCGAAAACCACCAGCTCCATCCCGCACCCTTTGCCACCCGGCAGTATTGAAGCCTATGTGGCGCGCGCAATGGCGCCCGAACCCGCCGAAATCATCTGGGTCATGGACGGCACCGCCGCAGAGCTCAGCGAAGTTCTGGGGGTGATCAGCCTGAAACCGATGGACCGGAACCAGTCGGAAATTGGCTATTGGGTGGCACCTGTTCTGTGGAACAGCGGCATTGCCTCGCAGGCGGTGCGCATGCTGGTTGAGGCCAACCCTCTGAAAAATGAAACAATGTTTGCCACGGTGTTTCAGGACAATCCGGCCTCCGCCCGGGTGCTGACCAATGTCGGCTTTGAATATCTTGGGGATGCAGAACAGTTTTCGGTTGCCCGTGATGCCAAGGTCGCCACCTGGACCTATCTGAAGCGGTTAGGCTGAAAATGACCGGTGCAGCGATCTTCAAAACATCGCGGCTTGTTGCACGTGACATGAATCCTGACGACTGGCGCGAGCTGGTGGCTTTTGCCTGCCTGCCCGAAGTCGCGCGCATGATGGCCTCGGTAAAAACCGACTGGTCCGAAACTGAGGCGCGCGCCTGGATGGCACGCGCGCCCTTTCGGGGCCAGCCGGGGTTTTGCCTGGGGCTGCACGACACTGCGGGCGTGCTTGTTGGATTTCTTGGTATTGCCCCTCTGCCGGACATGGGCGTGCCCTCGGTGATGTATGCAATCGCGCCGGAATATCAGGGCAGGGGCTATGCGACTGAAGCGCTGCGCGCGCTTCTGGTGCTTGCATTTGGCCCGCTGGATGTGTCCAGTGTCGGGGCAGATCATTTTCACGACAATCTGGCGTCCGGGCGTGTTCTGAGCAAACTTGGCTTTAAATACATCCGCGATGACACCGCCAAAAGTGCAGCAAGGGTTGAGCCCGAGCGCATTCTGCTCTATCGCCTGACGAAATCACAGTTTGAGGCCGCCCATGAAATTTCTTGATCTTTGCAAGGTCTATATCCGTTCCGGTTCTGGCGGGGGCGGCTGCGTGTCGTTCCGGCGCGAAAAGTTTATCGAATACGGTGGTCCCAACGGCGGCGACGGTGGCCGTGGCGGCGACGTTATTGTAGTGGCGGTCGAAGGGCTGAATACGCTGATCGACTTTCGCTACCAGCGGCACTTCTTTGCCAAAAACGGCCAGGGCGGCATGGGGCAGCAGCGCACCGGCGCTGACGGGAAAGATATTATCCTCTACGTGCCCGTGGGCACCGAGATTCTGGACGAGGATGAAGAAACCATTCTGGACGATCTGACCGAAGTCGGACAGCGTATCGTGCTGGCCAAGGGCGGCAACGGCGGTTTCGGCAACCTGCATTTCAAAAGCGCCACCAACCAGGCACCACGCCGCGCCAATCCGGGGCTTGACGGCATTGAACGCACCATCTGGTTGCGTCTGAAGCTGATTGCGGATGCCGGGCTGCTGGGCCTGCCCAACGCCGGCAAATCGACCTTCCTCGCCGCAAGCTCCAACGCCCGTCCCAAAATTGCGGACTACCCGTTCACTACGCTGTACCCCAACCTGGGTGTGGTTGGCGTCGATAATGTTGAATTCGTCATCGCCGACATTCCCGGCCTGATCAAAGGCGCTTCTGAGGGCCGCGGGCTGGGCGATTTGTTCCTCGGCCATGTGGAACGCTGTTCCACGCTGCTGCACCTTGTGGACGGCACCTCCGAGACTGTCGCCGAGGACTACCGCACCATTATCGGCGAACTCGAAGCCTATGGTGGTGAGCTGGCAGACAAACCCCGTGTCACGGTGCTGAACAAAGTCGACGCGCTGGATGAAGAAGAACGCGATGCGGCGCGGGCCGAACTGGAGGCCGCCGTGGGCGGCCCGGTAATGATGATGTCCGGCGTCAGCAAAGAAGGCCTGACCGAGGTGCTGCGTGCGGTGCGCGGGCAGATCGATGAGGGCAAACTGCGTCTGCGTGAAGCGTCCGGCGAGGAGCCTGAAGCGTGGCGTCCCTGAGCGACGCCCACTGTCTTGTTGTAAAAATCGGATCAGCCCTGCTGGTTGAAAACGGCGCGTTGCGCTCCGTGTGGTTGCGCGGCCTGGCCGAAGATGTGGCCCGCCTGATGGCGCGCGGCACCCAGGTGGTGCTGGTGTCCTCAGGTTCGATCGCTCTTGGCCGCGCCATTCTGGGGCTGCCGGCAGGTGATTTGCCGCTGGAACAATCCCAGGCAGCTGCGGCTGTCGGCCAGATCGAACTGGCCCGCGCCTATCAGGATGCGCTGGCGCCCCACGGGGTCAAAGCCGCCCAGGTGCTGATGACGCTGGAAGATACCACCGAGCGCCGTCGGTACCTGAATGTGCGCAACACTCTTGCACAACTGCTGAGCCTTGGGGTGGTGCCGATTGTCAATGAAAACGACACGGTGGCCACCGACGAAATCCGCTTTGGCGACAATGACCGGCTCGCGGCTCAGATCGCAGTGACCATTGGCGCGGATCAGCTGGTGCTGCTGTCCGATGTCGACGGGTTTTACTCCGGCAATCCCAAAACCGATGCTGCCGCCCAGCGCTACGACACTATTGAAAGTATCACACCTGAGATCGAGGCGATGGCGGGCGACCCGGTATCCAGCCTGTCTAAAGGCGGCATGAAGACCAAACTCATGGCGGCGAAAACCGCAACCGCCGGCGGCTGCGCCATGGCGATTGCCGAAGGCTCGGTGATGCGGCCGCTGGAAGCCCTTGAGCAGGGCGCCAATACAACCTGGTTTGTGCCGCAGGAAGATCCGCATACCGCCCGCAAACGCTGGATTGCGGCGATGAAACCTCGCGGCGCCCTCACGGTTGACGCCGGCGCGGCACAGGCGCTGACCCGGGGAAAATCGCTTTTGCCTGCCGGGGTGACCGCCATCTCCGGTCGTTTTGGACGCGGTGAACCGGTTGAAGTTTTGAATCCGGACGGCGCCCGCGTCGCACTTGGACTGGTGCGCTACACGGCTGCTGAGGCGTTGGAAATAATGGGCCGGCATTCGGGTGATATTGCAGAAATACTGGGCTATGCTGGGCGTGCGGCCCTGGTTCACAGAGATGATATGGTGTTATAATTATGACTGAAACAATCCCCCAAATCATGCGCCAGCTTGGTCTGCGCGCCAAAGCGGCTTCTGAGGAACTGGCTTTTGCGCCAGCCGAGGCCAAAGCGCTGGCGCTGACGGCGGCCGCGGATACGGTCTGGGCGCGCCGCGCTGACATTATTACCGCCAATGAACAGGATATGGAATTTGGCCGCAACAAAGGCCTGTCGGACGCAATGCTGGACCGTCTGCTGCTGAATGAGGATCGCATTCAGGACATGTGCAGCAGTCTGCGGGCAGTGGCGGCGCAGGACGACCCTGTAGGGCGCGAGATTGCGCAATGGGACATGCCTTCGGGGCTGAACATCCGCCGGGTGCGCACACCGCTTGGAGTGGTCGGGGTGATCTATGAAAGCCGGCCCAATGTTACCGCAGATGCTGGTGCCCTGTGCCTGAAATCGGGCAACGCGGTGATCCTGCGTGGTGGCTCTGAAAGTTTCAATTCCTCAACTGCGATCCATGCGTGCCTCGTGGAGGGTCTGAAGGTCGCCGGCCTGCCCGAAGCAGCGATACAGCTGGTGCCCACGCGTGACCGTGCCGCGGTACAGGAAATGCTGACCATGGTGGATTGCATCGATGTCATCGTGCCCCGTGGCGGCAAAGGCCTGGTCGGACTGGTGCAGCGCGAAGCCCGGGTGCCGGTGTTTGCGCATCTGGAGGGCATCGTGCATATCTATGTCGATGCGGCAGCTGACGTCGCCAAAGCGGTCGACGTGGTGGTAAATGCCAAGACCCGGCGCACCGGTATCTGTGGCTCCGCAGAATGTCTGCTGATTCACCGCGACATCGCAACAGGGCTTGGCCGCGAGATCATCGAGGCGCTGCTGGCCAAAGGGGTAGAGGTGCGCGCAGACGCCGTGCTTCAGGCGATCCCCGGCACGGTGCCGGCCAGTGACAGCGACTGGGGCAACGAGTATCTCGACGCCATTATCGCCGTGAAGGTTGTGGATGATGTGGACGGGGCCATTGCCCATATCCGCGAATTCAGCTCCAACCACACCGATTGTATTCTGACCGAAGATGACGCGGTGGCCGGGCGCTTCTTTACCCGCCTCGACAGCGCCATCCTGATGCGCAATGCGTCGACCCAGTTTGCTGACGGTGGTGAATTTGGCATGGGGGCGGAGATAGGCATCGCCACCGGCAAAATGCACGCGCGTGGCCCGGTCGGGGCAGAGCAGCTGACCAGTTTTAAATATCTGGTGGTCGGCCAGGGCAGCACCCGCGGCTGATACGCTGAACGAGAACAGGCGCCCTCGTGAAGAAGGCGCCTTTTTTGCATGCGCAGCCCGGGCTGCGTTAAAATGAAATCGTTGCCTTTAATTCTTCGGCTTCGACTGCCAGGCTGCGCTTTAGGCCGTCGGCTTCAAGGGGTGCCAGCGCAAAATGCACCTCTGAGGCGGCGACCTCATGGCTGGCATTCGGGTTGGACAGAACCTCCCAAAGTGCGGGGTCCAGTTTCATGCGTTTGGCTTCGCCGGTGATGGTCCATGCATTGTCCTCGCGGCTCACGGTGACATCGCCGCCCCAGGGCATGGCGGTTTCAAAACACTGTAACAGCAGGAAGGCCAGTTTGACCTCCTGGCGCGGCAAGTCACCGTCGGTATCCCAGTTGATTCTGGTGCGGCCGCCGCGGGTCAGATCGGTGATGATCTTGGTAATTTCACGGCGCGGCGTCATCTGACCGGCGCCGCAGGCGCCAAAGGCGATGCGGAAAAAGCGGATGCGCGCATTTGCATTGTCCACACTTTCAGCGATCAGGCTCATTTCCGGACCGGCAACCGTGCCGGACATCGCCAGCAACTCTACCCCATTGCCGATGGCGCCCAAAGGCGAGATAAGGTCGTGACAGATACGTGAGCCGATAAGGGCTGTCAGATCCCGTTGAGACGCGGTCATATGATGCCTTTCAAATGGTGCCTGTCAAAACGGAGTAAGACATGACTGATTTAAATCCGATGCTGGAACCAGGCCAGATAGTGCGCCACCCGACGGAGGCCGGATGGGGTTTGGGCCAGGTGCAGTCAAATATCAACGGAAAAATTACCGTGATGTTCGAACAAGCCGGCAAGATTGTAATCGACGGCCGCAAGATTGCACTGCTGCCAGTGTTTAACGTTTAACCTGTTTTGACCGGGCATGGTTAACATGGGGTAAACTGCGCCGCAAATTTGTGAAGAGTTGCAATACAACCCGGTGAGGCGTAGAAGCCGTTGACCATTTATCAAGCAAAGCGAGCCTGCCACATATGGCGTCTCTTCCTCCTCAGTTTGAAACCCGTTTCGCCCGGAGCGACGAAGATCTGAAAGCGTCGCAGCGGCTGCGCTATGACGTTTTTGTCGACGAACTTGGCGGGGATGGTAATCTGGTGGACCATGATGCCCGGCTGGAGGCGGATGAGTTTGATCCCAGTTTTGAACATCTGATGTTACTGGACCGGGCGCGTCCCGGCGGCGTGATGGAACAAACCGTTGGTGTGTATCGCCTGCTGTCCGGTGAAAATGTCCGGCAGACGGGTCGATTTTATTCCGAAAGCGAATACGATCTGAGCGTGTTGAAAAGCTCCGGGCGCAAGCTGTTGGAGCTTGGCCGCTCCTGCCTGCACCGGGACTATCGTGGTGGTATGGCGATGTATCATTTGTGGAACGCTTTGTCTGATTATGTGAGTGAACATGAGGTCGAGATCCTGTTCGGTGTCGCGTCGTTTCACGGCACTGATATTGCGGCGCTGGCCGGGCCCTTGTCGTTGCTGCACCACCGCCATCTGGCGCCGGAAAAGATCCGGGTCAAAGCACACCAGTCCCATTTTCAGAATATGAACCTTGTGCCTGAAGATCAGCTTGATCGCCGCCGCGCTATGCTGGCAACACCGGCGCTGATCAAAGCCTATCTTCGTATTGGCGGCACTGTGGGCGAGGGCGCCTTTGTCGATCACAATTTTAACACCACCGATGTCTGCCTGATCCTCGACACTTCTGAAGCCAGCGCCAGACAGAAATCTATTTACAGCCGGGGCCGCGACCTATGAATGACAACTGGACACCACCCACGATCCCGGTGGAGCCGGCCCTGACCCCCGCAGGGGCCCTGCGGTTTCTGCTGCGCGGCACCGCGCTTGCGATGGTGACATTCGGGTCTCTGGTGCTTTTGTTGCTGTTGCGGCTGGTTGAGCGCCCGCTCTGGGGAATGCGCCGGCCCTGGACGCCCCATATCACCCAGTTTGTCTGCCGCTCGGCCTTTGTCATTCTGGGCATGAAACACTCGGTGCGCGGCCAGCAGATGGTGCACAACGGCGCCATGGTCGCCAATCACGTGTCCTGGCTGGATATCTTCACCCTGAACGCTGGCAAACGCATCTATTTTGTCGCCAAATCGGAAGTCGCGGGCTGGCCGGGTATCGGCTTGCTGGCGCGTGCCACGGGCACCCTGTTTATCAAACGGGACCGCAAAGAAGCCCGGGCGCAAAAAGAACTGCTGGAAGCGCGGCTGCACGCCGGGCACAAGATGCTGTTTTTTCCCGAAGGCACCTCGACCGACGGCGTTCGGGTTTTGCCGTTCAAATCAACGCTGTTTGCGGCCTTCTTTTCCGACACGCTGCGCGACAACCTCTATGTGCAGCCGGTCAGTGTGGTGTACCGCTCCCCTGAAGGTGAGGGCCAAACCTATTATGGCTGGTGGTCTGAAATGGATTTCGCGCCCAACCTGATGCGGATGCTGGCGGCGCCACGCCACGGGTCTGTCGAAGTGGTGTATCACGCGCCGCTGAAAGTTTCAGATTACAGTGACCGCAAAGACATGGCGCGCGACTGCGAACGCGCGGTGCGCAGTGCAATGCCCGGTCAGGACATTGCTTTGATGTAATCGCCCAGAGTGGCGGCCGCGTCGTCGCAACGCCAGATTTCTTCGCCAAAACCAAAGAAATCAGTGAGTGGCGTCAGTTTTCGAACCAGGTCCAGATCCAGAGTACCTTCGGCAACAACCGGCACTTCGATCATTTCTGTCCACCACTGGAACAGATCCGCTTCTGCACGGGTGCCATCCCCCAGCGGAGTCGTGCCCGCAGGGCCAAAGGCCACATAATCCGCACCGCTTTCTGCGGCGGTCATGCCTTCGTGGTTGGAGACACCGCAGAACGCGCCAACAACCGCTTCGGCGCCCAGTTCTTTGCGGGTGGCGCGCACGGAACGCGCCCCGTCGGTCAGATGCACGCCGTCCAGCCCAAGCCGTTCCACCTGCATCACATGGGATTCAATCACCAGCGCCACGTCGCGCGCATGGGTGATCTCGCGCAACGCATCGGCGGCACGCGCCACCCGGCTTTCGTCCGCAGTGGCCAGCGCCAGGCGCACACAGGCGATCTCATGGGCGTCAAGCACCCGGCCCAGCGTGTCTGGAAAGCTCGACAGTTCGAATTCGGGTGGGGTAATCAGATAGATCTGCGGCTGCTCGGTTTCGGCCATGATCAGGCTCCGTTTATGCTGGGTTTGCGCCCCTATAGCCGGGTTTTCCCCTTTTGGCTACGCGGCATTATTTTGGCGGCAGGCTGAGCGCGTTGGTGAGGGCAAGACGGATCCAGACGGCGCGTTTATCGTCTTCGGCCAACGCGTCCTCAGTGACTTCTATCATGCCGCCCATCGGCCGGCCGGTAAAGGTCAGCTCACCAGCGCCTTCGATCCGGCGCGCTTCGGCTTCACGCGATTTGCCGACCCGGAACATCGCGCCGTCTTTGTGCACGCCGCAGACCATGTTGCCAAAGAGCAGAAAACACATGCCGCCGAACATCTTCTTTTCTGAAATTCCGTCCTGATCTGCCAGATCATCGCGCATTAACTGCGCCAGGCCCTCGTCATACGCCATGTCACTCTCCTGTTGAAACCATCATGCGGTTGATCTTGGGGCCGGGCAACCCTATCAGGGGGCTGATTTCCAACATTGAGGAACCGCGATGACCGAGCCGCGTCAAATCCCGACCTTTGTCCTGGTGCGTCCGCAGATGGGCGAAAATATTGGTGCTGCTGCGCGTGCCATGTGGAACTTTGGCCTCGACCGTCTGCGGGTGGTTGGCCCGCGCGACGGCTGGCCCAATCCCAAAGCGGTGGCGATGGCCTCTGGTGCCGGGCGCCTGCTGGATGAAGCCGGCCATTACGACACGCTGCCCGAGGCGCTGGCGGATTGCAATTATGTGTTTGCCACCACAGCCCGGCAGCGCGATCTGACCAAACCGGTGATGTCGCCGGAACGCGCGATGGAACATGCCCGAGCGCTGATCGCCTCTGGCCAGAAGGTTGGAGTGATGTTTGGCCCCGAACGCGCCGGTCTTCAAAACGATGACATCGCCCAGGCGGATGCCATTATTTCGGTGCCGGTCAACCCGGAGTTTGCCTCGCTCAATCTGGCGCAATGCGTGCTGCTGACCGCCTATGAGTGGCGCCGCCAGAACGAGGATATCGTGCCCGAAGTGATGGAAATGGCCAAGACAGTGTTTGCCAGCAAGCTGGATGTGCAAAAACTCGGCGACCATTATGAAGAGCGCATGGAAGAGGCCGGGTTCTTTTACCCGCCGGAAAAAGCCGAAGGCATGAAGATCAATGTGCGCAATATCTGGTCCCGGCTGGCCCTGACCCGTGCAGATGTGCAGGTTTTGCATGGCATGTTGCGCCAGATGGTGCGCTGGAAGCAGCGCGGCGATCAGGATTAAATTCCTCCGCCCCTTGACCCGACGGCCAGGCAGCCCCAATTTGCCGCTAACATGATCCCGGATAACAAAAAACAGAGGCCGCAATGAGCCAGAAACGCAGTATTTTCCAGGAGGTGGACGATAAGTCCGGCCCCGCATCCCCCACTCCTGGTCTGATTGACCGGCCCAAAGGCGCGCGCAAAGGGGTGCGGGCCTGGTTGCTGCTGCTGTTCACCATGCTTCTGGTGATGATCATGGTCGGCGGGCTGACCCGGCTGACCGACTCCGGTCTTTCGATCACCGAGTGGAAGCCGGTTACCGGCGCATTGCCTCCAATGAATGCCGATGACTGGGCAGTGGAATTTGAGAAATACAAGCAATTCCCCGAATATCAGTTGCAGAACATGGGTATGAGCCTGGGCGAGTTTAAATCGATCTATTGGTGGGAATGGGGCCACCGCCAGCTTGGCCGCACCATTGGCCTGGTCTGGGCGCTTGGTTTTGCCGGTTTTGCACTGGCGCGTAAAATCCCCACTGGCTGGAGCCGGCGGCTGCTGTTTGTCGGTGTTCTTGGCGGGCTGCAGGGCGCGCTTGGCTGGTGGATGGTTGCCTCCGGTCTGACCGGCGAGATGCAGGACGTGGCGTCCTACCGGCTGGCAATGCATCTTGGTCTGGCATTCATAATTCTCGGCTTTATCGCCTGGTATGTGTATTTGCTGTCGCGCTCTGACGGCGAGCTGATGCAGGCGCGCCGCGCCCGGGACGCTAAAATCTATGGCTTGTCCACCGGCCTGCTGCACTTTGCATTCCTGCAAATCCTGCTTGGCGCCCTGGTGGCCGGTATTGACGCCGGGCGCGGCTTTACCGACTGGCCGCTGATGGGCGGGCAGTTCCTGCCACCCGATCCGCTGTCGATCACGCCGCTGTGGCGCAATTTCTTTGAAGACGCCGGGCTGGTGCAGTTCATGCACCGGATGGCGGGCTATCTGGTCTTTATCTTTGGGCTTGTGGTCTGGTCCCGGGGCCGCGCTTCGGCCAATGTTGCCATCAGGCGCGCCTGTAATATGATGGCGCTGGTACTGGTCGCCCAGGTTGTGCTGGGTGTTGCGACGGTGCTGAACGGCGCGCCGCTGGGTCTGGGTCTGGCGCATCAGCTTGGCGCGGTGATCCTCTGGGTCACAATTCTTCGCGTCCGTTTTCTGGCGCAGTATCCAATTTCTCAATCCGTCCGGGGGTAAATTATGACCGCATATTCTGACTTGATGGCGTTTCAGCGCGATACGCAGGCGCTGGCGGAAATCTCTGGCCGTCTCGGCTGGGATCAGGAAACCATCATGCCCCGCGGTGCAGCGGCGCAACGCGGCGACGAACTTGGCGCCATCGAAGGTGTGTTACATGAGCGCCGGGTGGATGCGCGTGTGGGTGACTGGCTGGCGGCGATTGACGCCTCGACGCTGGATCAGGTGGGCCAGGCCCAGATCCGGGAAATCCGCCGCAGCTATGAGCGCAATTGCAAAGTCTCAGCGCGGCTCGCCTCAGAAATCGCCCGGGTGACGTCAAAAGCCCAGGGCGAATGGGCTGAAGCCCGCGCCAATGAGGATTTTGCTGCTTTTGCGCCGACGCTGAAAAAAGTCGTCGCTCTGCGCCGCGAAGAAGGGCAGGCGCTGGCGGAGGGTAGCGAAGAGGGCAGCGCCGCCTATGACGCGCTGATGGCAGATTATGAACCCGGCACCAGCAGCAGCGAGATCGCGGCGCTGTTTGACGCGCTGCGCCCGGGACTGGTGGAGCTGCGCGACAAGATCATGGGCAGCTCTGTCACCGTGGCGCCGCTGGAAGGCCGCTTTGACACTTTCCGTCAGATGAAGCTGAGCCAGGAGCTGGCGCTGACATTTGGTTACGACCTGAACCGGGGCCGCATCGACAAGGCGGTTCACCCGTTCTGTTCCGGCTCCGGCGCTGATGTGCGCATCACCACAAGGACGGCGATTGAGGATCCGTTCAACTGCTTTTATTCCACCATCCACGAAGTCGGGCATGGCTGTTATGAGCAGGCGGTGGACCCGTCGTATGCGCTGACCCCGATCGGGCGCGGCGCCTCGATGGGCGTGCACGAAAGCCAAAGCCGGATTTTTGAAAACCAGCTGGCTCGTTCGCGCGCCTTCACCGGTTATCTCTTTGAGCGTATGAGCGCCGAATTCGAAACCCTGTCTGTGGCCGGACCCGATGAATTTCACGCCGCCGTCAACCGGGTCTATCCGGGTTACATCCGCACCGAATCTGATGAGGTGCAGTATAATCTGCACATCATGATGCGCTTTGATCTGGAGCGTCAGCTGATGGATGGCACTCTTGCGGTCGCAGATCTGCCAGAGGCCTGGAACGCGCGCTTCCTCGCCGATTTTGGTGTGGCGGTGGACAAACCTTCCAATGGCTGCCTGCAGGATGTGCACTGGCCGGTCGGGCTGATGGGCTATTTCCCCACTTATACGCTGGGCAATGTCTATGCCGGCTGTCTTGAAGACGCGATGCGCAAAGACCTGCCCGATCTGGATGCGGATCTGGCTCGCGGGGACCTGAATGCTGCCACCGACTGGCTGCGCCAAAAGGTGCAGGTACATGGCGGGCTTTATGAGCCGCGCGAGACCATCGAACGCGCCTGTGGCTCTGAGCCCAGCGAAAAGCCGTTGCTGGCCTACCTGAACCGCAAATTTGGCGACATCTACGGGTTTTGATCTCAAACTGGCCGGGGCATTGCTCCGGCCGCTTTATTACTGCTCCCAGTTCGGGCTGCGTTTTTCCAGAAAAGCTTTGATGCCTTCTTCGGTGTCCTGCTGCAGCATGTTTTCCACAATCACCGCGCTGGTATAGTCATAGGCCTGATCAAGCGGCATGGTGATCTGCTCGTAAAATGCCTGTTTACCAATGCGCACAGCGCTGCCCAGTTTGGCCGCAACGGTTTGCGCCAGGGCAAGCGTTTCAGTTTCCAGATCGTCCTGTGCGACCGCGCGGTTGATCAGCCCGAGATCCTGCGCGCGAAGAGCGTCGACAAAGGCACCGCTGGTCAGCATTTCAAACGCCGCTTTGCGCGGGATGTTGCGGCTCAATGCCACCATCGGTGTAGAGCAAAACAGTCCGATATTGACGCCATTCACCCCAAACCGGGTGTCCTCAGCAGCGATGGCCATGTCACAAGATGCCACAAGCTGACAGCCGGCGGCGGTGGCAATACCATGCACCATAGCAATAACCGGCTGAGGCAGCGTCGGGATGGTTTGCATCAATGTGGCGCAGCGTGCGAACAGGTCCTTGAAATTGGCCGCTCCGCCGTCCGGCGCGGCACGACTGGCAGTCATTTCCTTCAGATCGTGGCCGGCACAGAATGCTTTGCCCGTTCCGCGCAGCACAATGACGCGAATTGTATCGTCGGCACGCAACGTATCAAACTCGGCCTGCAGCGCCGCGATCATGGCATTGGACAAGGCGTTGAGATTGTGCGGCGCGTTCAGCGTGATCCATGCAATCGCGCCAGTGTCGTTACGTTCTGTCAGTGCCATCTTGTTCTCCCGGCGATTTTGTCTGACCTTACGTGTCACGGCCGAATAATGGCAAAGAAAATATATGGGGGGAGCCTGATGGCCCTGGCAATGGATACTGACGCGCTGCACGGGTTTCTGGAACGGGAGTTCCCTCAGGTCGGGCAGGACTTCAGCGTCGAGTCGGTATCTGACATGGCGGCCACAATCCGGCTGAATGTGCAGGACAAACACCTGCGCCCTGGCGGCACGGTGTCCGGCCCTGCGATGTTTGCGCTGGCGGATGTCGCGGTCTACCTGGCGATCCTGGCCATGATCGGACCCAAAGCGCTGACGGTGACCACCGGTTGTTCGATTGATTTTATGCGCAAACCGGCATCCGGTGCAGACCTGCTGGCCGAAACCCGGCTGTTGAAGCTGGGCAGGTCGCTGGCGGTTGGCGATGTGCTGATTTATTCCGAAGGTATGGAGGCACCGGTTGCACGGGCCTCCCTGACCTATTCAATTCCACCAGCCCGCTAAAAAAGTGGCCGGGGATAAACCCCGGCCCAGGAAGGGGTGGCGGTTGACGCGGCAGGCTTATGGGCCCGTCTCAGCGCCAGAATTCTGGTTTCACATTGTTCACCTGGTCCCGGGTGAGACCGATGTCCCGCAGCCGGTCGTCGCTGAGCGTATGCAATGCACGAAGCGTTTGGCGGTGCTCCTGGCGGGCGATGAATGCATTTGCAAGCCTGACCAGCACGGCGGCGATGACCGGCAGGCGACGGTTCTTCTGCAGGTACATATAAACGTTTGCGGCGAAGGGGCCGGTGGATGTCATGATTTGACCCTCATATTTGTGTTGATACAATGTTGCACCTGTGGTACAGGTATGTGATACAAAACATGATACAATGTGTCTAATGAAAGATTGTAATGAGTACAATTTGGCCGCCAGATATGTCCCAGGCCTCCGGGGCGAAGTACAGTTACTTGCTGGATGCGTTGCGGCGCGCGGTGGAGGGCGATGTGTTGTCCGAAGGCGAAAAGCTGCCGCCCGTGCGTGAGCTGGCCTGGACGCTGAAAATCACCCCGGGCACTGTGGCGCGCGCTTATCGCGAAGCGGTAGAGCAGGGCCTGCTTGAAGCGGCGGTCGGGCGCGGCACCTTTGTTGCACCGCGTGCGGTTCTGTCAGCGCCCGTCGAAGTCCGCGCGATTAGCGAGGCGAACGACGAGGTGGTCAGCGAGGTGATCAGCGACATCGTGGATTTAAAAGGCAGCCGGGTGCCGGACACCGGGCAGGGGGCCCGTATTGCGACCTTGCTTGCGGACCTGGGCAAGACCATGAGTCCGGACAGGATGATCAACTATTCTTTGCGCAAGGACAGTAAGAACCTGCGGCATCTGGTCACCGAATGGGTGGGCGAAGATCATGTCGGTCGGATGGATGATGAAGATGTGATCCTGTCGCACGGCGCGCAGAACGGCACACTTCTGGCGCTGCAGACCCTGCTGGAAGGGGAGCGGCCGGTGATCCTGGCAGAACCTCTCGCATACACCGGTGTGCGCCATGTGGCCCGGCTGTTGCGTGCGGAGCTGCACGGGGTCGAAATGGACGCCGAAGGCATTGTCCCTGCCGCGTTGGAGATGGCCTGCAAGAGGACCGGCGCGCGGGTGCTGCTGACGTCTGCGGAAGTGCACAGCCCGACAACGATCCGTACCAGCCATCAGCGCAAACAAGAGATTGTCGACGTGGCGCGCCGTTATCAGCTCCATATTATTGAAGATGATTGCCACCGTATTCAGAGCCATGAAATCCCGGCCTACCGCGCCCTTTATCCAAAACGGTCGTGGTATGTGTCCTCGCTGTCAAAAACCGTCAGCGCCGCGTTGCGCTTTGGCTACGTCATCTGTCCGTACGGGTTCTCCGCCAAAGCGCTGCAAGTGGCGCAAGGATCATTCTACGCGCTGCCCGGCCCGATGCTCGCGCTGGTCGAAGCGGTGTTTACCAGCGGCACGGCGGAGCGCAGCCGCGCGGCGGTGGCCAGGCTGACTGAGGAGCGTGTTCAGCATGCGGTGAATATGCTGGGGCGCTGGGATATCTCCTGGGCCCCGGGCGCGCCGTTTATCTGGCTGCGCCTCCCACCCGGCTGGCGCAACAGCCGCTTTGCCCTGGCCTGTGAGGCCGGCGGCGTGCGGATCAGGACGGCCGATGAATTCACCCTGCCCAATGGCCACGCCCCCCACGCGGTGCGTCTGGCGGTAAATCCGGGCATTCCCGCGGCTGATTTTCAGGAGGCCATGCGGATGATCGACAGTTTATTGGCCAATCCGCCACGTGGCATGGACAGTTAGCGCCCGAACCCAATCAATCTGTTGAAAACAGTTAGCAACGTTGAGTCTGTTTGTGGAAACACACAGCAGGTGGAACAGGAAGAACGAGTTTGCTTGTCTGACCGGGCCTGGGCGGTGATTGAACCACTGCGTCCTCAATGCCAGCCCGGTGCACGTCGGTTTTGATCAGGGTGACACGCTCTGCGTTGCTCCGGCTTTGCCGTCACAACCGCCAGCGAGGGCGCGCGCAGGCGTTGCTGCGCCTTGCACCAGGCACGGCACAAAGCGCAGCGCCTTGTAACAGATAATACCGACGACCCCGTTTGGTGCTGTTGCAACGGTGGCCTGGCCACACCCGTCGGGTCGCGGCAGGCCATTGGGTGTGCTGCTCGCGAAGACCGCAGGCGCTGACCAGCAGTTTGGCTGTCTTAAAGTGGTTCGTCGTTTTACAGCGCCGGTCGCCGCAGCGCCTGGTGAGCCTGCCTTGCAACCGCCTGTGAACTGGCCAGCCCTCAGTTGCGAGAGCTGTGCGTGCCCGGTTTCGCTCCCCGTCATTGTGGCAGATGGAGCCAGACTGTCGCGCATCATTTCACCAGAAAGGGTTCGGCCCCTGACACCGGCCCCACAAGTTTAGCAGCGGATTAAGGTGTAACGGGCAAACGGCACTACGCCGCGGCGTTGACCGCCTTCGGCAAGTATTCACCGATAAACAGATTGTGAGTTGAGATTTCAGCGGCCATAGAGTTTTTTGCGCAAAACCCGCGGCTTCGCCGGGGAAACAGGCGTAAAACAGGAGAATACGGATCATGAGTACAGCAGCCGTCAAGCGTTGGGCTTTCGTGGATGACTGGAGGTTCCGCCACCTGGCGTCGCTGATGCTGGCGGGTGTATTGATCTGGAGCTTTGCCGCCCTCCGGCAGGACTGGTCGGCGATGCACCGCTGGAACCGGGCCTTTGGTGACGCGTCGCTGGTTCTGGTGGCGCTGACGATGGCGTTGGGTCCGGTGTCGCGGCTGTGGCGGCCGGCAGTGCGTCGCCTGTCCTGGCGGCGCGAACTGGGGATCTGGGGTTTTGTCGCCGCGCTCGTCCATGTGGGCATTATTCTGTTCGGCTGGGTGCAGCTGGATTTGATGCGCCTGTTCGGCTTTGAATTCCATCCTGGCGTCGGCTCATATGTTATGTTTGACAAAGGTTTCGGGCTTGGCAACGTGATTGGTCTCCTCGCGCTGCTCTACGGCCTGGTGCTGAGCCTGACCTCGAATGACATGTCGCAGCGCTGGATGGGAATGTCGGTGTGGAAATATCTGCAACAGGGCGCCTATATTCTCTGGGCGCTGATTGTGGCGCATACGTTCTATTTCCTGTTCATGCATTTTCTCGACTTCCACCGCTCCGTGCCGGAACCCAATACACTGCAATGGCCCTTTGTCGTGCTGGTCGCGCTGGTCTTTGTTTTGCAAAGTGTGGCCTCGCTCAGGACCTGGCGTCTGCGCTTGCGGCGTGATGCGGCGGCCCGTTAGGTGCGAAATCGTTCATTTTTTGGGGTAAAATAATACCTATTTTACAACCCATTGTTTTTGCTAAACTTTTCCGAGACTAAGGTGCTTGACTGTAATTCTGTATCGCTTAAAACACCCAAATCCGAATTCCCCATCTTAAGGGTACGACCAATGAAAACTTTTTCCGCTACTCCTGCGGACATCGACAAGAAATGGATCCTGATCGACGCTGAAGGCGTTGTTCTGGGTCGTCTTGCTTCGATTGTCGCCATGCGTCTGCGTGGCAAACACAAGCCTTCTTTCACCCCGTCGCAAGACATGGGTGACAATGTCATCATCATCAACGCTGAAAAAGTGCAGTTGACCGGCAAGAAGCGCACCGACAAAATCCACTACTGGCACACCGGCTACCCGGGCGGCATCAAGTCCCGCACTGCGGGTCAGATCCTTGAGGGCAAATTCCCTGAGCGTCTGCTGACCAAAGCCATCCAGCGCATGCTGCCAGGCGGCAAACTGAGCCGTCAGCAGATGACAAATCTGCGTGTCTATGTGGGTGCAGAGCATCCCCATGAGGCTCAGGCGCCTGAAGTGCTGGACGTTAAGTCCATGAACAAGAAAAACACCCGGAGCTGATCATGGTTGATGAAATCAAATCCCTCGACGACCTGACTGCTGTTGCAGGTGTTGAAGCTGTTGCCGCCGTTGAGTTGGCTGTACTGCCCGAGCCCACACGTGACGCGCTTGGCCGTGCCTACGCCACCGGCAAACGTAAGGATGCGGTTGCCCGCGTCTGGATCAAACCCGGTTCCGGCAAAGTCACTGTAAACGGCAAAGAACAGAACACCTATTTTGCCCGCCCCGTTCTGCAGATGATCCTGGCTCAGCCGTTCTCTGTTGCTGGCGTTGTCGGTGAATTCGACGTTGTTGCGACCGTTAAAGGCGGTGGTCTTTCTGGTCAGGCCGGTGCGGTTAAGCACGGCATTTCCAAAGCGCTGCAGCTGTACAACCCCAGCCTGCGTGCCGCTCTGAAAGCCGCTGGCTTCCTGACACGTGACTCGCGTGTTGTTGAGCGTAAGAAATACGGCAAGCGCAAAGCGCGTCGTTCGTTCCAGTTCTCCAAGCGTTAAGCTTCAGAACCTTACGACTACGATTTTGGAAGAGCCCGCAAATTGCGGGCTCTTTTTTTTGGCTGCCTGGGCGTGGCGCAAAAAAAAGGCGCCGCTGCAAAGCGACGCCGTGTTTGGCCAAGGCCGTTCCTGCGGCCAGATCAACTCTGCGCAATGTTGGGCGTGTCCTCTGGCCGTCAATAGCCGCCGGGGAAACGCCGCACTGTTCCGGGCCGGATTTTCTGATGCCGGGTCTTCGTCGTGAACATCTGAGCGACGCGGCTGCAATACGGTATACTTTTGCCGGGCGGGTGCGCCCGGGCGCTATTTGTCAGGCGCGATCAGCCCAAGGCCGCGCAAATAAATACCGATCCCTGTTTCTAACAGGTCTTCCGGCGGAAACGGGCTTTTGGTGCCGGGAGAGCCGCGGGCGAACAGTTCGACCACGCCGTGGCTCATCGCCCAGACATGAGCGGAAAACATCGCCGCCGGCGGCCGTTTGTCGGCCGGGATATGTTGCGACAACTCCCGCGCGGCTTTTTCCAGCACATCCTGGGCGCGTTGGGCAATATGGGCCAGTTCAGGCGAGCGGTTGATGGAAATGCCGCTCTCAAACATCGCGATATAATGCCCCGGATAGCGCCGCGCAAAGGCCAGATAGGCCCGGCCCGTAGCTTCGAATGAGGCCAGTGCCGACGGCTGCCCGGTTTCAAAGGCGTATTCCATCAGGTCGCAGAAGATCTCATAGCCCTGACGCGCGATCTCCGCGATCAGATCTTCCCGGCCGGCAAAATGGCGATAGACCGCCGCCGGGGTGACGCCGGCGGATTTGGCGGCCTCGGACAGGGTAAATCCCGTGGGGCCTTTATCTTCAATCAGCCCAAGCGCCGCTTCAATCAGCGCTTGTTTCAGGTTGCCGTGATGATATCCGCGTTTTTTAGTCATTATCTTGGTCCGCTCCAGCGGGGCAGTGTTGAACAGTCAGGCAAGCCGCCTGCTGTGAATGTAATTATAGCCGTCTCTTCTTTACAGATGTAACGTAAAATTACATTCGGAAACAACTTTAAATCAGGCCATCAATGGTTTGATTTTGCCCGGTTTAATCATATCAGCCCCTTAATCCCCTTCGATATCCTCCAGCGCGTCGGCACAGTGCCGCTCAGGGACGTGGCGCTTTGCGCTGCACCAAAAAGCTCTCCTTCGGTCTGAACTCGTGATCCACGCCAGCCCCGCAGGGCCTGATTACAGGCGGTTGTCAGCTGCCGCGGTGTGTGGGTTCGGGCGGGCTTTGGCGTAACCCGGCCCGGTTGGTTGCGCGTTCTGCCGCCGCAACCACTTCCGAAACGGCGCTGTGATGGGGCATATGGCCGATGCCTTTCAGAACAGTGAGGCTGGCACTGCTGACCTCAGATTCAAACCGCTGTGCATGGATCGACAGGCCAACAGCCGGGTCCGCATCACCATGGACAATCTCGACCGGAATTATGATTTCATTGTAGCGTTGAGACAGTGCGGTGATGTCGTGTAACAACTGGGCGCGCTGACGGGCATTGGCACGCAAGGTCTTGCGCCGCAACGTCATGCCAGGGCCAAAATGTTCGGCATATCCATGCGGGGCGGTCTGGGGCGCAAATACCGAATTCACCTCCCGTACAAGCCGCTCTGCCGGTACAAAAGCACTGAGCAGCGGCACCAGAATCGCCTGACCAACGGGATGGGCGGTCAGTCGGTAAAACATGCTGAGGCCGGTGACCCAGGGATGGGACGGGGTCGAAACGGTCACCAGTGCCGACAGGCTGTCCGGCGCTTCCACGGCCCAGGCCAGTGCCACCGCGCCGCCATAGCTCTGGCCCAGGACCACGGGCATATCGGCGCCAAAATGTGCCGCAGTTTTGCGGATCAGCGCCGCCTGGCGTGAAATTGTATCAGTGCCGGGGGCCGCATCAGACCAGCCAAGCCCGGGGCGGTCCACCGCGATCACCCTCCAGGACCTGGACAGTTCTGCCATCAGCCCGAAATTGAAATCGCGCAGCGATCCGGAAGAGCCATGGATCAGCACCAGGTCCGGACCGCTGCCCTGGATCTGGGCATGCATGCGCACCCCGTCAACGGTGACAATCTCGCCCGTGGGCGGATAAGCCGCTTCGGCAGTGCGTTCCCTGACCGTGGCGCGCCAGCTGGTGGTCAGTACAAATACGATCAGAAAGACAAAGGTGCTAAGTACCAATTTTGCTTATCTCATAGGATGTTGTCTGATAGATATCATTTATCCAGTTGCCATAAAGCAGATGGGCATGGCTGCGCCAGCGGTTCAGCGGCGTGGTGGCAGGATCGTCACCGGGATAATAGTTGACCGGCACATTGATCTCTTTGCCTGCTTCAATATCGCGGTCATATTCTTCTTTCAGTGTGCCACTGTCATATTCAAAGTGGTTGAAGATATAGAGCGCCCGGTGATCAGGGTCCTGGATCAGCGCCGGGCCGACCTCATCAGAGCCCAACAGGGTGATCAGTTCGGGACAATCGTCAATTTCATGCTGCTTCATTTCAGTCCAGCGGCTGACCGGGATCACGCAGTCGTCTGAAAATCCACGCAGATAGGGCGACGCCGGTGCCAGGTTGTGATGGCGGAAACAGCCAAAGGCCTTGGCCTCCAGCATATGTTTGTCGACCTCGTGGAAATGGTGGATCATCGCCATGCCACCCCAGCACACGCCCATCGTCGAATGCACATGGGTCTGGGTCCAGTTGAAAATGTCGCGCAGCTCGTCCCAATAGGTCACGTCTTCAAAATCAAGATGTTCGATCGGGGCGCCGGTGATGATCAACCCGTCGAATTTCTCGTCGCGCACCTCATCAAAGGAGCGGTAAAACGTGCTCATATGTTCGGCGGCGGTGTTTTTGGTCTGATGCGAGGTCATCCGGATCAGCGTCAGCTCGATCTGCAGCGGCGTGGCACCGATCAGGCGGGCGAACTGGTTCTCGGTCTGGATCTTTTTTGGCATCAGGTTCAACAGCCCGATGCGCAACGGCCGGATGTCCTGATTGGCCGCACGCCCTTCGCCCATAACCATAACGCCCTCGTTCTCTAGAACGCTGTAGGCGGGCAGGGATGACGGCAGGGTGATAGGCATTTTTGTGTCCTCAGTTGGATTATGTCAGATAGGATCAGTTGGTTGCGGTCTCAAGGGCGTCTGCGATCAGCGCATCAAAATCAGCAGTGGTCCGGACCTGGGCGACGTCTTCGGCCGTAACGGTAACGCCCCAGTTCTGCGCCATTTTTTCATAAAGCGGCTGGCGGTACTTCAGGGCGCGCGCAAAGGCCTGGCGCACGAAATCATCTGGATTAACTTCGTGCTCTTCAACGTTGTTTTCCTTCAGGTATTCCGCCCAGATTTTGCGTAGGAATTCAGGCTGATAATACATCGGTTTGGGCGCCATGCGGAAGCGGCGGTTCAGCTCTTCCGCATGGGCGTCAGACCCTTTGATCCACACCATCAGCGTGTTTTGCGACAGGCTGGTCAGCACCGGATCATTGATGTCTTCGGGATCCACCACTTCGCAGATCGAACCACCGGTGTCGCAGATGAAATGGTCATAGCCATACAGCGTGCGCGCACGTTCAATGAAATTCGCCCCGTCCAGCAGTGCAGCACGTTCCGCCAGTTGGTGTTGCTGCTGGCGCTTCATATAATCGTCAAACGGCAGCCCGCCCAGCTCCGGATTGCCCGGTTTGCCCAGGTAGGTCGAGAGCGGCGCCAGATTGTTAAAAGTGATGTTGGAGGCGATATAAACGCTGTCGGTGCGCAAAAGCTCTGCCAGAAGCGGGCTTTTCATCGCTTCGCGTTTGAAGTTGTCGGCGATATGTTCGCCCATATACCTTGTGCCGATCCGGTAATCGACCGAGTAGTGAAACCAGTCGCCCGCATCGCGCAGAATATTGGCCAGATGGGTTTTCCCCAGACCGGACATGCCAAACAGCAAAACGCGTTTTTGTTTGGCCTGCAGCCAGTCCTGTGCCGAATTATAGATCATGCCTGCCATCCCGTGTTCTTGCCAAAGCTTGGTAGCGGCTCTTTGGGGGGAAGGTCAATCACGTGCGCGCCAATTCCGCCCCCGCAACAAAAAACCCCGCCCGGGATGGGGCGGGGTCTGCCGTCAGATCCGGGTGGGATCAGAGTGTATAGCCGATCTTAAAGCCAATACCCAGGCCGGTGTTGTCTTCAAAGTTGGACGCAGCATTTATATCGTTCAGCGTAGTGTCTGCCTCACCAATCCAGGAGTAGCTGATGCCACCGCTGACTTTGACATTGCCGTTTGTATAGCTGCCACCGAGCCCCACCGACAAACGCCCATCTGTTGGCCCGAGATTGGAAGTGAAGCCACCTAACGTTTCTTCATAGTCTACCGTGACTGCACCCGACCACATTTCAGAGAACTTGCGACCAAGGCCAATGGAGTATGTGACAGTGTCGTCGTCATATGAAACCAGGCTATTTCCACTGGTCAGCAGACCATAGTCGGCAGGTGAGATGTCGAAATCGGACCAATCTACCCAACGCACCGAACCAAAAAGGAGCGTATCAGCCGCGATTCCAGACTGAACTTCTAGATTGACAGACTGGGGAGTCGATACTTCTGTTGTTGACGCACGGGTTCCAAATGTATCGCTAGTTTCCGAAGTATCGAATGCGTGGTCAATTGCCGAATTATATGTCAGAGCAACACGAAGTGCGATATCGGGCTTTTCGTACGCAGCACCAAGTACGTAGCCGACACCAGAATCTTTTTCTCCCGTCACGGCATAGTTGTCTACAAACGGAATCGAAGCAACTGCGTCCATCGATTGATACCGAAGCCCACCGTATACACTGGCATATTCCGAACTGGTGTATTTCAGTAAGGCTGTGATTGCCGTGGTATTCAGCACTGCCGTCGAATTGACTGCAAAATAGAATGGATCATCAGCATCACCATAGTTGACGTCTGCCCCGAATGGCTGATCAAAAATCACGGCAGCGGACAGCCGGTCGCTGATCTGTATTTTCATTGCCGCGCCGGCTTTGGTGTAAGTTTCGGCCATATCGCCTGAGCTTGCGCCGGAAAAACCACTAAATACGGTGCTGGTTCCTGAAACGTCCGGAGACACCGATGCGAAAGAAAACTCCGCATAATTGCCTTCTTCAAATAGCACGCCAACCGATTGCGTGGTGCGTTCAATCCCGCCCGCATAAGCGCCTGTTGCGCCAACGGCCAATGCGGCTGCCGCCGTCAATACCTTTTTCATATGTCACATCCCTGTTGACTATTATTATTTTATTAACTCACGCTACGGTGTGGTTTTTTGCCTGACAATGCGTGACCCGGCGTTAATGACAATGCGTGACCCGGCGTTAAACAGTCTTGTTTTTCGCCTGGTCGTGACCTTTATGTGCGTTTTCGGCGAGTTTCCAGCAATATATTTGCGTAGACTGCGCCAAATATCAGCGCCGCACCGACAAAGACCATCGCGTCCAACGGCTCGTTATATATCAACATTCCGATGATCGCGATCAGCGGCAAGCGTAAAAAGTCCACCGGTGTGACCACCGAGGCCGGCGCCAGTTTCAAGGCACTGGTCAGGCCGAAATGAGCGCCCAGACCCGCGGTTCCGATGATCAGAAGCCAGATCAGATCGCCCGTTTCAGGCCGTGCAAACTGTCCGTCTGCCAGTGAAAAAACCACGCCAAAGCCAAGCTGCATCAGGGCCATCCAGAACAGGATTGCCGTCAGGGTGCCATTCGGGCGGCGCGTCAGTTTTTTGGTGAAAATGGTGGAGCCGGCAAAACCCACCGCGCAGAGCATCGCTGCAATCAGTCCCGGGCTCATGCCGCCGACGCCAAAGGGGCGCGCCACAATCAGAATGCCGGCAAACCCGACCAGCGCCGCCACAATGCGCCGCGGTCCGGTGGTCTCGCCAAGCAACAGCGGCGCCAGCAGGGCCACGATGATCGGATAAGAAAACTCCAGTGCAAATAGCTGCGCCAGCGGAATCAGGGTGACGGCAAAAAACCACAGATTCTGGCCGGCAAAATGAAACACATTGCGCAGCCCGTGCAAGCGCAGATCCGTGGCGCGGATCTGATCTGAGGTTCCGCTGAGCCGCGCCACAATCAGCACGATGATCAGCGAAACCAGCGACCGGTAGGTCATGATCTCAAAAGTGCCCAGACCGGCGCTCAGGCTGCGCGCCGACATTGCCATGATCGAAAACCCGGCCAGCGCCGCACCCATCCACAGGATTGCCTTGAATGTGTCGACCGCAGGCTGGGTCTCACTGGCCGCAGGGCTTTTCATCTGTGTGCTCATCTCTTGCTCACCGTGAAGTCGCGTGGGAAATCCTGCGTTGCCTGCCACCAGGCGGAGGCCCGCGTGCGGGCCTGATGCACGTCAAAAGCGGCCTGATCCACAAAAGATTCGCTGACATGAAACACGCCGGGATTGGCTGCATCCTGAGATACTTCAAAGGACAGACAGCCTTCTTCCGCACGGCTGAGCCGGATATGGTCGGGCAGGGCCGCAAGCACCACGGAAATGTCGTCCGCGCCGCAGCTCATAGTGCCACTCAGGGTAATGCGTGCCATCCGTTGTCCTTTTCCCCTGATTGATATCGGGAAAGCGTCTATGGGCAAGCGCTTTCTGAACGAGAACGGCCCGCCAGTTGCAAAAACCAGCGGGCCGCCTGAATTATTGAAAATTACCGCTGCCCGTATCAAGGCGCCCGGAAATTTATTCCCACTCAATGGTGCCCGGAGGTTTGGAAGTGATGTCATAGGTGCACCGGTTGATGCCCTTGACCTCATTGATGATCCTGGTGGCGGTTTCGCCAAGGAACTCATGGCTGAACGGGTAATAATCCGCAGTCATACCATCCACCGAGGTCACCGCACGCAGCGCGCAGGCAAAGTCATAGGTGCGGCTGTCGCCCATCACCCCAACGGTGCGCACCGGCAGAATGACGACAAAAGCTTGCCAGATCTCGTCATACAACCCGTGTTTGCGGATCTGATCGATATAAATCGCATCGGCTTCGCGCAGGATGTCCAGTTTCTCGCGGGTGATCTCACCGGGGCAACGAATGGCAAGGCCCGGCCCGGGGAACGGGTGGCGGCCGATGAAAGATGCAGGCAGGCCAAGCTCGCGGCCCAGCGCCCGTACTTCGTCCTTGAACAGCTCGCGCAGCGGTTCCACCAGTTTCAGCCCCATTTTTTCCGGCAGACCGCCGACATTGTGGTGGCTTTTGATGGTCACCGACGGGCCGCCGGAGAAACTGACGGATTCGATCACATCGGGATAAAGCGTGCCCTGAGCGAGGAATTCCGCGCCGTCAATTTCATTGGCGTATTTCTGGAACACGTCGATGAACAGCTTGCCGATGATTTTACGTTTGGTTTCGGGGTCGGACTGCCCCTCAAGCTGACCGAGGAACAGTTCCTGCTCGTCGGCGTGGATCAGCTTCATGTTGTAATTGTCGCGGAACATGGCGACGACCTCATCGGACTCACCTTTGCGCAGCAAACCGTGGTCGACAAACACACAGGTCAGCTGTTCGCCGATTGCCTCATGGATCAGACGCGCCGCAACCGAGCTGTCCACACCACCGGAGAGACCACAGATCACCTGTTTGTCACCGACCTGCTCGCGGATCGCTTCAATCGCCTGTTCGCGATACAGACCCATGGTCCAGTCACCGGTAAAACCAGCCGCCTGTATGAAGTTTTCATACAACTTGGCGCCGTTGGGTGTGTGGTGCACTTCGGGATGGAACTGCACCGCATAGAAATTGCGCGCCACATCGGCGGTCACAGCATATGGTGCGTTGGGCGAGGTGCCAAAGACTTCAAATCCGGGCGCGATGGCAGACACATGGTCGCCATGGCTCATCCAGACCTGTTCTTTGTCTTCTGCAAACCAGCCTTCAAGCAACGGCAGCCGGGTTTCGGTCGGGGTCACATAAGCGCGGCCAAATTCGGCGGTGCCGTGGCCGCTTTCGACCTTGCCGCCCAGCATATGCATCATCACCTGCTGGCCATAACAAATGCCCAGCACCGGCACGCCAAACGTAAACACGCTTTCCGGCGGCCGTGGCGACCCTTCATCGATCACCGAAGCAGGCCCGCCCGACAAGATCACCGCTTTGGGCGAAAATTCGGCCAGAAACGCGTCTGTGACGTTTTGGAACGGATGGATTTCACAATAGACGTTGAGCTCGCGCAGGCGACGCGCAATCAGCTGCGTAACCTGGCTGCCAAAGTCGATGATTAAGAGGCGGTCATGGGATGTCTGTGTCATGGGGAGGCAATAAGGCGGCATCAAGGCCGAAGCAAGAGCGCTGTGCATGTTGGCGCTGAGAAAATACACTGATCCCGGCCGCTATGTGCGTTCACAGGGTGATGCCGCCCGCATCCCGGTAAAATGTCGCTTTCTCCTCTTAAGCGGCGCTATCGGCGGACGGAATTGGCCGGTGCCAGGTTTTAGTGTGTTCAAAACGTCAAGTTGCCGGAGAATCAAGCCATGACCGAACAACCTCGCCGCAGATCGGCCCGTGGAGGCGGCGGCGCCGCACGTCGCGCCGAACGCACAGCTGTTAAATTCGAAGCTGCCAAGTTTATCGAACGCAATATCCCCAATCTTGAATTTCTGAACGAAGAAGCGTTGCAGATCATCGAAACCAATGCGGAAATCCTGCTGGAAGAAGTCGGTGTTGCGTTTGTGGAAAACCCTGCCGCGCTGGATCGCTGGCGCGAGGCCGGTGCGGACGTGCGTGGCGAACGGGTGCATATCCCCCGTGGTCTGGCGCGCAAACTGTGTTCGACCGCACCCTCCCAGTTCACCCAGCACTCCCGCAACCCGGAGCGTAATGTGGTCATCGGTGGCAACAACCTGGTGCTGGCCCCGGTCTATGGCCCTCCCTTTGTACGTGATGCCGAAGGCGGCCGTCGTTATGCGACGATGGAAGATTTCCGCAACTTCGTGAAACTCGGCTATATGTCGAAATGGCTGCACCATTCCGGCGGCACAGTGTGTGAGCCCACCGATGTTGTGGTGAACAAACGCCACCTCGACATGCTGCACGCCCATATGACCCTGTCGGACAAACCTTATATGGGGTCTGTCACCGAACGGTCGCGCTGTGTCGACAGTGTCGAGATGTCCAAAATCCTGTTTGGCGACAAGTTTGTTGATGAAAATGCGGTGATGACCTCGCTGATCAACATCAACTCGCCGATGGTGTTTGACCCGATCATGATGGACGCGCTTGAAGTCTACGCCGAAGCCGGCCAGGCCTGTATCATTTCGCCCTTTATCGTTGGCGGCGCGATGGCACCGGTGTCGGTTGCCGGCACCCTGACGCAGGTTATGGCCGAAGCCCTGGCCGGGATTGCCTACAGCCAGCTCATCCGTCCAGGTGCGCCTGTGATCATGGGCGCCTTTGTGACCTCGATTGATATGAACTCCGGTGCACCGACATTTGGCACCCCTGAAGCGATCCAGATCACCAACGGCGCCGGCCAGCTGGCCCGCCGCCTGGGCCTGCCTTACCGTTCCGGTGGTTCATTCAATGGCTCCAAACTGCCCGACGCCCAGGCAGCCTATGAAACCGCCAATACATTGCAGAACTCGCTCTATTCCGGCGTGAACTTCATGCTGCATGCCTGTGGCTGGCTTGAAGGTGGGCTGGTGTCCTCCTACGAGAAATTCGTTATGGATGCCGATCAGCTTGGTATTCTGCATCGGGTCGCCGCAGGTATCGACATGTCCGAAAACGGCCAGGCTATGGACGCGATCCGCGAAGTGGGACCGGGCGGTCACTATCTTGGCTGTGAGCACACCCAGGCCAACTTTAAAGAGGCGTTCTGGAAATCCGATCTGCTGGACTACAAACCGTTTGAAACCTGGGAAGAAGAAGGTGCACGCGACACTCAGGCGCTGGCCTCAGTCCGGGTGAAGAAACTGTTGAACGATTACAGACAGCCCGCAATGGACCCGGCGATCAACGAAGCCCTGTCGGAATATGTGGCGAAAAAGAAAGAATCGATGCCGGATCAGAACTACTGATCCATCGGTTCGCACTGATTGAAAAAGGCCCGGCTGCCCCGCAGTCCGGGCCTTTTGTTTTGGCGCGCCTCACAAAACCGAGCGTCAGAGGCCTCCGGGCAACAGCCGCGCTTCCGCCATCAGCGCGATCAGAACTTCGACGTGGCGCGCTGGTGAATAGCGGTGGTCGCCGGACTTGCGGCGGTCTTCAATTTCGGCTTCCTGATCCATCAGCGCGGTTACCGTCTGATCCGGCGCTGCAGTTGTATCCACACCAATCAAACGTTTCAGATCCCGCTTCCGGTTGTAATCCGTAACACCGTGCCGGGCCGCCCGTATCAGCAGACGTGGACGGCGCAACGCCTGGAGCAGCATCAGTAAATTGACCATTTGGCATTCCTTCGACAATGAATTTTGCAACGGTCGCACAACCTAAAGGGGTGTTGCGGAAAAATATTTTCCCCCGAACGGAAGCTTTCCAAGGCGTTAACGAAATGAAAACAATTGTATAGGGCAACGTTGGTGCCTCTCCAGAGTGCGAAATTTCCCGCACAGGTAGAGTAATCGACGGCAAACAGAGGGCGGCAACTGTCCGGAACGGCAAAACCGCTCCGCTGTAAGCCGCCCCGATACGGGCACTGAATGAGCGCTGATAATTGCGAGGTGCCTATGAACGAAACAGTGCCAACAGAACGACTGTGGTCCGGGTTTCCAGCCTGGGTGCCGCAAGAGGCCCGCCGCTATCTGGGTCATACCAAAACCGGGATGTCGCTGCGCGAACTGGCGCGCAAAACCGGCTGCCACGCCTCAACCGTATTACGCCAGGTGCGCAAAACCGAAGCCCGCCGCGATGATCCCTTGATTGACCAGGCGCTGACCCGGCTTGGGCGGCTGACCGGGGACCCCTGTACTCCTGACAAGACGGAAAAGGATTTTGATGACATGAATATACACGCTCCCAAATCCGATGAGACGCCTGACAAGATCACAATGGAGCGGGAAGCCCGCCGGGTTCTGAGGCGAATGAGCGAATCTGAAGCCTGTCTGGCGGTGGCGCGGGATATGGAAAAAGCGGTGGTGGTGCGGGATTTGCCAGGGGGGAAAACCACCCGCACCGCAATCGTTGAACGCGCCATTGCCGAAGCCATGGCGCTGAAGGACTGGATCAGCTGCCCAAAACCCGGTCGCATTTCCCGCTACCGGATCACCCCGGCCGGGCGGGCCGCGTTGAAACGAATGCTGTACGAAAACGACACGCGCCAGGGCGGTGGTTTTGCCGAGACCCAAAACCCGTTTGGCGAACAGCACCGGCTTTGGGGGGACCGGCTTATTGCCGGAACCAAAGGTGCTCCGGCCCGGCGCATGCGCTACAATGTGGCGGAAAACCCGGTGTTGTCGCTGTCCCGGCGCCGTGACAAAGACGGCAAGTATTTCCTCAGCGCGGACCTGGTTGCCGTTGCCGAACGGCTGCGCGAGGATTTTGAACTGGCGCAGATGGGGCCGCGTGTGGCGCAGAACTGGGAACGGTTCCTGACCGGGGCTGAGCGCGGCACCGGCCAGGGCAGCGACCCGGCAGGCGGCCCGTCTGACGCCCGCGCCCGCGTTGCGGCAGCGCTGGCGGATCTGGGGCCGGGCCTGGGTGATGTGGCGCTGCGCTGCTGTTGTTTTCTGGAAGGGATGGAGACCGCTGAAAAGCGCCTCGGCTGGTCGGCGCGCTCTGGTAAAATCGTCCTGCGCATCGCCCTGCTGCGGCTCAAACGCCATTACAAAGACTCAGGGCAGTCCAATCTGATCGGCTGAAGGCGGACCGGATCAACTGTGCGGGTAAAACCCGCAAAAACAGCTATGCGCCAGGAGAAATCCCGTTATGCAGGCGCCGCAGACGGTTGGCCCCGGTGCCGGATACAAAACAGCCCGGCCACATGACGTGACCGGGCTGTCAGGCTTCTCAGAAGCGCGTTCCTGCTCAGGCTGCGACAGCTTTTGCAGCGTCGGCCAGGTAGGTTTTAACGGTCTCAGGAGAGGACACGCCATAGGGGTCTTCGCCGTGGTTGTCGTTCAGGCCGGGCTCTTCAAACCATGCCTCAACAACACCGTCTTTGACCACGGCCGCATAGCGCCAGGAGCGCATGCCAAAGCCGACATTGTCCTTGGCAACAAGCATGCCCATGCGGCGGGAAAATTCGCCGGAACCATCAGGGATCACTTTGATGTTTTTGATGTTCTGAGCTTCGGCCCATTTGTTCATCACAAAGGAATCATTGACCGAAAGGCAATAAATCTCGTCAACACCCAGCGACTGAAAATCGGCAAAACCGTCTTCATAACCGGGCAGCTGGTAGGTGGAACATGTGGGGGTAAAAGCGCCTGGCAGCGCGAAAACTACGACCCGTTTGCCGGCGAAATAATCAGCCGTGGTTTTGTCTTCCCATTTGAACGGGTTCGGGCCCTCGATGCTGTCGTCCCGCACACGGGTGTGGAAGGTGACATCGGGGAGATTGTAGCCAGTTTTCATCGGAGAGTCCTTACTCATAGTTCCAGGGCGCGAGCGCCATCGCAGCGTCTTTAGATTGATTCTAATCATCGGAGCAACTGTTCTGAACTTCCGGGTTAAAGCCGGCAATATCCGGCGGGCTTTGGGGAAGACATTTACAATTTCGCGCCCTATACAGAAGCCAACAGAAGGACGTGAAATGCGAGACTTGAAAATTCCCGAGCAGCGCCATCCTGAAAAGGCCCGGCGTCCCGACAACGTGCAGCCGCGCAAACCCAGCTGGATCCGGGTGAAGGCGCCCACCTCTGAGGGCTATCGCGAGACCCGCAAGATTATGCGTGACAATAATCTGGTGACGGTGTGCGAAGAAGCCGGCTGCCCCAATGTCGGTGAGTGTTGGTCCCAGGGCCACGCCACTATGATGATCATGGGCGAAATCTGTACCCGTGCCTGTTCGTTCTGCAATATCGCCACCGGCAAGCCCGAGGCAGATCTTGATGCGTTTGAACCGGGCCGGGTTGCCGACGCAGTGCAAAAGCTTGGCCTTAAACATGTGGTGGTGACCTCCGTTGACCGCGATGACATCAAAGACGGCGGCGCGGATCATTTCGCGCAGACCATCCGGGCCATCCGCCATCGCTCACCAGACACCACCATCGAAGTGCTGACGCCCGATTTCATTCGCTGTGACGATGCCGCATTGGAAACTGTGGTGGCGGCAAAGCCGGACGTGTTCAACCACAACCTGGAAACCGTACCCGGCCTCTATCCGGAAGTGCGACCGGGCGCGCGTTATTTCCACTCCCTGCGCCTGCTGCAGCGGGTCAAAGAAATTGACCCGTCGATGTTCACCAAATCCGGCATCATGGTGGGTCTGGGCGAAAACCGTCAGGCAGTGATGCAGGTGATGGAAGACATGCGCGCCGCGGACGTGGACTTTCTGACCATCGGTCAATATCTGCAGCCAACGCCGAAGCACCATGCGCTGGACCGTTTCGTGACGCCGGACGAATTCAAGACCTATGAAACCTCTGCTTATGGCAAAGGTTTTCTGATGGTCTCGGCCACGCCACTGACGCGCTCTTCCTACCACGCAGGTGATGACTTCGCCCAGTTGCGTGCGGCGCGTGAAGCCAAACTCGGCCTTGGCTGAGCATGCAGGATCTGAGCCGGTTGGTAGCGCTGCGTCATGAGCTTCATCGTTTCCCCGAAATCTCGGGGGACGAAGCCGAAACTGCCCGCCGGATTGCAGACACTCTGCGCGCCCACGGCCCGGATCAACTTCTGACCGGGCTGGGCGGCCACGGTGTTGCTGCGGTTTTTGACGGTGCAGCGCCGGGTCCCACCGTCCTGATCCGCGCTGAGCTTGACGGCTTGCCGATTGAAGAGATCAGCACTGCGGAATATCGCTCGCAGCACGCAGGTTATGGCCATCTCTGTGGTCACGACGGGCATATGGTGATGGTTGTGGCGCTGGCAGAACAACTGGCACAGCAGCGGCCCGCACAAGGCCGTGTGGTGCTGGCGTTCCAGCCGGCTGAAGAAACCGGCAAGGGCGTCATCGCCTTCCGCGCGGATCCCCAATTTGCGGCGATCGCACCGGATTACGTCTTTTCGCTGCACAACCTGCCGGGCCTGGCGCTTGGTGAAGTACAATTGTGCGCTGCGGCAGCCAACTGCGCCTCACGCGGCATGCGTATCTCTCTGACTGGCAAAACCTCCCACGCGGCCGCGCCCGGCGACGGGCTGTCTCCCATGGCAGCGATTGCGGTGCTGATGCCGGCTTTGGTCGGATTGGGGCAGGGCAGGGCGCTGGACGCGGATTACGCGCTGGTGACGCTGACCCATGCGCGTCTGGGCGAAGCGACCTTTGGCATTGCGCCTGGCATGGGCGAGATCTGGGCCACCCTGCGCACGGTCAATGACAGCCGCATGGCGCAGCTGTGCGAGGCCGCTGAGATCCTGGTCAGGGCAGAAGCAACGCGCTACGGCCTGGCGCTTTCCATCAATTATGACGATGTGTTTGAGGCCTGCGAAAACCACCCTGACGCGGTCGGCCATCTGCAAACTGCGCTGACAGATGAAGACGTGACATGGCAGATGACAGACACGCCCCAGCGCTGGTCGGAAGACTTCGGCCAGTTTGCCAAAGGCGCTAAATCAGCGATGTTCTGGCTTGGCTCGGGTGAAAATCAGCCACAGCTGCACAATCCGGATTATGATTTTCCGGATGCTCTGATCCCGGCCGGCGCCGGAGTGTTTCTGCGCTTGATCCGCAATATTCTGGGCTGACGGCTCGACGGAGCCAGCCTAGCGACGGGGCATCTTGTCAAATGTCAGAGCCTCGGGCCAGCCGAACATCTGCTCAATCGCAATCAGCACGGCACTGAGAGCCAGAACCCCCAGCACCAGCTTAATCCGTGCCGCTGACGGTCTGCGCCGCGCCATCATCGCCATGCGCAGCAGCATGCGCATATTCATGCGCCCGAAGCACCATCTGCGTCTTCGTCGGTAAAGCGCACTTTTCCGATATGAGGCAGATTGCGGTTGCGTTGGGCGAAATCGATGCCGTAGCCCACCACAAATTCGTCCGGGATCTCAAAACCGATCCAGGAGGCATTGATCGGCACTTCGCGGCGGCTCTGTTTGTTCAGCAGCGCGATGGTTTCCAGCCGTTTGGGATTGCGCGATTCCAGCAGGTGAATCACATGGTTCAGCGTGTGGCCGGTGTCGACGATGTCTTCCACCACCAGCACATCACGCCCGCCAATCTCGCCACGTAAGTCTTTGAGAATGCGGACTTCCCGGCTTGATACTGTTTCATTACCATAGGACGACGCTTCAAGAAAATCGACCTCCACCGGCAGATCCAACTCGCGCACAAGATCCGCAATAAACACAAATGAGCCGCGCAGCAGACCCACCACAATCAGCTTGTCGGTGTCTGCAAACAGCTCTTTGATTTCCCGCGCCAGTTCTTCGATCCGTGCTGCGATCGTCTTAGCCGAGATCATTTCGTCGATTACATATGGCCGCATCTGTGTAAGATCCTCTTGAATTTGCGGCGCCATATTACGTATTTAGCAGCAATTGTCACCAACGGAATCGCCTGAAATGCCGACTCATTCAGAAACCCGCCCCATGCCCTACAGTGCGCAACAGATGTATGATCTGGTGGCGGATGTGGCGAATTACCCGAAATTCCTGCCCTGGTGCTCCGCTGCGCGCATCCGTTCTGTCGAGCAGGAATACGGCCATGATCTGGTCACCGCGGACCTGGTGATTTCGTTTAAAGTGTTCCGCGAACGCTTTGGCAGCCGCGTTGCTCTGTTTCATGCCGCAAAAAAGATAGACACGGAATATCTCGACGGCCCGTTCAAATATATGAAGTCCAGCTGGGCGTTTCATGATACCGACGCGGGCTGTAACGTCGAGTTTTTTGTCGATTTCGAATTCAAAAACGCCATTTTGCAAAAGATCATCGGTGTGGTGTTCAATGAGGCGATGCACCGGATCGTGCGCGCTTTTGAAAAGCGCGCAGCAGAGCTCTACGGCCCTGCCGGCAACTGAACGTTTGCCCATAATAAAAGAGGCACATCCTGCGATGCGCCTCTTTTAGGCAGGCGTCTCCGCCCGCATTTTTTATCAGCAAGTTATGACGAGTGGTCGTAAGCGCGTTCGCCGTGCTGCGCCAGGTCAAGCCCGGTGATCTCGGTTTCTTCATCCACCCGGAACTGGGTCAGCTTCGCGGTCACTTTGATCAGGATAAAGGTCGCCACGACGGTGAATGTACCCACCACGGCCAAACCGCCCAGCTGTGCGGTCCAGGTGCCGTAACCAAAGGCGGCGATCATGATGGTACCAAAGATACCGCCAACCCCGTGTACCGCGAACACATCAAGCGTGTCGTCGATTTTCAGCTTGTTGCGCATTATGCCCACCGCTTCCTGGCACAACACTCCGGCCACCGCACCGATGATCAGCGCCTCTACGGGACCGACATAGCCGGACGCCGGTGTGATTGAGGCCAGACCAGCGATGGTACCGGTGACGAGACCGACCAGAGACGCCTTGCCATACTTGATCCGCTCCCAGGCCGCCCAGGTGATGGAGCCCATCGCTGCCGAAATATGCGTCACCGTCAGGGCCATTGCCGCGCCGCCGTCTGCCGCCAGTTGAGAGCCCGCGTTAAAGCCGTACCAGCCGACCCAGAGCATTGAGGCCCCGATCATCACATATCCGGGATTGTGTGGCGGTGTGGTTTGTTTTTTGCGTGGCCCCAGCATCACCGCGATAAGGATGGCAGCGATTGCAGCGGTTTCATGTACCACGATACCACCGGCGAAGTCCTTGGTGCCCACGGCGCCGAATATGCCACCGTCCGCCAGAAATCCGCCGCCCCAGATCCAATGAACCACAGGCGCATAAACCAACAGCATCCACAGGGTGGAAAAGATGATCACAAAGGCGAAATTGATCCGTTCCACATAGGCGCCGACAATCAGCGCCGGGGTGATGATGGCAAAAGTCATCTGAAAGGCGAAAAACAGCACTTCCGGGATGGTGCCCCAGAGACTGTCAGCGGTGACCCCGTTGAGAAAGGCTTTTCCAAGCCCGCCCCAGATGCCATTGCCGTCGCCAAAAGCGATGGAATAGCCAACGACAAACCAGGCCACACTCATCACACAGGCGATGGCGTAACATTGCATGAACACACTCAGCACGTTGCGCCCGCGCACGAGGCCTCCGTAAAACAATGCCAGCCCGGGCAGTGTCATAAACAATACCAAAGCCGTGGCCACGATCATCCAGGCCGTATCTGCTCCTACCATTTTCCCCTCCAAAATGTCTTTTAATCAGCGTTGTGCAGCAAAAGACGGCAAGCGCACCGGAAAGTAAGCGAATTGCGGCTGAATCAGGGGAATTGGCGCTGGCGTTCAGGAGGTGCGGAGTAATTGGGCGCCAAACGTGCTCGCTTGCCCGATTATTGGGCGTTCAGCAAAAATACCCGTTCACAAAGCGCGTAAAACCAGGGCAAGCGCGTGCTGGCAGGCCGCAACGCGCACATTTTTGCGGCCGATAGCAGTAAATTCGACGGTTTCGGCATGGATGTCTGTGGTGGTCTCGGCGGTTTTGACTGCCAGGGCAAAACAAACGCGGCCTTCGGGTTTGAAATCCGATCCGCCTGGCCCGGCGATGCCGGAGATGGCAACCGCAATATCGGCACCGGCGCGCTGCAAAGCCCCGTCGGCCATCTCGCGGGCCACCTGTTCAGACACCGCGCCGAAATTCGCAAGACTGTCGGCGCTGACGCCCAGCATCGCGGTCTTGGCGGCATTGGAATAGGTGACAAAGCCGTATTCAAACATTGCCGAAGATCCTGGCAGATCAGTCAGAGCCTGAGCAACGCCACCACCGGTACAGCTTTCGGCCGCAGTGATGCGCAGGCCCCGCTTCAGGGCCCGCGCGAGAATTTGTTGCCGCACCCCGCTCAAAGAAACAGACCATGCGCTACAGCGGCAAACACGCCAACGGTCACCGCAGCCATCACACCTGCAATCACATCGTCCAGCATCACGCCCAGCGGAGTGTGTTTGCGGTCGGCCCAGCCCACCGGACCTGGTTTGGTGATGTCAAAGAGCCGGAAGGCGGCAAAAGCGACGATCCAGCCCGGATACAGCGCCAGCACATCCGCCCCCATGGCCCAGGCACCATATGAAACCGGCAGCAAAGCGATCCACTGGCCTGCCACTTCGTCAATGACGATCTCGGACGGGTCATGGTCCTCTTTGCCCCTGGTCGCGGCTGCGGTGGCCCACCAGCCGATAAAAAACACCGCCACAGTGGCGATCAGCACCAGCGGAAAGCCTCCGGCCTGGTGCAGCAGGTAAAACAGCGGCAGCGCCGCCAGTGAACCCCAGGTGCCCGGCGCCGGGCGCAGGGTGCCAACATAGAATACGGTTGCGATCATCCGGCTCATGATTTCACCAGAGTTGCGGTGGCAATCGCCGCAATCCCTTCTTCGCGCCCGGTAAAGCCAAGCCGTTCTGAAGTGGTGGCTTTCACCGATATACGCCCGGTCTCCAGCGCCATGATCTGTGCAAGCGACGCGCGCATCGCACTGGCATGGGGGCCAATTTTCGGCTGCTCACAAACCAGTGTCACATCACAGTTGGAAATGGAAAATCCGCGCGCCGAGGCCAGATCAACTGCGTGGCGCAGGAAAATATCCGAGGCGGCGCCTTTCCATTGCATGTCTGAGGGCGGGAAGTGTTGGCCGATATCCCCTTCCGCCAGCGCGCCATAAATCGCATCGCTCAGCGCATGCATCGCCACATCGGCATCGGAATGCCCCTGCAACCCGCGCCCGTGCGGGATCTTTACGCCGCAGAGCACCACATGGTCGCCCGGCCCGAACCGGTGCACGTCATAGCCATTTCCAAGCCGTATATCCATCTTGTCTCTCTGTTCTCTCGCTACCAGAAGGCGTTCTGCGCGTGCAAAATCCTCCGGCGTGGTGATTTTCATATTGCGCTCATTGCCTTTGATAATGGCGACTTCGATGCCGGCATGCCCCGCCACTTCCACATCATCGGCGGATCCCCCGGGATGGGCCTGGTGTGCCGCAAGGATGGCATCAAAGCGAAAGGCCTGTGGGGTCTGGGCGCGGAACAGCCCGTCGCGCGGCACCGCCTGTTTTACCGTATCGCCACCGCGCCACAGCGCATCGGTCACCGCAAGGGCAGGGGCGGCCGCCGCGTGATCGTCCAGCGCCCGGATCAGCCGGAGTATGGTGTCCGCATCAATCAGCGGCCGCGCAACGTCATGGATCAGCACCTTGCCGATGCCCTGACCCTGCAGCGCCTCCAGTCCGAACCGCACCGAAGCATCGCGGCTGTCGCCTCCAAAAACATACGCCACGCCCAGTTCCTGCGCAAAAGCCACATCATCGGGGTGAATGACCAGCAATACCTGATCGATTTCCGCAACCGAGTGCAGCGCCGCCAGGGTCCAGTCTGCCACCCGGCGCCCGGCAAGCCTGTGCCATTGTTTTGGCGCCTCGCCACCGGCGCGACGGCCGCGTCCGGCGGCGACTATCAGGGCAGCAGTCTTCATATCCAGGCTCCGTTAATACTCGCTCCGGTGTAGGGCTTTGAAGTTTCAGAGACAATGGTTCAGATCAATTGCCTTTTTTTTGGGCAGTGCATGTTTTTTAGACAATTTACGCCGGGGATCGTTTGCGCATCCGGTCGCGGGGCGTTATCGAGTTGGGGAACTCTCCAAAGGAAAATGTACGTGCCAATTCAGGTTGCCCATCTGACCTATGATCCCCCGGTGTTTCTGGCGCCGATGGCGGGGATCACGGATCTGCCGTTTCGCAACATCGTCAGCCGCTTTGGCGCCGGGCTCGTGGTCAGTGAAATGGTCGCCAGTCAGGAAATGGTCCAGGCCAAACCCGGCGTGCGGGAAAAGGCAGAGCTGGGTTTTGGCGTGGAAAACACCGCGGTGCAGCTTTCAGGGCGGGATGCGGACTGGCTGGCGCGCGCTGCCAGCATTGTGGCGGACAATGGCGCCAGGCTGATCGACATCAACATGGGCTGCCCGGCGAAAAAAGTGGTGAACGGCTATTCCGGCTCCGCCCTTTTGAAAGATCTCGACCACGCGCTGACGCTGATCGAAGCGGTGGTGGCGGCGGTGGATGTGCCGGTGACGCTGAAAACCCGGCTGGGCTGGGACGACAATCTGCTGAACGCGGCCGAACTGGCGCGCCGCGCCGAAGATGCCGGCATCAGCATGATCACCATTCACGGCCGCACCCGCTGTCAGTTTTACAAGGGCGCAGCCGACTGGGCTGCGATCCGCAAAGTGCGTGACGCTGTCAGCATTCCCCTGATTGCCAATGGCGATATCACCAGCAGCGTCCGGGCCCGCACTGCGATGGCGCAGTCCGGTGCCGACGGGGTGATGGTCGGGCGCGGTGTGCAGGGCAGACCCTGGATCCTGGCGCAGATCGCAGCAGACCTGTTTGGCACTGCCGCGCCAGAGGTGCCGGTGGGCCGTGAACTGTCGGAACTGGTCTCTGAGCATTATGAAGAATGCCTGCGCTTTTACGGCCAGGATCTGGGTGCGCGCGTGGTGCGCAAACATCTGGGCTGGTACATGGACGAAGCCGGCACCGCGCCGGAACTGCGCAAAGCAGTCCTGACCGAAAAAACGCCCTCTGAAGTGCTGCGCCGCATCCCCGATGCTCTGATCCGCGAAAAGGAAGCCGCGTGAGCCTGAGTTTTGAAACCCTTTGGTCCTCTATCCCGGTGCCGGCGCTTCTGATCGGTCCGGACGATTGTATCGCAGAAGCAAACCCGGTCGCCGAAGCTTTTCTGAACATGTCGGCGCGTGCACTGCGCGGCGTGCCGGTGCTGGACCGGCTGGCGATTGATGCGCCGCTGGAAGAAGCTTTCCGTCGTGTGCGGCGGGATCAGGCACCGATGTTCATCAACAATGTCGACGTCTCCGGCGGCAATATGGCCCCGGTGCAATGCAACGTGCAGATCGCCCCGGTGACCGGCGAGGTCGGTCACATGCTGGTGCTGATGGAACCGCGCCAGATTGCCGACCGGTTGGGGCAGGTACTGGCGGTCAAAAAGTCGGCGCGCTCAGCCATTGGCATGGCGGAAATGCTGGCCCATGAGATCAAGAACCCGCTGGCAGGCATTTCCGGCGCAGCGCAGTTGCTGTCGATGGGGCTGAGCCATGAAGACCAGGAAATGACCGATCTCATCGTGGTCGAATGCCACCGGATCGTGGCGCTGCTGGACCAGGTGGAGCAATTCGGCAATCTGCGCCCGCCGGCCCGCGCGGCGGTGAATATCCATGACCTGCTGGACCGGGCCCGCAAATCCGCTCAGGTTGGATTTGGCGCCAATATGGCCATTCACGAGCAGTTTGACCCCTCGCTGCCTGCGACCTTTGTCGATGGGGATCAGATGCTTCAGGTGTTTCTGAACCTGTTGAAAAATGCGTCAGAGGCCGCGGATGCTACGGGCGGCACCATCCGCATCCGTACCTTCTATGATCTGGGCCTGCGCCTGCGCCGCAGCGACGGCAGCGGCAACGCCCTGCCGCTGCAGGTGGAAATCATTGATGACGGGCCGGGGTTGCCGCCCGAAATTGCCGGCGACGTGTTTGAGCCCTTTGTTTCCGGGCGGGACAATGGCACCGGGCTTGGCCTGGCGCTGGTGTCCAAAATCATTTCCGATCACGACGGATATATCACAGTAGACAGTACCCCCGGCAAAACTGTCTTTCGAATTTCACTGCCCGTCGCGCCCCGTAGCGCGGCTGACGCCTGATCCAGGGAGAGCTGACAGATGGACGGTACCGTTCTTGTAGCTGATGATGACCGCACGATCCGCACGGTGCTGACCCAGGCGCTGACCCGCGCCGGGTGCAAAGTCCATGCCACATCGTCTTTGGTGACACTGATGCGCTGGGTCGAAGAGGGCAAAGGCGATCTGGTGATCTCAGACGTGATGATGCCTGACGGGAACGGGCTCGAAGCGTTGCCGAAAATTGCGAGTCTGCGTCCCGGTCTGCCGGTGATCGTCATTTCGGCGCAAAACACCATTATGACCGCGATCCAGGCCGCCGAGGCTGAGGCCTATGACTACCTGCCCAAACCGTTTGACCTGCCGGATCTGATGAAACGTTCGGCGCGGGCGCTGGACATCAAACGCCGGGCGTTGTCTGCCAGCGTCGCCAAGTCTCCGGAACCGCGCGACGACTTGCCACTGGTGGGGCGCACCCCGGCGATGCAGGCGCTTTACCGGCTGGTGGCCCGGGTGATGAACACTGATTTGCCGGTGTTGATCTCCGGCGAAAGCGGCACCGGAAAATCACTGATTGCCCGGGCCATTCATGACTTTTCCGACCGTCGTTCCCGTCCCTTCGTCGTGGTCGCGGCCGCAGATCTGGCGACGATGGAAGGGCCGGCAAAAATCCTGTCCCGGGTTGGCAACGGGTCGCTGTTGTTTGACGAATTGGGTGATCTCGACAGCGACGCCCAGGCGCGCGTCGTGCGCATGCTGGACAGTCTGACCGACAATGCGCCGCGTATTCTGGCCACCAGCCAGGCAGATCTGGCCTCGCGGATGAAATCCGGCAATTTTCGCCAGGACCTGTTTTACCGGGTGTCAGGTGTGACGCTGAGCGTGCCGTCGCTGCGCGAACGAGTCGATGACATTCCGCTGCTGGCCGAGTACTTTTTGATCCGCGCCGAGCATGATGGCCTGCCGGTACGGCGGTTTTCCGCCAAGGCGGAAGAGCTGATCCGCGGCTACAGCTGGCCCGGCAATGTGCGCCAGCTGGAGAATACCATCCGCCGCCTGGTGGTCACTTCCGCTGAGGAGGAAATCCCGCTTTCTGAGGCGGAATTCGTGCTCAGCAACCAGCCGGAAATGGCGCCGGAAGACGGTTCCGGGGACGCTGATCGCCTTGCAGCGTCGGTTGCACGGCATTTGCGGCGCTATTTTGACCTTCATGGCGGCGTGTTGCCGCCCCCCGGGCTTTACCAGCGCATTCTGCGCGAAATCGAAACGCCTCTGATCGAAATCGCCCTCGACGCGGTGGGGGGCAACCAGGCCAAATGTGCCGATCTGCTCGGTATCAACCGCAATACCTTGCGTAAAAAGATCACAGATCTGGATATTCACGTGACACGCCGCAGAAAATTGATGTAAAAGCGCAACAGCGACTGTTGCATTCTGGTGTCACCTGCGATGCGGCGGTCATGTGGTTGAAATTGGGGCAAGTGCCCCGGATTTTCATGAGGTGGGACGTGCGGGCACCCGTGCGAACGACAACCTGGAGCAGGTTGAACAAACTGAGCACCCTGCGCCGCCAGCGCAGGATTCAAAACTTTGCCACCCTCGGTCTGGTCCTGTTGGGGCCGACCCTGGCGCTGGCCACCTTTCTCGTGCTTGGCCCTTTCGACCAGAGTGTCGCCTCTGGCGCGCTGCGTCTGACGGTTTTGGCCGATTTCATCTATATTCTGGTGGTGGCTGCGCTTGTGCTGCAGCGGGTGGCGCAGATGATCTCTGCGCGCCGGGCCGGGTCTGCCGGCTCCCAGCTTCACCTGCGGCTGACCGGCGTATTTGCCCTGCTGACCCTGTTGCCCTCTGTGCTGGTGGCGGTGTTTGCAGTTTTTACGCTGAACTTTGGTCTTGAGGGCTGGTTCTCAGAACGGGTGCGCGGTGTGGTCGGCAATTCTCTGTCAGCCGCTCAGGCTTATGAGGCGGAGCACCGGGACGCACTGACCCGCGATACTGAAGCGCTGTCGCGCTTTTTGACCGAGGCCCGCCGCCAGTCGGTGTTTCTGTCAGACGGCGAACTGCGCCAGGTGCTGACCCGCGGTCAGAGCCAGGTGCAGCGCGGCCTGCGCGAAGCCTATGTAATTGACGGTGTCGGCAGTATCCGGGCCCGCGGCGAACGCTCCTACCTGTTTGATTTTGAACAGCCATCCTCTGACGAACTGGTGCGCGCCGGCAATGGGGAAACCGTGATCATTCAGGATTGGGATCTGAATGAATTCCGCGCGCTGGTGCGGCTGTCCGGTTTTGCGGATCGCTATCTCTATGTCACGCGTGACGTGGACGGAGCCATCCTCAATCTGCTGGATGAGACCCAGGAAACTGTGGTTTTGTACAACCAGTTGGAAAAGGACCGCGGCCGGTTGTTGTTTGAATTTGGCCTGCTCTATATCGGTTTTGCGCTGATCCTGGTGCTGGCAGCGGTCTGGCTGGGCCTTTGGTTTGCCGAAAGGCTGGCGCGTCCGATCGGGCGTCTGATGGGCGCCGCCGGGCGCATTGGTCAGGGCGATCTGAATGTTAAAGTCTATGAAGAATCCGGCAATGATGAGATTGCTATTCTTGGCAGGGTCTTCAACCAGATGACCCATGAGCTGAAAGGGCAGCGCGATACGTTGCTGGAACGCTCGGAGCAGATTGACCGCCGGCGCCGGCTGTTTGACTCGGTGCTGTCCTCTGTCACCAGTGGCGTAATTGGTCTCGACACCGAAGGCCGCATCGCTTTTGTAAACCGCTCCGCCGAACGGCTGCTCGACATCAGTGCAGAAAAAGACCACGCGCTGTATCTGTCGGTGGTTATTCCCGAATTTTCCGCCTTGTTTGAACAGTTGCTGAAAAATGATCAGGATGTCGCCCAGGAAAAGGTCAATCTGCTGCGCCATGGCAAACAGGAAAGCCTTCTGGTGCGCATTTCCAACCGCCAGACCGCAGGCGATGAAATCGAAGGTTATGTGGTCTCCTTTGACGATGTGACCGATCTGGTTTCGGCCCAGCGCATGGCGGCCTGGGGGGATGTGGCGCGCCGCATTGCCCATGAGATCAAAAACCCACTGACGCCGATTCAATTGTCGGCCGAGCGTATCAAACGCAAATTCAGCAAACAGCTGGCGCCGGAAGAGGTGTCCTCGCTGGAGCAATATACCGATGTGATTGTGCGCCAGACCAATGACCTGCGCCGCATCGTCGATGAGTTTTCCAAATTTGCCCGCATGCCAGTGCCGGAACGGCGCAGCCATGACATCGTGGATCTGGTCCGTGGCGCCGTATTGCTGCAACGCAACGCGATGCCGGGCATTGAGATTCTGACCGAGCTGCCCAACCAGAAAATACCGGCTGACATCGACGCGACTATGATTGGCCAGGCGTTGACCAACTTGATTAAGAATGCCGGAGAAGCAATTGAAAGCCTTCAGGAAAAAGGCGTTCCAGACGCCTATCAACCGCGAATTTCGGTTTCGCTGATTATCGAGGGCGCCGACATGGTCATTTCAATCTCCGACAATGGTATTGGGCTTCCCGGTGACCGGACCCGGCTGTTTGAACCCTATGTCACCACACGGGACAAGGGCACCGGACTGGGGCTTCCGATCGTGAAAAAAATTATTGAAGAGCACGGCGGCAGCCTCACGCTGCGCGATGCAAAACCACTGGATGCATCGCTGCAGGTCGGAGCCTGCGCCGAAATAAGGCTGGAGAGCGCACAGAGCGCGACAGCGAATAAGAAACAGGAGTTGGCAGTATGAGTAACGGGGGCAATACCATGGGTGATATTCTAATCATTGATGACGAGCGGGACATTCGCGAGTTGATTTCTGATATTTTGCAGGACGAGGGGTACGGCACCCGTCTGGCGAAAAATTCCGACGAATGCATGGCGCAGATCGCGGCGGAGACACCGGCGCTGATGATCCTGGATATCTGGCTGAAAGACAGCAATATGGACGGGATCGATATTCTGAAAACCGTCAAACGGGAGTCGCCGGAAATCCCGGTGGTGATCATCTCCGGCCATGGCAATATCGAAATTGCGGTCGCGGCGATCAAACAGGGCGCCTACGACTTTATCGAAAAACCGTTCAATATTGATCAGCTTATGGTGGTGATCAGCCGTGCGATGGAAGCCAGCCGGCTGCGTCATGAAAATTATGAACTGAAGCGGCGCGACAGCCAGTCTGTTGAAATGCTCGGCAAAGGCGCCGTGTTCAAAGCGATGAAGCTCAATCTGGACCGGGTCACCAACTCCAATGGCCGGGTGATGCTGACCGGGCCGGGCGGCGCCGGCAAAGAAGTCGCGGCCCGCTATATTCACTGCAATTCCAACCGGGCCTCTAACCCGTTTATAACCGTCAATTCCGCCTCGGTTGAACCGGAACGGATGGAAGAGGTTCTGTTTGGCTCCGAAAGCCGTGAACGGGGCATTGCGCCCGGGCTGCTCGAGCAGGCCAATGGCGGCGTGTTGTTCATCGACGAGGTCGCAGACATGCCGTTGGGCACCCAGGCCAAGATCCTGCGGGTGCTGGTGGATCAACAGTTCACCCGCGTCGGTGGCAGCGAAAAACTCCGGGTTGATGTGCGGGTGATTTCCAGCACAAATAGAGATCTGGAGGACGAAATTGAGGCCGGAAATTTCCGCGAGGAATTGTTTCACCGGCTGAATGTGGTGCCGGTACGGGTGCCGTCTCTGGAAGAGCGGCGCGAAGATATTCCGGAACTGGCCGCGACCTTTATCGACCAGTTCAACCAAAACCAGGGCCTGCCGCTGCGTGCGCTCAGCGATGATGCGATTGCGATGCTGCAAACCATGCGCTGGCCTGGCAATGTGCGTCAGCTGAAAAACGTGATTGAACGGGTGTTGATTCTGGGCGAAAGCAGCGGCGATATCGGCGCGGAAGAGCTGCCGCATTCTGAAAGCAGCCCGTCTGAGACCGGCCAGGTGGTGCTATCGGGCTCAATGGCGACCCTGCCATTGCGCGAAGCGCGGGAATTGTTTGAACGCGAATACCTGCTGACTCAGATCAACCGGTTTGGCGGCAATATCTCGCGCACTGCGACTTTTGTCGGCATGGAACGCTCTGCCCTGCACCGCAAACTCAAAAGTCTCGGTGTAGTGACCGCCAACAAAGCCGGCGGGCGTGTTGCTTTTGTCGCCGAAGAAGGCTGACCGCGCGCAGAGGGCCGCAGCGGGGCGTGGGGTGTGCACCGTGAGAGTGCAGTGTCCGAGCAGAGGGCCGCGCGCCGGCGCTGGCGCGACGCGGTGCCGGATCATTGACGCCAGGCCGCGTATCTGCCATTTCAGATCCGGTGGTTCCGGGAGAAGATTGGAATGAAAGTCATTATCTGCGGTGCCGGCCAGGTGGGCTGGCAGATCGCCCGCCATCTGTCGCAAGAGAAAAACGACGTGACCGTGGTTGATAACAATCCCGCTCTGGTCAGCCGCGCGATCGATACGCTGGACGTTCAGGGGGTGACGGGTTTCGCCTCCTATCCGGATGTGCTGGACCGGGCCGGAGCGCGCGATGCAGATATGATCATCGCCGCCACCTATTCCGATGAGGTCAACATGGTCACCTGCCAGGTGGCCCATTCAGTGTTTTCTGTACCGCGCAAAATTGCCCGGCTGCGCAGCCAGTCTTATCTCACCGCGATCTATTCCGACCTTTACCGTCGCGAACACATGCCAATTGATGTGGTGATCAGCCCGGAACGCGAAGTGGCCGAAGCGGCGCTGCGCCGGCTGGCGGCGCCTTCGGCATTTGACACCCAGGCGTTTCTGGGCGGGCGCTCGCAACTGGTGGGCATCGCGCTGGAAGAAGACTGCCCGGTGCTCAAAACCCCGCTGCGCCAGCTCACCGATCTGTTTTCCACCCTGCAGGCCATCGTGGTCGGCATCCGGCGCGACGGCCGGCTGTTCGCGCCCGAGCCGGCGGATCAGCTGTTTGCCGGCGATGAAATCTATGTGTTCTGCAATTCTGAGGACCTGAACCGGGCGCTGGAGATTTTCGGTAAATCCACCCGCAAACAGGAACGTGTGGTGGTGGTGGGTGGCGGCAATGTCGGGCTTGGCGTCGCGCGCGCACTTGAAACCCGCACCGAACGCATCCGCTGCAAAATAATTGAAAAAGACCGCAAAGTCGCCGAAAGTGCGGCCGACGAGCTTGAGCGCACTATTGTGTTGCACGGCGACGGGTTGAACCAGGAGATGTTGCTGGAAGCTGGTATTGACCGCGCGGACGCGGTGCTGACGGTGACCGATGATGACAAAACCAACATTCTTGCTGCGGTCCGCGCCAAGGCCGCCGGCTGTCCGATGGCGATCTGTCTGGTGAACGATCCGACCTTGCTGCCGATCCTGAATGCGGTGGATATTGACGCCTATATCAACCCGCGGGCCACCACCGTGTCTTCCATTCTGCGCCATATCCGTCACGGACGGGTGCGCGGGGTCTATTCGATCGGCGATGCGGAAGCCGAGGTGATCGAAGCCCAGGTGCTGTCCACCTCGCCGATTGCCGGCCAGGCGCTGCGCGACATAGACTTCCCCGAAGGTGTGCTGCTCGGCGCGATCCAGAAGGGCGACAAGCTGGTGAAACCCAAAGGCAGCACCCGCATTGAGGAAGGCGATGTGATCGCGCTGTTCTCGCTGTCTGCTGATGTGCCGGAGGTGGAGCGCCTGTTGCAGGTGACCATCGATTACTTCTGATGCTGACCAAGATCCTGGCCATGCCGTTTCTGGTGATCCTCATTGGGATGTCGGCGGTGTCGATGATCCTGCCGGCAGCACATGCGCTTGTTGCCGGTGATTTTGACACCATGCGGGTGTTTTTCTATTCCGGGCTGTTGCTGCTGATCCTGGTGACTCTGATCGCATTTGCGACCCACGGGCGCCCGGTGCGGCGTCAGGCGCGCTCTCATCTGATCGCCTTGCTGGCAACCTATACGGTGCTGCCCGCGCTGCTGGCTTTCCCCTTTTATGAAGCGGTCGGCAATACCAGCTTTCTGAACGCCTATTTCGAAATGGTTTCCAGCCTGACCACCACCGGGGCCACGCTGTTTGATCAGCCTGAACGGCTGGCGCCTTCGGTGCATCTGTGGCGGGCGCTGGTCGGCTGGATGGGAGGCTTTTTCTCCTGGGTCACCGCGATTGCCATCCTGGCGCCGCTCAATCTCGGCGGATTTGAAGTGCTGTCCACCTCCCAGATCGGCCAGGCCTCTGCCGGCGCCAGCCAGATTTACAGAGTGGCCGATTCCTCCGATCGGCTGACACGCTATTCCGCGCAGCTGTTTCCGGTCTACTCCGGGCTGACTGTCCTGTTATGGGTCCTGCTGCAAGTGGCGGGGCAAGACACTTTTATTGCGTTTAACCTGGCACTTTCGACCATGTCGACCTCCGGCATCCTGCCGGTGTCCAGTCTTGCAGACAGCGGCGCCGGCATGGGCGGAGAAGCGATTATCGTGCTGTTTCTGCTGTTTGCACTGTCCCGCCAGACCTTTGCCCGGCGGCAGAAAGGCGAAGGCTTCGGGCGGCTGAAACGCGATCCGGAATTTAACCTGGGTGTGATCCTGGTGCTTGGGGTGCCGCTGCTCTTGTTCCTGCGCCACTGGTTTGCGGCGTTTGAAGTCGATGATCCGCAAAACCTGGCCGGGGCGCTGGATGCGATCTGGGGCGGGGTCTTCATGGTGCTGAGCTTTCTGACCACCACCGGATTTGAAAGCGGCTCCTGGGATTCAGTGCGCGCCTGGTCGGGGCTGGCGACACCCGGGCTGCTGCTGGTCGGTCTGTCGCTGCTGGGCGGCGGTGTCGCCACCACGGCGGGTGGCGTCAAACTGCTGCGGGTCTATGCGCTCTACCGTCACGGTGAACGTGAGCTGGAAAAACTTGTGCACCCCAATTCGATCGGCGGCGCCGGGGTCTCAGCGCGCCATATGCGGCGGCAAGGCGCTTTTGTCGCCTGGATCTTCTTCATGCTGTTTGCGATTTCTATTGCGGCGGTGATGGCGCTGCTGGCGCTGGTGGGGGTTGGGTTCGAACAGGCCACGGTGCTCGCCGTCGCGGCCCTGTCCACAACCGGCCCGCTGATTCTGGTGGTGGGCGACGCCTCTGCCAGCTGGTCGGGGCTGAGCGACGCCGGAAAAATGATTGCCGCCGGTGCCATGGTTCTGGGGCGGATGGAAACGCTTGCCATTATCGCCCTGCTGAACCCGGCGTTCTGGCGCGTCTGAATACCGGCGCGCAATGGCATTATTGCCGCAACAGTATTAAGGCGGCTGACAGCTCATATTTACTATGGATAGTTGCCTTTTCCCGCTTCATACTGGAGGGCGTAAACCCGCCGTCAGAGAGGCGGATCGCTGTAAAGCGCAAGAAAAGGTAAAAAACCATGGCTGCTGACAAACAGAACCTGCAAGACGCGTTTCTCAATAATGTGCGCAAAGGCAAAGTTTCCGTAACAATCTTTCTTATTAACGGTGTGAAACTGCAGGGTGTTATCACCTGGTTTGACAATTTCTGCGTGCTTCTGCGCCGCGATGGTCAGTCGCAGCTGGTCTATAAGCATGCGATTTCGACCATTATGCCGGCCTCACCGATCAATCTTTACGACGGCGAAGAGTAACTGGTGGCGAACGAACCAGAGACCAATACCCGCGCCTGGGTTCTTCACCCGGATATCAAATCAGACAACCAGCGCCGGGACCCGGGTTTCGCGCTGGCTGAAGCTGTGGCCCTTGCAGAAGCAATGCCCTGGCTTGATATCGTTGGTGCGGACGTTGTCAGCCTGCCGAAAATGAAACCCGGCCTGTTGTTTGGCACCGGCAAAGTAGACGAGCTGAAGCGCAAGTTTGAGGCCGAAGATGTTGAACTTGTTCTGGTGGATGGACCACTTACGCCGGTGCAGCAACGCAACCTGGAAAAGGAATGGGGCGTCAAAATCCTTGACCGGACCGGGCTGATCCTTGAAATCTTTTCCGACCGCGCCCGCACCCGTGAAGGTGTGCTGCAAGTCGAAATGGCGGCGCTGTCTTATCAACGCACCCGTCTGGTACGGGCCTGGACGCATCTGGAACGTCAGCGTGGCGGGCTTGGTTTTGTCGGTGGTCCCGGCGAAACCCAGATCGAATCCGACCGTCGTGCTATTGACGATGCCATCGTGCGCTTGCGCCGACAGCTGGGCAAAGTGGTGAAAACCCGCGAATTGCACCGTGCCGCGCGCGCCAAAGTGCCGTTCCCCGTTGTGGCACTGGTGGGCTATACCAACGCCGGCAAATCTACGCTGTTCAACCACCTGACCGGGGCGGACGTCTTTGTTCAGGACATGTTGTTCGCGACGCTGGACCCGACCATGCGGGCGGTGAAACTGCCTTCGGGCCGTGATGTGATCCTGTCAGACACCGTGGGGTTCATCTCGGATCTTCCCACCCAGCTGGTGGCGTCATTCCGCGCCACGCTGGAAGAAGTGCTGGACGCGGATCTGATCCTGCATGTGCGCGACATCTCCCATCCGCAGACCCATGAGCAGAAGCAGGACGTGCTCGCCATTCTGGACATGCTGGGGATCGCTGAAGATGCGCCGATGATCGAGATCTGGAACAAGATCGATCTGACCGAAGACGTGGTGCGTGAAGGGCTTGAGACCAGGGCTGCCAGCAAAGACGACGTCTATACCGCTTCTGCACTGACCGGCGAGGGCATGAGTGTGCTGCTGGATGCCGTTTCTGATGCTGTGGAAGTTGCCAAAACATCGCGCGAGCTGCGGCTCAGTTTTGCCGATGGCCGCAAACGGGCCTGGTTGTTTGGCGAAGAGGTGGTGGAAAGCGAAGTCCAGGATGAAGAGGGCTGGCTGTTGCAGGTGCGCTGGACCGCGCGCCAGGAAAAACATTATCGCGATCTCTGAAACGACTTCAGATCATGGCAGATCAAAAAAACCCCCGGACCATCTGGTACCGGGGGCTTTTTCTTATTTGGGCGTCAGGGTGGTGATGCCCACCGCAGCGGCGCGCGCCAGATCGGGGTCCAGCGACATCGGCACATATTCACCGCGGCGCCACAGCTCCCCCATATCATCGTAAAACCGGCTGAGCGGATTGCCCGATTGCCCGGTGGGGATGACAAAGACCGAACTGTCCGGGTCGGCAAAATCATAGACACCTCGATAGCTGACCCCATGCACGTTGGCATAGGGATTTTCGCCTTCACCCGAGCTCACGCCCCGCATCATCGTATTGTCGCCGCCCGAGGTGGACTGGCGGATGTTGACAAACCATTTCAGCACCGGGGTTTTGCCCAGCACCGGGTGGTCATGGGTGGCCACATGCACATCGCCCCAGCGCAGCGATTCCAGTTCGCCGCCCATGTTTTCGTCAATCCACAACAGCGCGTCATCCAGCGCCTGGCGAGCCATTTCAGAACAGCTCTCGACCGGGGCCGACTGACGCACATCACACCAGGCTGAGGCGCCGTTCACATCGCGGAACACCCGTTCAATGAACAGCGGCTCGACCTGGGTGAAGTTCCGCGCAAACGGGCCAAGCTCGTCTCGGATCAGGCGGTCCTGCAGCGCCCGCATCCAGGCCGAATAAATCACCGGCTCGGGCAGATGCTCATTCATGTCGCCATTCCAGGCCGCCAGCAGTTCCAGCGCTTTTTTCCGCCGCCGCTCCGGAGTGCCTTCCGCTGCGGCCGATCCGGTGAACCAAAGATCCGCCCCGACCAGTGGCAACAGGGTGCGCGCCGTGACACTGACGGTATCCAGCTGCACTTCGATGAAACTTTCGCGCGTATGCACCTCGCGGTTTTGCATCAGCTTCTCCCAGCGCTGTATCCGCTGCGTATCACCCCACACCCAGCTGAAATTCTCCGGAAAGGGCTTTTCCACAATCTTGTTGTTGGTATTGCCCAGAATGCCGCCTTCCGGCGCGCTAAACTCGGGGTTGGCACCATAGTCATAACGGCCCTGCCAACGGTTGGAGGCAATCCAGCCCGGGCTTGGCAGCCGGCCCTGGCCCTGTTGATTTACGTTGCGCATGGGCATGGAGCCAAAGGTTTTCATTGCCACGTTTTCGCGGTCCGACATGGTGATATTCATCGCCGGTGCGACAAATTTCTCGCCGGCGCTGATGCCTTGAGCAACTGATTTTGACGTCATCAGCGCCATGGCAGCAGACATGGAGGTGTCACTGTCGCTCAGCAAGGTCCAGCTTGCGCTCATCACATGGCCGGGCGGGGTCACACTGCCCACGTCGAGGTATTGCGCCGGCAGCACCGGCCCGTTGTCCGTCCAGCGCAGCTCAATGGTCTGAGGGGCCTGGTCTTTGATCTGGATGATGGAGGCTTTGCGCCGCATTGGTTGATAGCCGTCAGGCGTCAGAACTTCGCCCGCATTGTCCGGGTTCAGTTTTTCGACATACAGGTCAAGATCATCGAGATAAGAATAGGTCAGCCCCCAGCCAAACACTTCGCTGCGCCCGGCCAACACCAGCGGGATGCCCGGCACTGTGGCGCCAATCACGCCACCGCTGCCAAGTTCAAGGCGCGCGAGGTACCAGGTGCCCGGTGCAGAGAATTTCAGATGCGGGTCATTGGCCAGCAAGGATGAGCCACTGGCGGATCGCGCCGGCGCCGCAGCCCAGGCGTTGGAGGCACCGGCCCGGCCCCGTGCCGCAAAGGGCGACAGATCGCCAAGACTTTCACCCTGGGCAAGCGCCGCCTGATACAACCCGGCCGGATCAAACTGCGGGAACAGCGAGGCGTAACCGGGCAGGGAGGTGACAGCCGTGCCCGGCGCGTCGGGCATAATGTCCGCGAGGCGCGCTTCGGGCAGGGCAAGCGACAAGCGGGCGCGCAGCACCTCGCTTTCCAGCTGGGCTGAGAACTGCAGCGCCATCAGTTTCATCACCGCAATTGAATCGGCGGGGCGCCAGGGCGCAATGGCGTTGGAGAACAGGAAGAATTCCGGCGCCCCGCGGCCAAGCGCTTCGGCATTGACCTCGTTCAGCCAGGCGTTGACCCCGTCAGAATAAGCGCGCAATGCCGCCTGGGTTTCCGGGGTCTGAGCTTCGACCGAGGCCTGGGCCAGGTTGTAGAGATCCAACTGCCGCATCAAGGTGTCCACGCCCAGCGTTTTGTCACCGAACATCTCCGACAGCCGGCCCTGGGCGGTGCGCCGCAGCAGCATCATCTGCCACAGCCGGTCCTGGGCATGGGCAAGTCCAAGGCCAAAATACACATCCGAATCGCTGTTGCCAAAAATATGCGGCACATTGGCGTTGTCGCGCACAATCTCGACAGGCCCGTTCAGACCTTCCACCGAATGGCTGGCGGAATAATCCGGCAGCGAACGGCTGGCCAGCCAGTAGATCAGCGCCAGTGCAATCAGGCCAATCACGATCAAAGCAGTGGTTAGCCGCAGCAGCCAGCGAAATATATTGACCATCGGGGTCGGGTATCCTTTGTATCGGTGATATTGACCTGACGCGCTAAGCGGTTAGGACTGATGGTGAACTTACGGCAAGATACAGGGAGGGGAAACCCATGGCGAAAGTGACTTTTCTGGGATTGGGCGTTATGGGGTATCCCATGGCAGGGCATCTGGCCAAAGCGGGCCATGAGGTCTGTGTTTACAACCGGACCACGGCAAAAGCCGAGGCCTGGGCGGCGGAATTTGGCGGGCGGTTTGCCGCCACTCCGGCGCAGGCGGTGGCAGGGACTGACTTTGTTATGGCCTGCGTTGGCAATGATGATGATCTGCGGGCGGTCTGCCTTGGCGACGACGGGGCTCTGGCGGGCATGGCGTCAGGTGCGGTCTTTGTCGATCACACCACGGTGTCTGAGGCAGTGACACGCGAACTTTACGCGGCTGCGGCCGACAAGGGCGTCTCGTTTGTCGATGCGCCGGTGTCCGGTGGCCAGGCTGGCGCTGAAAATGGCGTGCTCTCGGTGATGTGCGGCGGCGACACGCCGGCGTTTGAAGCGGCAGAGCCGGTGATCAAAGCCTATGCCAAGATCTGCCGTCTGATCGGCGGCTCCGGCGCTGGCCAGCTGACCAAGATGTGCAATCAGATCGCCATTGCCGGCCTGGTACAGGGCTTGTCAGAAGCGCTGCATTTCGCCCAGAAAGCCGGGCTTGACGGTCGCGACGTGGTTGAAGTGATATCCCAGGGCGCTGCCGGGTCCTGGCAGATGGCCAACCGGTTTGAAACCATGCTCGACGGTGAATTTGAACATGGGTTTGCGGTGGACTGGATGCGCAAGGACCTGGGCATCTGTCTCAGCACTGCGGACGCCAACGGCGCCAGCCTGCCAGTGACCGCACTGGTGGATCAGTTCTACAAAGACGTGCAGAAAATGGGCGGCAACCGCTGGGATACCTCCAGCCTGATCGCCCGGCTCAACGCCGCCGGCTGACGGCAAAGCCCGCCCGTACAGCACCCCGGCGCGGTGAACCATTCCGGAAACCGGAACACAGAGAGGCCCCGACGTTAATTTCGCCGGGGCCTTTGCATATGCAAGTCTCCCAGGCAGCGTTGCTCTTTACTGATCCCGATCGGGCATCGTGCAGCTTTGTTTGTGAGAAAAGCACAAATACCATATACGTACGGGCATCATGTTGCATGTCGACCTTGCCAAAACGCTTGAAGCTGCCGCGGCTGCCCTGAATTCCCGCCGTCGGGACTGGCTGGTTTTTGGCGGTTCAGCGATGGCGCTTTATGGCTTTGACGTTGGTGACGTCAAGGACATAGATATCATCGTTTCAAGCGAGACAGCCGCCGGTCTGATGAGTGAATTGTCTCTGAAAAATCAGGCTGACGGGGGATCTGAGCGATTTCGGTCGGAGTATCTTCTGCGTCCCGACTTTGGTCCGGTCGAGGTCGAGATACTGGGAAGTTTTGAGATCAGATCAGGACCGGCCTGGCATCAGATCGCCATGGGAAGGCCCAATGCGATTTGTGTTGGAAATCAAACTGTATTCGTACCGGAAGTTGCCGCGTTGGCAGATATCTTTGATCTGTGCGCACGGCCAAAGGATCTCGCCAGATCCCGGCAGATCAGATCACGATAAGGCGGCAAAATCCCCGGACACCGCGACCCATTCCGGCCCCCGGAACACATAAACGCCCTGGCGTTATTGGCGCCGGGGCCTTTGTTTGTGCGCGTATTCCACCTAACGTTGGTCTCTTGTGAGCCCGAAGTCAGTTCACTTTTCCAGCTGGGAAATCCAACGAGTCACTAAAGTAAAATACTTAAGGCGAAGCTGGCGATCTTCTTCTTTTAATGAGGCAACCAGGCCTCTCTTAAACTCAGTCAGTTCTTCTTCATTTGGATATTCAAGCAGAGGCACAGAGGCCAATTTCGTATCTCCGGCACCATTCCATTCATTGTTGACAACAAAGCCGAAAGGAAGCATCGCATCGTGCCATGTTGCGTCCAACTTGACCCATATTCCATCAATCAGAAACCTTACGTAATGATGGAAGTCGGGGACTTCCGAATTTTGGCTGATCTCTATTAGTTCAAGCGGGTATGTTTCGTGAACAGGACAACTTTTGTTGAAATGGGTGAACATCGTAATGATCTCTACCTGATGCCCTGCCTGCCTCAACAGGTCTCGCAGTAAGATGTGTTTTCCTGAGCAGGAGCCCACTTTTGTTCTGTATACTTCTTGAGGATCACGGTTGCCATTTGATCCGTAAGGAATGTTGCGAACTAGGTGATAGATTTCAGTAACTGTAGTTGCTTTCTCGCTATCGAGTATTGATTCCAGAAATTCTTTGTAATTCAAAACGCTCTCCATAATTCTGACTCGTAAGTACAACTTTATATCTGAAAAGAACATGCTGACACTGGCAGCGAAGTCGGCAAAAGCAGACTGCCACAGCAAAGCGGACATCGGCCCAAAGTCAATAATCTGGCTCCCCGCCTTCGATCCGGGCACACAAAAAAACGCCCCCGGAAATCCGGAGGCGTTTTCGCATTTCGATCTGCAACAGGTCTATTTTTCCGGGATCAGACCGCGTGGGCTGAAGCGCAGCACCAGCAGCAGGATCAGACCCATGCTCAGCAGTCTCATATGGGCGACAGAGTTGATCAGATGCACTTTCAGCGCGGAATCATCCGCCAGGCCAGAGGTCAGCAGGAACATCAGATCCGGCCCCCAGGTCTCGACCATGATCCACATGGTGTAGATCAGGACCCCACCCAGAACCGCACCCCAGTTGTTGCCTGAACCACCAACAATCACCATCACCCAGATCAGGAAGGTAAAGCGCAGCGGGTTATAGGTGCCCGGCGTAAAGATCCCGTCCAGCGTCACCATCATCGCACCGGCGATACCACAGACCGCCGCGCCAATTACAAAGACCTGCAGATGGCGTTTGGTGACATTCTTGCCCATCGCCGCGGCGGACACTTCATTGTCGCGGATCGCGCGCATCATGCGGCCCCAGGGCGATTTCAGCGCCAGTTCGGTCAGCAGGATCAGCGCCAGCAAAACCACCACGAAAAAGCCGGTGAAAGACAGTTTCACCGCGAGTGTAGAGGCGGTGACCACATCCAGCCCGCTGCTGGTGGCCAGCGCTTCAAAGCCTTCCGACTTCTGCAGGTCCACCGCATAGGGCACCGGACGCGGGATCGCGGCGACGTTTTTCACGCCACGGGCCAGCCAGTCCTCGTTTTTGAGAATAGCGATGATGATCTCGGAAATGCCGAGCGTTGCGATTGCCAGATAATCTGACCGCAGCCCCAGGGTGGTTTTCCCGATCAGCCAGGCCGCAGCGCCGGCAAAGACGCCGCCCACCGGCCAGGCCAGGAACATGATCCAGCCCTGATCGCGGTAATTGTCACCAAAGCCGTTGATGCCGCCCAGATAACCCGTCGCCGCCGGATTAATGGCTTCCACCGCACTGACGCCGGCGTCAAACAGGGCGCGGAAAATCATAAAGCTCACGATCAGCCAGGTGATCATCGCCAGGTTGCGGCGCAGGCCTTTGGCCATCTTTTTCCACAGCACCACGGCTCCGGCCACACTGGCGCCACCAAACAGCAGGCCCCCGATGATGTTGAGCCCACCGGCGCTCCAGGCGCCTTCGGTCGGCGGCATGCCAACCAGCACAGCGGCCAGACCGCCAAGCGCCACAAACCCCATGATGCCGACGTTAAACAGCCCGGCATAGCCCCACTGGATATTGACCCCCAGCGCCATGATGGCCGAGACCAGCCCCATGTTGATGATGCCCAGCGACAGGTTCCAGCTTTCGGTAAAACCGACCACAATGATCAGCCCGAACACCAGCGAAAACAGTGCGATATTTCTCCAGTTAATGGTCATACCGATTTCCCCTTGAACAGGCCGGTTGGCTTAAACAACAGCACGATCACCAGGATGGCGAAACTCACCGCAAATTTGTAATCGGTGGACATCAGCTGCACCAGAGTGCTGGGTTCCCACCCTTCGGGCGCCAGATAGGTCAGCACCTTTTTGAACGCATAGGTCACCGTCACTTCGGAAAAGGCGATGACAAAGCCGCCGGCCACCGCGCCCAGCGGGCTGCCGAGACCACCGACAATCGCCGAGGCAAAAATTGGCAGCAGCAGCTGGAAGTAGGTGAAGGGTTTGAAAGATTTGTCGAGCCCGTAAAGCGTTCCGGCAATGGTCGCCAATGCGGCCACGATGATCCAGGTGATCATCACCACCCGCTCCGGGTTGATGCCCGACAGCAGCGCCAGATCTTCATTGTCAGAAAAGGCGCGCATGGATTTGCCGGTGCGGGTCTTGTTCAGAAACCAGAACAGCGCCGCAACCACGATGATAGTGGTGACGATGGTCAGTCCCTGGCTGGTTTTGAACGCCAGACCTTCGCTTAGCCCGGTCGCCTGTTTGAACGCCCGCGCTTTGATGATGAAACGCTCACCATCGGCAAAACGCTGATTGTCCGGCCCGATGATAAAGCGCACCAGACCGTTCATCACAAACATCACCCCGATCGAGACAATCACCAACACCACAGGCGCGGCTTTTTGTTCGCGGTAGAACTTATAGACCATCTTGTCGGTGCCCAGCAGCAGCAGCGAAGTGGCCAGAATGCCAAAGGGCAGCGCCAGCAGCGCGGTCGGCAGCGGCCCAAAACTGATGCCCAGCTTTGAAACAGCCAGGTGACCAGCACGGTGACCATGGTGCCAAAGGCCATGGTATCGCCATGGGCAAAGTTGGAAAAGCGCAGGATGCCATAGATCATGGTCACCCCGAGCGCGCCAAGCGCCAGTTGCGCGCCATAAGCGGCGCCGGGGATCAGCACAAAATTGGTCAGTGCGACGATTGCGTTGAGAAAATCCATATCCCTCAGCCTCCCAAAAATGTGCGCCGCACATCCGGGTTGGCCATCAAGGCTTCCCCGGTGTCGGTATAGGCGTTGCGGCCCTGGACCAGAACATAACCTTTGTCGGCAATCTCAAGCGCCTGGCGGGCGTTTTGCTCCACCATCAGCACTGAAACCCCGGTCTTCGCGACCTCGATGATGCGGTCAAAGAGCTCATCCATCACAATCGGGCTTACCCCCGCAGTTGGTTCATCCAGCATCAACAGTTTGGGCTGGGTCATCATCGCGCGGCCCACCGCCACCTGCTGGCGCTGCCCCCCGGACAACTCGCCAGCGTTCTGAAAACGTTTGTCGCGCAGGATCGGGAACAGCTCATAGATTTGCTCAATGGTGGGTCGGATGTCGTCGCGGCGCAGATAACCTCCCATTTCCAGGTTTTCTTCCACGGTCAATGAAGCAAAGATATTGTTCACCTGCGGCACAAAGGCCATGCCTTTGGCGACACGCGCCTGAGGTGTCAGCTTGCTGATGTCCTCCCCGTCCAGGGTCACCGATCCGCCGCGCAGTTTCAGCATGCCAAACACCGCTTTCATCGCAGTGGATTTGCCGGCGCCGTTGGGGCCCACAATCACGGCAATCTCGCCTTTTTCGACGCTCAGGTCGCAGTCGTGCAGAATGTCGACCGGGCCATAGCCGCCCCGCATGGCGCTTGCATTGAGGTAACTCATGCTTTTGGCCCCTTCTTTTTCTGCTTCAGACCGGTGCCAAGATAGGCCTCAATCACCGCTTCATTCTGCATGATTTCGGCGGCAGAACCCTGGGCAAGCAATTTGCCCTCGGCCATCACAATCACCGGATCACACAGCCGTTTGATGAAATCCATATCATGTTCGATCAGACAGAAAGTATATCCGCGCTCCTGGTTGAGCCGGATGATGGCGTCGCCGATGGTGTTCAGCAGGGTGCGGTTCACCCCGGCGCCCACCTCGTCCAGGAACACCATCTTGGCGTCCACCATCATGGTGCGCCCCAGTTCCAGCAGTTTCTTCTGACCGCCGGACAGGTTGCCGGCCTTTTCATCTTTCAGGTGCGAAACGGTCAGGAAGTCGAGAACTTCATCGGCCTTTTTCAGCAGCGTGGCTTCTTCCTGGTGGATGCGGGCGCGATTGACCCAGGCGTTCCACAGGGTTTCGCCCGACTGGCCGTCCGGCACCATCATCAGATTTTCGCGCACCGTCATCGACGGGAACTCATGCGCCACCTGGAAGGTGCGCAGAATGCCTTTGGCGAACAACTCATGTGGCGCGAGGCCGGTGATGTCTTCACCTTCCATCATCACCCGGCCGGAAGTGGGATTGTGCACCCCGGCGATGACATTGAACAGGGTGGTTTTGCCAGCGCCATTGGGTCCGACGAGGCCCGTGATCGCCCCTTTTTTCAGCTCCAGCGAGGTACCGTCGACCGCGCGGGAACCGCCAAAATGCTTGTGTAACTCATGAACAGAAATCATGCGTCCCAGGGTCCTCTTCCAAGGCAGGTTTTACCTGCGTTCTTTTGCAAAAACAGCCCGGGGCAGACCCGGGCTGTTTTCTGATTTATCATGTAGCTTCGGGTGATCCGGACCGGATCAACGGTAAGAAACCGTCTCGATTGTGCCACCCTTGATTTCGATCTCGCGGAAGGAGCCGGCCGACTCACCAGGGCCGATCAGTTCAACCGCAGACGCGCCCACATAGTCGATGTCCCCACCGTTTTTCAAGATCTCCAGCGCTTTTGCAAGTTCACCGGGGAAGATTTCTTCGCCGGGCGCATTGGCCACCATTTCGATTTTGGAGACATAGTCAGCAGGTTCCACCGAACCGGCGGCCTGCATCGCCAGCAGGATCAGCGCCGCTGCGTCATAAGATTCAGACACATAGGGGGATTCACCGGTGATCCCGGCCGCGGTGGCCATTTCGATCATCGTCGCAGCACCGGGGCTGTCGGAGCCGGCGATGGTGCCGATTGAGCCTTCGATTTCGTCACCGAATGTGTTTTCCAGCGCTTCACCGATCATACCGTCGGGCAGGGCAAAAATGTCAAACGCACCGGAATCAAGCGCTGCACGGATGATGCCGGGGCCACCCTGATCGACGTAACCGGCCACAACCAGGATATCGCCACCGGCCGATGCCAGCGCACCAACCTCTGCCGAGTAATCCGCTTTGCCATCTTCATGGGCCGCAGTGATGGTCACTGTGCCGCCCTGAGCGGTGTAAGAGGTGGCGATCGCGTCGGAGAGACCTTTACCATAGTCATTGTTGGTATAAGTCAGTGCGATCGAATTATAGCCTTTTTCAAGCAGAATTTCGGCCAGCACAGCGCCCTGACGGGCATCCGAGGGCGAGGTGCGGAAGAACAGACCATTGTCGTCCGCAGTCGACAGCGCAGGAGACGTTGCGGATGGCGAAATCATCACCATACCGTTGGGCACCGCCACATTGGCCAGAACCGCGCCGGTCACACCAGAACAGTCAGCACCCATGATGCCTTTAACGCCTTCAGACGTGATCAGACGTTCTGCAGCAGCGGTCGCAGCACCTGAATCGATACAGGTCGAATCCGCACGCACCGCTTCAACGGTCATTCCGCCCAGCAGCAGGCCGGAGTCAGACACTTCTTTGATCGCCAGTTCCGCAGCGCCGCCCATATGTGGTGTCAGCGATTCAATCGGACCGGTGAACCCCAGAATGATACCAATTTTTACGGATTCAGCTGAAGCAGAACCTGCAGCCAGAAGTGCGGTTGCGGCTGTCGCCATTAGCAGTTTTTTCATCACTCAACTCCCTGTTTGGATGAAGTATTGAGCAAGAGGTTAAAGCGGTGTTCTGGAAATGAAAAGAGCGGAGAAGCCCGGTCTTAAACGCAGATTATCTTTGCACGGTATATGGTTAAAACGGCGTTATTTATAAGGCTCCCGTAGCAGTCAGGTGGATCCGAATCGGTGACGCAGGCGGTGGTTTTCCTCTCCATGCAGCGAGAAAACAACTTTGTGGTGTATAATTTTCGCACCCGCCCCGTAATAAAAGGAGAATCTGATGCGCCTGATCCTGACTATCCTGCTTTGGCTGAGCGCGCCGGCATGGGCGCAGCAAGAGACTGATTCGCCGATTCGGATCACCCAAATGGCCTCTGGCTTTGACGAACCCTGGGCGATTGGCTTTCTGCCGGACAACGCGCTGCTGGTTACTGAGCGTGCCGGGGCGCTGTGGTCGGTGACGCCAGGCGGTGCGCGATTTCGGGTGCGCGGCGTGCCCGCCGTGGCGGCGCGCGGGCAGGGCGGTCTGCTCGACATCCTGGTGCCGCGCGATTTTGCCACCAGCCGCGAGGTGTTTCTGACTTTCTCAAAGTCACAGGGCTGGGGCAGCGGCACCGCTCTGGCGGTGGGGCGGCTGTCTGAAGACAGGCGTTGGCTGCGCGATGTGCGCCTGTTGTTTGAACTGACGCCCGGCTCCACCGGCAGCCGTCATTTTGGCAGCCGGCTGGTGGAAGCGGCGGACGGCAGGTTGTTCATGACCATCGGTGAGCGCGGCGACAGGCCAGCCGCCCAGGATCTCAGCCGCGAGAACGGCTCTGTCATCCGCATCAACCGGGACGGCTCTGTCCCCGCGGACAACCCGTTTATCAACACGCAGGGCGCGCAGCCTGAAATCTGGTCCTTTGGTCACCGCAACCCCCAGGGCGCGGCGCTGGACCTGCAGGGAAATCTCTGGATCAACGAACATGGCGCGCGCGGCGGCGACGAGGTGAACCGGGTCCGCAAAGGCGCCAATTACGGCTGGCCGGTGATTTCCTACGGCGTGCATTATTCCGGTGCAAAAATCGGCGAAGGCACAGCAAAACCGGGCATGCAGCAGCCGGCGTTTTACTGGGATCCCTCGATCGCGCCCTCAGGTCTGATGATCTACTCCGGCCGCCTCTGGCCGCAGTGGCGTGGCGATTTTTTCATCGGCTCGCTGAAGTTTGACATGATCTCAAGGCTGGACGGCGACACGATGCAGGAGGTCGCGCGTATCAAAACCCCGCAAACCGGGCGGGTGCGCGACATTCGCGAAGGCCCGTCCGGTGCGATCTGGTTTCTCAGTGTTGACGATGGCGCCCTATACCGGATGACGCCGGGCTGAGCCCTGGTTGCCCAGGCCCGGGCCTTTGGCACCACGTTCCCGGTAAGGTGTGGTTTCATATTGCGCCCGGTAACACTTTGAAAAATGCGACGGCGAAGTAAAACCACAGGCCAGCGCCACGTTGATCACGCTCATATCGGTCTGCAGCAGCAGATTGCGTGCCTTCTGCAGCCGCAGGTCCATATAATAGCGTTTCGGTGAGCGGTTCAGATAGCGGCGGAACAGCCGTTCCAGCTGGCGCGTCGACATGCCGACATCCGAGGCCAGGGTGGACGGGCTGATCGGGTCCTCAATATTGGCCTCCATCATCTTGATCGATTCGGCCAGTTTGGGATGACGCACCCCGATCCGGGTCGGCACCGACAGGCGCTGATTGTCCTGTTCCGTGCGGATCAGGTTGTGAATCATCTGGTCGGCCACGGTATTGGCCAGATCCAGCCCGTATTCATCCACAATCAGGCTGAGCAACAGGTCAATTGAAGCCGTGCCACCGGCAGAGGTCATCATTTTACCATCAATGGTATAGATCGACTTGGTCAGCTCCACGTCGGGGAACTCTTCGATGAACCCGTCGGTGTTTTCCCAGTGAATGGTGGCGCGTTTGCCGTTCAGAAGGCCGGCGCAGGCCATGACATAAGACCCGGTACACAGCCCGGCAATCCGCGCCCCGCGCCGCGATTCGCGCCGCAGCCAGTTCAGAAGCTTTTTAGAGGTCACCGCGCGCACATTGATGCCGCCACAGATCAGGATCGTGTCCTCGCGCCCCACCTCTTCCAGATCCCCGTCCAACTGAAACGTGGTGCCGGCAGAACAGGTGACGCTTTCGCCACCTTCGCCATACATCTTCCAGAGGAACTCTTCCCTGCCGGAAATTCTGTTGACCTGACGCAGCGCTTCGATCGCGCTGGCATAGGACAGCATGGAGAACTGATCCAACAGAACAAAGATAAATTTGCGTTGTTTAAATTCTTCATTCTGGCGGAGGTTGGTGCGGGTCTGAGTCATCCGGGGAACTCCGTTGGAGGGCGGTAAATTACAAAAGCAAGTTTGACCGGAGGGCGCAAGGTCATTTGCATCGCGTTACGCCACAATCAGCGTTTGCACAACTGGCTTTGATGGCTATAACTTGCAACTGATAACGCTAACCTACAGGAGCAAAGACGATGAACGAATGGGTAAAATCCGCATGGCGCAACAAGCCACGAGTGCAGATGCCCGTCTATACGGATGAGGCGGCGCTGAACTCAGTTGAAACACAGCTTGCCAAATATCCGCCGCTCGTCTTTGCGGGTGAGACCCGGACCTTAAAATCCGAGCTGGCAAAAGTCGCTTCCGGCGACGCGTTTCTGCTGCAGGGCGGCGATTGCGCCGAAAGCTTTTCGGCATTTTCCGCAGATGGGATCCGCGACACGTTCAAGGTGATGCTGCAAATGGCGATGGTGCTGACCTATGGTGCCAAGGTGCCAGTGGTCAAAGTGGGCCGTATGGCCGGCCAGTTTGCCAAACCACGCTCGACACCGACCGAGACCGTCGGGGGCGTGGAACTGCCAAGCTACCGTGGCGACATCATCAACGGGTTTGACTTTAACCCTGCGTCGCGTGTGCCTGACCCCCAGCGGATGCTGCAGGCCTACACCCAGGCTGCCGCAACGCTGAACCTGCTGCGCGCCTTCTCCACGGGTGGTTATGCGGATGTGCACCAGGTGCATTCCTGGACGCTGGGCTTTGCCCGGGGCCAGGGAATTGAAAAATACCGCGAAATGGCGGACCACATTTCTGACGCGCTTGACTTCATGCGCGCCGCTGGTGTGGACAGTTTTCGTGCGCATACGCTGCAGACCGTAGATTTCTACACCAGCCATGAATCGCTGTTGCTGGAATATGAAGAGGCGCTGTGCCGGATCGACAGCACCTCGGGCAAACCGGTTGCCGGCTCTGGTCACATGATCTGGATTGGCGACCGTACCCGCCAGCCTGACGGTGCCCACGTGGAATTCGCCCGCGGTGTTCAGAACCCCATCGGCCTGAAATGTGGTCCCACCACGACGGCAGATGATCTGAAAGTGCTGATGGCGAAGTTGAACCCGGAAAACGAAGCCGGCCGTCTGACGTTGATTGCGCGTTTTGGTGCCGGTTCGGTGGGCGACCATCTGCCGCGTCTGATCAAAACGGTGCAGGAAGAAGGCGCCAATGTGGTCTGGACCTGTGACGCGATGCACGGCAATACCATCAAATCTGCCAGCGGTTATAAAACCAGGCCGTTTGAAAGTGTGCTGCGCGAAGTGCAGGAGTTCTTTGCCATTCACAATGCAGAGGGCACCGTACCTGGTGGTGTGCATTTTGAAATGACCGGCGCCGATGTGACCGAATGCACCGGTGGTGTGCGTGCGGTGAAAGACGAAGACCTGTCAGACCGCTATCACACCGCCTGTGATCCGCGCCTGAACGCGTCTCAGTCGCTGGAACTTGCCTTCCTGGTCGCCGAAGAGTTGCGCGCCCGAAGCAAAGTGGGTGTCGCCAAAGCAAGTTGAGCCGGCTTAAAGCGCTGAAATAAGGAAAGCCGGGCAGTGATGCCCGGCTTTTTGTTGTTTCCGTGTCAGACCGGATTGGAGCTTCCTGTCCCATGTCTCTGGTCAGCTTTCTGCCGCAGTTTTCCAGCTCCGTCAGCTGGTTCGCGTTGGGTCGGGCCGCGTCGCCTGGCGCCGTTGCCAGCCTGCGCCGCGGGCCTCAGTCGTCAGATTTGACCAGCTGCAGATGACTGCGCCCTGGTGCCGCGCGCGGCGGGCGGGCCTCGGATTTCTCCACCGGTTTTTTGGCTTCAGCCATTTTTCTGGCGTCGGCAAGTTTGCGGGCTTCGGCGTAACCAGGGGGGATGCGCGATGGCACCCGTGGTTTCTTGTCTGTTTCCTGTTTCGCCATTTCCTTCACCGCTGCAGGGGCGCTCAGACGTGCATTGGTCAGCGTCTGGTCTTCATCGGTCAGAATGCGGCGGCCAACCACTTCGCCAATGCTGAAGCGGCGGGGCTGGCGACCGATTTCACCGGTGCTCTGGAAACAGCCGAGGATCCGGTTGACGTCGCCCAGATCGCTTTTCAGCGGTGTCAGCAGGATCTGCGCTTCCAACTCGCCACGGCCAATGCCTTTTTCCGCATGCAGCGTCATGGTGACAAGACGCGGATCGGCAAACACGCTTTCCAGAACTTCGCCAAGACGGCCACGCGCATCGGGCAGGAACATCGCCGACAATGGCATGCCACGCACTTCCATGCCCATCAGGTCGGTCAGATGCGCCCCGGCAAGACGGAACCGCGCCACACCCGGTGCGATGCGCTCCAGAATAAAGGCATATTCCAGTGAGTGGCTCAGGCCCCGCGGGTCGATATCGGTGCGCTGTGGCACTGCGCGGTTGTTGCGAATGCCATGCCAATAGGCTTCAACCAGCGAAATGGCCGGGAAATTGCTGTCGCTGCGGCGGACGGGCAGCTCGAAAATGTTAGTTCCGCTCATGTTGTCGTTCTTCATGGCATCACCTGTTCCAATTATAAAAGTCTTACACCTGGCAATATCGCGCAGACCGGGTTTCCCTGGCTGCGTGACTGAATCCGAAGACATTGTTCAGTGTGCAACCTTCTGTTAACTATCTCAGCAAGAATGCTTACTTAGACATTAATATGTCATAATCGGGCGCTCTTGTGGAAACAAAACTAACAAATGGTTAACGCGCTATGGTTCATTCGATGACAGGTTTTGCTGCCGCCAAAGGGCAGGCGGCAGGTTTTAGCTGGAGCTGGGATCTCCGGGCCGTCAACGGGCGCGGACTTGATCTGCGCCTGCGCCTGCCCGACTGGATTGAAGGGTTGGAGCCTTTGGTGCGTGCCGCGCTGAGCGCAAATATCGGACGGGGCAATGTGACGCTGAATCTGCGTCTGGCGCGGGATGATGCCGGGTCTCAGCCCGGGCTGAACCCGGAGGCGCTGGAGCAGGTGCTGACCGCGCTGCATCAGATCCGGGACGCCGCCAACCGTAAGGGGATTGAATTGCTGCCCGCCAGCGCTGCGGATGTGATGGCCCAGCGCGGCGTGATGGATGGCCCGCGCGAAGAGGCGGACGGGGCCGCGTTGCTGACCGCATTGAAAAAAGAGCTTCCAGATCTGATCATTGCGTTCAACGAGATGCGGGCCAGCGAAGGTCAGGCGCTCAAATTGGTGCTGCTCAATCAGGTGGCCAGAATCGAAACCCTGTCTGTGCGCGCCACCGCGCTGGCCGCAGAGCGCCGCCAGATGCTCGGCGCGCGTCTGCGCGAACACCTGACGCGGGCACTTGGGGCGCTTTCTGAAGCCGATCCGGACCGGGTGGCCCAGGAGCTGGCACTGCTGGCGGTCAAGGCGGATATCACCGAAGAACTGGACCGGCTGCACGCCCATGTTGCTGCCGCAAGGGCGCTGTTGAAAGCCGAAGGTCCCGTCGGGCGCAAACTTGATTTTCTGACTCAGGAATTTAACCGCGAGGCCAATACGCTCTGTTCCAAGGCCGGTTCCGCAGCTCTGACCGCAATCGGGCTTGACCTCAAAGCCGTGATCGACCAGATGCGGGAGCAAGTTCAAAACGTCGAATAGGAGCCGGGTCCATGAGCAAAGATCGTCGCGGATTACTTATCATCCTGTCCTCGCCTTCAGGTGCCGGAAAATCCACCCTGTCGCGGCGTCTTCGCGACTGGGATTTTTCGGTGCGTTTTTCGGTCTCCGCCACCACGCGCAAACCGCGTCCGGGCGAAGTGGACGGCGAAGATTATTATTTCCGCAGCCATGACGCGTTTGAAGCGCAGATCGCTGCGGATGAAATGCTGGAACACGCGCGCGTTTTTGACAATTATTACGGCTCGCCCAAAGCGCCGGTGGAAGAGGCGATTGCCGCCGGTCAGGACGTGTTGTTTGACGTGGACTGGCAGGGTGGTCAGCAGATCCGCAACTCAGTGCTGGGCAAACATGTGTTGTCAGTGTTCATCCTGCCGCCCTCAATGGCCGAGCTGGAACGCCGGCTGATTGCGCGGGCGCAGGACGCGCCAGACGTGATCGAGGCCCGTATGGCCAAAAGCCGCGATGAAATCAGCCATTGGCCGGAATATGACTATGTGCTGATCAATGATGATCTGGACAAGACCTTTGAACAACTGAAAACCATCGTCACCGCCGAACGGATGCGCATCAGTCAGCAACCCGATCTTGTCGCCCGTGTGCGCCAGCTGAACAAAGAATTCGAGCAGCGCGACTGATCCGGGCCGCCTCAGCCGTTCTGCAATTTAGTTGATATATTCAGCGGACTGCGGCGCGGCGTCAATAATATCAAAATCCAGCGCCGGGCAGAGCGAAGTAACTTCATTGATCACCATGGCCGGCACCGGAAGTCCCGCAGCAATCGCGCGATAGCAGCCGGCATAGCCGCTGGCCTGCAAAATCATTGCCAGGTCAAGGCAGTCAAACTCCGCCGTGAATGCCATAGATATGACCAGATCCGGCTTGCGTTCCGTCAGGAGTGCAGGGGTGATTTCGTGATAATTTACAGACGTGACATCGCTCAGGCCTGACAAAATCAGGTGTAAGTCAGCCGGGTTGGAATTGTCCCGTACGGTCAGCACAATCCTGTTTCCCGAAGTCAATTTACCGTCTGATTTCATATCGTTACCGTAAGTGGAATGTTATGGCTGTACCAGTTTTTGCTGTCAGAGATATGACCTGGAAACGGGAGTGACTTCAATATGTAAAGTAAACCATTTCACATATTAATCTGGCGCTTTCTGTTTGTAGCCAAGGCGGCCCGATCAGTGCTTTGGCTCAGCGCGGCAGCATATCTTCGACATTGATCTGCTGTTTCAGCCAGTCACAAAAGAAGTTCAGCGCCGGATCCGCTGCTTTGTCGACCGGCCAGACCAGGTAGTAGTCGCCCAGGCTCACCGCAGGTCCCTGCATCGCCCGCACCAGGCGTCCGTCGCTTAATTCCCGCTCCACCAGGTAATCCGGCAGCAACGCAACCCCAAGACCGTGCACCGCCGCCTGCGTGATGGTGGAAAACTGGTCATAGAGCGTGCCGGTCAGCGGACCGGGCTCTACCCCGTTGGCCGCCATCCAGTTTTCCCAGGCACTGGGGCGGGTTTCAATATGCAACAGCGGCAGGCGGCACAGATCACCTGGTCCGCGCAACGTGACTGACCGCAATAGCTCCGGTGCGCAGACCGGGATCACATATTCGGTTTTCAACTTCATATGCCCGGCGCCAGGCCAGTCGGTGGTGCCAAAATGCAGAGCGGCATCAAACCCTTCGCTGTCAAAGTCAAACGGCGCCAGTCTTGTGGCCATATTGATGGTGATCTCCGGGTGTGAGCGGGCAAAATCGGCCAGACGTGGCACCAGCCAACGCATGCCAAAGGTGGGCAGGATCGCCAGATTAAGCGAACCACCGCCGGGATTGGCCCGCAACTTCAGCGACGCCTGGGCGATCTGCTGCAGCGCTTTGCGCACTTCCTGAGCATATTGCCGTGCCGCTGGCGTCAGATGCAGCCGCTTTTTCTCGCGGATGATCAGTGTCACCCCCATCTGCCCCTCCAGCACCTGCAACTGCCGGCTAACCGCCGATTGCGTGAGATCAAGTTCCTGTGCCACCGCAGTGGCGGAGCCCAACCGCTCCAGCGCTTCAAGCGCCCGCAGCGAGGAAATCGAGGGTAAGAAGCGGCGTGGAGCGATCATCTATTCGTTTTACTCATGAAGTCATGCATAAATCTCGTTTTATCATGCGTTCCATTCGGGGTAAAACAGATTCAACCGCGCCGGTCCGGACCCTGGCGCCCCCGTTGCAACGAAAGACATATCATGACCGACAGACCTGCACTCAAAGCCAAAGACGCGCCCGAACTTTCTTCCTTCAACTGGCAGGACCCGCTGTTGCTGGAGCAGCAACTGAGCGAGGAAGAGCGGATGATGCGTGACTCCGCCCGGGCCTATTGCCAGCAAAAACTGGCACCGCGCATCGTCGACGCCTATGCCAACGAGGCCACCGACCCCGAGATCTTCCGCGAAATGGGCGACATGGGCCTGCTCGGCATCACCGTGCCGGAGCAATATGGTGGTCTTGGCGCCGGCTATGTCTCCTATGGTCTGGTGGCGCGCGAAGTGGAGCGCATTGACTCCGGCTACCGCTCGATGATGTCGGTGCAAAGCTCGCTGGTGATGTATCCGATCTATGCCTATGGCTCCGAAGAGCAGCGGCAAAAATACCTGCCTGGCCTCGCCGCCGGCACGCTGATCGGTTGTTTTGGCCTCACTGAGCCCGACGCCGGCTCTGATCCGGGTGGCATGAAAACCCGCGCTGAAAAAACGCCCACCGGTTATAAACTGACCGGGTCCAAAATGTGGATCTCCAACTCTCCGATTGCGGATGTGTTTGTGGTCTGGGCCAAATCCGACGCCCATGGCGGCAAAATCCGGGGCTTTGTGCTCGACAAGGGTATGACCGGCCTCTCAGCACCAAAAATCGGCAATAAACTGTCCTTGCGTGCCTCGATCACCGGCGAGATTGTTATGGACGGCGTAGAGGTCGGTGAAGACGCCCTGCTGCCCCATGTCGAAGGTCTCAAAGGCCCGTTTGGCTGTCTCAACCGGGCGCGTTATGGCATCTCCTGGGGCGTTATGGGCGCGGCTGAATTCTGCTGGCACGCCTCGCGCCAGTATGGTCTCGACCGCAAACAGTTCAACAAACCCCTGGCCCAGACCCAGCTGTTTCAGCTGAAACTGGCCAATATGCAGACCGAGATCACCCTTGGATTGCAGGCCGCGCTTCAAGTTGGCCGTTTGATGGACGCCGCTCAGGCCGCGCCCGAAATGATCTCGCTGATCAAACGCAACAACTGCGGCAAAGCGCTCGAAATCGCCCGTCACAGCCGCGACATGCATGGCGGCAACGGTATTTCCGGTGAATTCCAGGTTATCCGCCATATGATCAACCTTGAAACGGTGAACACCTATGAGGGCACCCATGACGTGCATGCGCTGATCCTGGGCCGGGCCCAGACCGGCCTGCAGGCGTTTTTCTGAGGGGAATGGCATGGACCGCGCCGAAATCGTTCATCAGAATTTCCTGAACCGCGTCAGTGCGGGCAACCTGCCGGTCTCAGACGGTGCGCCGAGCCTTGCCGCCAGTGGCATGAGCCGCGAAAAACTGGTGTCGTTGTTCCAGTCCCAACTGCTGTCGCGTCATCTTGACCGCCATTCGCGCAAACTTCAGGCGCGCGGGCAGGGGTTCTATACCATCGGATCCTCAGGGCATGAGGGCAACGGTGCCGTCGCGCTGGCGATGCGTGTCACCGATCCGGCCTTCCTGCACTATCGCGGCGCCACCTTTCAGATTGCCCGTGCCAGCCAGGTGCCGGGGCAGACACCACTGTGGGACATGCTGCTGTCTTTCACCTCCTCCTCGGATGATCCGATCTCCGGCGGCCGTCACAAGGTGCTCGGCTCCAAAGCTCTGAACATCCCGCCGCAGACCTCGACCATTGCTTCGCATCTGCCCAAGGCGGTTGGCGCGGCCTATTCCATGGGTCTGGCGGCGCGGCGTCCGCCGGAACACCTGGAATGGCCCTGCGACAGCATCGCCATGTGTTCCTTTGGCGACGCCTCGCTGAACCACTCCACCGCCCAGGGCGCGATCAACACCGCTGGCTGGACTGCCTGGCAAAACGTGCCGCTGCCGCTGATGTTTGTCTGCGAAGACAACGGCATTGGCATCTCCACCAAAAGCCCCGGCGGCTGGGTTGCAGCCAATCTCGCCAACCGCCCCGGCCTGCAGTATTTTCGCGCCGACGGGCTGGACCCGGTTGCTTGTTATACCGCCGCGAAAGAAGCCGCCGACTGGATCCGCACGCAACGTAAACCGGCAGTACTGCACATGAATTGCGTGCGCCTCTATGGCCATGCCGGACCTGATGTGCAGACCGCCTATATGAGCCGCGAAGAGGTCGAGGCCACCGAGGCCCATGACCCGCTGCTTTATTCCGCCCGCCGGGTGATGGCGGATGCCGGCCTCTCAACCGAAGATGTGCTGCGGCTTTACAACGATACTGACGCCCGCACCGCGCGGGCCGCTGAACAGGCAATCACCCGGCCACGGCTGCAAAATGCGGACCAGATCATGGCCGCCATCGTGCCGCCAAAACGGGAGTGCGTGCCGACAAATGGCCCCTCTGAAGAGCTGCGCGCCGCCACTTTTGGCGCGCCTGACATGCGGGCAATGAAAGAGCCGCAGCATATGGCCAAGCTGCTGAACATGGCGATGACCGACCTGATGCTGGCCCATGAGGACATCGTCATGGCCGGCGAAGATGTCGGCAACAAAGGCGGCGTTTACGGTGTCACCCAGCGCCTGCAGCAACGTTTTGGCCAGGACCGGATGATCGACACGCTGTTGGATGAGCAATCGATCCTCGGTCTGGCCATTGGCCTCGGGCAAAACGGCTTCCTGCCGATGCCGGAAATCCAGTTTCTGGCCTATCTGCACAATGCCGAAGACCAGATCCGCGGCGAGGCAGCGACGCTGTCTTTCTTCTCAGACGGTCAGTATACCAACCCGATGGTGCTGCGCATCGCCGGGCTTGGGTATCAACGCGGCTTTGGCGGCCATTTCCACAATGACAATTCACTCGCGGTTCTGCGCGATATACCAGGTATCATTCTTGCTGTGCCTTCAAACGGTTATGATGCGGTGCTGATGTTACGTGAAGCGGTGTGCCTGGCGCGCGAAGAACAGCGCATCGTGGTTTTTGTCGAACCGATTGCGCTTTACATGACCCGCGACCTGCATGAGGCGGGCGACAATGGTTGGTGTTTTGACTATCCACTGTCGGGCAGTGATAGCATCCCACTGGGCCAGATCGGTGTGCATGGTAACGGCAAAGATGTGGCCATCGTCACCTATGGCAATGGCGCCTACCTGTCGCGCAAAGCGCAGAAAACCCTCGCCGCTCAGGGCATCAACATCCGCATTATCGACATGCGGTGGCTGTCGCCTTTGCCTGAAGATGCGATCATAAGTGCTTGTAAAGGTGCTCAAAACATCCTGGTCGTGGATGAATGCCGTCACACCGGTTCGCAATCTGAGGCCTTGATGGCATTGTTCACCGAACAAAGCAGCCAGCCAGTGAGCCGCATCACCGCCAAAGACAGTTTCATCGCCACCGGTCCCGCCTATGGTGCCACCTTGCCAAGTGTGGACGAAATTGTTGAACGAGTTCAGTATATTATCCGCAATACCGGAGGCAGATCATGAGCCGGAAATCCGCTCTTGTCATCGCCCCCGGTCGTGGCACCTATAACAAAGAGGAACTTGGCTACCTGGCCCGGCACCATGGCGACAAGCGGGATCTGATCGCCGGATTTGATGCGTTGCGTCGCGCCAGCGGCGAGACCCCGGTCTCTGAACTCGACGGTGCCACAATTTACAGCGCTGCACGCTTTACCCGCGGCGACAATGCGTCGGCGCTGATCTATAGCTGCGCCTATTCTGATTACATGAGCATTGATCAGCAACTGTTTGATATTGTAGGAATTACCGGCAATTCGATGGGCTGGTATGTTGCCATGGCCTGCGCCGGTGTGTTGACGGCGGATGCCGGGTTCGAACTGGTCAATACCACCGGGCGGCTGATGCATGACAGCATGATCGGTGGCCAGATCCTCTATCCGGTGGTGGATGAAAACTGGGTCGAGGTTCCCGGCCGGCGCGCCGCGCTGATGCAGATGATTGATGACACCGACGGGCTTTACCTGTCGATCGACCTCGGCGGTATGATTGTTTTTGCCGGCACCGAGGCCGCTCTGGAAACCGCAACCGCCCGGCTGGATCCCCTGCAGGGGCGTTTCCCGATGCGGCTGAAAAACCACGCGGGCTTTCACGCGCCGCTGCAACAGCCAGTGGCAGAGCAGGCGCAATCGGCGCTGGCACATCTGTCGCTGCAGCAACCGCACAGCCCGCTGATCGACGGGCGCGGTGCGCTGTGGCAACCGCCACTCAGTGACCTCGCGGCCCTGTGGCGCTACACGCTCGGCCGCCAAATCGTGACCCCCTATGATTTCACCCGCGCTCTGCGCAATGCGCTGCGCGAACTGGCACCCGATGTGGTCATCATCCTGGGCCCGGGCACCACGCTGGGCGGCGCCGTGGCGCAGACCCTGATTGCCAGTGACTGGCACGGGCTGGGCAATAAATATGATTTTTCTGCACGCCAGGACGCTGATCCCCTGATCCTGTCGATGGGAATTGCGGCGCAACGCGACATCGTAACCGGCGATAAACACGGCTAACTCTGAGGAGAGCATCATGAACTACAGTAACATTCTGGCCGACTGCGGTCTGGGCGCTGACGTCATTGCCAGTGGCGACCTGGTGGTCACCACCCCCGTTGACGGTAGCGAAATCGCCCGGCTGAAAATGCACAGCCTCACTGAAGTTGATGGTAAAATCAAAGCCGCCTCCGCTGCGTTCAAACTCTGGCGCAACGTGCCAGCGCCGCGCCGGGGCGAGCTGGTGCGTCTGCTGGGCGAGGAGCTGCGGTCCGAAAAAGACCGGCTCGGCGCGCTGGTGACGCTGGAATGCGGCAAAATCCTCCAGGAAGGGCTGGGCGAAGTTCAGGAAATGATCGACATCTGCGATTTTGCCGTCGGCCTGTCGCGCCAGCTCTATGGTCTGACCATTGCCTCGGAACGCCCCGGCCACGCCATGCGCGAGTCCTGGCACCCGATGGGCACCTGCGGCGTGATCACGGCGTTCAACTTCCCGGTGGCGCCCTGGTGCTGGAACGCTGCGCTGGCGCTGGTGTGCGGCGATCCGGTGATTTGGAAGCCGTCGGAAAAAACCCCGCTGACCGCGATGGCGGTGCAAAATATCTGCGACCGGGTGATGGCGCGCTTTGGTGAGGACGCACCGGAAGGTCTGATCCAGATCGTCATCGGCGAACGCGATCTGGGCCAGGCGCTGACCGCCTCGCGCGATGTCGCGCTCATTTCGGCCACCGGATCCGTCCCCATGGGCCGCGCGGTGGCCCAGGACATGGCGGCCCGTCTCGGTCGTTCGATCCTGGAGTTGGGCGGCAACAATGCGATGATTGTGGCACCTTCGGCCGATCTGGAAATGGCTCTGCGCGCGACGGTCTTTTCCGCTGTGGGCACAGCCGGGCAGCGCTGTACGTCGCTGCGCCGTCTGATCGTGCATGAAGACATCTATGACACCCTGGTGCCACGTCTGATCAAAGCATACGGCGGTCTGCCAATCGGAGATCCGCTTGCGGCAAAAACGCTTGTCGGTCCGCTGATCGACAAGGCAGCAATGGACGCCATGGAAAGCGCCCTGATCACTGCAAAAGAGCAGGGCGGTGTGGTGCATGGCGGCGGTCAGACGCTGACAGGCAATATGCCGGATGCCGCTTATGTGGTGCCGTCGATTGTCGAAATGCCGGCCCAGAGCGCCATCGTGCATCATGAAACATTCGCGCCGATCCTTTACGTGATGAAATATTCCACCCTGGACCAGGCGATTGAGTTGCAAAACGAAGTGCCTCAGGGCCTGTCTTCGTCGATCTTTTCTACTGATGTACGCGAAACCGAAATGTTCCTGTCGGCGTCGGGCTCAGATTGTGGCATTGCCAACGTGAATATCGGCCCGTCGGGCGCCGAAATCGGCGGCGCTTTTGGCGGCGAAAAGGAAACCGGCGGCGGGCGCGAAAGCGGTTCGGACGCCTGGAAGGCCTATATGCGGCGCCAGACCAATACGGTGAACTATTCCCGCGACTTACCCCTGGCTCAGGGCATAACGTTTGACATCTGATCAGCACATTGCGAAGGGGCTGAAAGGCCCCTTCCTGCAACAGAAAGATCTTTGATGAGCCAGGACAACAACCTGTGGCGTCACAGCGCCGCCGAGAGCATCACCACCACGCCGCTGGCGGGCGATCACGATTGCGATCTGGTGGTGATCGGCGGCGGTTACACCGGCACATCGGCCGCTTTGACTGCTGCAGAGCAGGGGGCGTCGACCTGTCTGCTGGAAGCGCGCGACATCGGTTATGGTGGCTCCGGGCGCAATGTCGGGCTGGTCAATGCGGGGCTCTGGCTGCCGCCGGAAACGATCTGCCAGCAGATAGGAGCGCGGCCTGGCGCCAAGTTGATTGACGATCTGGGTCAGGCGCCTGACCGGGTGTTTGGCCTGATCGACACATACCAGATTGACTGCGAAGCGACGCGAAACGGCACACTGCACAATGCCCACAATGCCGCCGGGCTGCGCGATATTGCGGAGCGTCATCGGCAGCTTTTGGCCACCGGCGCGCCAGTGACATTGCTCGATGCGAATGAGGCCCGGGCGCGCAACGGCAGCGCGCGCGTTTTTGGCGCGTTGCATGACGCGCGCGCCGGCACCATTCAGCCGCGCGCCTATTGTCTGGGCCTGGCGCGCGCCGCGCAGCAGGCCGGCGCGCAACTACATGAATATTCGCCGGCACAGATGATCCGCCATGATGGGGCGCAGTGGATCGTCAAAACCCCGGGTGGTGAGGTGCGGGCAGGCGCGCTGATCCAGGCCACCAATGGCTATCATCTTGGCGACACCGGCGCGCCCGTGCCGCAATATGTGCCCATCTGGTTCAGCCAGCTGGCCACAAAACCGCTGCCCGGGGCGCTGCGCCGCGACATTCTTGCCGGTGGCGAAGGCTGTTGGGATACCGCGCTGGTGATGAATTCATGGCGGTTGGACCAGGCCGGGCGGCTGATCATCGGCGCCATGGGCGATATCAGCCACGTCGCTGGCGGGCTGCACCGCGCCTATCTGCAACGCAAACTGGCCGCGCTTTATCCGCAGCTGGCGGGGCAGCCGCTTGATTTTGGCTGGAGCGGGCGCATCGCGATGACGTCAGATCATATCCCCAAGACCGTGGAGCTGGGGCCGCGCGGGCTCAGCACATTTGGCTATTCCGGACGTGGCATCGGACCGGGCACCAGCTTTGGTATTGCTTTGGCAAATGCGGTGCTGGCGGGCGACACGTCAAAACTGCCGCTGCCGGTGATCAAATGCCACCGCGAACATTTTGCCGGTCTGCGCGCGGTATATTACGAGACCGGCGCCACTCTGATACACAGCCTGCCGGCCGGCTGATGTGGCGCCGCAGCAGGGCGCCACATCAGCCGAGTGCGGGTTTACAGCCTGGGCAGCAATGCATCAATGTGGTCATTGGTGGCCAGAATGCGCGACCCGTTTTGCAGGAACTCCCGCACCGGCGCATGGTCCACCCGACCACCTGCCTCTTTGATGATCGCAATGCCGGCGAACGCGTCCCATGCGTTCAGATGCGCTTCATAGTAGCCCTCGGTCCAGCCGGCGGCGACACCAATCAGTCCCATCACTGCAGCGCCTTCGCGGCGATACTCCATGCCCGCCTCAATCAGATCGCGGATATTGTCCAGATGCGGCTGCAGCGGTTCACGCCCTGAACGCCCCAGCGACAATACTGCGCTATCCGCTGTGTCGTTGCGCGAGACTGTAATCGGCGCCCCGTTCAGAAAAGCGCCCCTGCCGCGCTGCGCGGTGATCAGCATAGACAGGTCCGGCAGCGAAATAACCCCAAGCTCGATGTCATCCCCCCGGGAATAGCCGATCGAAACACCCCAACCGCTCATGCCGCGCATGTAATTGGCAGTGCCGTCAATCGGATCCACAACCCAGCAGTCTGGTCCCAGATCATCGGCGCCGCCCTCTTCTTCACCCAAAAAACTGTCTTCGGGAAAGGCGGCCGCAACCCGCTCGCGGATCAGCCGTTCCACCGCGCGGTCGGCTTCGGTCACAAAATCCTGGGCGCCTTTGGAGGCGACAAATCCGGCGCCGGCAGCGTCCCGCATCTGCTGTGCAAGGATCCCGGCTTCCGTGGCAAGCGCAGTGGCAAATTCCATCCGTTTGGTAATTTCAGTCATCAATTTAACTTTCTGCTTTTGCCGGCACGCGGGGGCGAGGATGGCGTTGTGGCTTTTTCATAGGCAGGGCAGGTCGGATTGACCAGCGCTAACATTGGCTCAGAGGCGCTGTGCACGGTGATCCCGCCCGGTTCGGCTGGCGACTGCGCGCGATTGAACTTAGCCCCTGCAGGAGAGTGGCCTGCGCATTCCGTTTATGTGCGCGACCTGCGCTATGACAGCATATGACCGGGTGGCGGGCCAGGCATTCACAAAAACTTCTTTAGTATATCAATCAGATAAAGGCGGGCGTTAAAGCTACAACTCCGGTTCAATGCGTGCCGGCGCACTGGCTGTGGTCGCCAAAGGCGCGCAGGATATTGCAGCAATGGTCCGGTCCGCCATCACAAGACGCCTGAATGCGCACCAGTTCCTGTTCCAGCAGGTGCAGCCGTTGAATGCGACCGCGAATGTCCTGCAGATGTTCCGCTGCGATGCGATGGCTGTCCACATGCGCCGCGCCGGCACGGTCCTGCAGCTGTATCAATTCACGGATCGCTTCAAGCGGCAGGCCCAGGTCGCGGCCATGTTTGATAAAACCCAGCCGGTCGAGCCCCTGATGGTCATAACGCCGCTGATTGCCTTCGCTGCGACCAGGCTCCGGGATCAGCCCCATTTGTTCGTAATAGCGGATGGTTGGCACTTTCACGCCGGTGCGCTTTGAAAGTTCTCCGATGGAAAACATAAAAACCTCTTGAACCTCTAGTGACTAGAGCACTTACACTGCCATGTGACAGAGATAAAACACAAGGACCCCGTCATGGGACACACAAAGTCACACAAATCCGCCAACGCGCAACCGCACCAACATACGCACAGCCATACGGGCGGTCATGCGCAGGGTGCCGCCCACCGCGGGGCAGGCTGCGGTCATCATAATATCGACCCCGGGGCGGGCGACAGCAAAGTGGCGCGTGCCATCGCCGTCAACCTGCTGCTGACCGTAGCTCAGGTGCTGGGCGGTATCTTTTCCGGCTCGCTGGCGCTGATTGCCGATGCGCTGCATAATTTTTCCGACGCTATCGCGCTGATCATCGCCTTTGCGGCCCGTAAAATTGCGCGCCGTCCGGCCAGCGCCCAGATGAGCTTTGGGTACGGGCGCGCCGAAGTGGTGGCGGCGCTGGTGAATTACACCACCCTGGTGGTGTTGGGCCTCTATCTGATCTACCAGGCGGTGCTGCGGTTTATTGATCCGCAGCCGGTGGAGGGCTGGCTGATTATCGTTATCGCCGCTGTGGCGCTGGTGGTGGATCTGATCACCGCGGCCCTGACTTACCGGCTGTCAAAAGACAGCATCAACATCCGCGCCGCGTTCCTGCACAATGTGGCCGATGCGATGGGGTCGGTGGCGGTGATCGTCGCTGGTACGCTGATCCTGCTTTATGACTGGGTGCTGATTGACCCGCTGGTGACGCTGATGATCGCGGTATACATCCTGTGGCACAGCTACGCCGAGGTCGGCCAGGTCATCCGCATCCTGATGCTGGCAACGCCCGATGGCATTGATCCGGACGCGCTGATTTCCAGCATGGCCGAAGTCGACGGGGTGGCGGATCTGCACCACAGCCACGTTTGGGCGATGGAAGAAAAGAGCGCCGCCTTTGAAGCCCATGTCGTGCTGGAGCCGGATCGCTGGCACGAAGCAGATGCGATCAAAGCAGCGCTGAAACAACGACTGCTCAGCCAGTTCGGCATCACCCATTCCACCCTGGAATTGGAATGCGCCAGGCACGCCTGCAAAGATACACAATTGCACGGGCATGCGCCCGCCTGAACGGGCGTTCGCCCGGGAGAGCTGGCGCCGGAAGGCTCTGCTTTCCCGGCGCGCGTGTGGTCAGCGCTGAAAACTACTGTTGCAGGCAGCCGCTCAGGCTGTCTGCCATCTGCTGCAGCAGCGTCGGATAAAGCGTCTTGCCCCGCGGCAGCGCTGCGCCCATCGCATCCACTTCCGCGCGCTTTACGGCGGTGCTTTCAAACACGGTGGTGATCAGCTTGTCGCTGAACTGCGGTTCGCTCAGCACACAGACGATACCGGCCTTTGCCACCTCGGCGCGAATTTTTGTGACACGTGCGGGCGAGGGTGCCGCGCCGTTGCCCAGCGAAATCGCCCCGGAGGCGGCGATGTCAAAGCGGCTTTCAAAGTATTGATAACCATCATGAAACACCACATAGGGCCGGTCCCGAAGCGGGGCCAGTTGCGCCGTAATACCGGTTTCAACTTCGCTCAACAGCGCCCGGCCTTCAGCGGCATTGGCGCGGTAGGTCGCCGCATTATCCGGGTCCAGCGCCGACAACTCCTCTGCGATCACGTTGAGCCAGGCCCTGCCATTCACCGGATCAAGCCAGGCGTGCGGGTCGTGGCTGTGCGCGCTGTGATCGTCGGAGGGCACCGCATTGGTCACAGGGTCTTCGCCCTGGGCAAACACCACCTCTTCCCGGAAACTCAATATCTGCGTGGCACTGTTCTCCAGCATCTCCACCCGACGGGCATCCGCCGCCAGGCTCTCCAATGCATCGCGGAACCAGGGTGTCAACTCGTCTCCAACCCAGAACACCGCATCCGCGTTTTGCAGACGGCGCGCGTCAGAAGGACGCAACGCATAGCTGTGTGGCGTTACCCCGGGACGGATGATCAGCTCCGGCATGCCGACCCCATCCATCACCTGCGCCACCATCGACTGTAGCGGTGCGATGTCGGTGACCACCTGCGGCACATCGGCAAGGGCGGGCAGCGCAAAGAGAGAAAACAGGGCGGGGGAGATGGAGCGGAACATGGCGGACCTGACGTGATTATATAACACTTATGTCGGTTGTTATCTGTAATGTAATACTATATCAACCCGCAAAATGAACGCGCCGAACAGCGCCAATCGCAGGATCTCCTATGACCGCCACCGGCTTTGAAACCCATGATCACAGCGCCTGTATCAGCACCGCCCTTGCCGCTGCCGAAACCTGTTGCACCGAACACCGGTTGCAATTCACCAAAGTGCGGCGCCGGGTGCTCGAGATTCTGCTGCATGAGCATCGTGCGCTCGGGGCCTATGACATCCTGGCGGTGCTGGCGGGCGAAGGGCTGGGCGCGCAGCCGCCGGTGGCTTACCGGGCGTTGGAATTCCTTGTCAGCAATGGGTTTGCCCACAAGATCGAGAAACTGAACGCCTATATTGCCTGCTCGCTGCCAGGTCAGGATCATTCGCCGGTGTTCATGATCTGCCGCAGTTGCCAGACCGTTGTAGAAGCCCAGACAGTATTGCCCGCCGGGCAGTTGGCACAGGTCGCACGCGACGCAGGCTTTGACATTGAACGCGCGGTGATTGAGGCCGAGGGCACCTGTCCTGCCTGCCGCAATTCCAAAGATGCCGCATCAGACGCGCCGGGTACAAAGGCGTGAGTCTTGTCTCGCTGAAAAACGTTTCGGTCACCATGGGATCGCAGGCGGCGCTGAACAACGTTAGCATCTCGATTGAGCCGGGCGAGATCACCACCATTGTCGGCCCCAACGGCTCGGGAAAAACCACTTTGCTGCGGCTGGTGATCGGCGCGCTTGCGGCCAATAGCGGTGAAGTGATCCGCGCCCCGGGTCTGAACATCGGTTATGTGCCCCAGGCGCTTAAAATCGACGCCACCCTGCCGATGACGGTGACGCGCTTCCTCTCGCTGCCCAAACGCCACACGCCTGAAGACACCAGCGCCGCGCTGGCCCGCGCCGGTGCCGGCCATATCGCTGAGCGTCAGATCATGGCGCTGTCAGGTGGTCAGTTTCAACGGGTGCTGTTGGCGCGCGCGCTGCTGGATCAGCCACAGCTTCTGATCCTGGATGAGCCCACCACCGGGCTGGATCAACCAGGCGCCGCAGCGTTTTACCATCAGATCGAAGAGGTACGCCGCAGCCTTGGCTGTGCGGTGCTGATGGTCAGCCATGACCTGCATGTGGTGATGAGCGCCTCGGATAAGGTGATCTGCCTCAACGGCCATGTCTGCTGCCATGGCACCCCGGAAGTTGTCGCCAGTGCCCCGGAGTACCGGGAGCTGTTTGGCACCGGAACCCAGGGCACCCTGGCGCTGTATAAACATGACCACCGCCACGCCCACAGCCATGAGAACTGCGATCATGAGCATGACCTGGAGGCCCATAATGTTTGATGATTTCATGATCCGCGCCACGCTCGCCGGGCTTGGCCTGGCTCTGGCAGCGGCCCCGCTGGGCTGTTTTGTCGTCTGGCGCCGTATGGCCTATTTTGGCGATGCCACTGCGCACGCGGCGATCCTCGGTGTGGCGCTGGCGCTGGCGCTGAACACGTCGGTCTTTGCCGGCGTGCTGGTGCTGGCGCTGCTGATGGCAGGCATTGTCACTTCGCTGTCCGGGCGGGGATATGCGGTGGATACATTGCTTGGGGTAATGGCGCATTCAGCGCTGGCGCTTGGTCTGGTGGCGGTGTCGTTCCTGCAAGGGGTGCGCGTCGATCTGATGGCCTGGTTGTTTGGTGACATTCTGTCGGTAACGCGTGCGGATCTGGCGCTGATCTGGGGCGGCGGTGGCCTCGTTGCCGGGCTGATCGCCTGGCGCTGGCAGGCGTTGCTGACCGCAACGCTGAACGTGGACCTGGCCTGGGCCGCAGGCATCAATCCGCGGCGCGAACAACAGATCCTGACGCTGGCGCTGGCGGTGGTGGTTGCGGTGGCGATCAAAGTGGTTGGCGCGCTGCTGATCTCAGCGATGCTGATCATCCCCGCCGCCGCCGCCCGGCCCCTGTCACGCACCCCCGAGGCGATGGTGATCTTTGCGGCGCTCGCCGGAGGGGCAGCGGTGCTGGGCGGGCTGCAAATCTCGTTGTTCGCGGACACCCCGACCGGCCCGACAATCATCGCCACCGCGGCGCTGATCTTCCTGCTCTCGACTGCTTTTGGCCGCGTCATCCGGCCAAAATAACCTCTGCGGTCGATTTTTCCCGCTTTGACGACTGAAAGTGGTCCGCAGGTCTTGTCAGTGTCGCGAACTTGCTTTAACTGCGCCCTCACTTCACAGGCGAGACTTGGGTCCTCGGGGGAGAAATCCCCGAACGATCCGCCGGTTGGGCATCCGCCCTCAAGGTCTCGCTCAGGTGTAAACCGGAAAAGGAAAACGATATGGCACTTCCCGAATTCACGATTCGCCAGCTGCTCGAAGCAGGTGTGCACTTTGGTCACCAGACACAGCGCTGGAACCCACGTATGGGCCCGTTCATCTACGGCAGCCGCAACGGCATCCACATTCTCGACCTGACTCAGACTGTTCCAATGCTGGACCAGGCGCTGCAGGTTGTGCGTGACACCGTTGCCAAAGGCGGCCGTGTGCTGTTCGTCGGCACCAAGCGTCAGGCCGCTGGCCCGATCGCTGATGCGGCTGAAAAATGCGCTCAGTACTACATGAACCACCGCTGGCTCGGTGGCACGCTGACCAACTGGAAAACTGTTTCCCAGTCGATCGCACGCCTCAAGACCATCGACGAAAAACTGATCGACGGCGCGGCTGGTCTGACCAAAAAAGAACGTCTCGGCATGGAACGTGACCAGGGCAAGCTTCAGGCATCCCTCGGCGGTATCCGCGACATGGGCAACGTGCCTGATCTTCTCTTTGTCATCGACGTGAAAAAAGAAGAGCTGGCGATTGCAGAAGCCAACAAACTCGGCATCCCCGTGGTTGCTGTTGTTGACTCCAACTGCTCGCCTGCCGGCATCGATTACATCATCCCGGGCAACGATGACGCAGCGCGTTCCATCGCGCTCTACACCGACCTGGTTGCTCGCGCAGCTCTGGACGGCATGACCGCTCAGATGGGTGCCGCTGGCATCGATCTCGGTGAGCTGGTCGACACTGTAGAAGAAGTCGTCGCCGAAGCCTGATCGCTTCACAACTGATACCGGGGAAGGGGCCTCTCTTCTCCGGACACAGTCAAAGACCTATATTCCAGGAGAGCCTGAACATGGCAATCACAGCAGCATTGGTAAAAGAACTGCGCGACAGCACCGGCGTCGGCATGATGGATGCGAAAAAAGCACTGACCGCGACCGACGGTGACATGGAAGCCGCAGTTGACTGGCTCCGCACCAAAGGCATGGCGAAAGCCGCTAAAAAAGCCGACCGTACTGCAGCCGAAGGCCTGGTGGCCGTCGCTGTTTCCGGTGGCAAAGGTGTTGCAGTCGAACTGAACTCCGAAACTGATTTCGTGGCGAAAAACACTGATTTCCAGGAAATGGTTTCCGGCATTGCAGCCGCCGCGCTTGGTGTTTCCGACATCGAAGCTCTGGCCGCGGCCGATTTCGGCGGCAAATCTGTTGCCGAAGTGATCACCAACAAAATCGCCACCATCGGCGAAAACATGAACCTGCGCCGCATGGCCAGCCTTTCTGGTGACCAGGTTGTATCCTATGTGCACAACGCAGCTGCCCCTGGCCTTGGTCAGATCGGTGTTCTGGTTGCGCTCAAAGGTGACAACGAAGCATTTGGCCGTCAGGTCGCGATGCACGTTGCAGCGGCCCACCCTTCGGCGCTGAACGAATCTTCTCTGGACGCGGCCCTGATTGAGCGCGAAAAAGCTGTTCTGACTGAACAGGCGCGTGAATCCGGCAAGCCCGAAGCCGTGATCGAAAAAATGATCGGTGGCCGCATGAAGAAATTCTTCGCGGAAAACACCCTCGTTGGTCAGGCTTTTGTCATCAACCCCGATCTGACTGTTGCGCAAGCAGCGACAGAAGCCGGTGTTGAAATTCTCGGTTTTGTCCGTCTCGCAGTTGGCGAAGGCATTGAGAAAAAAGAAGAAGACTTTGCAGCTGAAGTAGCAAAAGTGGCCAAAGGCTAACGCCTTCGCCCCGTCTGATCCTCACGGATCAAAGATTGAAAGACCGGTCCCCAGGGGCCGGTCTTTTGCGTTGTGTGGGATCTTACGGCTGGCGCCTCTCTGACAGGGACACGCTGCAGCTGCGGTATGCGCGCCGGTGTCCGCCCTGAGCTTCATACAGTTGCACCCGGGTTCTCAGACCAGTTGGCGCAGCAGTTTCAGGGGGTCATATCAAGCTGCGGCTGCAACCGTATTTGGTGATCCGGACCACAATCGGCCACTGAATACACCGGTTCTCAGGTTCCAATTACCTGGTGTTGGCCGGCAGTTGCCGTTTGCGGTGATCACTCAACCCAGCAATATCGCAACCCGTCCCGGATTTCGCCCGCAGCAGCGAATCCGGTTGAAATTCGGGCTCGTATCTGTCCGCGAAAGCCGTGCCAACAACACACATAAAGTCATAACTCGCCGTGGCAGCGTGAAAACTACGTCTTCAGGTTGTTTTTATTCAGAAGTCCCGGAGCGAGTCTGAGAACCACAGCGGCGTTGCCACACATGCGCGGGGCAGGGCGGCAGGCACCCGGGCGGGCCATATAAGGGGAAAGGGAGTTGGCGGTGTGGCTTGGGGAAACCACACCGCCGGGATAACGCGAACCAGGTTGGGATGAGGTCCAAAGCGCTTTTCACCAGCCCGGGAGTGAAAATACACCCCCAAGCCAGAACCCGGTTTCCCGGCGAACCAGTCTTTCTCTGAAAATCACAGAGCGAAACCAATCCGTTGTCGTTCCCAGGCCAAAGGCCACCACTCACGGAACCTCTGTATCTTTACCAATTCGCCGCCGATTGAAAAGTCAGGTAATCCATACCCTAAAGAGTATGTTGACATACTTCTCATAACTTGCTCACGAAGATTTGATTCAGGAATGTAGCTTTGAGAATGGCCTGTGCGGTCGTATCTACATCAAGTGCGTCCCGGGCGAGGCGAAGATGTTTTTCAACCGTCGCAGGGGCCACCTCCAGGATCAGAGCGATATCTGCGGTTGTTTTGCCATCCGCCACCCATTCCAGCGCTTCACGCTGTCGTTTAGTCAGCAGGCTGCGTTTGCTGGGGTGGGGCAGGTTGATCAGTTTCAGATGTGCCACATTGTTGAGCACCACCAATTCCCGCCCGTGCTCGTCCCAGATCGCATCGACGTCATCCTGGCTCAGCCCGGGTTTTGCGGTCAGCGCGATGGCGCCTTTGGCCCGGGCCAGAGAATCGGGAAACGCTATGGTGTAACCGGCGGTCACCCCCATGGATCTGTTAAACTCCAGCACCCGGCGTTCCTCATCGCTCAGGCTGCCGGGGTCGTCAAACATAAAGCGCCAGGACCGTACGCCGACATTTTCAGCGGCCCATTTTGTCATTGGTGCCGAATAGACCATGTTATTGCCCAGAAACTCATCAAGATAGGCCTGGCTGTGATTGGACAGAACCACTGAATCCTGCCAGTCTCCAATCGGTCTTTGTGTGGTGCGGAACCGGGTATAGCCATAGATCAACCTGTCAAACCCAAAGCCCGCCATGGAGTCCACGTGATACTTCCAGACGTCATCCACATGTTCGGCGCTCACCAGCTTATCAAGACTCGCTAGCATTCTCATTCCCCCAGGCTCGTAATCAGCAGTCGTTTCGTAGTCATCGTCAGTTGCCCGGATGCTCAAGGTCAAACTGATGCTCTGGCCGGTCCGGAAACCCGCTTGATCAAAGCGTCAGTGTTCGAGAGAGCCAGAGGCATTTCCACCATGATGCCCGGGCGTTAGTAGTGCATGTGTTTGCATGTATGTTGCGGGTTGTAAATGTTCCTTTGAAGAACTCTGCACAACCTAAACGACAGCCAGAATGCTAAATACACTTTTATCAGGAGATGTGTTCCCAGTGCTGATGTCAATAGTCGCCTGAGCAATTTATTACATAATACCAATTATCGGATGTAGCAGGCCTACACAGGCCCGGCCTGGCGCATGCGCCCGGGTCTGAAATCAGCGGACAGCTCTCCTGACACTGTAACGCGACGGTCCGCGCCTGGCACGCGGCAGAGCTTCCAGCAGCGCCGATGACCGGATCCGCAACTGAATGGCTCCGCAGCAGCGTTCCGCTGCAGATCGCTCCATTGCCTGACCACGTTGTTATGCGTGTTCTGCGCGCGCTTCCACAATACGCTGCGCCTGTACAGCTGGAATTTTCACCGGATACAGAGGCAGATAACGTGGCCTATTCCGGTGCCGGAACCATGATCGGTTCACCGGCTGGACCGACTTGAAACACCACGAATTTTGCCCGTTCAGTGGCGCTTAAATTGCGCCCGATCATCGGCACATTGGCGAGCTCATACGCGGCCTCACCGGCGGAAACAGTAGAGCTTTCCTGGCCTTCAATATCAAGCTGAAGCGCACCTTCCAGCACGTAGATAAACACATGCCCCGGATGGGTATGCCGATCCGTTACAAACCCCGGATCCACGTCAAAAATAAGCACATTGGCCTCAGCACCATTCAGGTCTTCCAATGTGGTTTTCAGCATGGGCGTGATGGTTGTTTCCCCATAGCCCGCAGTTGGCAGCAACGCGAGTGTCGCTGTGGTAGCAATTGCAGTCATCAGTTTGTACGGTCCGTATTTCATGTATCCCTCCATCCATGACAGTTCCGGAACATTCCGAATGGTGCCGAATATAACATAATACATGATTTTGAACCAGCCGATCTGCGCCAGAACCAAGGGTTGAAACGGCACGCATTCTACTAAAGAAATCATTGTTATATGATGTTTATCAACATGTTATACTTCATTCCTAATCTTTTGGGCAGGTTTGATTAAGCCGATTTGTCTGTGCGGGCTTTTGTGCGCCGGGCAGTAAGGGGACGGCGCGCAAAAGCCTGCGCTCAGCGCCACGATCAGTGATTTGAATGAAAAAATTTGATCCTTTGGTCAACAACCGGCGCCACCTTCTCTTGCGCCCTGCGTGGCTTCGGTCCATTGATAGCGCATGACAAAACATTGTGACATTCTCTGTATCGGCTCGGTGCTCTGGGACGTGATCGGGCGCTCATCTGCCCATATGCGTGTCGGCTCTGACGTGCCGGGGCGTATTTCCCGCCTGCCCGGCGGTGTGGCGATGAACATCGCCATGACGCTCGCTCGCTTCGGTCTGACACCGGCACTGCTGACCACCATCGGCCGCGACGCAGAGGGCGATGAGCTGATCGCGAACTGCCTGGCCAAAGGCATGGTCACCGATCACATCTACCGTTCCGATGATCTGCCCACCGATATCTATATGGCGATTGAAGGTGCCAACGGGCTTGTGGCCGCCATTGCGGACGCCCATTCACTGGAAGCCGCCGGGGACAAGATCCTGCGCCCGCTGACAGATGACACCCTGGGCAGCACCGAACACCCTTACAGCGGGTTGATCGCGCTGGACGGCAATCTGACCACGGATCTGCTGAGCAGCATTTCCAAAAGCCCCTATTTTGCCGCCGCCGACCTGCGGGTCGCCCCGGCCAGCCCGGGCAAGGCCGAACGCCTGTTGCCGCTGCTGTCCCATCCCGGCGCCACGCTCTATGTCAACCTTGAAGAGGCCAATCTGCTGCTGCGCGCTGAATACACCAGCTCCGAGGCCGCCGCCCGCGCCCTTCTGGACAAGGGCGCGCACCGGGTCTCAGTGACCGATGGCGGTCGCTCCGCCACGGTCGCCGGCCCCGCAGGCCTGGTTGTCACCCAGACGCCGCCGGAAGTGTTGGTGACCCGTATCACTGGCGCCGGCGACACCTATATGGCGGCGCATATCGCCGCCGAGATCCAGGGCGCAACTGCCGCCGATGCTTTGGCCGCCGCTTTGCGCGCGGCCGCAACCTATGTCTCCGGAGACACCCCTTTATGACGTTCAAGATCGCTTATTCCGCCGAAGCAGAGGCCGCACGCGCTGCAAACACTCCTATTGTGGCGCTGGAAAGCACCATCATCACCCATGGCATGCCCTACCCGCAAAATGTCGAAACCGCGCGCCGTGTCGAGGCGGTGATCCGTGAAAACGGCGCCACACCGGCAACCATCGCGGTGATGAATGGCATATTGCATATCGGCCTGTCTGATGCGGAACTCGAAAGTCTCGGCCAGGCCACGGATGTGGCCAAGGTCAGCCGCGCCGACATCGCCGCCTGCCTTGCGTCCGGTGGCATTGGTGCCACCACGGTTGCCGCCACGATGATCGCCGCCAACCTGGCTGGTATCAGCGTGTTTGCCACCGGCGGCATTGGCGGTGTGCACCGGGGCGCGGAAAACAGCTTTGACATCTCTGCCGACCTGCATGAGTTCACCCATACTCCGGTGACCGTGGTGGCCGCCGGCGCCAAAGCGATCCTTGATATCCCGAAAACGCTGGAAGTGCTGGAAACGCTCGGCGTGCCGGTGATCGCTTATGGCCAGGATGATTTCCCCGCTTTCTGGTCGCGCAGCTCCGGCCTGCCCGCGCCCCTGCGCATGGATGACGCCGCCAGTATTGCGCGCGCGCAGCTGATGCGCAGTGCCATGGGGCTGCCCGGCGGTCAGCTGGTCGCCAACCCGATCCCGGAGACGGCCGAGATTTCCCGCGACGTGATGATCCCGGTGGTAGAGCAGGCGCTCAGCGAGGCCGCCGCCCAGGGCGTCGCCGCCAAATCGGTGACGCCTTTTCTGCTGCAGCGGATTTTTGAACTGACGGAGGGCCGTTCGCTGGTCTCCAATATCGAGCTGGTGCTGAACAATGCGCGTCTGGCAGCTGCGATCGCGGTTGAAATGAAGCTGCAAAGCCGCGGTTGATCCTGATCCCGCTGATCGGATCCCGTCTGGTCCCGAAGCTGATACCGCCCTGCCCGTGTTACAACGTGGGCAGGTGGCCTGCAGGCGACCTGTCGTTCAGGTAATGCGCCCTGTGCCTGAAGCGCAACATGTCCGCCTTTTCGACCGCACCAGCCGTGCTTCGCCCGCAATTTATTTGCGCCGGTCCTGGTAAAGCCGACTGTAGAAGTATGGTTGCCAGATCCGGCATTTCTGCCCTGGCGCTGCAATTTGTAACAGGCCGTGCCAGGGAGAGTCCTTTAATGACTTCAGTTGTAACCAAAACCTCCGCCCTTCTGACCCTGAGCGCCCTGATGGCGATACCCGGCGCCGCACAGGCGCAGGTGGAGTATTATTACGGCGTCGACCTGACCAGCAATTACCTGTCCAAAGGCGCGACCGTGACGGATGACAAGCCAGCGATCCAGCCCTGGTTTTTTGTGTTCAACGACATCTATTATGCCGGGGTCTGGGCCAGCAATACCGATACGGATATCGAGACTGACCTGCTTATTGGCGCGAAACCCCGGGTCGGAAATGTGGAGTTGGACATCGGCATTGGCCGCTATTTTTACCGCGACGATCCCACCAATTTTGGCGAGGTCTGGATCAAGTCCCAGTGGGAAGTGGTGCCGGGAACCTTTGTGGGCGCGCAATATTACCGCGAAATCTTCTTTGATCAGGACTGGGTGGCTCTGACCGCGCAATATGACTTGCAGCCGCAGGATGTGACGGTGTCCGGCCGCATCGGCACGGATTTAGGCACCAAAGGTTTATCCGACGATCTTGTGGCCTGGGACATTGGCACCAGCCGCGATCTGACCAATTTCGCCGCTATCGACCTGCGCTACCACGACAGCAACCTGGACGACGGCAAGTTCGCTCTGACGATAAAGCTGTCCAACTGACATCGGGCGTGGCGCCGGCGTTGCAGCGGTGTAGGCGCCCCGGCACCGTGTGCCTGCCTCAGATGCTCCGACATTGTCATACTGGCGTGACATCACGCGAAAGAACAGTTGTGGGCCGGCACCGCTGCGCCTACATAGATGTCACCATACAACCCCTTGACCCCGGACGTTCTTATGACCAGCCCGTTTAGCGACAAACCCCACGCCCCCCGGCCCCGACGCAGCCTGTTTGCCGGGCTTCGCGCCAGTTTCTTCACCGGGCTTGTGGTGGTGGCACCGATCGGGCTGACCGCCTATCTGGTCTGGGGGGCAATCGGCTGGATGGACAGCTGGGTGCTGCCATTTGTGCCAGCGCGCTTTAATCCGGAACAGTATATCGGCATCAACCTGCGTGGTGTGGGTGTGATTATGTTCCTGTTGTTCACCGTCGTGGTCGGCTGGGTGGCCAAGGGCATTCTCGGCCGGTCTCTGCTGGTCTGGGCCGAAGGCCTTGTGGACCGCACGCCAGTGGTGCGCTCGATCTACAACGGGTTGAAACAGATCGCAGAAACCGTGTTTGCCCAGACAGAAACCTCCTTTGACAAAGCCTGTCTGGTGCAATATCCGCGCACCGGCATCTGGGCGGTGGCGTTTATTTCGACGCCGGCCAAAGGCGAAGTCGCCGGCAAGATCCCCCATGCCGATGAAGATCTGATGTCGGTGTTCCTGCCGACAACACCCAATCCGACCTCGGGTTTTTTGCTGTTCGTCCCCAAACATGACATCATCGTGCTGGATATGACGGTGGAAGACGCGGCCAAACTGGTGATTTCTGCCGGGCTGGTTTACCCCAACGCCAAAGACCCAAGCCAGCCGCTGATCACCGACAGCACGCCGTCTCAGCCAGAATAACCAGCCTTGCGGCGCCAGTTACCAGCGCTGAAATGTCCACTCATCTGTACGTCCGGGACCCAGGCTTCCAGTGCTGGAAGGTTTCCGTGTGATTTAATTAAAATATATGTTAGTTCATTTTTATCGGACCACATATCTGCGCGATATTGCCGGTCTGATATCTCAATTGCTTCGCCGTGGGGGGGAGGCATACTCAATTGGAAAGCGTGCCATATGAATAAAATTGCAGTTCTCAGCTGTGTCGCCTTGCTGACGGCTTCGGCGTCTTTTGCCGACAACCACAGCACCCACGTGGGCCTCAGCGAAAATGAGATCATGGTTGCCACCCAGGGTGCACCCACAAACGCGGGCACCGTTGAAGTGCTTTTAGCCCTGCTGATGCTCGCAGCCATTTTGGGTTCGTCGTCTGCAGTCGTTTCGGAACCGCTTTAATCTGAGTGCGAACACCGGCTGCTTTTTGCTGGCATGTCCTGTTTTTCCAGTTGCGCCCTGGCCACAACCGGGTGGAACAGGATCTGCGTGTGAAACTGGAATCCAGCCGCGCTGCAGACAGCGTTGTCTGCAGCCATAACCCTGTTTCGGTTCATCGACCCTGCCAGGGGGCGCCAAAGAAAATTGGCGCCCCCTGTTTGCACTGATGGGGTTACATCGCGGTCCAGCCGCCGTCGACGCTGATGGTGGTGCCGGTGATCTGTGTTGCGGCGTCTGAGGCCAGAAACGCTACCGTGCCACCGATCTGCGCCGTGGTGGCAAACTCCCTGGACGGCTGACGTGCCAGCATCACTTCGCGGATCACGGTGTCGCGGTCCATGTCATATTCGCGCATCGTATCCGGGATCTGCGCCTCCACCAGCGGCGTCAGCACATAACCCGGGCAGATCGCGTTCACGGTGATCGGCTCTTCTGCTGTCTCCAGCGCCACCGCTTTTGTCATGCCCACCACCCCGTGTTTGGCGGCAACATAGGCGGACTTATAAGGCGAGGCGGTCAACCCGTGTGCCGAGGCGATATTCACCACCCTTCCCCAGCCCCGCGCTCGCATGCCCGGCAGCGCAGCGGCCGTGGTGTGAAAGGCCGAATTCAGATTGATGGCGATGATGGCGTTCCACTTGTCGACCGGAAATTCGTCGATCGGCGCCACGTGCTGAATGCCAGCGTTGTTGACCAGAATATCGCAGACCCCGGCGGCCTCAATCAAGCCCCGGCAGGCGTCACCATCTGACATATCGGCCTGGATATAACGCGCGCTGACCCCGTGTTCGCGGGCGATCTCAGCCGCCAGCGCATGATCGGCGTCGCTGTTGCTGAACGAGTTCAGCACCACATCCGCCCCGAGCCGCGCCAGCTCTTTTGCCACGCCCAGGCCAATGCCCGAATTGGAGCCGGTAATAACGGCGGTTTTCCCTGCAAGTGACATCTCATTCTCCTATGTACAAATTCAGCTGCAGAATACGTGCTGCACCTGCAAAATGAAGAGGGAATGATGATTTTTTATCAACCTGCGGACCAGCGCCTTTGCACAGCCGGCGTGCGGCACAAAAAAAACGCCAGCACGAAGCTGGCGTTAAGTTATTGAGGCAGGTTTCATACAGGCAAGAAACCTATCGAGCAGTGACTCATTTATACGCCACAGGCTGCTCTGGGCCAAGCTAAAAGTTTGAAATTGCACCGAAGCCCGCATAGGCTCCGCGGGTAATGAAATAAGGTACCACAGGGATTGTTCACAAAATGAGATCAGATTTATTCTCAAAACTAAAGCATTCAGGGCTCGTATTATCGCTGATTCTGGCGTCGGGGGCGGCGCAGGCCGAATCAAGTCATGGCATAGCTATGTATGGTGACCCGGCACTGCCACAAGATTTTGTGTCACTCCCTTATGCCAACGCCGATGCGCCCAAAGGCGGCACCATCGCGCTTGGCGAAGGCGGCAGCTTTGACAGTCTGAACCCGTTTATTCTCAAAGGTTCGGTTCCCTGGCAGCTGCGTTTTCTTGGATATGAAAGTCTGATGGGGCGCAGCTGGGACGAACCTTTCACCCTTTACGGGCTGATTGCCGAATCGATTGAGACCGGACCGAATCGGGAATGGGTTGAATTTACCCTGCGTCCCGAGGCCGCTTTTTCCGACGGCAGCCCGATCACTGTCGAAGACGTGATCTGGTCCTATGAAACTTTGGGCACCCAGGGCCACCCGCGCTACCGCGGTCTCTGGAAGAAAATCGACAAAATTGAAGCCACCGGCGAACGCTCCGTGCGCATCACTTTCAATACACCGGACCGCGAACTGGTGCTGCTGGCCGGCATGCGTCCGATCCTGAAAAAGTCCCAGTGGGACGGCGTTGATTTTGAGGATTCCGGGCTGGACCTTATTCCCATCGGTTCCTCACCCTATGTGATTGACGATTACGAGGCCGGCCGCTTCCTGTCCCTAAAACGCAACCCGGACTATTGGGGCAAGGACGTGCCCTACATGCAGGGCCTGGCCAATCTCGACGAGATCCGGCTTGAGTTTTTTGCCGACAGTTCGGTGATTATCGAAGCCTTCAAAGGCGGCATTCTCAACAGCCAGCGCGAATTCAACGTCGCCACCTGGGACGCACAATACGACTTCCCGGCGGTGCAAAACGGCGACGTGGTGAAATCAATCCTGCCCCATCAGCGCCCCTCGGGAATGACCGGCCTGGTTATGAACAGCCGCACCACGGCCTTTTCCGACTGGCGTGTGCGTGACGCGATGCTGAACGTGTTTAATTTCGAAGCGATCAACGATTCCAAAACCGGTGGCCAGCAGCCGCGCATCAGCTCCTATTTCTCCAATTCGGTGCTGGCGATGGAAGAAGGCCCCGCCACCGGCAAGGTCGCCGAATTCCTCGCACCCTATACTGGTGAGCTGCTGCCCGGCGCGCTGGACGGCTACAGCCTGCCGGTGTCAGACGGCACCGCGCGCAACCGCAAAAACATCCGCCGCGCCCTGGCGCAGTTTGAATCCGCCGGCTGGACCGTCCAGGACGGGATGATGAAAAACGCCGCCGGCGCCCCTTTCTCCTTTGAAGTACTGCTGAAGCAGGGCGCCAAGGAAAACCAGTCGATCATGGACAGCTATGTCAGCATGCTGGAACGTGTCGGCATCACCCCGACCGTCACCGTGGTGGACACTGCCCAGTATAAAGAGCGCAGCAATGCCTATGATTTCGACATGGCCTACTACCGCCGTGGCCTCTCACTCAGCCCGGGCAACGAACAATATCTCTATTGGGGCTCCGAGGGTGTGATCAAACCGGGATCGCGCAACATGATGGGCATGGATTCGCCGGCCGCCGAAGCGATGATCGACAAGCTGGTCAACTCCACCGATCAGAGCGATTTTGTCGCCGCCACCCGGGCGCTGGACCGGATCCTGACCACCGGGCGTTACGTCATCCCCTTTTATCAGTGGAATATTTCCCGTATTGCTCATGTGAAAGAACTGAAATATCCCGAGCGTCTGCCGATGTACGGGGACTGGATCGGGTTTCAGCCCGACACCTGGTGGTGGGAGGAATAATATGCGCACCTTTTTGATGATAGCCGTTCTGACCTTGTCCGGATGTGCCACGGTGGCCGGTGTCGGCGAAGACATCTCGACCGGCGCCCGCGAAGTTCAGGGCTGGTTCTGAAACCGGGTATGAATATTGGCAAATACGACGATTTGTCACCTGAACGTCACATGACTCCGGTAGCGCCGGGGTCATGAATATTCTCGTACTCTGTACCGGCAATTCGGCGCGCTCGATCCTGCTGGAATCCATCTTTAACCACAGCTCTGGCGGCGCGATCCAGGCCTGGTCTGCGGGTTCAAAACCTGCGGGTCAGGTGCATCCACATTCGCTGGCGCTTCTGGTGGCGCGGGGGCATGACACCAGTGATCTGCGTTCAAAATCCTGGGATGAATTTGCCGTGCCAGACGCGCCGGTGATGGATCTGGTGATCACCGTTTGTGGCTCCGCTGCCAGCGAGATCTGTCCGTTCTGGCCTGGTGCACCGCTGCGTGCCCACTGGGGCGTAGATGACCCCGCCGCCGCCGCAGGCGCTGATCAGCAGTCGGCCTTTCAAACCGCCTTTGACATCCTGAACCGCCGTGCCCGGGCCTTGTTGGCGCTGGATACGGACCGGCTCAGCCCGGCAGCGCTGCAACAAAACCTCGATATGATCGGAGAGCTGCCTTGAGCATTGCCCCTCAGCCCACCGCCAACCGCCTGCTGGCCGAATTTCTTGGCACCGCGTTCCTGCTGATTGGCGTGGTCGGCTCCGGCATCATGGCGCAGGAGCTGTCGGGCGGCAACACCGGCCTGGCGCTGCTGGCAAATGCCATCGCCACCGGCTGTATTCTCTATGTGCTGATCACCATTCTGGGCCCGGTGTCCGGCGCTCATTTCAACCCGGTGGTGACCATGGTGTTCACCCTGCGTGGCGAACATGCGCCCGGCCTCGCCCTGCCCTATGTGGCGGTGCAGCTGCTGGGCGGCGTGCTCGGGGTCTGGGCGACACACGCTATGTTTGATCTCGACATCCTGCAGTTTTCCACCACCAGCCGCAGCGGCACGGGGCAATGGTGGTCCGAAGTGATCGCCACCTTCGGCCTGGTGCTGGTGATCTTTGGCGGGCTGCGCCACCGGCCCGACGCGGTGCCACCGCTGGTCGGGCTTTATATCACCGGCGCCTACTGGTTCACCTCTTCCACCAGCTTTGCCAACCCGGCGGTGACGGTGGCGCGCGCCCTGTCCGACACATTCGCCGGCATCCACCCGTCAGATGTTTTGATGTTCATCCTGATGCAAATCATCGGCGCACTGATCGCGACCGTGGTCACCGCGCGGCTGTTTGCCCGCGCGCCCTGAGGCGGCACCGGGAAACCCAAAGCTCAACAGCACGACGACGCTCAGTTCCGCCTGTCGGGTCAACCCGCCCGCTCCGTCGCGGTGGGCCTCCGGTCAGCCCAGTGACGTCACCCAGAGGATCATCGCATCATCCTGGCTGGTGGAAATCACGTTATGCCCCATTGAGGCGTCATAATAGGCGCTGTCACCACGCCGCATCGTCACCGGCTCATAAAATTCGGTGATCAGCCGGATCTCCCCGGTCAGCACATACAGAAATTCTTCACCGTCATGACGCACCCAGCCGTCAAACTCTTCAAAGCTGCGGGCCCTGATCCGCGCCCGGTAGGGCAGCATCTGTTTGCGTGTCAGCGCGCCGGCAAGGATCTCATGTTCATAAGTGGTGGTGGCATGGGCCGCCCCCGCGCCGGATTCTGTCACCGCCATGCGACCGCCCACCTGTGCGGCGCGCGGCGGGGTGAACAGTTGCGGCACCGAAATCTCCAGACCCAAGGCCAGCTTTTTCAGCGCGTCATAGGTCGGCGACATCTGACCGTTTTCGATCTTGGACAGGGTGGATCGCGCCAGACCGGCTTGTTTGGCTGCCTGTTCCAGCGTCCATTTATGCGCCTTGCGCAGATCCCGCACCCGCGCGCCAAGGTCAAGCGGCCGTGCCGGCTCAACCGCGCTTTCGTTTTCCCGTGCCAGGTGGATCAGGCTGGTGTCTTTTGCTTTGTTCATGCGTCCTCATAATCTGCAACCGCCCGGGGTGCAACAGCGACACTTCAGGCCCCATTGCCGACCCCGTCCATGCTCACAATAACGTCAGTGGCTTGCACTAACCACCAAAGCGCGTTTAAAACATCCGCATGGTAAAACTTGACATCATTTCTGACCCGATCTGCCCCTGGTGTTTCATCGGCAAAGCGCGGCTTGACCGTGCGCTGGAAGCCCATCCCGACCATCCGTTTCAAATCGAATGGCACCCGTTTCAGCTCAACCCGGATATGCCGGCGGAAGGCATGGGCCGGCGGGATTATCTGGAACATAAATTTGGCGGCCGTGACGGTGCGCTGAAAGCCTATGCGCCAGTGCTTGAAGCGGCAGAAGACGCCGGGCTCAAAATCGATTTTTCTGCGATCGAGCGCACGCCCAACACGCTGAACGCGCACCGGCTGATCCACTGGGCCGGACTTGAAAGCCGCCAGACCCCGGTGGTTGCAGCGCTGTTCAAAGCCTATTTTGTTGAAGGCCGCGACATCGGCGACATCGACGTATTGTGCGCGATCGCTGCCCGCTTTGAAATGGACGAAGCCGCCACCCGGCTGATGCTGCAGGGCAACGCTGACGCCGAGCTGATCCGCCAGCGCGACGCCCATGCCCGTGAACGCGGTATCAGCGGTGTGCCTATGTTCATCGTCGACAACCAGCACGCTGTCTCCGGCGCCCAACCGGCCGAGCTCTGGACCCGGGTGATTGCCGATATCACCGCCAAAGAAGACGCGGCGGAAAGCTGATCCCGGCAGCGCCAGGCTAAGCCCGCATTCACCACCTGATCCGGGGGCTGAGGACGTTCACAACCCCGCGACACAGACCAGTGCCCCCGGGTGCTGGTCTTTTGTTATGACGTCCCGGCACAGGGCTGGCCATTTCAGATCCCAGCGCCTAGGGTCGGGCCACCGCCCCGGTGTCAGACGATCATTCTGGCCCGCTCCGGTCTCTCCATACCCCGATCTGTAAAGAGGTTCCCATGTCTGTGCGCCGTCTGTCGCAAATTGAATTCATTGCCCTGCTGGCGATGCTCTATGCCGTTATCGCGTTCTCCATTGATGCGATGCTGCCCTCCCTGCCTGCCATTGCCGCCGAACTTAGCCCGGATGATCTCAACCGGGCGCAGCTGGTGCTGACCTCCTTTGTGATGGGCATGGGGCTGGGCACCTTTGTCACCGGGCCACTGTCAGACGCCTTTGGCCGCAAGACCATTATCACCGCCGGTATGGCACTCTATATCCTCGGCGCGGTGATGGCGCTGCTGTCCAATTCGCTGGAACTGCTGCTGGTGGCCCGCGTGTTGCAGGGATTTGGCGCCGCGGGACCGCGTATCGTCGGTGTGGCGCTGATCCGGGATCTGTATCAGGGCCGGCAGATGGCGCGTATCACCTCCTTTGTTTTCATGGTGTTTATGATCGTTCCGGCCATCGCTCCGGCGCTTGGCGCGGTGATCGCCGCTGGCTTTGGCTGGCGTGCGGTGTTTGTGGCTTTTGTGATCTTTGCGCTGATCGGCGCCACCTGGCTCAACCTGCGTCAAAGCGAAACCCTGCCGCGCGCTGACCGTCGCCCTTTCCGGATCTCGACGCTCTGGAACGGCTGCAAAGAGGTGTTGTCCAACAAAATGGTGCTCATTTATATCGCCGCCATGACGCTTGGTTATGCGGTGTTGTTCGGCACGCTCAGCTCGGTACAGCAGATCTATACGGACACCTATGGCGAGGGCGACAACTTCCCGCTCTGGTTTGCCCTCACCGCAGTGCTCGCCGCCTCAGGCACTTTCATCAACGCCAGCCTGGTGGTTCGGGTGGGCATGCGCAAACTGGCGCTCTGGGCCTTTTCCGCTCAGGCGCTCAGCTCCGGAGTTATCCTGTTGGTCGCGCTGTCCAGCGACACTCTGCCGTTCTGGTACTGGTTCGCTTTTGTCACCACAGTGTTCTTTTTCACCAGCCTGACCTTTGGCAATCTCAACGCGCTGGCGCTGCAGTATCTCGGCCATATTGCTGGCCTCGCGGCTTCAGTTATCGGTGGTATCTCCACCGTGCTGGCGGTGCTGATCGCAGCACCAATCGGGCTGGCGTTTGACGGCACTGCCGTGCCGCTTCTCTCCGCGGCGCTGATTTGCGCCAGCGGCGCCGCTGCGCTGATGAAAACAACGGTGGAACATGAACCTGACGCGCCGAAAGACCCGGCCGCCGCCGAGTGATGCGAACTGGCTGAAATCTGAAAACGCGCTGCATATCTCTGCGGCGCGTTTTTTTGTCTGGAGATATTTCAAACGGCGTGGCGCTATATTGGCGACAAAGCGAGACATAAAATTCTTTTGGTCCGGCACCGCCGGGCCGCGCCTGACCTTCCCCCCGGGAAGGCGCTTCACGCCTCCCCAAGCTCAGGCGCTGCCCTGATTGCAGATGTTCGCCCTGGGGTAAAAAATATCGTCTCCCGATCCGGCGGCAATCCAGCCCGACACCGCGCGTGAAGATGCCCGTCTGTTTTGCCATCGTGGCTTTCGCTGTCGTGTTTCCAGTCCCGCCGCGTCACGCCATCCCAAGTTCAGGCGCGGCCTTGATTGCAGACGCCCGTCCCGTGATCAATCTGGACTTGCCGCGCAAAAGTTCCGGTCTCTCATCTCATGTTAGGCGGCCTTTCGTTCGAAGGCCAAGGGGCTTTTTCCACCAAGCGATGAATGCCGCCGTCGAGGGTTATAGAACCCATTGATGTACCGGAA
>NZ_QOLB01000054.1 GCF_003333265.1 Candidatus Halocynthiibacter alkanivorans
GGCGGGGGAAGCGGGGGGGGCGGTGGAAACTGTGGGCTTTGTTGGCGCTGCTATGTTTGCCTGTGAGGGGTATGTTGCAACCCGGGCCTGATTGGCCGGGGTCGGGGAATAGCTGTTAAATCCCACGCCCTGTTGTGGCGCCGTACCCTGACAGGCGGCAATAAAAAGTGGTAAAATGAGGATTTTGAAACGCATGGTTTTCTCGCCAATAAGTTGATTGAATGTGTGTTCATTAACTTTAGATTGCGACGTAAATTTGGCGATTTTCTGTGGGAGCCGGATTTGCTCTGTCGTTGCTTAGAGTTGTTGGGTTTGCTGGCCAATAAACCTTCCGCTGCGGAAACTGTTTTTGTCGCAATTGTTAGGCTTCAACTCCCCCACATAACAGCGATGTTAGCGCCCTAATCAGGTGTTTGCTTGCCAGGCGCGCCGCCCAGGGCTAGGGTGCCGCCGACCCTATGGGCATTGCGCTCCGGGAACAGATTTTACCGATAGAGGACGACATAATGTTTATCACCCCTGCTTACGCACAAACCGCTGGTGCGGCTGGCCCTGATTTTTCCTTCTTCATCATGATGGCGCTGCTGTTTGGCATCATGTATTTCATCATGATCCGTCCACAGCAGAAAAAAGCCAAACAACACAAGGCGATGATTGAGGCGGTGCGCCGCGGTGATCAGATCCTGACCGCCGGTGGCCTGCTGGGCAAAGTTGTCAAAGTCAAAGACGACGGTGAAGTGGAAGTTGAGATCGCAGACGGTGTCAAAGTGCGGGTGATCCGCAGCACCATCGCAAGTGTTATTTCCAAGACTGAGCCTGCGGCTTAATCGATAAAAGCGAGGCAGGCTGATGCTGCAAATTCCACTTTGGAAACGGGTCTTCATCTGGGGGCTGGTTGCGGTTGGCCTGCTTCTGGCGGCACCGAACGGATTTTACACGCGGGTTGAGCAGCACAAGGATGCTGGTGACGCGATTGCGCTTGGTGGTGAAACGCCGGCGCTGGCACAGGCGCGCGACGGCTGGCCGGAATGGATGCCAGCCGGGCTGGTCAACCTGGGGCTGGATTTGCGCGGCGGGGCACATTTGCTGGCCGAAGTGCAGGTCGAAGAGGTCTATTCCGCCCGGATGGACGCCTATTGGCCGGAAGTACGCGATGCGCTGAAAGAGGTGCGGGCGACGGCCGGTACGGTGCGGCGTCAGGATGGGGCGGACGGCGTATTGCGGGTGCGCATCAGCCGGCCTGAAGGCTTGGCGGATGCATTGGCGGCGGTGCGGGAGCTGGCGACGCCGGTGGTCTCGCTGTCCGGCGTGGGCCAGACCGACATTGAGGTGCGCGGCGAAGGGTCCGATATTTTCATCACCCTGTCAGAGGCCGAACGGCTCGCCACCGACGAGCGCACCATGGCGCTGTCGCTGGAGATCATCCGCCGCCGGGTCGATGAGGCCGGCACCCGCGAACCCACCATTCAGCGCCAGGGCACCGACCGGATTCTGATCCAGGTGCCGGGTATCGGCTCGGCTGAAGAGCTGAAGGATCTGATCGGCAAGACCGCCAAGCTGACGTTCCAGCCGGTGGTTTCGCGCACCGGCAATGCCAACCAGGCACCAGGCGCGCGCAATGAAATCCTGCCCGATGTGGAGCAGGAAGGTGTCTATTACATTCTGGAGAAGACTCCCGTTGTCTCCGGTGACGAGTTGGTGGACAGCCAGCCGGTGTTTGACCAGAACGGCCGCCCGGCGGTGTCCTTCCGCTTTAACCCGGCCGGTGCACGTAAGTTCGGCGATTACACCGCCGCAAACGTCGGTTCGCCCTTTGCCATTGTGCTGGACAATGAAGTGATCTCGGCGCCGACCATTCAAAGTTCGATCCGGGGCGGCTCCGGGCAGATCACCGGCAATTTCTCGATTGAAGAGTCCACCAACCTGGCGCTGTTGCTGCGTGCAGGCGCCTTGCCGGCGAAAGTGACTTATCTGGAAGAACGTACCGTCGGCCCTGAGCTTGGGGCGGACAGTATTGAGGCCGGTAAGATCGCCACGATGGTGGCTTTTGGCGCAGTGCTGGTCTTCATGGCGCTGTGTTACGGGATGTTTGGTATGTTTGCCAATATCGCGCTGGTGCTGAACGTGGGGCTGATCTTTGGTCTGTTGTCTCTGGTGGGCGCCACGCTGACGCTGCCGGGCATCGCCGGGATCGTGCTGACCATCGGTATGGCCGTGGATGCCAATGTGCTGATCTTTGAGCGCATCCGGGAGGAGCTGAAAACCGCCAAGGGCGTCGCGAGAGCGATTGAGCTTGGGTATGAAAAAGCGCTGTCGGCGATTCTGGATGCCAATGTCACCACCTTTATCACTGCGGTAATTCTGTTTGTGATCGGCGCAGGACCCGTGCGTGGTTTTGCCATCACCCTGGCGCTTGGTATTATGACGTCGGTGTTCACCGCGATCTTTGTCACCCGGCTGTTTGTGGTGATGTGGTATTCGCGCAAACGTCCGCGCAGTTTCAGTCTGAAAGGTCTGCGGCTGGTGCCGACAGTCACCAGGTGGGATTTCTTCCGCCGTGGCCGTGTCACTTTTGGCGCCTCGGTTCTGGCGGTGGTGGCTTCGCTGGCGATTTTCGCGGTGGTCGGGCTGAACTATGGCATCGATTTCCGGGGTGGCACTACCATCCGCACCCAGGCGGTTGAGCCGGTCGACGTGGCGGCTTACCGCGGCGCGCTGGCGCCGATGGGGCTGGGCGATGTGGTGATCACCGAAGTGTTTGACCCCAGCTTTGCTGAAGATCAGAACGTGGCCTCAATCCGCATCGAAGCCCAGGAGGGGGACGAGGCGGTGACCGGCGAAACCCTGGTGGCGATCAAAGCGGCGCTGGTGGACATCGCGCCATCGATCATTTTCCCGTCGGTGGAAAGTGTGGGACCAAAAGTCTCGGGCGAGCTGATCTGGTCTGCGGTGCTGGCAGTGGTTGCGGCCATCGGCGCGGTGCTGTTCTACATCTGGCTGCGCTTTGAATGGCAATTTGCGCTCGGGGCCGTGGCGGCGCTGGTGCATGACGTCGCGATCACCATCGGCATATTCGCGCTGTTTGGCATTCCGTTTGATCTGTCGATCATTGCGGCGCTGCTGACCATCGTCGGCTATTCGCTGAATGACACGGTGGTGGTGTTTGACCGGGTGCGTGAGAACCTGCGCAAATACAAAAAGATGGAGCTGGGCGGGGTGCTGAACCTGTCGATCAACGAGACGCTGAGCCGCACGGTGATGACCTCGACCACCACGCTGCTGGCGCTGATTGCGCTGCTGGTGCTGGGTGGCGATGTGATCCGCGGTTTTGTCTTTGCGATGACGCTGGGTGTGGTGATCGGGACCTATTCTTCGGTCTTTGTCGCCTCCAATATCCTGCTGTGGCTGGGGGTGAAGCGCGACTGGAGCAAACCGGACGCCAATGCCGGCAACCAGTTTGCCAATGTCGACACCTGATGAGTTTAAAAACAGCCCCGGAAATTCCGGGGCTGTTTTGCTTTTGGCCTGCGCTGTGGTTGTGGTGACTGCGACGGGGCAGCCGCTCTGGCAGCGTTGCGCTGGTGGTGATGTGGCGTCATCGCGGCGGGCAGCGGCAGTTTGTTCTGGCTATTGTTGCAAGTGGCGCTGCGTGGCATCGGGCATGTGCAGTCGCGAGCGCGTCGTGTTCTGCCGGCGGCGGCGGCGGCGGTGGTCGCTTCGGCAAGGTCACGTTGCTTTGAGGTTGATGCCCGGGCGCCGGGAAACGCTTGTTCCAGACGGGAAACGCGCGCATACAGCGCCCGCGGACTGGGCCCTGGCCCGGGAGCATCGCGCGCGCAGGATCGCGCGCATTGCGGCGCATTGGCTGGCGCGGTGCTTGTGGTGACGAATGTGGTGATGCGCACGATATGAGACGAGGATGAGCGATGCAGTTTACAGAGATACAGTTTGAGGGCGCGCGGCCGGTCGAAGGTTATGGTCCCGGGTTTTTCCGCATTGGCGGTGAGGTGTTTGAAGGCGCATTGATTGTCACCGCCCGTGGGGTGCGGTCCTGGGGCGGCGTTGAAGATACCGACCCGGTTGTGGCTCTGGGCGCAGAGGCGGATGTGGTGTTTTTTGGCGCCGGCGCTGAGATCGCCCATGTGCCCGCAGCGCTGCGTCAGGCGGTGGAGGCCGCCGGGTTTGGCATTGAGGCAATGTCCTCGCCTTCGGCCTGCCGCACTTATAATGTGCTGCTGTCTGAGGGGCGACGCGTGGCTTTGGCGCTGTTGCCGGTCTGAGGTGGCTTCTGCGCTGGTTGAGGTGCCGTTTTTGGGGCGGTTTATGCCAGCGGCAACCTGTCGCTTTCACCGGGGCTGAGGATGGGGTAGGGCTGATCTATGGAAATGTTACGTGCAGATAACCTGGCAGTGAGCCGGGGCGGCATGCCGGTGCTGGAGGGGCTGAGTTTCACCCTGGCAGCAGGGCAGGTTCTGGTGCTGCGCGGACCCAACGGATCGGGCAAGACCACTTTGCTGCGCACGCTTGCCGGCTTGCAACCGCCGCTCGCGGGCACGGTCCGCTGTGCGGATGACGCCATTGCGTATGCCGCCCATGCGGACGGCTTAAAAGTCACCCTGACAGTGCGCGAGAACTTGCATTTCTGGGCCGGGGTCTATGGCGGTGCTGATATTGCCCCAGCGCTGGCGCAGTTCAATCTGGAAAGCCTGAGTGAACGGCTGGCCGGCAGTCTGTCGGCGGGGCAAAAGCGCCGCCTGGGTCTGGCGCGGCTGATGGTCACTGGCCGCACGATCTGGGCACTGGACGAGCCGACCGTGTCGCTTGATACCGCGTCCGTGGCACTGTTTGCCGCGGCGGTGCGCGCTCATGTGGCGTCCGGCGGCGCGGCGGTGATTGCCACCCACATCGATCTCGGGCTGGAGAGTGACGTGCTGGATGTGGCGCCGTTCCGGGCCAATGGCAGCACGGTGCACAATGATTTTGACAGCGGATCTGGTGTGGAATTTGACGGGGGCTTTCTGTGATCCGGCTGTTCACCCGCGATCTGGTGCTGGCGGTGCGGGCGGGCGGCGGCTTTGGCCTCGGGCTGGCATTTTTCCTGATTGTCTCGGTGCTGGTGCCTTTTGGCGTCGGGCCGGAAAACGAACTTTTGGGCCGCATTGCGCCGGGCATTCTGTGGCTCGGAGCGCTGCTGGCCTGTCTGCTGTCGCTGGACCGGATATTCGCGCTGGATTTTGAGGATGGTTCGCTGGATCTGCTGGCCACGGCACCGGTGCCGATGGAGGCGGTGGTGCTGATGAAAGCGCTGGCGCATTGGGTGACCACCGGCTTGCCTCTGGTGATTGCAGCGCCGGTGCTGGGGGTGTTGCTGCAGCTGCAGGGCAGCGCCTATGGCTGGCTGGTGCTGTCACTGCTGATCGGCACCCCGGCGCTGTCAGTGATCGGCACGTTTGGTGCGGCTCTGACGGTGGGATTGAAACGCGGCGGGTTGCTGATGTCACTGCTGGTGTTGCCGCTTTATGTGCCGACGCTGATTTTTGGTGCTGAGGCGGTGCGGCGCGGCGCTGCGGGGGCTGAGAACGCGGTGCCTTTGCTGCTGCTTGCCGGCATCTCGCTGGGCGCGGTGGCGCTGCTGCCTTTTGCGGCGGCGGCGGCGATCCGGATGAATCTGCGCTGAGCGTGGCGCACAGGACGATTGGCGGATCCGGCGTCGGACCAGATACCTTGGCCGGCACCGGGCCGGAGACCAAGGCGGAGACTGAGGCTGACGACTGAGTGCGGAAACTGAAGAGGTTGCCGGACTCCGTGGCGGCGACAGGTGCCGGGCCGGTGGCGGCGCGGGGACGAAGATAAGAGCGGCGCGGCAGTGCTGTGACGCGAGAGGCCGGTTTGTATCGGGGCGGAGGCTGTGGCAGCTGCCGGAACGGCGGCCCGGGGCCGGAGACAAGGGCCAAAGCAAGTGGTTCTCTCCGGACCAGGTCGCAAGCTGCGGGTGTGGCGCAACTGATGCGCTCGCGCCAATGTGAGTTGAGATGAAGAGCGAAGAAACGTAAGGCGGGACTATGTCGATCTGGGAATATGCAAATCCGCGGAAATTTATGGCCTGGTCCAGGCCGGTGGTGCCGGTGACGGCAGTGCTGGCGGCGGCGACGCTGCTGATTGGTGTGGTGTGGGGGTTTTTCTTCACGCCGGATGATTACCGCCAGGGGGCCACGGTCAAAATCATCTACCTGCATGTGCCGGCGGCGATGATGGCGATTAATATCTGGGTGATGATGCTGGTGGCCTCGCTGATCTGGATCATCCGGCGCCACCATGTGTCGGCGCTGGCTGCGCGCTCTGCGGCGCTGATCGGGTTGGTGATGACGCTGATTGCGCTGCTGACCGGGGCGCTCTGGGGCCAGCCGATGTGGGGCACGGCCTGGGAATGGGAGCCGCGGCTGACCTCGTTCCTGATCCTGTTTCTGTTTTATCTGGGCTATCTGGCTTTGTGGGCGGCGATCGATAATCCGGACACGGCTGCGGATCTGACTTCGGTGCTGTGTCTTGTCGGCTCGGTGTTTGCCGTTCTCAGCCGCTATGCGGTGTTGTTCTGGAACCAGGGGCTGCACCAGGGCGCTTCGCTGTCGCTGGACAAGAAGGAAAATGTCGATGATGTGTTTTACTTCCCGTTGCTGTTCACCATCGCGGGTTTTGTTTTATTGTTTGTGACACTGATGTTGCTGCGCACCCGTACTGCGATCCGGGGCCGGCGCTTGCAGGCGCTTGAAATGCGCGAGAGGATGTCCGATGCCTGATCTGGGGAAATACAGTTTTGAAGTGCTGAGCGCCTATGGGGTGACTTTTGTGCTGCTGGCGGCGCTGGTGCTGGTCTCGGTGTGGCGGGCGCGGCAGATGAAAACGCGGCTTGAGGCAGCAGAGGCCCGGCGCAGCACTGCGTCAACGGTCTGACGCCGGACCTGAGCGCGTTGCCGCTGTGGCACGCTGAACAAACGACTAAAAGGATCTGGACGGATGGCAAAAATTTCACCGGTTTTGTGGGCGATGCCTCTGGTCTTTGCCGGGCTGACTGCGGTGCTGGCGGTCGGGCTGATGCGCGACAAAGCGGCCGCAGTGCCACCGGTGCATACGGGCCAGGAGAACGAGGGCGTGCAGGCGGGGCAAAAGCTGCCGCCGATGCTGCTGACCGCGCTTGGCGATCTGCCGCAGTTTGACGACGCGACCCTGCGTCAGCCCGGCGTCAAGCTGGTGAACTTCTGGGCCAGCTGGTGTCTGCCCTGTCGTGCCGAACACGCGCAGTTGATTGAGCTGAGCGCTGAGCTGCCGGTCTATGGCATCGATTACAAAGATGAGACCGCGCCGGCGCTGGCGTTTCTGGATGAGCTGAGCAACCCGTTTACGGCGCTGGGGATGGATGAGGGGGCGACCGGGCGCGACTGGGGGCTGATCGGCCTGCCGGAGACGTTTGTGATCAACAGCGAGGGTGTGGTGGTGCTGCGCTATACCGGGCCGATCACCCAAAAAGTGCTGAAACAGACCATCCGTCCGGCGATCGCCGCCGCGCAGTAACGGCGCCTGGGGCAGTCCAGCGCGGCGCCAGTAGCGGTCCGGAAGAGCGCAGTCGCGGCAATACCCACTGCCTGCAGAGCCGGGCGCCCGGTGCGGTTGGGCCGTGCTGAGCTGAAAGACTTGTTGGTCCGGTGGGGCCGGGCCGCAGGGCGCCGCCCGCTCAAACCCGAATCCCCGGGATCAATTCCGGGACGGCTTTCACTCCCACCGGGATGGCGCTTTACGCTTCCCAAAGTCCAGGTGCTGCCCGGTGTCTGGCACCGTGTTTGCGGTCAAAGCTGAGCAATACAATATTCGGACGTGGCCCGCCAAAAAAACAAAACACCCGCAGCGTGGTTAATGACCAGCCTGCGGGTGTTTTTCGTTTTGCATAGCGTTGGGATCAGCCGCTGTGGGTGCTGATCAGGATAATCACGGCGAAGGCCAGTATTTCAAACACAGGCATCGTCGGCATCGGGATATGGCGAATAATATTTTTCATAGCTCTATCTGGACCAGATATAGTTAACGCCGGGTGTCGGGTCGAGATAACTATTGGAAACAATGCGTTTCTGGCGAGATGGCGGCAGGAAAGCGGCTGGAGCGCGTCGTCTGCCGGATCAAAACTGTTGGTGTTGGTGTCATCCAATCAAATGGACGCGTCGGTAATCCATGTGGTCGACACCGAACATCGCGCGGGCGTCTGGATAAAGGGCGGCGTCTGACCTTGGGCAGGCGTGAAGCGCCTTCCCGGGGGAAGGTCAGGCGCGGCCCGGCGGTGCCGGTCCAAAAGAAATTCCGCTCCCAGTCGTCTGCGATGCAAGGCGAAACTGTTTGAAAGCGTCGGCAAATAAAAAGCCCCGGTCGCGTGGACCGGGGCTTTCCCATTCCTCAGCGGTCTGGCGCTTCTGTTATGACTTGGCCAGGTTGCGCAGCACGTAGTGCAACACACCGCCGTGCTCAATATATTCGATCTCGACCGCGGTATCGATGCGGCACTTGAGTTCGATCTCTTTCACCGTGCCGTCGGCCATAGTGATGGTGCAGGGCACGTTGGAGAGTGGTTTCAGGTCGCCTTCGAGGCCGGTGATGGACACGGTTTCTTCGCCGGTCAGGCCCAGAGATTTGCGCGAGTCGCCATTGGTGAACTCAAACGGGATCACGCCCATACCAACCAGGTTGGAGCGGTGGATACGTTCGAAGTTCTCGGCAATCACCGCTTTGACGCCCAGAAGCGCAGTGCCCTTGGCCGCCCAGTCACGCGAAGACCCGGCGCCATACTGTTCACCACCGAACACCACCAGCGGGGTGCCATTGGCCTGATGCGCCATCGCCGCCTCGTAGATCGAGGTCTGGTTGCCATCGGGGCCGTTGGTATAACCGCCTTCAACACCCGCGAGCATTTCGTTCTTGATGCGGATGTTGGCGAATGTGCCGCGCATCATGATCTCGTGGTTGCCGCGGCGCGAGCCGTAGGAGTTGAATTCGCGCACAGGCACCTGGCGGTCCAGCAGATATTGGCCGGCCGGGGTGCTTTGGGCGAAACCACCGGCAGGAGAAATGTGGTCGGTGGTGATCATGTCGCCAAGAACCGCCAGAACTTTGGCGTCCTTTACGTCAGAAATCACACCGGCGTCTTTGCTCATGCCCTGGAAGTAAGGCGGGTTCTGCACATAGGTGGACTGGGGGGGCCAGTCATAGGTCTGCGCGTCGGTGGTTTCCACCGCCTGCCATTTTTCGTCGCCTTTGAACACATCGGCGTATTTCTCAAGGAAGGCTTCGCGGGTGACGGTGGCTTCGACGGTTTCTGCGACTTCCTGGCTGGTGGGCCAGATGTCTTTCAGGAACACGTCATTGCCGTCCTGGTCCTGACCCAGCGCGTCTTTGCTCAGGTCGATGTCGAGCGTGCCGGCGATTGCATAAGCGACAACCAGCGGCGGCGAGGCCAGGTAGTTGGCGCGCACGTCGGGGCTGATGCGGCCTTCAAAGTTGCGGTTGCCCGAGAGCACGGAGGTCGCAACCAGGTCACCCTCAGAGATGGCGTCGGACAGTTCTTTCTGGATCGGGCCGGAGTTGCCGATACAGGTGGTACAGCCGTAGCCCACCAGGTTGAAGCCGAGGGCGTCGAGGTCTTTTTGCAGATCTGCCGCTTCGAGATAGGCGGACACAACCTGAGAACCCGGCGCGAGCGAGGTTTTCACCCAGGGTTTGCGGTTGAGGCCCAGAGCAGCAGCTTTGCGCGCCACCAGACCGGCACCGATCATCACATAGGGGTTGGAGGTGTTGGTGCAGGAGGTGATCGAAGCGATCACGATCTTGCCCGATTCCATGGTGTAGTCTTCGCCGGCGACAGCGACTTCTTTGCCCATGGGGCGTTTGAAGGTCTGTTCCATTTCGCGGCGGAAAGCGGTCTGGCCTTCGGTCAGGGCGACATAGTCCTGCGGCCGTTTGGGGCCGGAGATTGCCGGCACGATGGTGCCCATATCCAGGCTCAGCGTGTCGGTGTAGACCGGTGCGTAATCCGCATCACGCCAGAAACCGTTGGCCTTGGCATAGGCTTCCACCAGCGCCACACGATCGGTGTCGCGGCCGGTGTTGTTCAGGTAGCGGATGGTTTCGTCATCGATCGGGAAGAAACCACAGGTGGCGCCGTATTCCGGTGCCATGTTGGCGATGGTTGCCCGGTCGGCCAGCGGCAGACGGTCGAGACCTTCGCCGTAGAATTCGACAAATTTGCCAACCACGCCTTTGGCGCGCAGCAGTTCGACCACTTTCAGCACCAGATCGGTACCGGTGGTGCCTTCGGACATAGCGCCGGTCAGCTCAAAGCCGATGACTTCAGGGATCAGCATCGAGATCGGCTGCCCCAGCATGGCGGCTTCGGCCTCAATACCACCAACGCCCCAACCCAGAACAGCAGCGCCGTTGACCATGGTGGTGTGGGAATCGGTGCCAACCAGCGTGTCCGGATAGGCCACTTCGACGCCGTTCTGATCTTTGTCGGTCCAGACGGTCTGCGACAGGTATTCCAGGTTCACCTGGTGACAGATGCCGGTGCCCGGAGGCACAACGCGGAAGTTGTTAAACGCCGACTGACCCCATTTCAGGAAGGTGTAACGTTCGATGTTGCGCTCATATTCGCGGTCCACGTTCATTTTGAACGCCCGCGGGTTGCCGAACTCATCGATCATCACCGAGTGGTCAATCACCAGATCAACCGGGCTGAGCGGGTTGATTTTCTCGGGGTCGCCACCGAGGGCAACCAGGCCGTCGCGCATGGCAGCAAGGTCAACCACGGCAGGAACGCCGGTGAAATCCTGCATCAGCACGCGGGCCGGGCGATAGGCGATCTCGCGCGGGTTCTTGCCGCCGAGTGTCGCCCAGTCTGCAAAGGCTTTGATATCCTCCACCGAGACGGTTTTGCCGTCTTCAAAGCGGAGCATGTTTTCCAGCACCACTTTCAGCGCGGCGGGAAGTTTGGAAAAATCACCCAATCCGGCGGCGGTGGCGGCGGGAATGGAGTAATAATCGATGGATTTGCCGCCGACGGAGAGCGTCTTGCGGGTCTTGGATGTGTCGTGTCCAACGGTAACGGTCATGGGGTTGGCCTCCCTTACTGGGTCATCAGGGGTTACGCTGCCCTGCTTTTAGCCGCTTTGGGCAATCATTCAAGGGGGGCTGTGGGTTTTTTGTATGCCATTGTACACAAAACAACGGGATTGGCGGTGCCGCGACGGAAATATGACGAAATCTCGCAAAACCTTGATTGGAATGAGAGCAGGGAAACGGTTAGAAATAAAGAAAAAGAGAGAGGCGATACTATGAGGCCAGGCTTTGCAGGTCTATTGCAGCGAACAGCGACACGGCTGAAGCGAACAGCGGTAGCGGGCATTTGCGCCGGGGCGCTGTTGCAGGGCGCTGTATCGCTGGGCGCTGTTTCGGCAGCGATGGCGGGCGATACACCGGTCGTTGTCGAGCTGTTTACCAGCCAGGGCTGTTCGGCCTGCCCACCGGCGGATGCTCTGCTGGGGGAACTGGCCAAACGCAGTGATGTGATCCCGCTGGCGCTGCATGTGGATTACTGGGATTACATCGGCTGGAAAGATATTTTCGCAAAACCCGAATTTACCAAACGCCAGAAAGCCTATGCCTACAGCCGTGGCCGCAACATGATTTATACGCCAGAGATGGTCATCGACGGGCGCAAAGAAGTGATGGGGATGCGGGAAATGGAAGTGGCTGAAGCCATTATCAAAGCCCGTGCCACCCCGGATCTGACCCGGGTTATACTGACGCGACGCGGCGGAAAGATCGAAATCCGCGCCGAGGCGCTTGGCGATCTGGGTGGCAAGGTCTGGGTTCAGCTGGTCAGTTTCACGCCGCAGCATGTGGTCCGTATCACCCGCGGTGAAAACGCCGGCAAGACGGTGACCTACAACAACATTGTCACCCGCTGGCAACGGTTGCGCGACTGGGATGGCAAAGCGCCTTTGAGCTTGCAGGTCGCGGCGGACGGCGAACAATCCATGGTTGTTCTGCTCCAGAGGCCGGGACCCGGAATGATTGTGGGGGCTGCAATCCTGCGTTGAGGGGGGTACCCTCTGAGTCGCCCTTACTGCATGCATTTGCATTTAGCAAGAAAATTTAATTTCGATAAATCAACCTGTTAGCTGATAAAATTGCAATATGAAATTTTGTTCAGACCGCGTTAGTCATTCCGGTTCAGCCTTTACCCACGTAACAGCCGTACTGCGGCCATTGGTAACAAACTGGGGATACGACATGAACAAATTGATCAGCATTGCTTTTGCGGGCTTGATGGCGCTGCCTGCCACCGCCGGCGAATTTGACCAGGCGCTGCGCTTTTTTCTGGATGATGAAATCAGGAACTGGGCACACAGCCCCGAGCTGGTCGCGGCGATCAACGCACAGAATTTGGTCACCGCCGGCCTGTCACAGGGCGACATTGACAGCATGGATCAGGCCTGGCGCAGCGAAGCGGCCGCCGATGCTGCTGACACGATCACCCCGGTGCTGAACAACCCGTTGTCCGCATTCCTGCGCCGGCAGGTCGCCGACAGTGCAGGTGCTATGACCGAGGTGATCGTGATGGATGCGCGCGGGCTGAATGTGGCAGTGTCAGAAATCACCGGCGACTACTGGCAGGGCGATGAGGCCAAACATATCGACACCTATGCTGTCGGCGCCGATGCGGTTCATATCAGCGAGCTGGAAGTCGATGGCTCCACTGGCAAATACCAGGGTCAGATTTCGCTGACAATCGTCGATCCTGCGTCGGGCCAGCCGATCGGCGCGCTGACTGTCGGTGTGATTGCAGACGCGTTGATGTAAGCCGCGACCGTTTCGGAGACGGGGGGACCCGGCCCGTGGCAGAGCAGAACTTTGCCGGGCCGGGATTTTTCCGTCGCATCAGTCCGCATCAGATTCGCATCTGGCGGACAGTGCCGGGCGCCGTTGTGGCCCGGTTTCACTTGCCGGCGCGGCGTTCCGGTTTCCAGCGCCGGTGGACCCACAGCCATTGTTCCGGATGTTTTTCAATCTGCGCGGCCAGGCTGTCGGACGCGGCCTGCATCATCGTCACAGGGTCGGAATGGGGGATGGGGCTTTCGAGTTCGACCCGGAAGCTGAGCCCGTCTGGTTGACGGATGCCATAGACCGGAATCAGAACCGCGTTGTATTTCAGCGCCATTTCCGCCGCGGAAAGAGCCGAGGGCGCGGGTTTTCCGAGGAAGTCCAGCAGCGTGCCTTTGCCCACATGCTGATCTGAGAGCAGCGCCACCACATTACCCTGGCGCAGGAATTTCACCATTTGCGCAAGGCCACGGCGGCCGCGGGCAAACATCGGTTCGGCAATGCCGGACATGGCGCGGACATAATGGGCATTAAAAAACGGGTTGTTCATTGGCCGGTAGAGCGCCCCGAGTGCGCCGACGCGTTGGGCCATGGCGGCGCGGAACGCGTCATAATTGCCAAAATGACCTGAGACCAGAATCACCGGCCGGCCTTCTGCCTGTGCCGCGTCCAGAGCAGCAAGCCCGGGACCGGTGGGCGTGACGCGGGCAATGCGGTCGGTGAAGTCGCGGCCAGAGTAAATCTCGGCCACTGTGCGGCCCAGGTTGTCAGGCACTGCGCGGCACAGCGCCCGGATTTCGGCTTCCGTCATATCGGGGCGCACAAGGGCGACGTTGGCGCGGATGCGGCGGTTGTACCCGGCCAGCGGTGCAATGAGCCGCGCCATCAACCAGCCCATCAGCGGGACACGGCGTTCATAGGGCAGCGCCATAATCAGCGCCAGCAAACCGCGAAACAACAGGTCCTGCAGCCGGTGGGCCAGGGCCGGGACCCGGCCAGATTTGGGGCCAGAATTGCGGCCGGGTCTGCGCTCCGGTTCCGGGCCGGTTTTTGGTGTCGGACCGGTCATTCCGCGGCTTGAACCTGGCGGTCGTCACGGGTTTCGCGCAACCAGACATAAAGCCCGGCCACAACGATCACAAACCCGCCCAGCCAGGTCATAGCATCGGGGTATTCGCCATAAAACAGCGCCCCCCAGACAGTGGCAAACATCAGCCCGGCATAGGTAAACGGCGCCAGCAGGCTGGCTTCGGCGAGCGAGAGAGCACGGATCATCAAGAGCTGTGCCAGCGCGCCCACCAGCCCCACTGCTAGCAGCAGACCGGCGTCGCCCGGCGATGGGGTGATCCAGACAAATGGCACCACCAGCGACAGCAGCAGGCTGCCGATTACACCGGTGTAAAACAGCGAGGTCCAGATGCTTTCATTGGGGCCGACAAAGCGCGTGGCGAGGGTGTAGCCGCTGTAACAAACTGCGGCCGCGAGCGGCAGTATGGCCGCAGGGGAAAAAACGCCGCTGCCGGGGCGGATGATGATCAGGGCACCGATCAACGCCGCCGCAACACCAAAGGCGCGGCGCGGTCCGAATTTTTCACCAAGAAACAGCGCTGCACCCAAAGTGATCAGTACTGGAGAAATATCCATGATTGCAGTGGCTTCGGCAAGGCCGATGCGGGAAATGGCAAAGAAGAAGAAACTGGTGGCGCCGAGCAGAAGCAAGGCGCGCAGCAGCTGTAACTTAGGGTACCGGGTGCGCAGGGTGCTGCGCAGGCGCGGTAGTATCAGCAGGGTGACGATCACTGACTGGCCGGTATAACGCGCCCAGACCACCTGGATTGTATCGAGGCGCTGGGACAAGCCTTTGGCGATGGCGTCCATCACGGTGAAAGTGAAAACTGCGGCGATCATCAACAGGATGCCGCGGGTCTGATTGCTGAATTGGGGGCGTATGCTCATGGCAACAGGATTAGGGGCAGACCGCCGTGCTGTCCAGCGTTGTGGCGGGGGGCGGAAGGATCAGTCTTCGTCGCCGGTGAGCAGGAAAATCTCGCCGGCGGCTTCCAGGTTGCGGATCGAGGCCACCACAGCGTTCTGGGCCTCTTCGCCGGCCGGGCCTTTGACATTTCCGAGGGCTTCGATTTCTTCCCGCAGCGACTGCGCCATGCGCTGAGACATGTTGCTGAGGATGAATTCGGTGGCTTTGCCGGGCTCGCCGCTGCTGGCGGCGGCCAGCGCTGTGATCAGCATTGCCGGATCCACGTCGCGGGTGACTTTCGGCACATCGCGCCCGTCGAGCCTTGTGGCGATATTGGCAAAGGTAAAGATCGCCTTGCGCACTTCGCCGGCAAACATCTGATCGCTTTCTTCCAGCCCTTCCAGCACGTCTTCGCGGATGGAGGAGGCGGAAAAATTGAGAATGGCGCCGACACGTTCCACCGGGCTGGTCTCAAAGGCTTTGGGTGGGCGGTTGTCGAGCTGGGCCGCAAGCGAGATGCCGATTTTCTGCACCACATAGGGTTCGATACCCTGGGTCAGCGACACCGCATAGGTAATGCGGCGGGCGCGTTCGCCAGGCAGACGGCCGAGAATTTCAGCGGCTTTGGACACGGCGATTTTGGACAGCAGCACCGCGGCGATTTCGGGGCTTTCTTTTTCAAGCACCGGCAGGATGGTGTCGACATCAAGTTCAGCAATGCGTTCCCAGGGATCGCCGGTGATCGAAAACCCGGCCTGTTTGCGCATCTTTGACGAGGTGGCGGCAGAGAGGCTGCCATCCAGTACATTCAGTGCGCCCTCAAGCCCGTTGGGGAAGGACAGACCGATGCTGGACAACACTTCGCTGAATTCTTCGACCACGCTGGCAAGGGTTTCATGGTCGATATAACGCATAGTGGTCATCTGGCGGGTGAGTTCGACCTGGTGATCTTCGGGCAGGCTTTGCAACGGGATCACGTCGCCTTCGGACTGCAGGAGGCGCACGATAATGGCCGCCTTCTGTTTGCGCGACATCGCAGCAACGGAACCACCGCCAAGGGAGGGCAGCGATGGCATGGGGGGGAAAGCTGGCATGTCGATATTGGGCAATGCAGTCACGGGCGGTTTCTCCTGGCGCGCTTGTCTTGTACCCAACATCGCCTGTGCTGGTTAACAGCACCTTCATATTCTGTGGTGTTTTCCCGTACAATTTGGGGCAAATTTGAGGCAGGCATAAAAAAACGGCCCCCGGGGAGGGAGCCGTTTGTCATGCAATATCAAAATGGTGCCGGTGTCAGCCAAAGACCCGTTTGAAAATCGTGTCCACATGTTTGGTGTGATAGCCAAGGTCGAATTTCTCTTCGATTTCCTCGGCGGAAAGCGCCGCCAGAACATCGGCATCCGCCAGCAGTTCGGTTTTGAAATCCTTGCCCTGCTCCCAGACTTTCATCGCGTTGCGCTGCACCAGCTTATAGCTGTCTTCGCGCGACACACCGGCCTGCGTCAGAGCGAGCAGCACCCGCTGGCTCATCACCAGACCGCGGAACTTGTTCATATTGGCCAGCATGTTGTCCGGGTAGATCACCAGCTTGTCGACCACCGATGTCAGACGCGCCAGGGCGAAATCAAGGGTGATGGTGGTGTCAGGCCCGATGTTGCGCTCCACCGAACTGTGCGAGATATCGCGCTCGTGCCACATGGTGACGTTTTCCAGCGCCGGCACCACCGCCATACGCACCAGACGGGCCAGGCCGGTGAGGTTTTCGGTCAGCACCGGGTTGCGTTTGTGCGGCATCGCCGAGGAGCCTTTCTGGCCCGGGGCGAAGAATTCTTCGGCTTCCAGCACTTCGGTGCGCTGCATGTGGCGCACTTCGGTCGAGATGTTTTCGATAGAGGCCCCGACAATAGCGAGCGCGGCAAAAAACGCCGCGTGACGGTCGCGCGGGATCACCTGGGTGGAAATCGGCTCCGGGCTCAGACCAAGCTGTTCACAGACATACTCTTCCACCGCCGGATCGATATTGGCGAAGGTGCCAACGGCGCCGGAAATCGCGCCAGTGGCGATCTCGTCCCGCGCGGTGATCAGCCGGCGTTTGTTGCGGTCCATTTCGGCGTAAAAGCGCGCGAAAGTCAGCCCCATAGTGGTGGGTTCGGCGTGGATGCCGTGGGAGCGGCCGATGCGCACAGTGTCTTTGTGCTCAATGGCGCGGCGTTTCAGCGCTGCCAGCAGGGCGTCAACATCTGCGATCAGAAGGTCGGCGGCGCGCACCAGCTGCACGTTGAAACAGGTGTCCAGCACGTCAGAGCTGGTCATGCCCTGGTGCACAAAGCGGGCTTCATCGGCGCCGACATGTTCGGCCAGGTGGGTCAGGAAGGCGATGACGTCGTGGTGGGTCACCGCTTCGATTTCATCGATACGCGCGGTGTCAAATTCCACGTCTTTGACTTTCCACACCGCATCGGCGTTTTCACGCGGGATGACACCGATATTGGCCATGGCTTCGCAGGCATGCGCTTCGATTTCATACCAGATGCGGAATTTGGTTTCGGGGGACCAGATGGCAACCATCTCGGGGCGGGAATAACGGGGAATCATGTGGTGATACCTTTGTTTTGGGGTGTTTTGATGTACGCGCGGGATAGACCGCGGGGGGGTAAAGAACAAGTCTGAACCCTTGTGCCACCAAGGCAGGGACGCTTGCTGCCTCGCCCATAGGCGCCTCCGGCGGGAGTTTTCATAGCAAAATGAAGAAGGGGCGGGTT
>NZ_QOLB01000024.1 GCF_003333265.1 Candidatus Halocynthiibacter alkanivorans
GCATGAAATGAACTTTCCACCTTTCACCCTGCCCAAAAAAGCGCTGAGCGTGAGCGTTGTTACCAACGCGCATCGCGAGGTTTCGCCCTACAGCTTCAATCAGACCGCCTATAACTTTCTCGGTGGTCACTGGCAGGCAACGCTGGATCTCAACGACGCGCGATATCAGGACCGGGCCAATATTCTGGCCTGGCTCACAACGCTTGAAGGGCCGACAGTTGTGTTTCATCTGCCGGCGATGGATTACCGCGGGCCGCATGGCGTCTTAACGCAAAACCCCACATTTGCCGCAGCCGCGTCACAGCGGGGCAAAACCCTGGTGGTGCAGCATGCGCCGGGCGAAGCGTTTGTTGTCACTGATCAAATCACCATCAACGGGCATCTGCACATGATCAACTCGGTGCAGGCGCCAGATGTTTCAAATCAACAGCAAATCACGATCTGGCCGCGTCTGCGCGAAGACGTGGCACAGGGCGGGGCGATCGAGGCGCTGGCGCCCTATGGAGCCTGGGCGCTGGCAAAGCCCAGCAATGGCCACAGCACGAACTTCAAGCTGGGTCGATCGATGAAACTTGATTTGATCGAGGCGCTTTGATGGAGACAGTTGGCGACAAACACATTTGCCTTCTGGTGCGTGGCCAGTTTGACAGCGGCGATTTCGCCATGTTCACCGGCCCGGGCGAGGTGGTCTATGACGGCGTGACCTATGTGGGCGCCGGCGAGCTGCTGCAGGTCGGTGACACGGCCGGCGACAGCACCGGTGGCAGTTCCGGCCTTTCAATCTCACTTTCTGGCATCGATGCGGCGATCATTGCGCTGGCGGAGCTCGAAGAGTTTCAGCGCCGGCGTGTAACGGTTTATCTGGGCATCTTTGAAGACGAGGGCCAGCTGCTGGAAGCAGACGTATTCTTTGACGGTCTGGCTGACGATATGGAAAGCAGCGACGACCCTGCAAATCCTGAAGTGGTTCTGTCCTGCGAACAGCGCGCGCTGGATCTTGGCCGGCCGCGGCCATTTCGCTACCTGCCAGAGGATCAAAAGAAGCGCTTCCCCGGCGATACGTTCTTTGACCTGGTTCAGGCGATCCAGAACCGTGATGACACATGGGGAAAATAGCCGGCTGGGAAAGGCTGCTGCTGGACGAGCTCGCGTGCTGGCAAGGTGTGCAGTTCATCTGGGGCCGGACGGACTGCCTGTCGATGTGTATCGCCTGTGAGCGCGCTGTCACGGGGGAGAGCCGGTTTGCGGGCCTTCCGCATTACAGCAGCGAGTTTGGAGCGCTGCTTGGTCTGAAACGTCTGGGGCATTCTTCTGTTGAGGATCTGGTTTCTGCAACTCTGCCCGGCATTTCCGTGTTGGCAGCGGGGCGCGGTGATTGGGTGATGCGGGACACTGACGCGCTGGCGCCGGGTGCCTTTGGTGTGGTGGTCGGACGCAATGCCGCATTTTTATCTGAATCCGGACTGATTTATCTGCCGGCCCAAAGCGTGCGGCTTGCCTGGAGTATTTCATGAAATCGACACGGAAATTTGTGCTGTTGGCATCAACGGCAGTGGTGGCTTTTACCTCGCCAGCTGACGCCGCTCCGGTCGTATTGGCGTTTGCCGGGACTGTACTGGGTGGCGCAGCGACAGCGTTTGCCACGGGCTCCGCGATCGTCTGGGCCACGGTGCTGGGCAATGCCGCGGTGGCCGGTGTGCTGGCCGGGCTTCAGATGGCCTTTGCGCCTACTGCATCCACCAACACCGGGGCGTCAGAAATCACCCTGAACCGGATCCAACCCGTCACTGAGGGCTTGTTTCTGTATGGCGAACGGATGCTTGGCGGATCTATCATTGCGCGCTCCACATCAACGGCCGATGGCAAAGAGCACAAACGCTATCATTCGGTTATCCCGCTGGCCTGCCATGAGATTGACGGCGCGGTGGAAGCCTGGATCGGCGAAACGCTGGTCTGGACCGCCACACAATACGCAGCGGATGAAGCGGCGGTGCTGCCGGATGCCGATCGCTGGGGCCAGATCGACAGCGATTTTAAGGGCAAATTCGTCCTGACCGTTCACAATGGGTCCGACAATCAGGCCGCCGAGGCGCGCTATTACAATGCTGTATCTGAATGGGCGGCAACGGCACGGGGTCGGGGCATCGCCTATGTCTACTTTGAGGCAGACTTTGACGGTGATCTGTTCCCTCAGGGCGTGGAAACCATCACCGTCCGCGCCCGGGGCAAGCGGGTTTATGATCCGCGCGACGGTCAGACCAAATACACCAGCAACGTGTTCCTGCATGTGCGGGATTACGTTCTGACGCCTGAGATGGTCGGCGGTATTGGTTGGTCTGCAGCTGACATCGATGACGCTGCAATCATTGCAAACGCCAACATCGCCGAAGAGCAGATCCCGCTGACCGGAGGCGGGACGGAAGACCGCTATGCGTTCAACGGTGTTCTGAATACTGCAGACAGCCCGAAGAAGAATCTTGACCGCCTGTCAACGGCCTGGACCGGATGGTGGACTGTCGATCGCGGTAAACTGATTGTCGGAGGGGCAGCATATGAGCCGCCGGTACACACCAT
>NZ_QOLB01000058.1 GCF_003333265.1 Candidatus Halocynthiibacter alkanivorans
GTCCGTCCTTGTTTGCCCCTCCCTGCCCGGCCGGCGCGCGCCGGTGTGCGCCGGTGTGCGCCGCGCAACGCCATCCCGCCCCCTCAGGCCAGATGGCAGGCCCGACCGCCCGCTGCCAGTCCGACTGCCACGTGTGGCATCTCCCGAAGCGCTTGACCCGGGGCGCGGAATCGTGTGACCCATGACGCGATGGTTCCCGGCCGCAGCACCTGTGTTGTGGTCACTGGGGATGAAAAGGGAACGCGGTGCGCCTGCTACTTGGGCAACTCCGCGACTGCCCCCGCAACTGTAAGCGGCGAGCAACGCTGAAACACCACTGAAGCAGCATGTTTCGGGAAGGTTCAGCCGCGCATTGACCCGCAAGTCAGGAGACCTGCCATCGTCACTGAAACTCAACCCGGACGGGGAGTCCGGCAGGAGCAATGATGATGAAGCCGTACCACAGAGCTGACAGTCCTGCCTGCCCCCGCCCAGCGCGCGGAGGGCGTTATGGGAACTCAAACACATTTCAGCAACACACAGTTTCACAACGGAAAATTCCAAAGTGATCAGCGCATCATTCTTTGTACCGAATGCCCGCACCGCGGCGGCTTCTGCGCCCCGGGATATGCGATTCTGGCCCGGCTGCAGATGGCAGTGGCCGCCGCAGGTGACACGCTGGAGGAGAATTTCCTGATCGAAGGCACCACCAGGCTGCAAAGCTGTGCCCCGCCCTGCAGCCGCCCCTGCACCCTGGCCTGGCGGGCCAGCCGCAGCCAGACCTGGCTGTTTGGCGATGTTCCGGCAGAGACGGAAATTGAAACCCTGGTCCGCGACGCCCGCGCACCAGCCACGCCCGCTGCGACGATCATCACCGCCCACAGCCCCATCGCGCCAGCCTGACGCTGCGCCAGCCTGACGCTGCGCCGGCCCGATGCCGTGCCGGCGAGACACGACCGCCGCCAGATGTGACGCCCGTCAGATGCGACGTCACCGCCGCGCCTGGCGGAACCGGGCCGCGCCCGCGCCAGCGCGGGCGCGGCCCTCCCCCCCTTTTTAATTGCGACCTCAGCCGGGATGTCGAAACCAAAGCCAAAGCGTGCCTCAATCAGCTTCGGGGTGACCCCGGTCTGCCGCACGAGACCGTCGATCAGGGCGATGAGGCCCGGCATCCGCCTCTTGGCTCTGTCTTCGCCCTCCCCGGGAGGGCACATGTCCGGCCTCATCACAGCCCCGATCATCACGGCCGCGAAAGCGGTGCGCTGTTTGCTAATAGCGCTCTTGCCGGAACGGATGCAGATCAATCGCCGGCGTCGCGCCGCTGATCAGATCCGCCACCAGCCGCGCCGTGCCGGCGGATTGGGTCAGACCAAGATGGCCGTGGCCAAACGCATAGGTGATACGGTCACTGCCCGCCACCGTGCCAATCACTGGCAGACTGTCGGGCATCGAAGGCCGGCAGCCCATCCATTCCGTGCCGCCCCCGGTCTTCAGCGCCGGCAGAAATTTCTTCGCCTTGGTCAGCAGGGTTCTGGCACGCTGGTAATTGGGCGGCAGTTTCAGCCCGCCAAACTCAACCGCGCCGCCGACACGGATGCCATCGCCGATGCGCGACACCACAAAGCCGTGCCCTGAAAAGGTGAGCAGCGTCTTCAGGTCAAACGCCCCCGCCGGCAGGGTGGTATTATAACCGCGCTCGGCTTCCAGCGGGATGCGGTGGCCAAGGCTGCGCGCCAGTTGATGCGACCAGGCCCCGGCACAAATCACCGCGCGCCCGGTCAGAATATCGGCGCCATCACTGCGCAGGATCACCTGCTCACCCTGCTGCTGCAGCCCGGTCACATTGGCGATACCAATCTCTCCGCCCCGCGCACAAAACTCCTGCGCCAGCCGTTCAACCCAGAGCGCCGGGTCAGAGATATTGTACCAGCCCGGGGTAAAGGCGCCGTGGTCGAACTGCGGGCTGATGCCGGGCTGAATGGTGGCAATCTCCTCAGGGCTGCGCAGAAGGGAAAAGGCAATGTCGTGATCGGCGCGCACCTCCCAGCCGGGCAGGCTGGCCTCGAACTCGGCGCGACCCTCATAGAGCACCAGCTGCCCTTCGCGCCGCAGCATATCTTCGGCGCCGATATCTTTGATCCGCGCCATCAGCATGTCACGTGACAGGGCCATCAGCGCCGCCTGTGCAGACATTGAGGCGTGGTAGCGGTCCTTCCAGCTGGCCCGCCAGAAGCGCAGCATCCAGGGCGCGATCTGCAACGCATAGGCCGGCGGCACCGACAGCGGCCCCAGCGGATCCAGCAACCAGCCCGGTGCTTTGCGCATCACGCCAGGGGTCGACAGCGGCACGATCTCACTGAAGGCAAAGCCGCCGGCATTACCACGGGAGGCGCCGGCGGCGACACCTTCGCGGTCCAGCACCCGCACCTGACAGCCGCGTTCCTGCAGCGCCAGCGCCGCAGACAACCCAATTACACCGGCACCAATTACGGTCACTTCGCTGGAGCTCTGCGTCATACTTTTGTCCTGAATGTTCGGGCGGTTTTGTCTGCGCCGGATCCCCCGGGCACAGAGCGTTCAGCGCGACGTTAGGGATAAAATTTTCCGCCGTCTATAGCTGCGATACCACCGCCGTGCCGGGCGCCGGAAACTGTTGGTTTCCGGCGGTGCCGGGGCCGCTTCTGCCTACAACGGGACCGGCCCCGGCGCAGCGTCTGGTGGCAAGAGACGGGACCATTCCCGGGCCGGGGCGCTGCGCACCGCCTCCCTTCGGCGCATCCTGCACGCGAGGCCACCCCGGCCTGTCTGGCGGCTGGCCGTGCCTCAGATCCGAGCGCGAGCCATTGCGGTCACAGCGGCCAAGTCAGATCCGGACACACAAAAGATCGGGGACATATTCTGGCGGTCTTCCGACACCCACCCGGCGCGCCCGCCGGGCTCAGCTGCGGCCAGGCTGCGTGGCGGTCGCGAGCGGGGCGGCATCCTGGGCAAGCCCCTCCGCCTGGCGCATCTCCTCCGGCAGGCAAGCCGACAGAACCTCACGCAGCGGCGTGGTTTTGAACTGCGGCAGTAGCTGTCCGATCCGCACCCCCGACAGCTGATGTGGCAGCGACCACAGGTAGCGCATTTCCCGCAGTTCGCGCGCCATTTCCCACACCGGGGAGGTCAGTGAAATCAACCACCAGGGGAAGCCAACAAGCCGCAGTTTCCGGCCAAAAACAGACTCTAAACCCTGTATTAGGATCGAAACTGACAAGCTGTGACCGGGAAAGGGCACGTCTTCAAACCGGCCCAGACTCTGGCGCATTTCCATCAAATCCACCGCCGCCCGCGCCCAGTCCGGCACATAACAAAACGCGTGCATCGCCTCTGCATCTCCCGGGCTGGTCAGCTTGCCGCTTGCGATGCTGCGCATCAGCACCAGTGACATCACATCATCATGGCCCGGCGCGATGAAATCACCCGCGCGCAGCACCACGGTCTGCACGCCGGAGGCCGCGTATGCCTGCTCCATTTCGACCCTGATACGGCCCTTTTTGCTGTTTGGGCGCTGAGGTGTCTGTTCCGACCAGGGGCCGGGAGCGGTGCCGAAATTATAGACATTGCCGGGCAGGATCACCGTGGCGCCGGAGGCCTTTGCCGCCGCGATCACCTGGGCTGTGATCTGTGGAATCAGCACGGCCCAGTTGTGATAGGCGGGCGGGTTCAGCCCGTTGACGATGACATCCGCGCCCTGCGCTGCGGCACTCATGTCGCCAGCGGCACGATCATAGTGGCGCACCTTCCAGCCCGCCGCAGCAAAAGCACGGGAGGCGTGGTGACCGATCTTGCCGCTGGCGCCGAGGATCAGCACGGTTCCAGTTTCGGTGCCGGTTTCTGTACCGTTTTCTATGCTGGCTGATGCGTTCGCTGTGGGATCAGTGGCGGCGTCGGTTGGCGCAGTAATTACGTTGTTGCTCATGGGGGCTCTCCGGGTCGGTGGACGATTGGCCCTCAGTCTGCCGCCAAATCTCTCACAACAAAATTGCACAAAATGTGCGATCTGCTATTCATAATTGAATGGATATACCCCCCACCTCTCCCGACTGGACGCTGCTGCAAAGCTTTGCGGCTGTGGCGCGTCACGGTTCTCTTTCTGCTGCCGCCCGCGCGCTCGGGCACAGCCAACCCACCATTGGCCGCCATATCAAAAGCCTCGAAGTCAGCCTGGGCATGGAGCTGTTCACCCGTCAGAGTCGGGGTTTTGTCCTCACCAAATCCGGGCATTCTCTGCTGCGTTATGCCGAGCAGATGGCCGACGCGGCGGCGCAACTGTCGCTGGTGGCCGAGGGTCAGTCCGGAGATCTGAGCGGCACGGTGCGCATCACCGCCAGTTCTGTTGTCAGCTTCTATCTGCTGCCGCCGATCATCAAAGAATTGCGCGAGGCCCGGCCGGAAATCAGCATCGATCTTGTGCCGTCAAACATCAGTGAAAACCTGTTGTTCCGCGACGCCGATATCGCCATCCGAATGTTTCGTCCGACACAGCCGGATCTGATCGCCCGCCATATTGCTGACCTGCCGATGTCGATCTATGGCACGCGCTCCTATTTCGACAGCCGCCCGCTGCCCAAATCTATCGCTGATTTCATGGCGCTGGATTTTGTCGGTTACGACCGCGACGAGATGATCCTGCGCACGATGAATGAGATGGGCCTGCCGGTGGAGCGCGACTTTTTCACCACCCGCTGTGACGATCAGCTGGCCTTCTGGCAGCTGATCCGTGCCGGGTGCGGTATCGGCGCTTCGATGGATATTATTGCCGATGGCGACCCGGATATGCTGCGGCTGGACCTGGCGCTGGAGCTGCCGGATCTGCCGATGTGGCTGACCGCGCCTCAGGCGCTGCATACCGCTCCGCGCATAAGGGCGGTGTGGGATCATCTGGTGCGCGCATTAACTGCCCGCGTTTCTTGACGCAGCGGGTTCAAATCGTTACCCGAAAGCAACGGCTTTTTTACAAGGACAGCGGCGACATGAGCAATCCATCCCTTCTTATTCTTCCCGGTGACGGCATTGGTGCTGAAGTCATGGAAGAAGTGAAAAAAATTATCACCTGGTTTGGCGACAAACGCGGTCTGAATTTTGATGTCAGCGAAGATCTGGTCGGTGGCGCCGCTTATGACGCCCATGGCACACCGCTGCATGACGACACGATGGCCAAAGCCCAGGAAGTGGACGCGGTTCTGCTGGGTGCGGTCGGTGGTCCCAAATATGACGTGCTGGATTTTTCGGTAAAACCCGAGCGCGGCCTGCTGCGTCTGCGCAAAGAAATGGACCTGTTTGCCAACCTGCGCCCGGCGCAGTGTTTTGACGCGCTGGCTGATTTCTCCTCGTTGAAAAAAGACATCGTTGCTGGTCTGGATATTATGATCGTGCGCGAGCTGACCTCCGGCTCCTATTTCGGTGAGCCCCGTGGCATTTCCGATCTGCCCGATGGGCAGCGCGTGGGCATCAACACCCAGCGTTATACAACGGACGAGATCCGTCGCGTGGCGCGTGCCGCTTTTGAATTGGCGAAACGGCGCAACAACCGCGTCTGTTCGATGGAAAAAGCCAATGTGATGGAAAGCGGCATCCTGTGGCGCGAAGAAGTGATCTGGGTGCATGAGAATGAATACCCCGAGGTCGAACTGTCCCACATGTATGCCGACAATGGCGCTATGCAGCTGGTACGGGCGCCAAAACAGTTTGACGTCATCGTCACCGACAACCTGTTTGGCGACATCCTGTCTGACTGTGCGGCGATGCTGACCGGTTCACTGGGTATGCTGCCCTCCGCGTCGCTCGGTGCGCCGATGGAAAACGGCCGCCCCAAAGCGATGTATGAGCCGGTACACGGCTCCGCCCCGGACATCACCGGTCAGGGCAAAGCCAACCCCTGTGCCTGTATCCTCAGCTTTGCGATGGCGCTGCGCTACAGCTTTGATGCGGGTGAAGAGGCGACGCGTCTTGAAACCGCCGTTGAAAAAGTGCTGGCCGATGGGGTGCGCACCGCGGATCTGCTGCCGGCCGGGGACACTTCGCCGGTCTCCACCTCGCAAATGGGCGATGCGGTGATCGCGGCGCTGGACGCCAGCCTGTAAACCACGGCTGTAATTTTCGAAGGGCGTGCCATCACTGGCGCGCCCTTTTTCATTGCCGGATTGCTGTTTTCATCCCATTGTCGCAATTATATGCTGATGTGAGCGCAAACATCCGCAGCCGCGCGCCACGACACCTGCCAGACACCCGTAACACCCCGCACGAAAGGCCCTGTGATGAACTTAAAAGCCGTGCTCATCGCCCTGCTCGCATTTGCGATCTATTCAACCCATGACGTGGTGGTGAAATATCTCGGCGCGCTCTATTCGCCGTTTCAGATCATCTTTTTCACCAGCCTGCTGTCCTTTCCGCTGGTGACGCTGATGCTGGTGCGCGACCCGACCGCCGGCAATCTGCGCCCGGTACACCCCTGGTGGCTGGCGCTGCGGTCGATCTCCATGGCCACCGGGGCCACCGGCGCTTTTTACGCCTTCTCCGTGCTGCCGCTGGCGCAGACCTATGCCATCCTGTTTGCCTCACCGCTGCTGATCACCCTGCTGTCAATACCGGTGCTGGGCGAAAAGGTCGGATTGCACCGGGCGCTGGCGATCCTCATCGGGCTGGCCGGGGTGATGGTGGTGCTGCGCCCAGGCAGCAGTGAGCTCAGCCTGGGCCACCTGGCGGCGCTGATCGCGGCGCTGGCCAATGCGACCCAGTCCATCATCGTGCGTAAGATTGGCCGCGAGGAACGCCGGGTGGTGATGATGCTCTACCCGCTGGGGGCCACATTCCTCGTCATGGGCGTGGCACTGCCCTTTGTCTATGTGCCGATGCCGGTGTTTGATCTGGGTGCCATGGCCGTCGTCGCTGTGTTTGGTTTTGTCGCGGCGCTCTGCCTGGTGTTTGCTTATACCAGTGGCGAGGCTGCGGTGGTGGCACCAATGCAATATTCCCAGATCGTCTGGGCGGCGCTCTATGGGTTTTTCCTGTTTGGCGAAAACCTCGACCAGGCGACCATGATCGGGGCCGGTATCGTTATCGCCAGCGGGCTTTATATCGTCTTGCGCGAAGCCCTTGGTGGCAAATCAGAACACACGCCGGTGCTGCGCACCCGCAGCCGCAGCTATGCACCCGGCTCTTTTCGCATTTCGCAGACTCTGCGGCGCAAACCCTGAACACGCTGGAGGGGCCGCCGCCCAGCCGGCAGTACCGGCCGATGCAAACCCGGACCCCAAAAGAGAAACCGCCCGCTGCCATCTGGCGCGGGCGGTTTTAGTTTTACAGCTGAGTGCCGGAGCGCGTCAGTCTTTGCGCTGAAACGACAGCATCGCCAGCGCCAACAGGCTGGAGCCGACCATCAAGAGCAGCGAGACCGCGTTCAGCAGCGGCGTTGAGCCCTCTTTCAGCCGGTCAAACATCGCAATAGTCAGGGGCGCGTCTGAGCCCACCAGCATCAGCGTGGTGTTGAAGTTTTCAAAGCTCATCAGGAAGGCCACCACAAAGGCGCCGATCAGGGCTGAGCTCAGATAGGGGATGGTGATGGTGCGGATCGCGGTCAGCCGGGTGGCGCCGAGATTGAGCGCTGCATCTTCCAGCGTGCGGTCAAACTTCTGCAACCGCGCTGAAATCACCAGGGTGGCGATGGTGGTGATAAAGGAGAACTGTCCCAGCACCACCAGCACCAGACCGGGGCGCAGCACCTCAATGTCCCATTTCACCGCATCCCAGACCGCATTGGCCGCGGTGCTGGAAAACACCAGGATCGAAATCCCCAGCACGATGCCCGGCACCACCAGCGGCAGCAGCATCAGCACGTAAAAAATACCACGGCCACGGAACTGGTACCGGTTGAACAGGAAAGCGTTGGACAGGCCCACGGCAACGGACAGCGCCGAGACGCTCAGCCCGACAAAGACCGAGGTGCCTATGGCGCTGAGGATTGAGCGTTCGTTGAACACGCCAATCATCGGCCTCTCTGCGCCAAAGAACCAGTTCAGCGTGAAGCCTTCCCAGGGCAGCGAGGGGAATTGCCCGTCGTTAAAGGCAAACACCGCCACCACCAGCAAGGGCAGGCCCAGGTAGATGAAAAATAACGCGATATAGGCGTTATAGGTGCGGCGCACAAAGCGCGATTGTGGAATTGTTGGTATCATAACAGCGCCCTATCCCATTGTCTTTTCAAGCGTCTGACCGGTCAGGCGCAACATGCCCCATACAATCACCGAGGACAGGATCAAAAGCATGAAGCCAAAGGCCGCGCCCAGTTCCCAGTTAAAGCGTACGATGAACTGGGAATAGATCAGCTCGGTAAACCACAGGCTTTCTTTGCCGCCCAGCATGGTCGGGGTCAGGTAGTTGCCCAGACTCAGCATGAACACCACGATGCTGCCCGAAACGATGCCCGGGGTGGCATGGGGGATGATAATCTCGCGCAGGATGCTGGGACCGCTGCCGCCGAGATCATAACCGGCTTCAATCACCGCATCATCAAGGCTTTCCATCGTGGTCACCAAAGGCACCACCATGAACAGCATTGAGGTGTAGACCAGCCCGACCATGATCGCCGCGTCATTGTACAGCATCTCAACCGGACCCTGGACCAGGCCGAGGTACTGCAGCACGTTGGAGACCACACCGGTTTCGCGCAGCAGGATCATCCAGCCGAATGTACGCACCAGTTCCGACACCCAGAACGGCACCAGGCAGAGCAGGAACAGGCCAGATTTGCGCCGTCCTTTGGCGATTTTAGCGATGTAATAGGACACCGGAAACGCGATCACCAGGGTGATCACAGTGGCCATCACCGACATCAGTGCCGTGCGCACAAAGGTCCACATGTAAAGCGGTTCGCGAAAGAAGGTCAGAAAGTTCGCCGGGCTGGTTTCATAGGTTGCGACCGCGACCCGTTCGCGCAGCGCGATGAACAGCATGTTGATATGGGGAATAATGATCAGCAGTGACAGCCACAACAAGAGCGGTGTCAGCAGCAGAGCCAGGCCAAGTTTTGCCTCTGCGCGCATCAGGAGGCCTCCGCCGCAAAACAGTTGCTCTGCTCGCCCGACCAGCCGATATGCACCGCGTCGCCCCGGCTGAGCGAAGCATATTCGCCTGACTGAGGCAGGGTGACTTCGATCTCGTCGCCCTGATCGTCGCGCACCAGAATGCGGCTGGCAGCGCCGTTGAACAGCAGGCTGCTGACCTCGCCGGAAATCCGGGTGTCGAACTGATCCAGATCGCTGGCTTTGCCGGCGACAACGATCGCTTCGGGACGCACAAAACTGTCCACCGCATCGCCGACTGCGAGGCTGCGGCCGTGGCTGTTGCCGCGGATCAGCATGCCACGCTCGGTGCGCAGTTCCACTTCGCTGCCCTGAACCCGTTCCACCTTGCCACTCCAGCGGTTGGAATCGCCGACAAAACCGGCAACAAAACGCGTCTCGGGCCGGTAATACAGGTCGCGCGCACTGCCCATCTGTTCAAACTGGCCGTGGTTCATCACCGCAATCTGATCCGACATCACCAGCGCTTCGGACTGGTCATGGGTGATATAGACAAAGGTGGTGTCAAAGGCTGTCTGCAGCGCTTTCAGCTCCACTTTCATATGTTCACGCAGCTTCAGATCCAGCGCGCCAAGCGGCTCATCCAGCAGCAGCACATCGGGCTCCAGCACCATACAGCGGGCAATCGCCACACGCTGTTTCTGGCCGCCTGACAGCTCGTCAATCTTGCGGTTGCCAATGCCCGGCAGGCCGATACGCTCCAGCGCGTCGCCGACTTTGCGGTCAATTTCGGCTTTGTTCAATCCGGCGCGGCGCAGGCCATAACCGATATTGCCGGCAATGGTCATCATCGGGAACAGCGCCAGATGCTGGAACACCATATTCACAGGACGTTTGTTGGGTGCCACGTCCAGCACCGATTTGCCCTTGATCTGAATGTCGCCGCTGCTGGGCTCCAGAAAACCTGCAATCATCCGCATGATCGTGGTTTTGCCACAGCCTGATGGCCCGAGGATGGAAAAGAACGATCCCGGTGGCACCGAGAAATTTACGCTATCGACAGCTGTCGTTTCGCCGAACTGTTTTTTCAGATCGACACATTCGAGATCGGGTATCATAGGAGTTCCAGTGTGTACGCAAGCAAAAGCAGCGCCCGTCGTAACGGGCGCCGCAACAGGGGTTCAGCGAAGATTATTTCGCAGCTTTGACCCGGTCCAGAACACCACCTTCGATGGTTTCAAGACCTGCAGGCACCGGTGGGTACCATTTGATGTTGTCCACCGCGGCTGGCGAGAAGCTGGCCTGGTAGCGGGCTTTCAGCTCGTCAGAGGCAAAGGCATCCGCGCCCTGGGACGCAGTAAAGTTGCCTGCAGCCGCAGTGATCATCGCAGCGATCTCAGGCTGCATCACAAAGTTGATCCAGTCATAGGCCGCGTCATCTGCTTTGCCTTTGGCCGGCAGAACGAAGGTATCGATCCAGCCCAGAGCGCCGGCGGCAGGGGCGACAAAGGTGATATCGGCATTGTCCGCATTCAGCTTCCAGCCGCCGGTGTCCCAGGCCATAGAGGCCACAACTTCGCCGGACCGCACAAGCCCCATCAGCTCATCGCCGCCGCCCCAGTAAGTTTTCACATTGGCTTTACAGTCGATCAGCTTGGCTTCGACCTGGCCCATGATATCGGCATAGGCGGCTTCGTCGCCATACGCGGCAAACGGGTCAAGACCCATGGAAAAGGCAAAGCCGATCAGAGTTGGGCGCTTCAGACGATAAGACACTTTACCGGCAACAGCATCCGAGCAGAGATCGGTGTAATCCTGAACCGAAGGCGCTTTGGCAGTGTCGACCACCAGGCCGCTGGTGCCCCAGACATGGGGAACGCCGTAAATGTCGCCATCAACGGTGGTGTTGGCTTTGGTTGCTTCCAGCATGGAGGTGATAAACTGACCGCCGTCAATTTTGGACAGGTCCATCGGCTTATAAATGCCAAATTCAGCCTGTGGCCCGGCAATCCGGTCCTGGCTTGGTTGGGCCAGATCGAAACCGCCACCGCCGGTTGCACGCAGTTTGGCGACCATTTCTTCGTTGTTCGACTTAGTGACTTTCACCGTGTGGTCGAATTCTTTTTCGAACAGCTCAACAACGTCTGCCGGCGCGTACCCGCCCCAGGTCAGCAGTCGCAGCGTATCTGCACTTGCCGTCTGCGCCAGTGCAGCCACTGAAAATGCAACCGCAGTGGCCGCAATCTTCAGATTCTTTTGGTCAACCATATATCTAACTCCCGGTAATAACGTCCGTAATTCTGTCTGAATCCGAATCTTCGGCCACCATGAAGAGATTTTTTCAGTGGGTCAATTTCCTGATCGAAAATAAACGAATTCTTTTTCGAGCCGATTCCGTCCGGAACGAACCTATACGAAGTGATAGGGCACTACTTCCTCTGCCCGGCTTCACAGATACAGATGCATATGCAACTTTATGGCGACCGAACAACGGAGTTAATTATGGCCTACAGTTTCATGTTTTATGCCCGGGCAACCCTGACCTCTGCATTTCTGACCTTTGGCCTGAGCGCCGCTGATGCCGGCCCGCTGGCGGTTCCTCAGGGCGAAGTGATCCTGACGGTCACCGGGAATATCCATGCCACCAATGCCGGCGATACGGCGCAGTTTGATCTGGCCATGCTCCAGGACATCGACGGGACTGAAATTGCCACCACCACCATCTGGACCGACGGTGTGCAGCGGTTCAAAGGGGTTTCGCTGCTGGAACTGGTCAATGTACTTGGAGTCAGCACCGGTACGCTTCTGGCCAGCGCCATTAACGACTACACCGTCAGCATTCCGGTCACGGATGCGGTCGAAGGCGGGCCGATCATTGCCTACCTGCTCGACGGCAATACCATGTCGGTGCGCGGCAAGGGGCCGTTGTGGGTGATTTACCCGTATGATCAGAAGGCGGAGTACCGCTCTGAAGTGACCTATACCCGCAGCATCTGGCAGCTGGACCGGATTGAAGTGTCCGACTGATCTGGCGGCCTGGCTCACCACCCGGACCTGCCGCCCAAACCAGCCGCCGCTCTGCTTCGCCCTGCCCTGCCCGGCCCGTATAATCCCATTTGAGCTCCCCCACCTTTGCGGCGGGAGAGGTGTGAACATGCGGCTGGAGCAGAATGGGCCCTCAGCCGTCTTTATAATACGAACTGTAACCGTTCAGTGCCGGGGCACCACCGAGATGGGCGTAGAGCACCCGGGACCCGTCCGGGAAAAACCCCTTGGCGATCAGATCAATCATGCCCTGCATTGATTTCCCCTCATAGACCGGGTCGGTGATCATCGCCTCGCTCTGTGCAGCCAGCCGGATCGCAGCGTTGGTTTCTGCGCTGGGCACCCCGTAAGCCGGGTAGGCATAATCCGGGTTGATAAGCACGTCCGCGTCGGTAATCTCCTGGCCCAGCCCGATCAGCGCCGCAGTTTTACGGGCAATGTCGGTGACCTGGTCCCGCGTCTGCTGCACGGTGCCGGAGGCATCAATGCCAATCACCCGGTCAGCGCGGCCGTCAGCCTTAAAGCCGACCACCATGCCAGCCTGGGTCGATCCGGTCACCACACAGACCACGATATAGTCGAACTTAAAGCCCAGCTTCGCCTCTTGTGCCCGCAGTTCTTCGGCAAAACCGACATAGCCAAGCGCGCCGTATTTATGCACAGAGCCGCCGGCCGGGATGCCATACGGCACGCCGCCCTCGTCGCGCACCGACTGCATCGCCTCTTCCCAGCTCTGGCGGATGCCAATGTCAAACCCGTCCTCCACCAGCCGGCTGTCGGCCCCCATCAGCCGGGTCATCAGGATATTGCCGACCCGGTCATAGACGGCATCGTGATGGGGCACCCAGCTTTCCTGCACCAGCCGGCATTTCATGCCAATTTTGGCAGCGGCGGCAGCCACCATCCTGGTGTGGTTGGACTGTACCCCGCCGATCGACACCAGGGTGTCCGCGCCCGACGCAATCGCATCCGGGATGATGTATTCCAGTTTTCGCAGTTTGTTGCCGCCCATCGCCAGCCCCGAATTACAGTCTTCGCGTTTGGCGTAGATCTCAACTTTGCCACCACAGGCCTCGGTCAGGCGCGGCAGGTGTTCAATCGGGGTGACGCCGAATGTCAGCGGGTAGCGTTCAAATTTTTCCAGCATGTGCAGGATCTCCAGAGCTAAGTTGCCTCTGAACGCTAGGGGAAACGGTGTGAAAGGTGCTCTCTGTTTTGGCGCTGATTTTGATTCTTCGGTACTGTATCAAGAGAACAATATAAGTTATCTTCCTTTTGTGACGCCATACTTGGAAGGATCTTTCATGCCTGACATCGACCGAATCGACCGGCGCATCCTGAAACTGCTGCAAGCAGACGGTCGGCTGAGCAATGCGGAATTGGCAATAAAGGTCAATGTCAGCCCGGCCACCTGCCACCGGCGTACTCAAAGACTGTTTGAGCAGGGTATTATCTCCGGGGTTCACGCGGAAATTAATCCCAAAGCGGTGGGGCTCGGCGCGGTGGTGATGGTTGGAGTGGTGCTGGACCGCTCGACGCCGGAAAGTTTCGCCGAGTTTGAAGGCGCCATCAAAAAGCTGCCCGCAGTGTTGTCCTGCCACCTGGTCGCCGGTGATTTCGACTACCTGCTGAAAATACGGGTGAAGGACATGGAGGATTTCAACGCGCTGCACGGCAAACGGCTGATTGCGCTGCCCGGTGTGCGGCAGACCCGGACGTTCTTTGTGATGAAAGAAGTCACCGACAACAATCCGCTCGCGTTCTGAGCGGGGCTGGGCGCTAAAAAGCCCCCAGCATAACGAACTGACGCCCCTGCAGAGCAGAGGCGCCAGCATCAAATTATTTCAGCAGGTCCAGCAGAGCCTGAGCAGTGGCTTCTGAGGAGCCCGGGTTCTGCCCGGTGACCAGCTTGCCGTCGACCACCACAAAGGAGCCCCAGTCGTCGCCCTTCTCATAGGTGGCGCCATTCGCTGCCAGCATGTCTTCCAGCAGGAAAGGCACCACATCTGTCAGGCCGACAGCGGCTTCTTCCGAGTTGGAAAACGCGGTGACGCGGCGACCAGACACCAGCGGCTTGCCGTCAGCGCCCTGCGTGTGGCGGAACACGGCGGGTGCATGACAGACCGCAGCAACAGGGCGGTCAGCGGCGGCAAAAGCTTCGATCAGAGCTTTGCTGTCGCCGTCTTCAGCCAGATCCCACAGCGGGCCATGGCCGCCGGGGTAAAACACGCCGTCAAACGCAGAGGCGTCAATCTCAGCCAGAATGCGCGTGGTGGCCAGCACCTGCTGCGCGTCAGTATCGTCATTGAAACGACGGGTCGCATCGGTTTGGAAATCCTCGCCTTCGCTGCCGGGGTCCAGTGGCGGCTGGCCACCTTTTGGTGAGGCCAGGGTGATCGTCGCCCCTGCATCGCGCAGCAGGTAATAGGGCGCGGCGAATTCTTCCAGCCAGAAGCCGGTCTTTTTCCCGGTGTCGCCCAGTGCGTCGTGGGAGGTCAGTACCATCAGAATGTTCATCTTTGTGTTCCTCAGTCAGTTGTATGGTTTTGTTCAGCTTGTGGCGCCAACGCGGATCACGCGTTTGCCAAAATTCTCGCCCTTGAGCAGGCCGCCAAAGGCGTCCGGCGCATTTTCCAGACCGTCGATGATTTCTTCGCGGTATTGGATTTTGCCCTCTTTGATCCAGCCGGTCATGATGGCGGCGAATTCCGGGTAGAGTGGCGCAAAATCTTCAAAGATGATGAAGCCGCGCATGGTGATCTGTTTGCGCAGCAGCACGCCCATCAGCATGTTCATCCGGTCCGGCCCGTCGGGCAGTTTTGTCGCGTTATATTGCGACACCAGACCACAGACCGGCACCCGGGCGTTTTTGTTCAAGAGCGGCAACACCGCGTCAAACACCTTGCCACCGACATTCTCGTAATAGATGTCGATGCCATCCGGCACCGCCGCCTGCAACTGCGCTGCAAAATCATCGGCTTTGTGGTCGATGCAGACGTCAAAGCCCAGCGTGTCGACAGCAAAGGCGCATTTCTCCGCGCCGCCGGCAATACCGACCACGTGACAGCCGAGGATCTTGCCAATCTGCCCGACGGTGGCGCCAACCGGCCCGGTGGCCGCGGCCACGACCAGGGTCTCGCCCGCTTTTGGCAGACCGATTTTGGTCAGACCCGCCCAGGCGGTAAAACCAGGCATGCCCATGATGCCAAGCGCCCAGGACGCGTTTTCAGGATTGCGGCCCAGCGGGGTCACCCCGGCGCCGTCTGAGAGCGCGTAGTCCTGCCAGCCGTTAAAGCTGAGCACTTGGTCGCCCGGCACAAACCCGTCCAGATTTGAGCTGATCACCTCGGACACGGTGCCCCCAACCATCACAGCACCGATTTCCACCGGCGGCGCATAAGACGGGGCGGCGCTCATCCGGCCGCGCATATAGGGATCCAGCGACAGGTATTCTGTGCGCAGCAGCATCTCGCCAGCACCCGGCACCGGCACCGCACCGGTTTCCAGCCGCATGGTGTTTTTGTCCGGCGCGCCCTGCGGCCGCTCAGCCAGCACCAGGCTGCGGTTCACACTCTCTGTTTGAGCCATCGTAATTCTCCATCATGAATCATAGCCGTTAGACCGATCGTCTAGTGGCGGGTAAAATTTTTAGCCCGGCAACACCATCGCCCGGGTCTGCTGCATCGCGATGCGGAACGGCTCCTCATCGCGCGACAGGCTGGCCATCAGGCTGGCGCCCAGCCAGATCTGATACAGGGTCACAGCAAGGACGTCGTTGTCTTGCAGCGGCGCAATACTGCCATCCGCCGCACCTGCCCTCAGGGTCCCAGCCAGCCGTTCCACAATCGCGGCAACACCCTGCTGCAAAATGGCGCGCATGTCCGGGGACAGGTCGGCAATCTCAGCGCTTAGTTTGACCACCAGGCAGCGGTCCTCCGGCTGCGGGCTGGTCTGGTTTTGCTGCCAGCGGGCAAAGTAGGCCAGTAGCCGCGCCCGTGCATCCAGCGCGCTGTTGTCCAGCGTATGGCCCAACTCGCCTTTGTAACTGTGAACAAACGCCTTCAGCAGGGCACAGCCGTAATCCTCTTTCGAGGCGAAATAGTGGTAGAACGACCCTTTGGGCACTGAAGCGGTTTTCAGCAGTTCAGCGAGGCCTACTGCGGTATAGCCGCGCTCTGCGGTAAGCCGCCGGCCGGTCGCCAGAATATGGGTGCGTGTATCGCTCATACAGCCTATATGGGCTGGACTAGACCGATCGTCTAGAGCTGTGCGAAAAAAAGTTTCACCCGACTGGCAGAACTGCTGGCGCCTGCCTCCCCCCAACTTTCAAAAGCCTGGACATGCAGAGTTCGAAGGAATTGACTACCACTGCGTGACCGTTTGCGTACGGTTGTGCAGAAACAGTTTTGGGACTTGGGCTAAAAGTACCTTGCTAAACATGGACCGGAGAAGAAAAACCGAACTCGCTCGTAGAATCGCGGTGTTGGTCGCCGTGGCACCAGGAATTCCGACGATATTTTTCAACTTAGAGCATATATATTCCCAAACTGGGGTAATGCAGTGCTGCACGTAGCATGAGCTACTCCCCAATTGCTGGACAGTATCTGGCGTAACTTAAACTACGTTCTGCACCTGCTGACCGGGTTTGGTTGTTTCATTTCTCAGCCAACAGACCACGGCTGGTGGTTTGCTGCCAAGCGCGGAGTGAGGGCGCTTACAATTATAGAACTCCATCCATTTTCAGATGTCAGCTTTCACCTCGGGTCCGCTTTCGCAGGCATGCAGGTAAACACACTCGTATTTCATGGAACGCCAAAGACGCTCAATCACTGACGTCAGGTGATTGGAACTATCACCGTCAGGGAAGATATTGTCGACAAAGCGGCCCTTACCGTCCATTCACTGCCCGGCAGTGCATGTTTACATGCATGAGAGGGGAGATGCGGACGTTTGACCGCCGCAGCCGATCCGCCCAGGCGAAGGAGGTGAATTGCCGCCGTTGTGCATCCGCCACACCGGTTTATGCGTTTCAATTGCTTCCACAGTGTTTCCAGTGGCGACGGCGCAACGCAAAAAGCCACCCGAGGGTGGCTGGTAACGCTTTGATATGTATATGAAAGTATTGGTTGCGGGAGCAGGATTTGAACCTGCGACCTTCAGGTTATGAGCCTGACGAGCTACCGGGCTGCTCCATCCCGCGACAGGGTGGTATTGTTATCGTTTGAGAGATTATTGATATCTTTT
>NZ_QOLB01000050.1 GCF_003333265.1 Candidatus Halocynthiibacter alkanivorans
GGCCCGATCAGATAGATGGCATTAAAGCCTTCTAATTGTGAGCGCCGCGAAAGGCCCCTATGTCCCAGCCCGAGCAGACCCCGTCACGGCCACATTTCTGGTTCCGCAAGGGCGATACACTCGACACACCGTTTGGCCGCCTGCGCGCCCATCTGCATGTGTCGCTGAAAGACCACGGCATTCTGCGCGCACTCTGGAGCAATCTGGAAGAGATCGCGCCAGGTGTCTGGCGCTCAAACCACCCTTCACCGAAACGGCTGCAACGCTATCGCGACATGGGCATTAAAACCGTGCTGAACCTGCGTGGTGCAAACGGCAACGCGCCCTATCTGCTGGAAAGAGAAGCCTGCGAAAGGCTGGGGCTGCCCCTGGTGTCCCAGCCCATCAATGCCCGCGCCCTGCGTCCGGCCGCTGATTATCTGGCACTGCTGGATCTGTTTGAGACCTTGCCCCGCCCCTTTGTATTCCATTGCAAATCCGGTGCCGACCGCGCCGGGCTCACCTCTGCTTTCTATCTGTTGCATATGCGCGGTGCCAGTATTGCGGAGGCCAAAAAAATGCTGAACTGGCGTTATGTGCATCTGAAGTTCACCCGCGCCGGCATTCTGGACGCGCTGCTGGAGAGCTATGAGGCCGATTTCGCCCGCGAGGCCCTGCCGTTGAAACAATGGCTGGAAACCCGCTATGACGCCGGGGCCATCACCGCAGAATTTACGCGGCAGCGCAACCGGCCCGTGGCGCGCAAATGAGTTCTGAGCGCACCGCCCCGCCCCCGGTCACAACGCCCCCGGCCAGCGCCGGCCCGACCGCCGGATCCGGCGCTCTGATCCGCTGGCTCTGGCACGGGTATCTCAAGCGCCACTTGCCGCTTATTGTGGTCGCGATGCTGTTGATGATGGTCGAAGGCGCCATGCTCGGCGCGCTCAGCTATATGATGAAACCGATGTTTGACAACGTGCTGGTAACTGGCGACCCCAGCGCCATCACCTGGGTGGCGTTGGGGATCTTTGGGGTGTTTTCCTTCCGGGCTCTGGCAGGGTTCGGGCAAAAAGTGCTGATGGCGCTGGTGGGTGAACGCACCGCCGCCCGCCTGCAACACGATCTGGTGGCGCATATGGTGACGCTGGACAGTTCCTTTTTTCAACACAACTCGCCCGGCACGCTGATTGAGCGCACCCGCGGCGATACCACCGTCGCCGCCAATGTCTGGAGCAGCGTCTTTGCCGCCGCCGGACGCGATTTTGTCGGCCTGCTTGCCCTGCTCGCGGTGGCGCTCTCGATTGACGTCAAACTGACCCTGATCGCGATGGTCGGCGTTCCTCTGGTGGCGGTGCCGATCGCCATTCTGCAAAGGCTGGTGCGCCGCTCCGCGCAGAACGCCCGCAGCGAGGCCGCCGGGCTTTCGACCCGGCTGGACGAGATTTTTCACGGGGTGAATACGATCAAACTGACCGGCGGCGAAGCGCGCGAGACCCGCCGCTTTGGCGAGGTTCTCAAGCGCTTTGTCGGTGCCACTGTGCGCAGTCTCGCTGGCCGCGCCGCGATTCCGGCTCTGATCGATGTGGTCGCCGGGCTCGGCTTTATGGGCGTGCTCTATTATGGCGGCAATCAGATCATGGCCGGCGAACGCACTGTCGGTGAATTCATGGCGTTCTTTACCGCCATGGCGCTGATATTTGACCCGCTGCGCCGGCTGGGCAACGTGTCGGGCACCTGGAACGCCGCCCTCGCCAGCTTTGAGCGGCTCTATGAGGTGTTTCAGCAAAAACCCTCCATCCTGTCGCCGGCCAGCCCGCAGCAACTGCCGATGCCGGCCGAGCGCGCCGATATCGAGTTGCGCAACGTGGAATTCGGGTATGGGGAACATCCGGTGCTGCGCGGCACCTCCTTTGTGGCCGAAGCCGGCAAGACCACCGCGCTGGTGGGTGCCTCCGGCGCCGGCAAAAGCACCGTGTTCAACCTGCTGACGCGCCTGTGTGACGCGCAGTCCGGCCAGGTGATGATCGGCGGCAAAGAGGTGAACCAGCTGGATCTGGCCACCCTGCGCGGCTTGTTCTCCGTGGTCAGCCAGGAGGCACTGCTGTTTGACGAGACTTTGCGCGACAATATTCTGCTGGGTGCAAACGCCAGTGAGGCGACGCTGAACCGGGCGCTGCACGCGGCCCATGTTGCCGATTTCCTGCCCCGCCTGTCTGACGGGCTGGAAACCCCTGCCGGTCCGCGTGGTTCGGCGCTGTCTGGCGGGCAGAAACAGCGGGTGGCCATCGCCCGCGCCGTGCTGCGCAATTCCCCGGTGCTGTTGCTGGACGAAGCCACCTCGGCGCTGGATGCCAAATCGGAATCGGTGGTGCAGAAAGCGCTGGAACAGCTCTCTGCCGGCCGCACCACCCTGGTGATCGCCCACCGGCTCTCGACCATCCGCACCGCTGATAAAATCGTGGTCATGGACCAGGGCCGGGTGGTAGAACAGGGCAGCCATGAGGAGTTGCTGGCGCTGGGGGGCACCTATGCCAGTCTGCATGCGCTGCAATTCCGCTCTGACGGCCCCACCGCCGATGCGCGCGCCCTCTCGCGCCAGCCCGCCCCGCGCGGTGCCACGCCCGCCACGCCCCCGTCTCTGTTCGCACGCCTCAAAAGCCTGCTGCACCGCTGACAAGACCCAACCGCGGTCCCTGCCGCTCCCATAATGCAAAGGCCCGCGCCGATGTCTGCTGAGTTGATCCCAAACCGAAGCCTGATCCGTGTAACCGGCGCCGACCGGCACAGTTTTCTGCAGGGTCTGGTCACCAACAGCCTCAATGCAGAGGGTCTGACCTGGGCCGCCCTGCTCAGCCCCCAGGGCAAATACCTGGCGGATTTTTTTCTGCTCGATGAAGGCGACCACATCCTGCTCGATGTGCAGTCTGACCTGGCAGACGGGCTGATGAAACGGCTCTCCATGTACCGTCTGCGCGCCGATGTGGCGTTGCACCCGGACGCACGTCAGCCCCGCCGCGGGCTCACTGACGCCCCCGCGGGCGCGTTCTCTGACCCGCGGCACCCGGCGCTCGGCTGGCGCAGTTACCTGGCTGAAACGGACACCGGGGGCGACAGTGTCAGCGACAGCGCTGCGCAGCAGAGCGCGACCGACTGGGACGCCATCCGGGTGGAACATTGCATCCCGGAAACCGGCATCGAGCTGCGCCCCAACGAGACCTACATCCTGGAAGCCGGCTTTGAACGGCTCAACGGCGTCGATTTTCGCAAGGGCTGTTATGTGGGTCAGGAAATCACCGCGCGGATGAAACATAAAACCGAGCTGCGCAAAGGCCTGATCACGGTTGAGATCACCGGCCCTGCGCCCGCCCCCGGCACGCCGGTGATGGTGGAGGGCCGCGCCATCGGCACCCTGTTCACCAGCGCGGGAAACCGCGCCATCGCGGCGCTGCGTTTTGACAAAGCCCGCGGCCAAATCACCGCCGGTGACGCTATTGTGACCCTGCCGTAAACGAATCTCTTGTCCGCACCGTTAAATTTAGTCATAAAAATATACCTTTTTGTCCGGGTATCGGGCTGAGTTTGGCATCAATGAGTGCGCGCAGGAGGCTTTGTTGCCCTTGGATCCGTCCCAGACACCTAAACCGGATTTTTCTGAGCCAGAATCCCGTTCACAGGACCAATCTGCGCGCCATGACACTGCACAGCCCGGGCATCGGGATGTGCTGACGCTGGTGGGCTCGGCAATGTCGATCTTTGCGGCCCTGCCCGATGCGGTTATTGTCGCCGACACCGACCGCAAAATCCGCTGGGTCAATACCGCCGCTGAAACCATGTTCCGCTGCACCGCAGATCAACTGACCGGACTGTCGCCCCGCGACCTTTATGTGGATCCGGCGCAAAGCGATATCAACACAAAACGACACTACAATCCCGATCGCCCCGCCGGCACCCATAGCTACAGCGCCGCCTTCCGCCGCTTCAGCGGTGAATCCTTCAACGCTGAAGTCACCGGCGGTATTCTGCGCGACAGCCAGGGCAAAGTGCTCGGCTTCATGGCTCAGATCAAGGATCTCAGCACCGCACGCGATTTTGAAGCGGTGGTCCGTGTTCTCTACCAGCTCTCTTCCGACCCCGGCATCAGTGCGACGGATAAAATACGCCAGTTTCTGACGCTGGGCAGCGTGCATTACAATCTGCCAAATGCCTGGATCAGCTGGATCGAAGAGGGCAGCTACACTGTGGTGCATGCGGTGCCACAAGAGATCTTCACCGGCACCCGTCTGGAGTTCAGCAACACATTCTGCCTGGACACTTTGCAGGCCGGCGAGCCCCTGCTGATCCATGACTCGGAAAACCAGGGCTACAGCGCCCACCCGGGGTTTGCCATCCATGGCACCCGCAGCTATATCGGTGTGCCGCTGATCGTGGATGGCTCGGTTTTTGGCACCCTGCGATTTTCCGGCCCCGAGGCGCGCCCGCCCTTTGGCCCGGTGGACCTGGATCTGATCAAACTGATTGCCGCCTGGGTGTCGCAGGAATTCAGCCGCTCAAAAGCAATGGAGGCGCTGAACCGTCGGGCCGACACCGATTTCCTGACCGGCTGTCTCGGCCGCGAAGCCTGGCAGCGCGAGGCGCAATTGCTGCTGGACGAAGCCGCAAGACAGAATCAGCCGCTGTCGCTTATTTTTCTCGATCTGGATCATTTCAAATCGGTCAATGATCACCAGGGCCACCAGACCGGAGACCAGGTGCTTAAATCGGTGGCTGAATTGTGCTGCAAGCATTTTGGGGCGCTCGGGCCGGTCGGCCGTTTGGGTGGCGAAGAATTTGTCGTCCTGCTGCCGGGGCTGAGCGCAGAGCAAACCCTGCCACTGGCAGACGCGCTGCGCCGCGCAGTGGCGGGCACCAGACTGGCCCATGAAGACGGGCCGGTCAGCATCACCGCCAGCCTGGGTATCGCCTCCAACCACGCGGGCATCACACTGCCCGAACTGCTCGACCATGCCGACCGGGCCATGTACCGGGCCAAAGCCCGGGGCCGCAATCAATCGGTTGTTTTCGGGTCTGACGCACGCTGAACCCGGATCAGGGCCGGCGCCCGCAGCGGCGATTGTTCGCAGATGTTGCCGCTTTTGCACAGGTCAGGACCAGGATTGTGCAAATTGTATATAAGTTCGCACCCCCTGGCATGATCCTGCGCCCCCGGGCGCAGCCCCGGCCAAACCCTGCCTGTCTGCGCCGCGCCCATAAAAAAACCGCCCCGGATGTGGATCCGGAGCGGTTTGATCACAATGCAGTGTCGCCTCAGGCGCGCTCAGAATATTCCATGGTTTCGGTGTTCACCACCACATGCTCTTCGACGCCCACAAACGGCGGCACCATAATCTTGATACCATTGTCCAGGGTTGCCGGCTTAAAGCTTTTAGCCGCGGTCTGGCCTTTGACGACAGGCTCGGTCTCTGCGATCTGACAGGTGACCTTCTGCGGCACCCGTGCCGACAGCGCTTCTTCGTCAAAATACTCGACAACAACGGTCATACCATCCTGCAGGAACGGGCGACGATCACCCAGAATTTCTGCAGCAATTTCAATCTGATCGTAGGTTTCCATATCCATGAACACCAACATGCCGTCACTCTCATAGAGGAATTGCTGGTCCTTCTGTTCCAGCCGCACCCGCTCGACTTTATCGGCAGAGCGGAACCGTTCGTTCAGCTTGGAACCATTGCGCAGATTGCGCAGTTCGACCTGGGCAAAGGCGCCGCCTTTGCCGGGTTTTACGTGATCCACTTTCACAGCGGACCAGAGGCCGCCGTCGTGCTCAAGTATATTTCCGGGGCGGATTTCGTTACCGTTGATTTTGGGCATGGAGAGGACCAATCCGTTCAGTTGAATTAGGAATATCTGCACCTATATCCTTCAGGAGGAACAGTGACAAGCCGGGCAAGAGGTATGCGGTGACGACATGGCAGCTATGCAAAATTGTCGTATCCGAATCAACACACTTCTGCCATAAGGCATGTCTCGACAGAAAGACAAGACCAAATAACGACAAGGAACACGCATGGCCGATTTCATTGACAGCACTGCATTCAACTACGAGCAAGGTATGCGCGCAAAGAAACTCTTTGCGGCCGTAGTGTTAGCCGCGCTTGATGATGCAATTGCTGATGACAAAAAATATGGCAACGGTTCCGAACAGGTGGCCCGCTGGGCCCGCTCACGCGATGGTCGTGAAGTGCTGTCCTGCGCCGGGATCGACCCCAGCGAACGTGTTGTCTCGGGCCTGATGGATTTTGTTTCCAAAGGGGTACGGACTTCGGTTGCATTGTCGCGCGAAGAAAGCGAACGCCGCAACGCCCAACTCGAAGCCGCTTAACACACCTTACATCCGCTGTACGTAGTGGCTGTATCGATCAAAGAAAAACGCGCCCTCTTGTGGCGCGTTTTTCTTTTTTCTGGCGCAGGAACTTACAGCGAGCAAGGTATTTTGCCGCTGCCCACTGGCGCTCATCTTCTATTTAAACTCGTATATTTCAATCCCTTACCAGACTATTGATCCCAGAACATCCGCCAGACAAACCGCGTATTTCAAAGCGGCTGCCGCAACAAATATGTGACCGCGCTCAGAGCAGGCTTTACATCTTCACCGTTCACAGTATTCCCGACAGGCCGGGACGGGAGAATACCAATGACCAAGGCCATCATGATCCAGGGCGCAGGCTCGAACGTGGGAAAATCCATGATCGTTGCCGGCATTGCCCGCGCCCTGACCCGCCGGGGCCTGAAGGTCGCGCCGTTCAAACCGCAGAACATGTCCAACAACGCCGCAGTGACCTCGGACGGCGGTGAAATCGGCCGCGCACAGGCCCTCCAGGCCCGCGCCTGTTACCTTGCCCCCCACACCGATATGAACCCGGTGCTTCTCAAACCGGAATCTGACGTCGGCGCGCAGGTCGTGGTCCAGGGCAAACGTTTTGCCACCATGAAAGCACGGGATTACGGCAAGCAAAAATCCACCTTGATGCCGCATGTGCTGGAAAGCTTTTATCGCCTGGCCGCGAGCGTCGACTTGATCGTGATAGAAGGCGCCGGCAGCCCGGCAGAGATCAATCTGCGCGCCGGTGACATCGCAAATATGGGCTTCGCAGAGGCGGCAAACGTTCCGGTTGTTCTGGTCGGCGACATCGACCGGGGCGGCGTCATCGCGCAACTTGTCGGCACGCATGCCGTGTTGCCTGACAATGACCGCGGGCTGATCAAAGCCTTTACTGTCAATAAGTTCCGTGGTGATGTCAGCCTTTTTGACCAGGGTCTGGACGAGATCGTCAACCGCACTGGCTGGCGCTCTCTCGGGGTGCTGCCCTGGTTTGCTGATGCCTGGCGCCTGCCGGCTGAAGACGTGATGGATATTTCCTCCTCCGAAGGCGGTGACTTCAAAATCGTGGTGCCAAAACTGTCACGTATCGCCAATTTTGACGACCTGGACCCGCTGTCAAATGAGCCCGGTGTCACGGTGCAGATTGTGGAGGCGGGCCAGGCCCTGCCCGGAGACGCGGACCTGGTGCTGATCCCCGGCTCCAAGTCCACCATCGCCGACCTTACTTACTTCCGCGCTCAGGGTTGGGACATTGATCTGCAGGCCCATATCCGCCGTGGCGGCCGGGTTCTGGGCATTTGCGGTGGGTATCAGATGCTGGGCCGTGAAATCATTGATGACGCGGGTATAGAAGGCCCTCCGGGCCGTGTCGCCGGGCTTGGCCACCTCAACGTCACCACGCATATGACGCCGCACAAACAGCTGTCAGAGGTCCGCGCCACCTACACGGCCACCGGCGACGAGGTGCTGGGATATGAAATCCACATCGGCCGCACCGAAGGGCCTGACTGCACCCGCGCCTGGCTGCACATCGCTGAGCGCACCGAGGGAGCGGCCTCAGAAAACCTGCGGATCATGGGCTGTTACGTGCACGGGTTGTTTGCCTCGGATGCGTTCCGCTCTGCCTTCCTGGGCAAGGCTGCGGGCAACGTGGGCTATGAAAGCACCGTTGACAGCACGCTGGACGCGCTCGCCGACCATATCGAGACCCATATGGATCTCGACGCATTACTTGAATTGTCAGGGGAAATTGCCGGTTAAGACGGTTAGTCGAACTCGCGAAGTGACATGGCGCGCTGCACTTCACGGCGCACCATGCGCCGTACGTTGCGGGTGATCTTTTCCCCCAACGCGCCGCGCAACTCTTCCCGCACCACGTCGGAAATCATTTCACGCAACGCCTCTTCATCCAGCATTTCTTCGTCCATCAACTCCAGACCCTCCACTGCGACCGCGTCCGTGTTAACGGCATCAGTCTCAACAGTTTCCGGTTCGTCGTGGCGATGCACCACTTGCTCGGCAGAAGACAGCGGCGCCTGATCCTGCTTTTCGCTTTCATAATCTTTGATCAGGGCCTCCGGCGACGGGAAAGACGCGTCATCTTCAGCATCTGCGTCCCATTCCTGATCCTGCGCGCCGACAGCGGCGACCAGACCGGCCAGCCGGTCCCGGATGCGGCTGCTGCTGAATTCAGCTGTCTCAACCCGCGCGAGTGTTTCTGTGTCCGCTATATCAGGGGTCTCAGTGCTGGCACCGGCATCAACGTCGCCAGGAGCATCGTCGCTAGCGGAATGTCCGGCAGGGTCTGAAACTTCAGACGCTTCACTGACAGGACTTGTATCAGTTGTTTCAAAACGGTCGAGTTGCGCCAGGTCAGCCGGGCTTGGCCAAACTCCTTCAACCATATGCACCGTAGACGACGCGGCAACATCGTCTTCGGACTGCATCACTTCCTGACTGGCAAAGTCGCTTTGCTGCAGGGGGGGAGACTTCACACTGGTCTCCACCGCCTCCAGCACCAAAGGTGCAACCACTTCAGCTTTGGCTTCGGCTTCGGCTTCGGCTTCGGCTTCGGCTTCGGCTTCGGCTTCGGCTTCGGCTTCGGCTTCGGCTTCGGCTTCGGCTTCGGCTTCGGCTTCGGGAACAGTCTCTTCAGACGGGCGGATCTCATCAAGCACCCGAAAAGCCGGAGTCAAAACAAGTTTTGCGGGCTCGTCGACGCGCTGAACCGGATCTGTTTTTTCCACCACAGGCGCGGCACTTTCCCCTGACACCAGCCGGCGGATTGAAGACAAAACATCTTCGGATACTGCATTCGTCATAGGATCAGACATTAGGATTCCCCTCGCGCTCCTCCAGCCATGGTAGCCCCATGGCGGGATTCACACAACAGATAGAGAAAATTATCAGAACTTGCCCAGGCTTTTCAACACCCGGTCCAACTTCTCCCCTTCGGGGCTGACCAGGGTCAGCGGCGCTTTGCTGACCGTGTTGTAATACGCGGCAGGATCATAAGTGGCGATGCCAAGCTTCAGATAATCTGCGGTCAACAGCCCCATCGTCGCCAACAATTCATAAGACGCCAGATAGCGGCCGGTGGCGGCAGAAATAGCACTTACCTGAGCATCCAGCAGTTCCTGCTCTGCATCAAGCACGTCAAGCGTGGTGCGGGCGCCAAGCGATGCTTCTTCCTGAACGCCCTGAAATGCGACGCGGCTGGCCCGGACCTGGCGTTGTGTCGCGGTCAGGTTGGCAAGCGCCACAGTGCGCTGCACCCAGGCATTGGCCACCGCCTGATCAATGTTCTGGCCGGCAACGATCAGCGCGTAACGAGCGGAGTCCCGCTCAGCAACGGCCTTGCGCACCGAAGAAGCAATCGCGCCGCCCGAATAAATCGGACCGGACAGGGTCAGCCCCGCATTGGCACCATCCGAGCTGCTGCTGTCGGAAAACGTGCGCGCGACATCAAGGCTAAGCGTCGGCTTCATCGCCCCCTTCGCCCGTGTCAGCGCCAGTTCCCGAACCGTGACAGCCCGCTGCGCCGCCTTCAGATCCGGATGGGTATCGCGGGCAATATCGCGCGCCGCACCGGCTGATTTTGGCACAGATGGCACTTGTGGTGGCGGTGAAAGCGCCTTTGGCAGATGCCCGATCGCAGCACGGTATTCTTCGCGCGCGACCGCAAGATCCCCCTGAGCGGTGGCAAAGTTCGCCCGGGCCGCCGCAAGCCGTGCTTCGGCCAGAGACACATCAGTGCGGGTGACTTCCCCCACTTCAAACCGGTCATTGGCCGCACGTAATTCCTGGGAGATCAGGCGCACATTGCTGTCACGCAAGTTTACTACAGCGATTGCATCGCGCACATTCATAAAGGCGTTGACGGCGCGGCTGAGGACAGATTGCTCAACCGAGACGAGCTGATCACGCGCGGACAACACCAATTCTTTCTGCAGCGCGATGTCGAGCTTGCGGTTGCCGAAAGTGAATAAATCCCACCCGGCAGACAGACGCAGGCTGTTGGTGGTACTGTCAGAGATCGACGAATACTGAATGTTGGCGGCGTAGTTCAGCACCGGGCGCAAAGTGGAGACAGCGGCAGCGACATCTTCGTCAGCGGCGCGCAATACTGCGCGCTGTTGTTGCAGAATGCCCGAGTTTTTATAGGCGGACACCAGAGCCTCACGCAGCGTCTCTGCGCTGACTGCAGTGGCCATTGCCGCAGATAATACTGCGACAGTACCGGCAAACAATTGCCGCTTCAGCGAATTTCTCATCAAGACTGCCCCTGTAATACGTGTTTTTATTTGGCATTGTCTGCCCGGCCGGAGACGGGCAGACATATTACTTATAGCACAAATTCACGGTCTGCCTCAAATCCTGGTAAAACAGGCGCGCCAGCGTTAAATGCGAAACGCCAGTTCATCACATCATTTATTTTGTACCCGATACGGACAATACCCAGATTGCCTTCAGCCATCAGACAACCGATACGGCCGCCCTCTTTCAGCTGGGAGATAATACCGTCGGGCAGGTTTTCAACCGCACCCTGTATCGTAATAACATCATACGGGCCGTGCTGAGGCGCACCGGCGCTGATGGCGCCCGTTTCAAGAATCACGTTATCGGCGCCAATTTCGCTCAGAGCCACCTGCGCGTCCGCCGCCAGGTTGTCCTCTTCCACCGCCACAACCGCTTCGGCCATCCGGGCAATAACGGCAGCCGAATAGCCCAGCCCACAGCCCAGATCGAGCACCATTTCGTTCTTCTGAATATTCAGCGCATCCAGCATTTTGGCCAGGGTGCGCGGTTCAAGAACCACGCGATTGCCGCCGAGATCAACATTTTCGCCAATATAAGCAGCTTCACGTTTTTCCGTTGGCACAAAGATTTCGCGCGGCACAGAAAGCATTGCTTCGATAATCGGGAATTTTGTGACGTCCGACGGGCGAACCTGAGTGTCGACCATCACGGTCCGGCGTTGGGCGTAGTCAGACATGGACTAGTCTCTTTCGTTCATAATTTCATGCCTGTTTTTGCCACATATTCCGCGGCACAGCAACATCGACATTCGCGGCAAATTCGCCTTGCGGAGGCAGAAAGCTTGTTATAGATACCGGCTTACATTTTGGCGAGTTGGCGGAGTGGTGACACAGCGGATTGCAAATCCGACAACAAACCCCCGAAAAACAATCACTTACATTGATACGAACCAGCGGACATATGCTGAACAAAGCACGAATGTCGAAACGCGCTCAGCGCGTGGATGTTGTGAAATTGCCTCGGTTTTGCAGCAATTTTGCCCCTCATCGGCACTCTGAAAACGCGACAAAATGGCCTCTGCCTTCGGAGGGCGGTTCTGGGGGGTATGTTCGCGCCAATTCCCCTGTTTGTTCCCTGTTTCGGCCCACTTGGATACCCCCAAAAAGGCATGAAATGCGGACGTTTCGCGGACAGATCGAAATTTGAACCCCAAATTGACGGAACTAACCACATCAAGGGCTGGATAATAGGTCAGGCTGTTGTGGGCTCGGTTTGTCGCAACGCTGCGCTCCGCAAAAACGCGATTGTGCTGCGCGGCCCGTTGTCGCAACGATCCTGTCACATCGCCAGGAAGATCCGGACGTGCCTCAACAGGCTTCAGAACGGCGCGAACCCAAAAACCTTGCAAAAATCACTGGCAGGACCAGTTGCCGACAGGTCCTGCTATTTGCGGGATCCGGCCAAAATATAGCGTGCACCAGTGAAATGAGGCCAATCACTCCCAGATGGGCTTCTTGCCAAGAACCATGGAAAGGGTTTCATCGAATTCGGCCCGGTCTGCTGTCAATAAGGCATCTCTGATCGTGGAAAACTCACCGAGTTCATGCCCACATCCACTGCAGGAAAGGACGGCATCGCGCTCGGTAGGTTTTCTTTCGTCGATGACGATACTGTGCCCGCATACAGTGCACTCAAAGGAAAAATTTCCGGTCATGTTAATGCTCCAACTCGTTACTACGATAGAAACAGCGTCGTCGAGAATTATGGTTTGCGTCAAAGGCGGCAAACTGTCTTAACCGATCCCTGACCATTCCTGTCAGCCGTCCGTTTCGGTATAGAGAAGCCTCGGCACAGCTTTTGTAAGGCCGCCCTTTGGTTCACCTTGCAAATTCGGGCTTGGCTCGGTCGGCTACAAGCGGGAGTGGAGCTAGCGGCATGATGGACGGCACCCTGTTTTTGGACCCGCCCTGAAGCTTTCAAAAAGCGCGGCACTTGGGCGTGCCGCGCTTGCTGAAATAAAAGGTTGAATATCTGAGGCCAGAGCGATTCACATCTCAGCATCAACTTTTACATTCCTTACGTTAACGCACTTGAATTTAGTATCATACTGATACTTGGATTTGCACCCCCCCCTACCCATTCGCGCTAGGCGGCGGCGGCGGTGTGGCCTATATCTGCCGGAAATCAAACGCCCCGCGCCGCCTGCAGACCATGCACCTGACGCGGGCCAGGATCTGTTCCCGCCTCACGTCCTAGATGCGGCCCACACCAAGGATATCACCCAGCGGAACGGTCGCGTAGTAGCCGCAGCGGCAGACTATGTGGATCTTGTAGTCGGCGAGAACAGATAGCGAACATGTGTGGTGCTGAAAAGCAAAAAGCCCCGGCGATTAAACCGGGGCATTCCGCTATCTTGGTTCTGATCAGAGCGATCCAGCTTGCCTACCGCTATAGGTAAGCGGTCACTCGCTGCAGTCCTTGAAGCTCAATTGCGTGGACAAACCGGGCTTTCAAAAAGATCAGTCCAGCTGGTGCTTCCAGACCCGTGCCAACATTCGTCCAGATTGCAGCGAACGACCGTGCCGGGGCGCTGATCAATCTGAAGTCAGACAGAAAATCAACCTTGTCTGTCCAAAATTACCGGGAGCACTTCACACAGCAAGAGTTCAGGGTGAAAGTGACAGCGCGTGACAGTGTTTTTTCACATTTCCAACAAAAATAAAGACTTACTGGGCCAACCGAAAATAATCAGACTCGAAGTTATTTTCCATCCCGCTGCCGTTACAAAAGCCCATATTCATGTTGGACGTCCCGTCGATGGTTTCTCCTGAAATTATCGACGCGCCTTCAATACCATCGGCATTGGCGGAAAAGCTGATGGCCTTTTTCGCAATAAGTTGACCGCCAAACAGGCGCAGGTCAGCCGTGAAATTCATCCCGCCTGTGGTCACCAACTGGGCACCGCCACCCGCCAGACAACCGTCATCCTTGCCAACCTGAAACGATGAAGGCGAGTTGAAAGACCTGACACTTGTGCTTGTCGTAGCCATCACCACATCTTCCAGCACGGTTCCCTGAGCAAATTTAATTTCACAGTCCGCGACCAGTACAATTTCACTTATCGTGGTTGCAGCCGATATTGTTGTTTTGTCAGACATACAGCTGAGAATGTGAACTCGTCCCGGGATGAAATCGGTTTCGTCCAAGTCCGAGCCACTCAGATAGACAGTGGCGCCGTTGGTGATGTAACCGGGCATATACTGCGGGTCACGTGCTGCAAGCCCGGCAATAATATCATTGATCCGATTTACAACCCGCATTCTGTAGGCTGTCGACCGCAACGCTTCTTCCAGCCCCGCATTTTTGTCGAATCCGGAGTTTGGCAGATCGATCTGGGTTTGGTCGGGCATGGAAACAATTGTTCCCGGTTCGTATGTGTTGTTAAGATTCAGCGACACATAGCTGTTGGAATGGATGCAAAACCCCTTCGAGTAGTTATTGTTGCTTTGCAGATCGACAACGCCATCGGCAACGAACCCCTCGCGAAAACAGGCCGGGCGGAATGTCGTAAACACCGCGGTGGTACTCACATCAAAGTCGTCGATCCCGATCAGTTTGAACAAAAGACTCTCGACGCTGTTCAGTTTATCGCCAAGGCGGCTGGTCGTTACCATTACCGCAGAGAGAGAATTTGGGTCATTGGTGAATATCCGGGTTTCGTAATCCCAGGTCCCGAAACTGATATTTTCCGCTGACAGGATTTCGCCAAACCGGCTCTCCGGCATGCCGTATGCCACCGATTCCATGGCCTTTTGCTTTGCTTCATCCGCGTTGTATTTTTCGCGGTAGTAGAGTGTACCATGTGCGGCCAGGTCCGCGGCGACCTGCAGTTGTGTTCTTGCCGCGATGAGGTATGAATAATCGACCGCTGCTGCGCCCAACATTGCGGTTACCAAAAATATGAAAACCCCTAATACGGTGATACTGCCGGTCTCACTCTGAGCGAAACCTCTGAAGCCGGGTAGATTGGACCTGAACAGAATACGGCTCATATCAATACTCCACAACATGCTCAGAGCGCACCGTAAAGGAGGCGTCGGCCAATGCTGTCAAAAACCCCAGGGCATCAAGATCCGAAGCCGGAATCGTCGCGCTGGATTTGATGACACCGGCATCAACCGATGTAGTCACGATTGCGCCAGGCGATATGTTCGCAAGAGCGGCCTGAATGTAGTCTGTGGTCTCCGCCTCGGTTGTGAGCCAGCCGATCGAAAACCCCCGGTTCGCATCCTGAAGAATACGCAATGTCCGCGCTTGCCCGTGAAAGATCAGCGCGACGTCGGTCACGAGGCTTAACAGCAGAATAAACGCCGGCAAAAGAATGACAAATTCGACGCTGCCATTCCCTTCCCGATTCCGAAAAAATGCACCCAGATGATGTTTGATATATGGTTTCACTTGCAGAGCCTTTCCCCAGAATTGGCTGTACACTTTCTAAAGTGAGTGAAAAGTTGGGCGATAATGTGGCAACTGGTTTTGAAAGATTGCCTAAGGTTAATCGATGCTTAACTGAGGAAAATAATCTCAAATCCGTGAAAATTCGCATCAGGTTCATAGAGAAATCACACCGAGACCAGCGCGCCCGATTGCTTTGCACCAGAAATCAAAGCCTTAACAGCCCGTCTTTTAAGTCCGCACCGATGATCCGCATGGGGGGCGCAGGGAATGAGAGCTTGCTCCCCATACCGACTAGTTTCTGCGACAGCAGCAATGATCACTACGGCCGCAGAGCGCCAGTTCGCTGCGATCCAAACGCATGCCGGCACACGGTCGGAAGCCCGTCGCTGGCTACTCTCAGAAACAGAAGCCCCGGCGATTAAACCGGGGCATTCCGTATTCTTCATTCCGATCACAGTGACCCTGCCTGCCCCCTACAACTGTTGAGCGGTCGTTCGCCGCGTCATCAATTAAGGTCAGCTGAGCGGACAAAGCTACAGCTGGTCAGAAAGCCAATGAACCGCGTCTTTCGCTTTAATAAGTGCTGCGTCAGCATCGGCGAAAACCTGATCACCAAAGTGACCTATACTATACCAGCCTCTTGAATCCTCTGGATCACGGCGAAATTCGTCAAATCCGTAAGTCCCGTCAGGGCGCAGAAAAATATCAACACAGATGTATTCACCATCTAAATTTATCGACCGCATGACTTTGTTCTTATGTGCCAATGGACGCACTCCCAGATTTTCTTGAAGCTATTCAGACTAAGCAAATTGAGCAACCCACCACGTTCAAATGCTCGCCATTCCGAGGTAAGTGCTCGGAGCGGACCTTCGCTGCGGTCTGATTGAATATCGGCTGATATGCGGAAGCTCTCACACGCGGCATTGCCCCACTATCTAAGCGCCTCCGCCACCAAATCGCTGGCTGCAATGGCAATGGCCTTTTCCGCGCCGCCCACAGCTGCCTGAAATAAACCGCAACTGGTTTGACCCTTGCGATGTTCCGCCTATGTTCTCACCATGACAATGAGAACACGTAGCCGAAGCCCCGCAAAAACCAAGGCAGAACAGTCTTACCCGATCCACATCAGAATTCTGGTTCCGGAGTTAGGCTTTGGCCGGCGATCCAATCAAATGGAGGATTGGCTCCGCATTGAAACCAAGGGAGACTACGCCTTGCATCCGGACTCGTTGCCCGGCGTGGATGCGGTGAAAGGGTAGTTGAAGAGCCTGCAAACGGCTGAAAAACTACTTGCCGAATTTAGCCTTGAATTGGCGCACCTATAACGCAAACAGCCCCGGCGATTAAACCGGGGCTTTCCTTATTCTTAGGCTGGGTCACAGCAGCCCCGCCGGCGCGTCCGCGTTCGATATGATCAGCTCGCGCGCTTTTTGCTCAGACGCCTGCCGGCCAAAGGTATAGGGCGACCGGACCTCATCGAGAATGAACGCGGCGAACGCTTCGCGGATCTCGGGCGTGTCATTGATCGACATGATGAACTTGCCTTTGATGGCGGCCAGCTGCTCGGCCACGCGAGCGGTGCGGGCGTAAAGATCCAGCCGACCACGGAAACCGATCAGGTCACAATTAGTCCGGTGGGTCCGGGTGCGCATTCGAGGGGTTAACAATATTGAACGTGAACTCTACGGCTGGACGCATCAAAATAGAGGGGATAACCGTCGGAATAATTGTAAATAGACTTTGGTCCAATTGTAATATTCTATTTTGTAAAGTTCTTAGAGATTATCATTCCAGTACCAATATCAATTTCACTTACATAAGACTTAAATGAGATTGCCTGCAAAGGTTTTTTTGACGAGATTTCAATGTAACAGTCCCCTGTCGAAGTTGTAGGAAGCTCAGCTTCCCACAACTTGGAACCATTCATATCCAAGGCTATTAAGTTATGAAACCGACCAGACTTAGGAATGAGTTTGGTCTTGTCCCGATTTAGTTCCGGTCTCTTTCGAGCGATATTCGCAATGAAGGAGACAAGAAATGGCACCAAGATACAGCGAAGAATTCCAGCGTGACGCGGTTCGCATTGCAACGACCAGCGGCCTGACGCGACCCCGGATTGCGTCGGATTTGGGGGGTGGCGTTTCGACCCTGAACAAGTGGGTTCAACAACACCAGAACGACGACCTGATGTCTGGCCCACATG
>NZ_QOLB01000010.1 GCF_003333265.1 Candidatus Halocynthiibacter alkanivorans
TTTTCATTTAATGCAAACGCCTTTAATCTTATTGAATTAAACCAAGGCGTTAATAATGTAGATTTAAATGATGACGGTTTAATCGATTATGCATTGCTTGCCCAATACGACAACAATAAATCTCACCTTAGCCAAACAATCACCTTTTATGTGCACAAACCCGAGGGCGGGTATAGCATTATGCCCAGCATCGTGGACGACGAATTCCCCTATTTTAGTTTGTCTTTATCGGGAAGTACTGTGACAGTTAGCGGCTTCAGCTTAGTTCGCTATAAAGATAAGATCTATTTTAGCACTGCAGATAAAAGCATCATCAATGCCTATGATGATCAATTTTTCGATTACGTGCTCTATGAATTTATTAGCAGTGATGAGCACCCCGGTACTCCTTTATTCCATTGGCAAAAAGTTTTCAGCGCCACTAGCATCAATAAATATAATTCTGCTAATCAAGCCTTTACAGAACTTGGCTCACTTTTAGCCAACTTTGAACCAGGCTAGCTCTACATTATTCACTGTTAATCCTCTTAGGTATTTCCCCATGAAAACCAGTATTATTAGCTTCGCCTTTTCAGTCATGTTTTTAGGTAATTATGCGTTTGCCCAATGCCGCGACTTTGATGCACAACATCAATTCCAGTCACGTTTTAAAGTTGCACAAGGTATCGTTCAAGACAACAAGACCCATCTAACTTGGCAGCGTTGTAGTGTTGGCACAACTTGGTCCAGTGATAACAGTTGTAGCGGAGAGATAGAATATATGAGTCTAAGTGACGCTAAACAAATGGCCGCAACGCTCGCCGATGGTTGGCGCATTCCCAACATAGAAGAGCTTTCTAGTCTCCTTGAACTTAGCTGTACCGAACCTTCAATCAACGCCGAGGTTTTCCCAGGTGTTAAGGATATGGGCGAAGGTGCACCTTACTGGAGTATTAGCGAGGTAGCAGGCATACCGACAATGTTTTATTTCATCGACTTCTGGGAAGTGATGGTTGATGGCCACTCTAATCAATTTCCATTGGCGCTGCGGTTAGTGCGAGACTGAGCCTGCATCTCAAATCAACGCCAACAACTTATCGCCCAAGATTGGAAGGCTAGACAATCAGCTCTACAGTCTCCCATCCTGAACGGCGTTACTTTAGCGGCTACACATATAAACTTATCTAGTCACTAATAACACCGATATGCCCATAGATAGATGGCAATGCCCCGCACTTCAAGCTAAAATCCTCGCCCAATAATACTCTACCGTTTAATCAAGAATTAGGTGTCACCCGTTTATGAGCACAGCAACACAAAAGATCGAATTATTAGCCCCCGGTGGCGACGTTGAAGCAATTAAAGCAGCCATTGTCTCTGGCGCCAATGCGGTATATTGCGGCTTAGATACGTTCAATGCCCGCAATAGAGCCTCCAATCTATCTTTTGATGAACTGACAGGTGTGTTGCGCCTTGCTCATAAATACAATTGTGAAATATTCCTCACCATTAACGTGGTGATTCTCGAGCAAGAAATGGCGGGATTGTTTAAGTTGCTCAACAAGTTAGTGAATACCACCATCGACGGCATTATTGTGCAAGATTTGGCTTTGTTTAACTTAGTTAAGAAATACTTCCCAAGTCTAGATATCCACGCCTCTACCCAGTTAACCACACACAACCCTGGACAAGTTTTATTCCTAAAGCAGGCAGGAGCGTCTCGTATTAATTTATCTCGAGAGTTGAATCTGCCAGAGATCAAATCGTTAACGGCCCTCGCCCACGACAACCAATTACTCACTGAAGTGTTTGTACATGGCTCTCTGTGCATTGCCTTCTCAGGTCAATGTTACTCCAGCTCAGTCAGCGTGGGCAATTCAGGCAACCGTGGTCGTTGCAGCCAAGCTTGTCGAGATGAATATGTGCCGGGTAAAACAGGCAATAAGTTTCCGCTTAACTTAAAAGATAACTCAGCCTATTTTGACTTGCCGCAGTTGGTCGAAGCAGGTGTTGATTCTTTAAAAATCGAGGGCCGTATTAAAGGCGCGCACTACGTTTATACGGTGGTTGATAGCTGGCGTCAGAATATCAATAAGTTTGTCGAAACCGGTAAATTACACGACGATGATTCTAATCTACATAAAGTCTTCAATCGTGATTTTACCAATTCTTTCTTGACCGGCAAGTTACGAAAAGACATGTTTATCGACAACCCTCGTGATCACAGTGTGATTCATGCAGTGCGCAGTAGCAATGCGATTTCTGCAGTGCAGATTCATGACGTAACACAAGAGCTTTACACTGATAAACAAGCACTTGGCGCAACACTTGAAGACAAAATAAAGTACCTTAGCATTGCCAAACAAAACCTGATTATTAAGTTTTCTGGCGCGATAGACCTGCCATTAACGGTCGCGGTTTGCATTGAAGGACTTGCACCTATTGTTTTGACATCAACCTCGACCTTAATCCGCTCTGAAAAATCACCATTAGTTCAAGCAACGTTAGAGAAGCGTTTTAAAATCTTTAACAATTCAGACTATGTCATTGCAGCGTTCGACTTTTCTGAAAT
>NZ_QOLB01000171.1 GCF_003333265.1 Candidatus Halocynthiibacter alkanivorans
CAAATGGAACACGTCCTTCCCAATATCGATACCAACTGACATCAGCGCCTCAATCTTGATTTCCTTCTTCTTCGAACTCATGGCTACTTCTCCTCTGCTGGCGGGTGAAACAAACACAGTTTAACCCGAGGGGGTGAAGCAGCCGGTACATCCCATTAGCTGACATTCATGCATTTGGCGTCCAATGACCGCTCCCAACCCCTAAGCCGACCCAAATAACACTGCGGCACTATTCCGGAATGAGACCATTTTGTGAGCTGCAGTGGTTTGTCTGAATGGGCGTAAACCAATAAAGCTGACGGTGAGGAGTGTTTAATCGATATTCACTTCATGCGGATCAGCGCCTCGTGACCGATGTTAACAACTTGAACCATAAAAGGGGGCATCGCTTGCCATCTCGTGAAGCGTCCCTTGGTAATGAACCAGAAGCCCTTTCGTGAGTGGAGCAAACAGCATTACGTCGAACCGAAACTCGTCGTTGCTCACGTATTCGCGCGTCTCAGAAATAGGCAAAAGCCAGCGCGGTAGCGGCACAGGTCCCAACCTTCCAGTGACAACGGGATAGTGCAACGCGTTGTCATGTAACTTCAGTCCCAAAAGGAACGTGAAAGGGCCGAAGCTCTCTGTCATCCCCGCTGGTGTCGCAACGAGACGTGAGCGGAAACTGCGATGGCCAAAGCGACGCAGCCAAGTCTCCCCTTTGGGTGTGACGGTCTTGATGACTGTGACCGGAATTTCATCAGCGGCTTCAGGAAAGCCGAATACTCGCCCAAGAAAACGGCTCCACAGCCCATCTCCGCGATGCACTTTGGCTCGCCCTTGCCAGCGGCTGCAATCGGCAGTCAAGTGCGTCGCGCGGATTTGGGCTGGCAAAGCGGCGAAATCGGACCCGAGCACCCGTGGGAAGATCGGATCAAGCGGCTCGCTTGCATGTTCGGTGCGCACGCGCAGATCCGACATTGCGGCTTCGGCTTCCTGAAGCGAGATGGCCTCCAGTGCCACGCGGGCCCCTGCCGGAAGGGTCGTCCTGCGCAACAGGGCACGCGCAGCAATGGCCGGAATGAAAGGTCCGTCACCATCCTCGGCCAGAAGTCGCCAAAAGCGCCGCTCCTGTCCAACGACTACCATCACAACCATACCACCGCGCCCACCGCCAAAAGGTGCCAATAAATCAGCCGCGATTTTGAAGGCCCGGACCACCGGTAGGTTAACCGGGAACGGCATTACCCGGCGCAGGCAGGCAAAGGCAGCTAACCCGTAGCGCATCACGCCAAGCTCAAGCCCGGCGCGAAAGACAACTGTTTCAGCACCGAAATGCGCGGGGAATAACTGCAGGTCCGGCACTTCGATTTGCCAGCCTTGACGGCTCACCCCATCAGGTAAGAGATAGTCGCGGGGGGCCGACCAGCCCCTTGCCCAGCACCATTTCCGCCCGCGCCAAATTGACATAGGCCGCCCCGCCTGAGCGAGGATCGACGCCATCACCGAGAGGCCACGCGGGCTGCGATTGCCGGGCAGGATCGCGCTGTCGATCACGCGCGGTATCTCATCTCCTACCAGGGCGCGCACTGCCGCGCTTGAGAGAGCGGGAACCGTGGAGAGCCCTGAAATGACACAAAGCCCGGCCGCCTGGGCCGCGTCATCTAACGCCGCAATCCCGGCGCAAAATGTTGCATTATCCGAGAGATCCAAGTAATGCACACCCGTACAAATCGCAGCACGGGCGAGCCGGTACGGGTCATCACCATAACTGTGGAAAGGCCCAGCTGCATCGACCACGACGTCGAAGCCTGCCAGTGCAGTCAGATCCCCGGCGCGGTCAAACCGAAGCGCGTTGCAGCCCAGCTCAGCCGCTAGACTTTGCGCTGCGGCACGATTGCGTCCCGCGATGCAAACATCGTGCCCGTCCCGTATCAAGAGCCGCGCAAGGCGAGCACCGAAAACCCCGTATCCACCAAGCACCAAAACCTTCACTGCAGCATCCGTCGCTGAAAATCAGGGTCAGGAAGAGAACACATGTCTGCCCGACCAAACAGCCGGTACCGGTTACGTGCAAGGCGCTGATAGAGCCAGTCGCGCAGCGGTTTGGGCAGGATCAACAGGGCTCTGGTGACGCTCCCCCAGCCTCCGAAACGCCGACCCGCGTGAACGATAGCCTCAATGTCGACATGGGCCACGCCCTCGTCGATGAAAAGCCAGCTCGATGGGTCGTCCGGGCTTAGCCCGTAATGCCGTAGAAGGGCCGCCCCCAAGGGTGTTTGAATCGGGCAGATCCGCACAGTGCCCGAGTGGTCGAGCCGATGGATAATCCTTGCGCCCCAACTGCAAACGGCGCATTCGGCATCCATCACAGCAACCGGCGCCCGGTCGTGGAAATCGGGGACGGCGGGGTCATCGCGAAAAGAAAATGGTTTGGTCATGATGGGGAGACCATCGGTTGAGCCTTGCACAATCGCAATGGCGTTTTTGCCTTGCCTGCAAAATAAATGGTACGTCGGCATGAAATGCATGAAATGTCGCGGCTTCAGTCAGACGGCAAAAGACGACTACCGGTTACTCGCCAAAAATTTACAAAGTCCGCTTCCTGCGCATTGCGGTCCTTGGTGTCTCTCGCAGCGAAGGTCGGCAAACCGCCCTTCGCACCGAATGTGCCTGGCGCAGCAATCTGACCAATCCCCTCTGCCATCACTGTCACGACCGGCCCATTCCGGACCTTGACCGTCATTGCGGCGAAAGTCCGGTTTTGAACCCATAGTTGCCAACGTTGGTTTTGTCATTGCTGGCCCCAAGGGGAAATCTACCAAATCTGATCATACATTTTGAGGCTGGCGTTGCGATCATCTTGTCCCGCCAACTTTGTTAGCGCTTCTAGGCTGGCGGACAGTGTGGCGACTAACTCAAGGCCAGACAGCAACTCATTGTTGCTAAAATACGTAAGCAAAGAGAATGCTGCGAACTCGTCGCCTTGATCGATCAGGGCACTGGCTGCCTTCACCATGGTCTTAGTTTGCCTGGACACAATCGCTTCACGATTCTCAAAACACTGGACAACTTCCGGTATATATCGGTCTTGATTCTGAAGCATGAGATACAAGAGCCGCTTGCACTCGGAGACCGCGCAACGAAAAGCTTCGGTCCGCTGTGATACCTTTGAGAGCGTATCGTCGGCACCGGTAACCTCTTTGCGATTGTCCATAAAGCGATGGGACTCGCCGGTAGTCAGATAACGATGCATCTGGAATTCTTCAGGCACTTTGTTCTGGCCCATAAATACAGGCGCAAACGGTGCCGCGAGGCCTCCTATCGGCGCGTGCCACAAGAACCGGAGTCCATTGTGGGTCGGATTGCATAGCGGTACCACTTGCCCATATCCGGCAGTGTCCCCTGTCAGACTTGGCGTTCGGATTGCCCAAATTATGTCGTTCAGACCAATTTTTTCAGACCGCGCCGCCCTCTTTGCCATCTCAGATTCGATCCACTGAACGCCGTCCCATCGACCTTTGCCATCGCCCAAAATTGAGTTCACATCGAACTCTCCTTGGGCGTACCAGCCCTGTGACCTGGCGAGACTTATCAGATTGGAGGAGTAGAGAAAGTCTGGGTGATCTGGCTCGTCAATCGGGATAATGCCGATGTATCCAGGCCGTGAGGCGCGAATGCTGTCGGCCCCCAGTCTCTCTGCCGCCCACAATCCCTGCCCACCTGCAAACTGGATCATTACCCACGCTTCATCAGCATCAGCGATCAGGTGCGAATTGCCACCGTAGGTGCTTTCGCCAAAGTCGGCAATTAGCTTAGCAATCAACTCTACCCCCTCTCGTGCAGTTCTGGCTCTCTCAACTACTATGCGTGCCAGGTCGCTGTAGTTCGGACCACTTTGATTGACCGGAGTCATCGCGATAAGTTCGTCGCGGGATGTCGACCATATGTCACGAACAGCAACTCCATATTCGTTTAATCCGCCGTTGGTGACGGGAGCCGGTACGCCTTTATAGTAGGAATATTCGACACGAATGTTTCGAGCGGTTTCGGATGCCTGAGGAATCGCAGTTTGTATCCCCGGCAAATCTGCATATTCGCTCACCCCAACGGCGATCGTTTTACCCGGATGATGTTGTTTTCGTGGGTTTATTTCCAACCAATGGCTGGAGGGTTCGTCACCATATCCTGCTAGCCACGCGTGACCAGAAGATGATTGGTTTTTCCCAACATAGATTGCGTAACTCATTGATTTACCGTCTCCTGGCCACCATGATATTCCTCGGCTCAGATACGCAAACAACATATCTTGCGAAAATCAACCTCAAATAGATTCTGAACTCGGCAATCTGGTACAAAATGATCAGGGTTCCACGGGCGGCACTTTTGACTATCTGTTTTGTACCGCTAACTGGACAATCTGAGTGGCTCAACATCGCCACTTTGTCCTGCACAGCTGACCTTGGCGCATCCCGCAGCGAAGGGCCGCAATCCGCCCTTCGCGCCGAAATGTGCATGGAGCAGAAATCGGACCACTTCCCTCTGCCATCACTGTCACGAATGGCCCTCAGCGGCCGTTCGTGACCACCGCGGCGAAGGGCAGTATTGAGCCCAAATTGCAGATTTTCTGTGCCGCAGCAAATGTCGGGTTTGTGGAAGCTGGCAAGATGGCCACCGAATTTCCAGTCATATATTAAGTGCGCGAGATGTAATGCCAAATGCTGCTCAATGCGAGAAAGTCAGCGAGGTAAATGCCGAATTGGGCGGACGTCATCCTCGAATGGTACATGTCGCCGCCGAAATGTTGCGCCATTGACGTTTTCTGGTGCGCTGATCCGGTCCATTCGAAAATGCCGGAAGTCTTTGCGCGCAGGATCCCAGGCCACCAAATACCATAGTGGTGGCAAGATCAGCATGGCTTGCGGTTCGACATGTCGACTGGTTACGGCCCCTTTTGCGTCACGGTACTGAAAACGCAGGTGTAGCCGTTGGAGAAAAGCTGTCTCGAATGCGGGCAGCAACGCGGGGTCCATCGCTCCCAAATCGGATATGTCTACCTGCGGAGAGAGCCGCCCTACGTACAAGCAATCCAGAAATCGGCGCAAATCCCGAACTTTGTCCGACGGCAGGGCTTTCTCAATTTTGGCAAGCCCGGCGTCTGCGAGACCTGAAAAGGGCAGACTTCCGGCAGCACGCATCGATGCAACGCTGATGAGAAGCGCAAACACTTCGGCGACCGAGAGCCGCGCTGTGGTCTGAACCGATTGCGGATCAAGTTGCAGGCCGCCCCCGCGCCCAGGTTCAGAATGAATGACAAAGCCCTCATCCCGCAATGCACTAATGTCACGCAAGACCGTGCGCCTGGAGGCGCCAACCTCTTCCGCTAAGTCAGCGACTGTCGAAGTGCCGCTGCGGCGAAGGCTGCGCACGATGGCGTCTTGTCGGAGGCGAACATTCATTTCGTAAGGCACCCATTTAATAGTGCCAGTATTTGGCACCATTAGGTTTTAGGCAATGGCTGTGCATGTCAGCAAGGAGATTTCGAAATTGCGACGCACATCCGCAAACCCCTGGGACTGGAAAGAGCGCCCTCCGAAACAGAAGGCGTCGCCAGATCACCCCGCGACGACAAAAAGGAAATTTAATGCTTAATCCAACCGACTTTCCCAAACCCACACTTATTTCAGCCAACGGTGTGGAACTGGAAGTCTTCGAAGCGGGCCAACAGAATAAAGGAAATCCAATCGTGCTCTGCCACGGCTGGCCAGAAAATGCCTTTTCCTGGCGCTATCAAATACCTGCTCTTGCCGCAGCGGGCTACCATGTCATCGCCCCAAACCAGCGGGGTTATGGCAACTCATCATGTCCGAGCGAAGTAACAGACTATGACATTGAACACCTGTCAGGTGATCTCATCGCACTTCTAGATCACTACGGATATGAAGATGCCACCTTTGTCGGTCATGATTGGGGTGCAATGGTCGTTTGGGGACTGACCTTATTGCATCCAAACCGGGTAAATAAAGTGATAAACTTGGCCTTGCCTTACCAAGAGCGCGGAGAGAAACCCTGGATCGAGATGATGGAAGCGATATTTGGCGGTGACTTCTATTTTGTCCACTTTAATCGACAGCCAGGCGTCGCGGACGCAGTATTCGAAGAAAATACATCCCGGTTCCTTCGCAATATGTTCCGCAAGAACGTGCCCTCGGCACCGCCTCAGCTAGGTATGGCGATGATCAACCTCGCCAGAGCGGAAACGCCACTTGGTGAGCCCATCATGAGCGACAGCGAACTGGCCGTTTTTGTCTCTGCCTTTGAAACATCCGGGTTCACAGGCGGTATAAATTGGTACAGAAATCTTGACCGAAACTGGCACTTATTGGCGGACGTGAACCCAATCATCCAACAGCCTACACTTATGATCCACGGCGACCAGGATTTAATCCCGAAGTTTGAAAAACTTACAGAGTACGTGCCCAATGCTGAAGTGGTCAGTCTGGATTGCGGACACTGGATCCAGCAGGAAAAGCCGGAAGAAACAACCCAGGCGATTTTAAAATGGCTGGAACAGAAGGCGGCTGTTTAGCCCCGACAGCGCCAAAAGTAGAATCTGCCCTCCGACTTGATCGGAGGGCAGACCGAGACGCTCAAGAAGCCGAATGTTCACGCGAAATGTACAAGTGGCCTACGTCGAACGAATTCCAGACAGCACTCCCTTATACCATCGACGACCAACGGAGCTAAATTGGATTGGGTAGCGTTATTTCTCTGATTGGATCGGCTGGTCGCCTTCGAATGATCCATTCGACGACGGTAAGGTTGATGACCCAGCCCGCACCCATCAGCAGAGCATCTGGAAATTCGACCGTCTCGCCTGCGATCAGAATCCATGCCATGTTGGCGAAAGTTTGCGTCCCCGCGCCAAGAGCAATGGCATAGCCGCGCATCATCCAGGCCTGGTGGCGGGCAATGTCACCCCGCAGTATGGCCAGCAATCCCAGAATAATCGACAAGATCATGCCCGATCCAAAGATCAGCTGGAAAACGTAAATCATCGATCCGTCATGCGAGGGTTCCCTTGAGTTGCATGTGCGTAGTGCGCCGGTATTTTAGAATTCAGCCACCGGCTGGAATATTCTCTGTTGCACAGGCGCACCGGTAACGGTGATCTGATTCAATAATTGCGTAGCAAGCGCTTCACCGGCGATTTGAATATCCTCGCGAATGCGATCAACACCGGGATCAATCTGCTGCATCAGCGATGTTGTTGCCTTCACGATAAACTGCTTTCTGTTTTGGTCGGCATTCCCTGCATCTCTGAAACCGCTGTTGAGAGCGAGATAGGAGGTTTCACCAGGACATACGAAACCATCGGGGCAGTCATTATTTGCAGCCAGTTGCATGGCCCATTCACGGATACTGTCAGAGGTATCGTCCAGATGGATATTCTCAGGGATATGATAGCGGACAGCCGCGTCTGAAACCGCAGTCATAAAGCCATATTTTAAATGCTGGCGGAACGTGAGCTCCTCCGGCGGCAAGATGATGCAAACGTGTTTGCACCCTTTCCGGACCAGTTGCTCAACAGCCATTTTGGCAAACGCTTCATTGTCGAAATCAACGAAGGCGTGTTGTTCAGACAGAAATGTGCGGCCGTGGCAGACAAACGGAAATTTGTGTTCCAACAAAAACCTGGCGCGCTCGTCGAAAGGCTGGGTACGGGAAAAAATGATGCCGTCAGCCAGCTTATTGCGGACGATGCGTTCCACCGGTCCTATACCGCCGTCGTCGAGAAAATGCGGAGTAATGTTCAGGTGGTAATCTGTGCCGCGCAGCGCCTGGGTCAGTCCCACCACCAACGAATTGCCGAAACCGAGAATTTCCTGGTGCTGATCAAGGATCAGACTGATGACTTTTGTCTTGCCGGTGCGCAGGCGTTGTGCAGCACGATCCGGCACATATCCGACCGAGGCGGCGACGCTCGCGACTTTCTGGCGTGTCGCCAGTGCAATTTTGGGATCACCGGCAAGTGCCCGTGACACGGTGGCGACGGCGAATCCGGAGATCTCTGCAATGGTCTTTAACGTGGGGCGCCTGCCCGCATTGTGCTGCGGCGGTTTTCGGTGTGGCAAACTGCTCTCCCTGTCACGGCCCGGATTTAAATCGATTTAAACCTCTTCGGTTGTCGGAGATTTTACTGCACTTTACGCCAAGTATACAGCCATATTGCGGTTTGTTTCGACATTTTTGCAGAATCTGTTGACAGGAGGCTAATTTAAAACGTTATAAATACGCACTGCTGATTATTCTTTGGGAGGAACATGATGACAATTTCAACTTTTTTAAAAACAAGCGCGGCCATCATTGCGGTTTCGGGGTTCGCAACCTCGGCAATGGCTCAGAATGTCGAGGTTCTGCACTGGTGGACATCCGGCGGTGAGGCCGCAGCTGTCGGCGTTTTGAAGGACGATCTGGCGACCAAGGGTTTTGGCTGGGATGACATGCCGATCGCCGGCGGTGGTGGCAGCGACGCGATGACCGTGCTGCGGGCACGTGTTGTGGCGGGCGACGCGCCGACCGCAGCGCAGATGCTTGGGTTCGACATCAAGGACTGGGCGGGCACAACTGGCAAGCTTGGCAACTTGAATGCGGTGGCTGAGCGTGACGGCTGGGACGCGGTAATTCCGGAGGCGTTGCAGGAGTTTTCAAAATATGACGGTGTCTGGATTGCAGCGCCGGTAAATGTGCATTCCACCAACTGGGTCTGGATCAACAAATCGGCACTTGATGCTGTGGGGGGCAAAGCGCCTGAAAGCTGGGACGAACTGATTGTGGTTCTGGACGCGATGAAGGCGAATGGCATTACCCCTCTGGCCCATGGTGGTCAGGCCTGGCAGGATGCGACAATTTTCGACGCGGTAGTGATGGGCATCGGCGCTGACTTTTATCAGGCTGCGTTCATCGATCTCGATCCGGCGGCGCTTGGTGGGGCCGATATGGTAAAAGCGTTTGAGCGTATGGCCAAACTGCGCAGCTATGTGGATGACAATTTCTCCGGCCGGGACTGGAATCTTGCCTCCGCCATGGTGATTGAGGGAACTGCAGGCATGCAGATGATGGGCGACTGGGCAAAGGGTGAATTCCTGAAAGCTGGTCAGGTTCCCGGGGAGGATTTTATCTGTATTCGCTTCCCTGGCACCCAGGGCAAGGTCACATTCAACTCCGATCAGTTTGTCATGTTTGATCAGGGTGGTGCCTCAGAGGCGCAGCTCGCGATGGCGGCTTCGGTGATGGATCCGGTCTTCCAGTCTGCCTTTAACGTAGTCAAAGGTTCGGTTCCGGCGCGTACGGATGTGCCGAATACCGATTTCGATGATTGCGGCAAAAAAGGCATGGCTGACTTTGCCGAGGCGAACGCGAACGGCGGTCTCTATGGATCGATGGCCCATGGTCACGCCAATCCGGCGGCGATCAAGAACGCGATCTATGACGTTGTAACTGCCCATTTCAACGGTGAGTATGACAGCGTAACCGCTGCTGCCGAGCTTGTGGACGCAGTAGAAATCGCCAGGTAACACCGCTCAAAGGTCGTTGCGGCGGCAACCCAGCGGCCGTTCCGACTGGCGGGCTCTCCCAGCCCGCCGGTCACCATCAACGGAAAGTCAGTGATGAAAGATCGTCTTCAAAATTGGTTGCCACGCCTTGTTGTCGCGCCCAGTTTCCTGCTCGTGTTGTTGTTCGTCTACGGATTTATTCTGTATACCGCATATCTGTCGATGACGAATTCACGAATGCTCCCATCGAGTGAATGGGTCGGATTTGCCAACTATACCAAATTATTCAAACTCAGATCCTGGGACACGGCGCTGAAAAATCTTGCTATTTTTGGTATATTATACATCGTGATCTGTTCTGCGCTCGGGCTGTTTCTGGCGATCCTGCTGGACCAGAAAATACGCGCCGAAGGGGTGATCCGGCCGATTTATCTCTATCCGATGGCGCTGTCATTCATTGTGACCGGCACGGCGTGGAAATGGTTCCTGGATCCTGGCATTGGTATTGAAAACACCATGCACGCCTGGGGCTGGGAAAGCTTCCATTTTGACTGGATCAAGAACCGCAGTTTCGCCATCTATACCGTCGTCATGGCCGCCGTCTGGCAGTCTTCTGGCTTTGTGATGGCGATGTTCCTGGCCGGGCTGCGCGGAGTGGACAATGAAATCATCAAAGCTGCGCAAATCGACGGTGCCTCCGGGTTTCGCATCTATCGCAGGATCATCATTCCGCTGATGCGTCCGGTCTTTCTGTCGGCGTTTGTGGTGCTCGCCCATCTCGCGATCAAGGCCTATGACCTGGTCATTGCCCTGACCGGAGGCGGTCCAGGGCGGGCGACTGAACTGCCGGCGACATTCATGTATTCCTACACGTTCACCCGCAATCAGATGGGCATAGGCGCGTCATCGGCGATCATCATGCTGATCATGATCTTTTCGATCATCATCCCCTATGTTTACAGCGAAACCAAAAACGGAGAAAACCGATGAGCGGCGTTTCCCAGGACAATGCGGTCACCGGCAATCGGCTGACACGTGCTCTGATCTATACGGTCCTGATTTTCTTTGTGATCTACTACTTGCTTCCCCTCTATGTGATGGTGGTGAACTCTTTGAAACCACTGGATGAAATTCGTGGCGGAAATCTGATGGCCTTGCCACAGAACTGGTCATTGCAGCCGTGGCGTGATGCCTGGTCTGCCGCCCAGATCGGCGTCGAGCCAACCGGCTTGAAACCCTATTTCGCCAATTCATTCAAGATCGTCGTCCCGGCGGTAATTCTGTCCACAATCGTGGGGGCGCTCAACGGCTACGTGCTGACAAAATGCCGGTTTCGGGGGGCAAATGTGGTGTTTGCGCTGCTGCTTCTGTCCTGCTTTATACCGTTCCAGATTGTGCTGATCCCAGCGGCGCGCATTCTGGGGCTGCTGGGAATTGCCGGCACAATCAAAGGGCTGATTTTGATCCATTTCGTCTATGGGATCGGATTTTCGACTTTGTTTTTCCGGAATTATTATGCGGCCTTTCCCACCGAACTAATTGGTGCCGCCCAGATCGACGGCGCGACATTTTTCCAGATATTCACCCGTATTCTGTTGCCGAATTCGGGACCGATTATCGTTGTAACGGTGATCTGGCAGTTCACCAACCAGTGGAATGATTTTCTGTTTGGCGCCTCTTTTTCCGGCTTTGATTCAACACCGATGACCGTGGCACTGAACAATCTGGTGAATTCTTCGACGGGTGTCAAAGAATACAACGTCCACTTTGCAGGCGCCATTCTGGCCGCTCTGCCCACACTCTTTGTCTATGTCGTCTCGGGTCGCTATTTTGTACGCGGACTGATGGCCGGTGCCGTAAAAGGATAAGAAAATGGCTGCGCTAACAATTGAGAATCTTAAGAAATCCTATGGCTCCGTTAAGGTTTTGAAAGGCATCGATCTGGACATTGAGGATGGGGGATTTCTGGTTCTCGTCGGCCCGTCAGGCTGCGGTAAATCTACCCTGCTCAATACGATCGCCGGGTTGGAGGAAATCTCGGGTGGCGACATCAAAATCGGTGGCGTTTCTGTCGATGGCCTGCATCCGTCAAAGCGTGATATCGCAATGGTTTTTCAGTCCTATGCGCTTTATCCGAACATGACAGTGGCCAAAAACATCAGTTTCGGTATGGAAATCCGCGGGCTGCCCAAATCGGAAATCATGGCGACCATCAATGAGGTAGCCGCGCTGTTGCAGATCGAAGACCTGTTGGGCCGAAAGCCAAGTCAGCTGTCGGGCGGGCAACGTCAGCGGGTGGCGATGGGCCGGGCGCTGGTGCGTGATCCGCAAGTTTTCCTTTTTGATGAACCTCTGTCCAACCTTGACGCCAAGCTGCGGGTTGATATGCGCACCGAGATCAAACGCCTTCACCAGCGGTTGAAAACCACCATTGTTTATGTGACCCATGATCAGATCGAGGCGTTGACGCTCGCAACAAAAATTGCAGTGCTCAAGGATGGGTGTCTGCAACAGGCGGGGACGCCGGACGAGATATACAACAACCCGGCCAATATGTTTGTGGCCTCATTCATGGGCTCACCGTCGATGAATCTGATGCGCGCAAAAGTGTCAGAAGAGGCCGGCCAGTTCACCATCGAAATCACCAGTGGCGCGGCCACTGCCCTGACCTTGCCAGTGAACGGTATAGCGGATCTGCAGGCTTATGTCGGCAAGAGCGTCATGTTTGGCATCCGCCCCGAAGCTTTGACCGACCCTGACGGATCGGACAAAAAACACGGCGCGGAGATCGTAACAAGAGCGGCCGTCATCGAGGTGGTAGAGCCCGCCGGTTCGGACACTTTTGCGGTGGCCCGGCTGGGTGGGATCGAGGCTGTCGCGCGCTTACGTGCCGACGCAGAGGTCGAGGCAGGTCAAACAAGCAGCCTTGCCTTTAACATGACCAAGGCAGTCTTTTTTGATCCCGAAACTGAGTTGCGCATTCGTTAGGGGCTGGCAGAGACATGTTACATATTGCTTCTCAATCCCCCGCGGTCTCTGAACTCGCTGAGTGGCGCCTTCAGGCGGGCGATTTGCATGCAACGGTGTCGTCCGCTGGTGCGATGCTGTTTGATCTCAGGTTTACCAAATCGGACGGATCCTTTTTCTGGCCCTTTGCCAGGGCAGACTGGCGCGGTGATTTGCGCCGGAAGCTGCGCAAAGATATCCCGGTGCATCTGCAGTTGCTTGGTGGTGAGTGGGCCTGTGTGCCATTCGGGAAAACCGTTCTGGACCAACACACGCATGGCTTTTGCACCGATCACAACTGGAGCGTTGTAACCCGGTCTGACGCAGCGATCACACTGCGGATTGACTATCCCGCCGACCATGTTGTGGCTGCGGTGGAACGCCAGATTGCGCTGGATGAAAGGGGCACTTCGGTCGATTTCACACTAACGATAACCCCGCGCTCAGACTGCTGCTTACCGATCGCGTTTCACCCTGTTTTCGCCTTACCGCAGGAACCGGGTGACTTGGAGGTTTCGTTCCCTGGTTTTTCATCGGGCCAAAGCCTGCCAGCCTCTCTGGCCCGCGCCGGTTCGGCTTTGTCGCCGGACGCGCCCCTTACGGCTGCGGGAGAAATCCGTCTTGCTGACGGGTCCCGGCACAACATGTTCAACGATCTGTCACCGCTGAACGAAGAGCTGGTTCAGCTGTGGAATACCACGGGGGCGGCGACATTGACCTATGCGCGGGCGCAGTGCCAGGTTGCGATGGAATGGGATAAAGCCGCGCTGCCGCATTGCCTGATATGGGTCGCCAACCCTGGCCTGGAAAATATTGTTGATGGCGCGCAGTTCTGCGGCATTGGCATCGAGCCGAACAACAGTTTTTTTGACGTCAATGACCGCGCTGCTGACTTTTGCGCTACATCACATACCCATCCGTCGGAATTTGGCCTGGACCTGACAGCCGGCATACCCTGGACAACCCATTACCGAATTGCGATCCGCGAATTCGATGAGACAAAAGGAAAATTCGATGAAACGGTCCCACATTAATGAGATCCTGCTCGAAGGCGCTGCGTTCATTCGCTCGTTTGGCTATATCTTGCCGCCGTTCGCTCACTGGAGTGTCGAGGAAATGCGGGCCAGGGACACCCGCATTCTGCAAGAGCGGGGGATGGGCTGGGATATCACCGATTATGGTCAGGAAAAGTTTGACGAACTGGGCTTGTTTTTGTTCACCACCCGCAACGGAATTCAAGCCGACCTGCTCTCAGGCCAGGGCATGCTTTACGCGGAAAAAATCATGATCTCGCGCCAGAACCAGATTTCGCCCATGCACCGGCACAACATCAAGGCCGAAGATATTATTAACAAGGGCGGCGGCAAGCTGGTGCTCGAACTGTTTGCCGCCAACTCGGACGGTTCGATTGACCGGACCGGCAGCGTGACGGTCCCGGTGGACGGACAAATGGTGACACTGCCCGCCGGTGGTTTGCTGAAACTCGACCCCGGCGAAAGCGTGACCTTGTTGCCGGGAATCTGGCACGCGTTCTGGGGTGAGGGCGCCGACGTTTTGATCGCAGAAGTGTCCACCGTGAATGATGACAATACCGACAACGTCTTTGAAATGCCGATCAGGCGATTTGCCAAAGTCGAAGAAGATACCGCGCCACTGCATTTGCTGGTCTCGGATTACGGGACTCTTTTGAAATGATCCTTTGTAACGGTGAAGCCTTGATTGACATGGTGCCGGTTGAAAATAGTGCCACCCGGTGTCTGTCGCCTCTGGCAGGTGGGGCGATCTTTAACACCGCGATTGCGCTGGGGCGGCTTGGAGTGCCAACGGGGTATTTATCCGGTTTGTCGACCGATCTGTTCGGCGTTCAACTGGAACAGACCCTGTGCAAAAGCAACGTGGATGCCTCGTTTACGATCCGCTCAGACCGGCCGACGACGCTGGCTTTTGTCAAGTTGAGCAATGGGCACGCTGAGTATACGTTTTACGATGAAAACACCGCCGGCCGCATGATCACACCTGCGGATCTGCCGGATATTCCTGCGTCGGTACAGGCGATGTATTTTGGCGGCATCAGCCTCTGCTCAGAGCCCGCCGCCTCAACCTATCTTGCTTTGTGTGAACAATATGCCCTTCGTAAAGTGACGATGATTGATCCCAATGTGCGGCCGGGTTTTGTCAGTGATCGTGCAGCCTATATCGCCCGGATTAATCGCATGATCGCGCTTGCCGATATCGTAAAGGTCTCCGATGAAGATCTGGACTGGCTGATCCCGGGAGATCAACCCATTCTTGACAAACTCGCCGCGCTCAAAGCGATTGGTCCATCAATTGCGATACTGACCCAGGGTGCGAAGGGCCCGACAGCGCTTATTGCGCAAGGTCAGACGGTTCGCGTACCAGTGCCACAGGTGACGGTGAAAGATACAGTCGGGGCAGGAGATACGTTTAACGCCGGGGTTCTGGCGAAACTGCATAAACTCGGCTTGCTCGAAAAATCTAAAATCGCGCAGATTTCCGCTTCTGATGCGACTGAGGCCCTGGCGCTTGGCGTCGCGGTTTCTGCCGTCACAGTGTCGCGCGAAGGCGCCAACCCACCTTGGGCCAGTGAATTGGAGAGTGAAGCCACGCCTAGTTGAACCAGCCGGGAGCAGGGCCAAACTTATACCCATGTGTGGGTGACAACGCCACTCTGCTTTGTGGGACGTTGTCACAGCAAACAACCGATCAAGCTGAAGGTCGCATTAAAACAGTTCAACGAGCAAAATATCCTATTTGTGCCCCCGGCTTCCACCGGCGATCGGACTGCCCCCCAGTACTTGTGCGGGATTTTTCGCGCTTTTCTACAGCGGGAATGAACGGGCCAAACCGGCATTAACAAGACAACGTGACGTTGAGGTGCAGCTTTCGCATTCTAGTTAATCGTGGAGGATGCAGCATTTTTCAAGAAGGAACGACTTCAGCACGGGCAATTCCGCCTTTGACTGAGCTTTTGCCAATCGCCGCTTTCATGCCTGTATGAGTGCATTCGGCGTGACAGAAAACGACAACGGGTCACCAGTCCTTCAGTCCCAGCAACATTTGACCTAAATCCGTCAGCACTGCTGGTGAGACGAATTTCTTTTCCCAATCTCTTGGATCTCCCGGGAAGTCTGGGCGCATCGGAGGCTCAATTTCATGCCAGAGCCGGATGCGCTCTGCTTTTTCCTCAGAATTCGACGGCTCCGCTGGATGCATCGAGATGTATTGTGCCAATCGCACACGGTCCTTTGAGATATTTGGGCGCACGCCATGCGCCAGTAGCGAGTTGAAAATCAACAAATCGCCAGGGGCCAACGTAATGTTCTCGCGTTCAATCCCGGCCATATCTGGCATAAGCGGATTTCGATCTTGTGGCTGCGTTGCGACCCATTTGTCAAAATGCTCAAAAAGATAAGGAGCACACTGAAATCCGCCGGTCTCTTCGTCCTGCGTGTCGAGGCTGAGAACGCCTTGCACTCCGATCGGCGGGGGAACAATTGAGGTATTGACGTCCCAATGAATGAAGCCGTCCTTCGATGTCGCGTCTTTTTTTGGCGGGTTCAGGTTCGCACGGTCAATGGTCACCCACAGGTCTTCGCGGTCCCAGATATCGACGAATGCATCATAGATGCGGGGAGTCTGCCGGTTATCCCAGAGGGCTTGATGGTGATAGATTTCAACCATGCCTGCATTGTTCAGCTCTTTGCGGACGTGGGACCGCCGTTCGGGTGCGTACCATGTGCCAGGATCTTTCGGGTCTTTTTCGTCAAACTCCCAAAGAACATCTGCCAGTGCTTTAGTCTGCGCTGGCGGGACCGCTCGTCTCACAACGACGTAACCTTTGGTGATCCAGTGCTGCCAATCCGCCTTCGACAGAACCCGCAGTGGTAGCGTCTTTTGAATATCCTTTAACTGCGTCGTCAGGTTGGCGCTGATTGGATGACTGATTTCGTCAGCAGAAGGCTGCATTCCCTGATCCTCCATAGATCTGAAAGTCCAAGACAGTTTGGCTGCAAATCACAGCAGCTTGCAAGCCATCAGGTGTTCTTCAACCAAAATCCACGGCCCTAACCGGACCTTCACGCCAACGGTCAGCGCAGCGATACTGTCCTTCTTGACCGGTCATACGTGCATCGCGCAGCATCTCAGTCTGCTTGTCATCCGCTGCGCTGGGCAAGCTGCCTATGTTGTCTTAAGCTAAGGGGCCTCTTCTTCACAAAATTTGACATACTCTTACTGTTCAGCACACATGAAGTAGATACCCGCGCCCCGGTTCGCCATTGAACCACGGTTACTACGCTCGGAATAGACAAACAGGACCCATCGTAGATGGAGCGACATGTCAGACTATACCGAATTGCAGGCACGGGCCGGTATTCAGCATCGATTTTATTTAAAAGAGATAGCCAACCCTAAGCGACAGCGTTGTGACCTCGCCGCCGTTATCCTGATAGCCCCCCGCCCCCTTTTTTAGCGGTATCTTCGTAGGTGTTCAAAACCTGGACTTGCCGCGCAAAAGTTCCGGTCTCTCATCTCATGTTAGGCGGCCTTTCGTTCGAAGGCCAAGGGGCTTTTTCCACCAAGCGATGAATGCCGCCGTCGAGGGTTATAGAACCCATTGATGTACCGGAA
>NZ_QOLB01000009.1 GCF_003333265.1 Candidatus Halocynthiibacter alkanivorans
CGGTGATGGAGCCGCTGCCAATACCAAATAAAGCCGAACCCCAGCCAATGCCAGAACCTGCCACTACTAGGCCTCTTTTGCTTGGCAATGAGCGAGTGGGTTTAGGCTTTAAGCCCAGCCCCATCTGGGCCGCCACGATTAACGCCGAGATGCCGATGACCAATTGCAAGCCGGCACCGCTTAATGAATTAGCGGTTAATACTCCCAGCACTGCCCCCAGCAAGATACCCATGCTGATGCGGCTGGCCAAGGGCCAATCCACAGCCCCTTTTTGATGATGGGTGCGCACCGAACTAAGGGAGGTAAAGGCGATAGTAGCTAACGACGTGCCCACAGCCATGTGGGTTAGCACTTCCACAGGAAAGCCCAGGGCTTCGAAGGTAATCACCAACACAGGCACTATAACCAGGCCGCCACCGATGCCAAATAGACCCGCCAGCAAACCGGCAAAAGCGCCCACAGCTAAATATATAAGTAATAACGTCATGAAATACTAAATAACCATTTATTGGGCGGGCATTATGAAGGCTTTAGGGTCATGTCGCCAGTGGTCATAGATAGCCTTGAGACTGACACTGTGTGCCAAGCGAATGTGTGTATTTTGCTTACAATAGGCTTAACTAACCGCACCAGCATGAGTACACTGCCCCCATGTGCTTAATATGCTTTCAATTCGCGCCAGACAGCGACACCCCACTAACCATGGTGGCCAACCGGGATGAGTTTCATGCCAGGGAAAGCCGCGGTGCGCAATTTTGGGAAGATTACCCACAGGTATTGGCTGGGCTGGATTTGCAAGCCGGCGGCACCTGGATGGGCGTCACCCGAGACGGCCGCTTTGCCGCCATTACCAATGTTCGCAGAATCCCCTCTCCCCATGAAGGCACCATTTCACGTGGCCAACTGGTGGCCGATTTTTTATGCCAAGCGCTGGACTGCCAAGACTACCTTGAGAAGATTCATGCACAGGGTGCCCTTTATGATGGCTTCAATCTGGTGGTGGGCAATCGCCAGCAGTGCTGGTACTTAAGCAATCACAATGGTGATGGCCCTCAACAACTGGCCCCGGGATTATACGGCTTAAGCAATGCCCAGCTGGACACCCATTGGCCCAAGGTAGAGTTTGCCAAGCAGGCCCTGGCACAATGGCTAACACAGCCGCAAGATGCGCCACTTTATACCCTGCTAAATAACCCCCAGGGCTACCCTAAAGATCAACTGCCCGATACCGGCATAGGGGAAGAATGGGAAGAGTTATTGTCTCCGGCCTTCATCAAAAGCCCAGCCTATGGCACCCGAGCCAGCACCGGATTGCAAATTCAACAAGACAGCATTCAAATGCAAGAAGCCAGCTTTGATAGCCAGGGCAAACTGGCAAACTTACTGTCATTTGAGTTTTAGAGCATGCTATCCAGGCTAATTAAAAATCTAATTTCTTAGACCTTTTAATTATTTAGGGCCGCCACTCCATTGCCTAACTTACAAAAATAAGTATTGGTGACGCTAACTATTTGATTTTAAAAGCGTCATTTTTTATGTTCACAATTCATTGCATATTTTTACGATCACAGTACGCAAAGCCCACGTGAAATACATCACATAAGCCATATAGCCCTGCCATACTTTGAGCTATGGAAAGAAGCGCTCCTTTTTATTGTCACCGCCACAAAAGTCGCCCCCCAGCTAAAAAACAGCAACAAATCGTTTTGATGTTGGCCGGTATCTGTATGGCGCTATTGTATTTGGCCCTGTTCCTTAGCGGCAGCACCCGGCCGGTACTGGCACCCCTGGTGGCCAAAGAAAGTATTGAATACTGGTTATACGACGCCCCCGGCGAGGTGGTGGGTAGCATCAGCCTGCAATACCGTGACGAGTTAGATGAACTGTATCGCCAACACGGCCACCAACCGATCTGGATGGACCATTTTCAGCTTAATGACGCGGGCAAGGTGCTGGTTCGAAGCCTTAAACACACCGCCAGCGACGAATGGAAAGCCTACCGTTATCGCATCGCTAAGTTACAAACCGAGATCAAACGCCTAAGCAATCAACCCAAACACGCGGCAGCCATCGATGTATTGCTGTCCGATGCCTTCATCGATTACGCCCAACAGGTATTGAATCGAGAGTTGCTGCCCAATACCGGCGAACTGGATCACCCTTCCTTTAGAAAAGTGGCCTCGGCACCCACCATTAGAGTGACGTCCCTGGATGTGATTAGCTTGCTGTCGCAATCTTTGGAGCATGGCAAGCTGCATACTCTGGTCAGTGACCTGGTGCCCCAGCATTCTGGTTATGAAGGGCTGGCCAACGAACTGGACCGTTATCAGGATATTGCCGACAGCGGCGGCTGGTATCCGCTAAACATTGACCGCACATTAAGCTTGGGGGACTCCCACGGGCAAGTGCCGCGTTTGCGCTGGATGCTTAAAGAATACGGGGATTTCACCGCCAGCAAACTGGCCTGGCTTA
>NZ_QOLB01000146.1 GCF_003333265.1 Candidatus Halocynthiibacter alkanivorans
TGGGGGGTGGCAAAGGGGTGCCGGGAGGGGTTGAAACTGGCCCGGTTGATTCCCGAAGCATGAGTTTCATGTCCACAACACTGGCTGCGGGCAAGGTCGGCTCCTGTCGAATAGCGGCGTCCAGATAGGCCACCAGTCGCCGGGAAAGCTCAACCGTATCAGGAACGATTGTCGACAAGGCCGGCCTGACTGCGGTCGCAAGCGGCAGATCGTCAAATCCGATGACGCTGAAATCTTTGGGGCATCTCAGACCCATCTGCGCCGCCTCGGTGACGACCCGCAACGCCAACAGGTCGGAAACTGTCAGGATCGCCGTGACACCCTGGAGATGCTTTTGCACCAGGTTGGGGAATTCTTCTGAGGTCCAGCAGGTTTCAAAAGATGAGTGCCCCGTCAGACCCTCGATCATACCCGCAATGCGGTCTTTTTGAACCGGTGATGAGGGGTCATTTCCCAGCAACAAGAAATTGCGGTGGCCCAAATCCAGCAACGCGCGCGCGGCCAGTTCTCCACCCTGCGCGTGATTGGCGGCAACGGTATTGTTCGGATCGCCGGGCGTGCTGGCAATTGCGACAGGTACCTGTGAAATCTCAGGCGTGGTACCCCGTTGTGGAATGACAATGATGCCGTCGACGCCACGCTGAATAAGCTGTCGGATCGCTTTGCTTTGGCCAGCTTCGGTGCCGCGTCCATTGGCGATCAGAACGCCAAAGCCGCATTTGTCTGCTTCTGCTTCAACACGGTGGGCGAATTCCGGGAACACCGGTTGGGTAATGTCAGGCATGACCAGTCCCAGAATGTCACTGCGCCCGGTCTTAAGTGCGCGCCCGGCGGCACTTGGGACATAGCCAAGCTGCCCGGCGCGTGCCGTGACAAGCTGGATCACATCTTCGGACACGCGACCCTTGCCAGTCAATGCATTGGACACTGTGGCCACCGAAATTCCCAGGTCACGCGCAATTTGCTTTTGATTTGTCAAAATCTAACCCTTAGAGTGATTAAACGATTAACCAGAGAGCGCTGCGGCTTGTCAAGCTTGTTGAGTTCTCGTCATCTTTTGCCGTGTCTGGAATATCTCAAACCATGCGTACCCTTTTGAAAAATGCTCGCATCGTTACGATGAACCGTGATTTTGATGAGTTTTCCGCCGGTTGGATCCTCGTGGAGGACCAATTTATCGTGGCACTGGGCGACGGTCCCGATCCGGAAATGGCGGTAGATGAGACCGTCGATGTGAATGGTGATCTGGTCATGCCCGGTATGGTCAATACCCATTGCCACATGCCCATGACTTTGTTCCGCGGCTTGGGCGAAGACGTTGATGACAGGTTGTTCCGCTATATTCTGCCACTGGAGCGCGAAGCCGTGACCCCGGATCTGGTGCGCATCGGTGCACGCCTTGCGGCGCTGGAAATGATATTGGGCGGCGTGACGGCAACGGCTGATATGTATTATTTCGAGCAAGAAGTCGGGCGTGTTCTGGACCGGGCAGGGATGCGCGGCGTTGTCGGGCAAACACTGGCGGATTTTAACCCGCCGGATCACAACAGCTTTGATGCGGGCTTTGGCCTTGTCGACGATCTGCGGGATGAATTCCGCGACAATGACCGCATTACAGCCTCTATTGCGCCGCACGCGCCCTATTCTACCGGGCCTGAGATCATGGAGCGCGTTGCAGGCTACGTTGCGGACAACCCGGATGTGTGCATTCAAATGCATCTGGCCGAGATGAAGTCGGAAATGGACTGGTGCTCCAAGCACTATAAGTGTCGTCCGGTCGAATTGGCTGACAGGACTGGGATTTTGTCGCCCGGCGCCATCATGGCGCATTGTCTTGAGGTTACACCTGGTGAAATCAGCACGCTGGCCGAGCGGGGGATCACCGTTGCGCACAATGCACGCTCCAATGCCAAAGCCGGCCGGGGCATCGCTCCGGTTGAGGCAATGCGCCAGAGCGGCATTGCCGTCGGACTGGCAAGTGATGGCGCGATGAGTGGCAATACACTGGATATATTCGCACAAATGGCCCCGGCTTCGATGTTTGCAAAACTGCTTGGCGGCAGTAGAAAACCCATGCCCGCCCGCGAGATCGTGAAAATGGCGACCATTGAAGGTGCCAGAGTTCTTGGTTTGAATAACAAAACCGGGTCGTTAGAGGTGGGCAAATACGCCGATCTCGTGCGGGTGTCGCTGGCGGCGCCAAGGATGATGCCGATTTACGATATCTATGCGGCGCTGGTGTTCACAGCAAATGCCACGGATGTGCAGGACGTTATGATTGATGGGGAATGGGTTGTCAGAAAGGGCGAGGCGCTGAGCCTTGAAACCGCCAGGGTGTTGCGTGATGCGGCCCAAATCGCCGATACGTTCAGCCTGAAAATCCGGCTGATTGATGCGAAGGGTGGCAATGTGCCGGGGGTGTGAATCCAGCTATTGGCAGGGCAAAGTGACCGACTTATTATACTTCAGTATCTGGAGCTGCACTCAAAACGCGAACCTTCCGGCGCCGGGCGCATCTCCGGGCGAGCAACTTGTCCTGACGCGTCTTTGATTTTCGACGGGCAATTACCGGCTCGCAAACCTGGTTTTGATCCGGCGCAACCGTGTCGCGAACCTTGAGCGGGACCATTTGCCTTCGCGGATCACGACCCGGCAATCATCAATTTCGGACATGCCGGCCAAAGACGTCTCCAACAGTTCATAGTCGATCATCTCTTCCGGAGGCTGATCAAGATCTCCCGACCAGCCCTTGCGTATGACAATCTCATGGCTGAATTTTTTGCCGTTGGTTCCCATACAATTGCGGCAGGCATCCAGGGGGCTGGATGAATTCAGAAAATCCAGCAGGATTTGTTGAAAATCCGCACCCTGGTTCAGCGCCAACCCATCTTTACTGTCGCAGGCATTCTGGCGCACGCCGGACGCATAAATACTTTGCGGACAGCGGTAGATCTTACCTTTGTATACGGCGTGGCAGCCCCAGATATTTGCGATCCTGCAGCCGCGCCAGATTTTCTCAACCAGCTGTTCGTCGCGCAGAAGTTGTGACGAAAAAGAATAGCGAAATTCTGGATATTTCGCGACCCGAACTCCGGTCCCCAACCGCGCACCCCGCAGCCGTATCGCTTCAATGGCCGCATCCTTCAGCCCAACATTCGGGTAATGGGATACTTCGACCTCATCCAGCATAGCGAAAACGTCATCTGACAGCCGGTCCAGAAGTATTCCATTGGTCACCAGTATCAGTTTTTCCGCAACATCCGCCTTTGCTGCCACACGGATAATATCGGCGAGATGCGGGTTCAGGACCGGCTCCCCTCCGATCAGGCGCAGGTACTTAGCCCGGTATATCCCTGTCAGGCATTGCAGGTCGCGTTCGGCGTCTTCTGCCGTGGCGTTCCATTTGCGCATCACCGGCGAGGCATGATTGCACTGCCGACAACTGATATTGCAATGATCCGAGACGATCAGTTCCAGGTTGGTCGGCGGACGGATCACGCCATTTTCCAGTTTGCTTTTAACCCGCAGTGTCGCCGCTGCTTGTGTGGCTGAAACCTCTACATTCATTTTCCGCTACCTGTGCGCACATTAAAAAATCAGAACTGTTTTCAAGGTTTTAACTTATGCGCTGAAACTGTTCCGTCCAAGCCCCAATTTCTTATACCGCTGATGCTCGGGGCTGAGTGTGTCCGGTGGTTAGATGTTGTTGAATGCTCTGAAATATGTGGGTCCATCCGCATATGTTCCGTGTTGCTCTGCAGAAAATCCGAACCGGGGCGATCTCTCCGGATAGTCGCGGTCGCGCCATCAAACGCGGCGTTGGAATGAGGACCGGTACTATTTCAAAACCATGGGAAAGTTTGAAATCACGCTGGTGAAGGTTACATCCGTTGTGCCGAAAGAGATGCCACAGACTTTCCATGCAGGTCACGTGGTTGGCGGTGTCGATTAAAGAGACCCGCCCACATTTCTGCGCGCCTGTTTTCCATCGGCCATACACTCAAGGCCCGCAATGTCACGCCAGCCCGGGCTGCTGTCATCCATTGCCGTTTCCAGATCCTGCTGTGGGAAACAAGTTTCAACAGCGGAATTTCTGGCCAGTTTTAACACTGCTTTCGGATTGATCAGCGCCTGAAGACGAGCGCCCGTTCCTGGGGTCAGCGCCGCTTTTGCCTGCGGCATTGTCAATGCAGCCGAGCGGGTAAACCGGTGTTTTTTTCGTGCGAACCGGCTGTCGGGATTGCTGGAAAGCTCATAGTTTCCAAACCCGTTTTCGCGCTTGAGATATTTAAGATGCCAGTACAGGTATCCTGCAAAGCGGCGTTTCAGGTTGCCGCGCTGAAACCGTTCAAAGCGCCGGTCGTGGATGAATCTGGTTTCCTCGGACACGCGGAAAAACCCGATATCACCGCCGCCTGACACCAGATCAAATTCTGGCAATGCCAGCCCGCCATCTGGTTTGCGCATCAGGTTGAGACCCGAAATACAATGCAGATAATCTGAGGAGGCCCGCCCCGCCCGCAGTTCTTTACACAGTGTCGACAGTGGTGCAGGCATCGCCAGATGATCGTCGTCCAGCTTGGTGACAATCTGGTGGCGGGTCTGTGCCAGTGCAAAATTGGAATAATTGACCATGCTGCCCGGCGAGTGGCTTGGTGTTTTGGCATGCGCTTCGCTGCCTGGCGGGTGCACCCGGTCGATATAATGAAACACCCGCAACCTGGGGCCAAATTCCTGAACCAGCCGTCCAAGGATATCAGCTGTGTTGTCGGTGCATTGGTTGTAAACGGCTACGATTTCGTCAAAATGTCCGATGTGGCTGCGGATCGTCGACTCCAGAAAGTCCGCGCCGTTGCGGATCCGTATAAAGGCACTGATGCCGCGTTTGCGCCGTGATTGGGCGAGTGCGCCTGGGTCAAAGACGAAATTTGAAACCTGTTCTGAAACCATTGTCGTCAAACTCGCAGGCAAACACATACAATATTATTTAATTTATCATTAGTAGCCTGAAGCGGTTCCGGCAATGCAAAACATTCCCGCTCTGGAAGGTTTGGGCAAGCGGCGTCAGGAAAGCAGTCATATGCTTGCAAAATAACATGAAACCGGTATGTTTTCGGCCATTGCTTGTCATACTCGATTACTTTCCGTTGTTGTGGAACAATTGAATTCTGATAGGCAGCTGATTTTGAGTACAGAGGTTCAAATTGTTAAATACAGCTTACAAATGCGCCAGCGCAGACATCGTTTTTGAAGAGTTTGAGGGTGACCTGGTTGTCCTGAACCTGGCATCCGGACGCTATTTCGGTTTTAACAAATCAGCGGCCTCGATCTGGAACGCCATGATGCAGGGCGTTCGACCGTCCACAATTTCTGCCGTTGGTCCCGGTGAGACCGACATACGCGGTTTTGTGGACACGCTGCTGGCAAACGAACTCGTGGTGGCGAACGCTGACATCAACGCCCCTCTGGACACTGCGCAGATCGCGGATCTTGAGGCCGACAGATCCGCCCCGGTGGTGGAGGTTTATGATGATCTCGCAGATCTCATCGTCGCTGACCCGATTCACGATGTCGATGCTGAGGCCGGCTGGCCGGTGAAACCGGAATAGGTGCACGACGTGAACGTCGTCAGTACCGGGAAGATCTCCCTTGCAAAAAATACTCTGGAAACAGGAATCGCGAACCTGTTTGCCCATTTTGAAGCGGCTTACGCGATGGCGCCGTTGCAATTTGGCGGGCGCAATTTTGTCTGCAAAACGGATCTGCCAGGTTATTTTGAGGTGATGGACATTGCGCTGGACGCGAGCGCTAAAATCCACGAGACCCCGTGCCGATTGGTGGTTGCACAGGCTGGCACTCTGGGTCTGCCCCATATCAGCTGGGGCGAAAAATATTACCAGGAGCGGGAGTGTGAGGCGGCACTTGCCACGACCCGCTACCGGGCGCATTTCCTGCCGGATGACGGGTTCTGGCAGCTTTTTGACAAGCAGAGTGGCAGCGGAATTCAATTGATGTCGACGCCTGAGGGCTACCCGTTGTGGGACCCGGGCTCACCTTTGCGCAACTTCTATCACTGGTCGCTGAGCAGCCGCGACCGAGGGCTGGTGCATGCCGGAACCCTGGCATCAGGTGGTGTTGGTCTTATGTTGGCCGGGCCTGGCGGGTCCGGAAAATCGGGCACCGTATTGTCGGGGCTGATCCACGGCCTGTCTTCTGTCGGGGACGATTATGTGGTCGCAAAGATCGAAGCTGATGAAGTGCGCGCAATGCCGCTTTTCAATACGCTGAAACAGGACCCTGAAGGCATTAAAAGGCTGGCACTCAGCTCCAACCGGAACATTTCGAGCACGGTGAACTGGCAGGGGAAACACCAGTTTACACTGAACGACATCAGTCCGGCGGCCCGAATTGAGGAAATGCAGGTTCGAGCCCTGTGCCTGCCAAACATTCGTGGCGCCGCGCGCACATCCATTCGCCGCGCTGGCCCAAAAGAAGCCTTTCTGGCGCTGGCGCCTTCCGGGGTCTCGCAAATCCCTGGTGACAGGGATCTGTCGTTTTCCATCTGCGCCAGGCTGTCGCGGCTTTTGCCCTGTTATCATGTTGATCTCAGCAATGACCCGGAAGAAATCGCCGTTGCATTGCGGACGTTTATTGAGGAAGAGCTGAGATGAAAACGACGGTGATAATTCCCACCTACAATCGCGCTGACAAAATTACCTATGCCATTCAGTCTCTTGCCAGGCAGCGCGGGGACGTGTCCCTCGACATTCTGGTTGTCAATGACGGCTCAACTGATGCCACAGCGTCCGTCCTGACCGGGCTGTCTGCCAGTGTGCCTGAACTGCGGGTCATTACGCAGGAAAACCAGGGGGTAACCGCGGCGCGCAATACCGGTCTGTCCAATCTGCTTGAGGAAACCGAATTTGTTACTTTTCTCGATTCCGATGACATTTCCCCTGCCGGCAGGTTTGCCGCTGATCTGGCTGAGTTTGAAAAACGTCCGGAAATTGAAGTGACCTACGGCAGGATGCAACTGGCGGACAGCCTTGACTACGAACGCTTTGTACCGGCCGAAGGGTCCAAACTGGCGACGGTAATCGGCATTCACCTGTCGTCGGCTATTTTCAGACGGTCTTTGGTGGAACGGATCGGCCTGTTCGACCTGGACATGGAACAGGCGGAAGACACTGATTATATCCTGCGGGTTTTTGAGGCCAACACATTGTTCACGCAAACGGATACGCTTTGTCTCTACTATTTCCGCCACCTCGACAGCCTGTCCCGCGACGTGCCGACAGCACGACGGTCCTTTGCGCTGGCCATCCGCAAAAGCATTCTGCGCCGTAAGGCACGGCCAGAAATTGTGCTCAGTAAACCGGAATTCGATCTGATGGATCTCAAACGCACCGGGTTGTTCTGATGCTGGAATATGGGGTTGTTCTGCCCGCCTATAATGCCGCCGAAACCATCGAAGAAGCGCTTGCGTCAGTGTTTGGGCAAACCTTGCCGCCGGCGCAGGTCATCGTCGTGGATGACGGATCAACCGATGACACTGATGCTGTGGCCGCGCGTGTGTCGGAGCGAGTCGAAATCGTTTCTCAGAGCAACCAGGGCTGCGGCCGGGCGAGTTCGGTAGGGGCGCATAAAATCACCGCGTCCGTGCTGGCGTTTCTCGACGCTGATGACATCTGGTTGCCTGGCAAAATGGCTTGCCAGGTCGCGCTGCTCGAGGCGGCATCGGAGATTTCGCTTTGCTATGGTGCAATGCGTCAGTTCAGACATGGTTCAAATGACCGGGTGTCTGGCGAGGTCCGTCCAGGACCAACCCGCACAACAATGACACTCCGTACCGAGGTCTTTCGTGAGGTCGGGGAAATTATCGACCCGCCAGGCAACCGGGGCGATCTGGTCGACTGGCTGGCAAGGTTTCGCGAAGCGGGATATCAGGAGCAGGGCCTGAACGACGTGCTTGCCCTGCGCCGCATCATTGCCGGCAGTCTTTCTTTTGGCCGGGACCAGGATAAAGACCTCGGTTATCTGAAAGTCGCGCATCTGGCGATGTTGCGCAGACGTAAAGCAGCGCAGGAACAATAGCATGTGGAACTCAACCCGCCCCGCGTTTTTTCGTTTTCCCGGCCTGGGCTGGGCCTGGCCGAAAGACCGGCTGGACAGCCTGATCTATGCCGCAATCGCGCCTGATCAGGACCAGGCACTTGCCCATTTCAAACCATGGCTGACCGGTATCGACCTGAACGATATGGGGTTTCGCGAACACAGGTTGCTGACGGCCATCAGCGCCCGCTTTGGCAATGCGCTTGCTGGTTTTCCTGAATATCCGCGACTTGTGGGTCTGCAAAGAAACCTGTGGACCAAGTCGCGTATGGCGCTGCGAGATACGGTGCCGGTGCTGCGACTGTTTGCCGACAACGGCATTCCGGTGATGTTGCTCAAGGGTGCAGCGCGTCTGGCGCTTTGTTCCGCCGATCAAAAGGCGCGGGTTTCGCACGATCTGGATGTGTTGGTTCCGCCGTCCCATATTGACCAGGCGCTGGCCCTGTTGGGGGAAAAAGAGTGGCACGGGTCAAGCGGCGAAAGCCATCACTGCATCATCGCCCGCAGCAATGGCCTGCGCGCGATGAATTTCTTTGGTGGTCGGTTTGGCGACATTGATCTTCACCAGTGGGCTTATGGGTTTCAAACGCCGATGCCCGAGCTCGAGACGGCTTTGTGGGACAACGCCGTTCAGGCAGAGTTCTTTGGCGTGCAGGTGCTTGTGCCTGCCGCCAGTGACCGCATTGCGCTTGCCATTTTTCACTCCGCCTATGATGCGCATAATCACAGCGACTGGCTGATTGATTGCGCGCACTATCTGCGTGATCCGGAGCTTGACTGGGGCCGCCTGTCAGACACCATTGCAAAGGCGGGCATAAATTTTCCAGCCGCTGTTGCCTTCAGCTATCTGAACGCACGGATTGGTCTGCCGATAGACCGGAAATTCTCGTCCCGGCTTCAGCGTTTCGAAGACACTGGAATTGCGACAAAAGTGGCGGGTGTTCTGGAGGCGAAACCGCAGTCTGACTGGACACCGTCAGTCAGACTGGCCCGGCGCTTTGTAAAATCGCTGCGTTTGAGGCGGCAGGTTAAACCTGCAACACGAGCCGCAGTCATCAAGGGCAAGTTCGGGCACGGCGCGGAAGACAGCACTGAAAACGACCAGAATATTACCTTTCTGGCCCAGGCTCAGCCCGGGAAATTCCGCTTTGACATTACCGTCGATCTGGATGTGAAAGATGTTCCCAGGCGTTACGAATTTGAGCTGAACTCAGAAGCCCGCCACCTGACCAGGCTAAACAAACGAACGCTGGTCACCAGACAGGGCCGGAAGCGGCTCCGGTTTAGCGGAACCGTCACCCTGACGGAACAGGACAGCGGTCTCTGGCTTGAAGCGCGACCGGGCCGCTATCTTTACCCGGGGGTCGCCGCGAAAGCGGTGGCCAGATATGGCACGGTACCGTTCCGGCTGGTTGAATTTCAACTAAAGGCCCAGTGAATGCAGCACAATTCTGGGCTCCGGTTCAGTTGACCCGGCTGTATCCGCTATGGCGTTGTTGTGCTGGCGAACCCGGCCAGCTGCTCGCGATAGAGAGGCGAAATTTCCCCCAGCATTCCCGGGTTGCGTCGCAACTTGCGTTTCAGACGCCAGGACGTGTGGCGCGCTTTGTAATTCCAGCGCCACTGGCCAACCCGGAAAAACCAGCTCCGTAATTCCCACGCCTGTCTTTGAAGTCCAATCCCGTTTTGGACCGGCCTTGTTTCAAACATATCCTTAAGCAGTTGAGGATCTGCATTCGCGAAAAGACTGCGAATGGTCGCCGGCTCTTGTCTCAGAACTTCTGCCAGAATGGAAAATCCGGAGTATTTCACCGCGTATCTGTTGCTTTGCAGCGCCGCAAACAGAAACACGTCTGAGCGTGCCATTGCGATCAGATCACTCAGCAAATCCACAGCGGCGTCATGCGGCGCAATCTTGTCTGACATGAAAAGCGGTTCACCGTTCAGATCGGGGAAATTGGACACGGAAATCAATTCAGTGGTCGGGCCAAAGCAGGTTTGAGCATAGTCTTTCACCTTTTTGCTGTCGGAACAGACCAACAGGCGCCGCCGGTGAAACATCGCCGCGCTTTTTTTAAACAGCATTTCATAATCTGTTTCATAATCGGTGTGCCGCACATGCACCGCGTCATAGCCAGAGCCGATCGGAATAAGCCGCCGCGCGATCTGGTTGGCGACATCACGGCTGAAGCATAGATGGCGCAGAGCACAGAGGCTAACCGAGCCGCCCCCGGCTTGTTCATAGATCAACAATTGTTCACTATAATCAATGTGATGATCAAAGTTCACAGGGTGAGCGGTTTCAGTGTCGCAATACTGTTTGCCAGCCGTGTGCCAATTGGCCGTGTAAGCAGAGACGCGGCCTGTCAACGGCGCTGGAAACACAGACGGGCATTGATCAAGTGCAGGATCCATTGCTGGCGTCCAGGTGATGAGATCACAGCCAAAACCGTGCTTAGCTGTGAACAGCGCGTCAAACCCCATCCGCATACCTGAGCGGGTAAGATCCAGAATAAGCACCCGTTGGAACCTGGCGGCATATCGGCGCGACTTTTCAAGTTGCACAAGCACGTCATTGAGACCGCCCCGGGGGCGTGAAAGCAAGTATTTGGTTGCAGGATCCAGTTTAAACATTGGGGTATCGAAACTCACTAAGGTGGAAAAATAACGTTGGCGTTCAATATCAGGGCCACCGCTATGGACCGGCGTCCATAATGCAGATTGCTCAGCCGCTTTCCAGTACAGAATGAACTGCTCGCGATGAAATCCACAAACGATGGTGCCATACCCACACGCGCCCGGCAGGCGACGCGCTGCACGGATTGTGGAAGCCCACCGACGACTTGATCGATGTTGTTTTGGGTGTTTAAGTCGGTGGGAGAATATTGCGCGTTCCGGTGAATTTCGGAAAGCCCGGTAATGATTGGTAAAAAGATTTTTTGGCTCCACGCATTGCGAATATTGCGGAGGCGAAGTGACAGTTTAAGGGAATTTATTGTGCAAAAGTCAGTGTTGGTTTGCGGGGCAGGGGGCTTCATTGGCGGACATCTTGTAAAGCGTCTGAAAGCCGAGGGGTTTTGGGTGCGCGGTGTCGATCTCAAGTTTAATGAACACGCTGAAACGGAGGCAGACGACTTTGTGATTGGCGACCTTCGCGAGCAAAGCCTGGTGCGCTCAGTGGTGGATCGCCGCTTTGACGAAGTGTACCAACTGGCGGCGGACATGGGCGGCGCCGGGTATTTATTCACCGGCGAAAACGATGCTGACGTCATGCACAATTCCGCCCTGATCAATCTGAATGTTCTGGACGCCTGCCGCAAACGCAATATCAAGCGAGTGTTTTATTCCTCATCAGCCTGCATCTACCCGGAACACAACCAGCTGGACCCGGAGAACCCCAACTGCGTCGAAGACAGCGCCTATCCCGCAAGCCCCGACAGTGAATATGGCTGGGAAAAACTGTTCGCCGAACGGCTGTACCTTGCCTACAACCGAAATCACGGCATGGAGTGCCGGATCGCGCGTTACCACAACATTTTTGGCGTCAATGGCACCTGGGAGGGCGGCAAAGAAAAAGCGCCTGCCGCGATCTGCCGCAAAGTGGCAGAGACACCAGATGGCGGCTCAATGGATGTTTGGGGAGACGGTCTGCAAACGCGTTCGTTCCTGTATGTTGATGAATGCATTGAGGGTACAACACGCCTGCTGCGATCCGATTTTGAAGGTCCGCTGAACATCGGTTCTGAAGAAATGATCGCGATCAATGACCTGGCCCGGATGGTGATCGATCTTTCCGGCAAGGACATCAGGATCAACAACATCCCGGGCCCTGAAGGGGTGCGCGGCCGCAACTCAGACAACAGGCTGATCAAAGAAAAGCTAGACTGGGCGCCGGAGCGACCTTTGCATGCAGGTATGGACAAGACCTATGCGTGGATCTCCAGTGCACTGGCGCGCAAGCACAACAGATAACGGGTTTGGCCTGAGCAGGGGGCACATCGAAACACTATAGCGCGTAGCATGAGTCGCTGTCGTGTGGGGAAGGGTGGCAGCCTCAATATACTTGCAGGGTGCGAACCGCGTGCGCGGTTGACGTTAGTGCCGTTGCAGACCGGATCCTGGGCATGGGCGGCGCTTTCACAGCGCATGTTTTGCCGGGTTGAAGGTGCGAAAAAATTTATACCGGTGACCGGAATTTGCAATCTGAAAGTTGGAACCAGCCTCAGCAAAACGATGATTTGGGGCGGATATTGCCGCCGCTAGAACGGGCGTAGTGGGAGCACTCACTGACCTTACGTCACCTATCTCTTTGAAACTACGGGATATCGCCATATTCCATCCGGCGCCGTTTTAATGTCCGGGGGAAATTGCCACCTTTGGTTGCGCGAAAACATTGCCAACCGGCGAAAGTAAGATGTTATTCACTGCGGGTTAACAAACTGTAAATATCGCCTAACATCGGCTTGCGCAACACTCGGCCTTCTTATGTATAGGCTGAGATAACTGTTGCTATCGTTGACTTTAAGTGAAAGTTAGAGAGCTATAGTGTTAGTTATTTATCAGTTGCCATACAAAAAAGCATTTTGAAATTTCTGTGAAACCTAAATTTATTAGGTTTGGAGACTTAAAATGTTGGACTGCGTGCGTGACAATAAATACAATCCATCCGTGTCAGGCGCGGTGCCGGTTTCAGTAGGTGGCAACACTTTGTTCTGGTCGGTAAAACGGGCTGCGGACATTGCCGGAAGCTTGATGCTGTTGCCATTTTTCTTATTGGCCGCAGTTGTTTTGCTGTTGCTCAACCCGTTCAAAAATCGGGGCCCGCTGTTTTTCACCCAAACCCGCATGGGTCGGGACTGTCGGCCCTTTGAGGCGCTTAAGTTTCGCAGCATGGCCGTGGCCGTCGCTATCGAGCGGGGACATGACGACCCGATTGAGCATCACCGGATCACGTCACTTGGGCGCCTCATGCGCAAATCCCGCATCGATGAACTGCCCCAAATCCTGAATGTGCTGAAAGGGGAGATGAGCCTTCTCGGTCCGCGGCCGGATTATTTCCCCCATGCCCAGGCCTTTCTGGAATGCGTACCGGGCTATCGCGAGCGCCATTGTGTGCGCCCGGGCATCAGTGGTCTGGCCCAGGTCAGCCTTGGCTATATTGAGGGCAGCGATGCCACCCGGGCCAAAGTGCGCAAAGATCTGGAGTACATCCAAAACGTCAGCATTTTGACCGAGAACCAGCTGGTGCTGAAAACAATCCGGACGGTGTTTGGCCGCGCAGGGGCGTAAGAGTTGCTGGATATTTCGCTTAATATTGAATCGACTCGCCCGGGCGCGTGTTGCAAAATGCAAACAATCCCTCACCACGTTGTTCCCGATCCGAAGATGACTCAAGCCAATAATAAAGACGTCAATATCCCCGGCGCCGTATCTAAACACAGCACATGGTATGTGGCGCAGCTGCGCCCAGGTGGCTTTGCGCGAGCGCAGTTGAATCTCAGACGGCAGGGCGTTGAGACCTTCATGCCGCTTGACGGGCACGCCCGGGCGCAGAAGGGCAGGCCAAAGCCAGGTCTGAAACCCTTGTTCCCCGGGTATATTTTTCTGCACACAAATCCGCAGCGGATTTCCTTTCAAGCGATCAATTGCACCTATGGCATTTCGCGGTTGGTCATGCGCGACCGGGTCACTGCACAGACCGTGCCCCAGGCGCTTATTTCCGATCTGTGGCAGCGCTGTGATGTCGAGGGACGCTTGTTACCGCCGCCCGCGTTCAAGCCAGGTGAGGCCGTGCGTATTGTTGCCGGACCGTTTTCGCAATTTGTCGCAACAGTCGAAAGCCTTAGCGCGCCAGAGCGGCTTCGGCTGCTGTTTGAAATGATGGGGCAAGCGGTCCGCGTAGAGGTGGCAGGTTCAGACCTTGAACGGCTCGCGTGAAGCAAACAACCACCGGGCATGCGTCTAATTTTATCAATTATAATCAAAGCGATTGCATAGGTGTAGGCGGTGCCACTGCTGAGCTTGCTGGGGTCAATCATACATCTTGCAAACACGTCACGGTTGCGCCTTTTTTTGACGGTTTTGTACCACCGCCTCTTGCGGTGTTGTTTCATTTCCAGGCAGATAGTCGGTGACTGGATGAGGGATATATTAATGCTGAACCGAATTTTTGCCGGCTTGCTGCTGACCACTTTGGCCGGTTGTGGTGCGGCTTATATTTCCCCAAGTGTCAAAGACGCCGGCGACAATGTTCAGATTGTGGCGCTGACAGCGGCCTCGGTGCAGATCGCCAATCAGTCCGCCTATACGCCGCGTGCGCTGCCGGCGGTGTTTTTCCAGAATGCCGGTGGCCCGACCTCCGGGCGCGGTGCTGGCGTGGCCCCTGTGCCGGTTCTGGAGGCTCAGGTGCGCCCACAGGCGCTGAATATGCGCATTCCGCCTGCCGTTGAGCAGACGCCCTATCAGATCGGCGTCGGCGATGTGGTGCTTCTGGCGACAAAATCTGGTGGCAGTACGGTGGCCGAACTGAGTGGCTTGCTGGCGGCACAAAACAGGCGCCAGGGCTATACGGTTCAGGATGACGGTGCGGTGTCCATTCCCGATGTGGGGCGGGTGCAGCTTGCGGAACTGACACTTGAAGAAGCCGAGGCGCTGCTGTTCCAGCGACTGGTGGAGCGCCAGCTTGACCCGACTTTCAGTTTAGAAATTGCGGAGTTTAACTCTCAGAGCGTCTCTGTCGGTGGGGCGGTCAACTCGCCAAAAGTTGTGCCGGTGACGCTGATACCATTGTCGCTTGGCCAGGCGTTGGCAAAAGTTGGCGGTGTCGATGTAGCGGACCCGCAATTCGCCAGTATCCGGCTGTATCGTGACGGCACTCTGTATCAGATCCCGCTGGCACAATTCCGCGACCGGGCAGATCTGCAAAACATCCGGCTGATCGACGGGGACAGCCTGTTTGTCGACACTGAATACGAACTTGCCAAAGCCCAGGCCTATTTTCAGGAACAGATCACCATCGCCCAGTTCCGCCAACAAGGACGCATTCAGGCGCTTAATGAGCTGAACTCAGAAATCAGCCTGCGCCGCGCGGCGCTTGCTGAGGCGCGCAGCAATTACCAGGCTCGGACGGCGCTTGACGCTGTGGCGCGCGACTATGCTTATCTGACCGGCGAAGTGAGCAATCCCGGCCGGTTTGCCTTGCCCTTTGGCCGCACTGCCACGCTGGCCGATGCGCTCTATGCTGAGGGTGGGTTTTCTGTGAAAACCGGCAATCCGAGCCAGATTTATGTGTTGCGCGCGGCCGGCAATGGGACGGCCATAGGTGACATCACCGCCTGGCAGCTGGACGCCAGTAACGCGGTGAATTTCCTGGTGGCAACACGGATGGAGATGCGGCCCAACGACGTGGTGTTTGTTGCAGAACAGCCGGTCACCCGCTGGAACCGTGTAGTGCAGCAGATCGTGCCCTCGCTGCTGATGTCAGGTGTGAACGCGGTCAGCAACTGATCCAGCGGAACGATGTGTCACAAATCGGCGAACGATCTCATAATGTTAACACGCATTGGCTGATTCAGTTGGTTCTGCCCGACGCCCCCATTTCCACCTTGGGCATCTAGCAAGGAGACAAAAGTGTTCACACCTCTGAGGAGGTTTGGTCTGTAAAACATACATATGGCATGGAAAAAGCCTCTGGAACTATCGGCGTATAGAAGGGGGGTGCCAGGACCGGCGTTGACAGCAGCGCGATCCACTGGGCGCGCGTTTGTCGCCGACAAACGCGTATGCGACGGGGCTTGCGTTCGTGAAACAGGTTTCAACAGTTCGTGCACAGCTTGATTTGCGACGAAGAGCGGGTGACCGAAGCGGTGGTTTTGGTTGCATTGCCGGTATATGTAACCGCCATAGTTACATTGGCTAATTGAAACTGGCGCTTCAGTGCATGACGATTTTCTGGAAAAACCGATCAACTCATGATAGAAATTCCCTGCCTTGGTATTGTCGTATCCTTGGGCATCGCGATGCTCTTCAATCTTGGAGTGGACTTGCCGCGCAAAAGTTCCGGTCTCTCATCTCATGTTAGGCGGCCTTTCGTTCGAAGGCCAAGGGGCTTTTTCCACCAAGCGATGAATGCCGCCGTCGAGGGTTATAGAACCCATTGATGTACCGGAA
>NZ_QOLB01000045.1 GCF_003333265.1 Candidatus Halocynthiibacter alkanivorans
GGCCTGTAGCTCAATTGGTTAGAGCAGAGCGCTCATAACGCTTTGGTTGCGGGTTCAAGTCCTGCCGGGCCTACCAAATCTCCGCCTAAATCATTTATTTTAAACGATACGTGTGCCCCACGTTTTTCTTTTCCACGGTCTTTTGAAACTTTCCAATCCCGAAGGTTTTGCGGCCATGCTGCCGATTTCCTGCACGGAAGTCGTTCTGGTCTCCCTGGCCAAAACCTGCGGCGCGCTGCTGGTGCTGGCGGGGGGCTTTGGCAAAACCCGGATCTTTGATCTGGCGACCCGGATTGGCACTCTGATGAACGTGCCGGTTATTCCCGGCGCGATATGGATGGTCCACTTGGGCCGCTGGAATTTTGTACCCAGCGAAACCTACCTGATGGGCGGGATGGAGTTTCAGGCCGTCTTGCTGCTGGTCATGCTGTTCATGGCCCAGGTCGGCAACCGTTTTCAGAAAGAAGCATCTGCTGCCTGATACCTCCCCGAATGCTCCCGCTGCCCTGACCGCACTCCCACACAGTTCCGCCGCGGTCAGGGCGCAAAACCTTTAACCAAATCTGCGCTTGTTGTACCGTTTTTTTCGGATGTCTGATGCTGATGTGACAGCGTTTCAGCCCGCCGCATATTTGGAAAAACTGTTCAGTCGACGCAAGAATCTGTCTCCAACCGGTCAAATTTCTGCTACTGCCGACAAGTCGGTTAATTCGACGCTATAGTTGGTTTTCTAGTTGGAAGAATGCGGATGAATAATGCTGACGAAAAGGTGCTTCAAAAACACCGTGCGCTGATATTGGCGGCCACCGGAGATGGCGTTTACGGGCTTGATTGCGACGGGAATACCACCTTTTCCAACCCGGCAGCCGAACGGATGACCGGCTTTTCTGCCGAGGAAATGTACGGAAAACCGTCGCATGCGCTTATTCATCACACCCATGCTGACGGGACCCCTTACCCAAATCACACCTGCCCGATCCACGCGGCCTTTCACGACGGTAAGGTCCACCGTGTGACCGGCGAAGTTTTCTGGCGCAAGGACGGGATCAGTTTTCCGGTTGAATACGTCAGCACACCGCTGGTTGATGAAGGCGAACTTGTCGGGGCCGTCGTGGCGTTTCGGGACGTGACCGAGGAAAAACGCGCTGAGAAAGCCCTGCTTGAAAGCGAACACCGCTACCGGAAAATCGTCGAAGCAACCCATGAGGCCATTTTTCTGCTGCGGGTCGAGGATGGTGTCATGCTGGATGCCAACGAAGAAGCCTGCCGCCTGCTGGGTTTTCCCCGGGATGTTCTGCTGACCAAAACCGCCCGGGACCTTCATCCGCACGAACTTGACCGGCACAAAGAAATATTCGACTCGGTTATTGAAAACGGCAAGGGCCGGACCGACGAACTGACCTGTTTGTCCAGCAATGGCGAACGGATACCGGTGCGTATGTCTGCCAGTGTCATTCAATTGCAGGGCGTCGATTGTCTGTTGGTCATTGTCCAGGACCAGCGCGACTATGTCGAAGCGGAAAAGCGGACACGAAAGCTACAGGCCGATCTGCATCACGGTGCCCGGTTGAGCGCGATGGGCGAAATGGCGTCGGGCATGGCGCATGAACTCAATCAGCCGCTGACAGCCGTGATGAACTATTTGCAAGCCTGCCAGCTTATTCTTGAAAACGGAACCGATGCGCAACGGGGCAAGATTTCCGAGTATATGGGCAAGGCCATTGACCAGGCGGAACGGGCTGGAAAGATTATTTCTGGGTTGCGCACGTTTGTTCAGAAAGGCGAAGCCAACCGGACCGTCGAGGAGCTGAATGGAACGGTCGAGGAAGCCCGCAGTTTGATGCTGTCCGGCGTTGCTGCAGAGGATATCAGGTTTCAAACCGACTTCGCCGGTAATCTGGCGCCGGTTTGCGTCGACAAAATCCAGATTCAACAGGTTGTGTTCAATCTGGTGCGCAATGGGGTCGAGGCCCTTGCCCATACAAAAGATGGCAAACTGCTGGTTTCAACGGCGCGACGGGGCAATGGCATGCTGGAAGTCAGCGTGACGGACAATGGCCCGGGGGTTGAGAACGATTTCCTCGACAAACTGTTCACTGCGTTCTCAACCACCAAAGCCGAAGGCATGGGCGTCGGCCTGTCAATCTGCCAGTCGATCATCGAAGATCACGGCGGCAGCATCCGTGCCGAACGCAATTCTGATGCGGGTATGACATTCACATTTACGCTGCCTGTTGCCGCCAGGGAGGGTGCAAATGTCTGATGAGCAAACTGTTTTCATTGTGGATGACGATGCAGCCGTCCGGGAATCCCTGGCTTTGCTTCTGGAGGCGTCCGGATTCACCATTGCTCAATACGAGACCGGAAACGCGTTTCTGGAGGCTTTGAGCGCTGACAGCACTGGATGTCTGATCATTGATGTGCGCATGCCTGGATTGAGCGGGCTTGAGGTCCAGAAAAGGTTGGTTGACCGGAATGCCACGTTGCCGGTCATTATTATGACCGGCCATGGCGATCTGCCAATGGCGGTCAAAGCGATGAAAGCCGGGGCCGTCGATTTTCTTGAAAAGCCGTTTGATCTGGCGGGTCTCACGGAAAGCGTGACAAACGCTCTGAACAAAAGTGCGGAGAACCTGCTGGAGGCCAATCAGGCCGCTGAAATCGGGCGGCGACTTGCGCGGCTGACCGAACGCGAGCGCCAGGTGCTGGACGAGTTGGTCATTGGCAATCTCAACAAGGTTATTGCGTTCAATCTGAGTATCAGCCCGCGCACTGTCGAAATCCACCGGGCCCACGCGATGGAAAAGATGCAGGCCAGAAATCTTGCCCATCTTGTCCGCCTGGCGATAACCGCTGGGGTGGTTCCCAATATCAGCGCAGCAGACTGACCAGCGTTACCGGTATGGGGCCAAAATACGCTACGTAGTTACCCTCATTTTAAAAACCGGTGTCCTGCTCTATTTCTGGTGAGGAGCCCCGCCCCATCTGGTAGCCAACTGGTAGCCGCCAGTCAGCTACCTGAAAGGCGAGAGGCTTAGTTCAGTTCCCCATGTCAAAGTAACAATCTGATGTCTGAATTCACCAACATACCGATCAGCATCGTTGATGACGACGCAGCTGTCAGGGACTCGCTTTCGCTGCTGTTGTCGATCGCGGGCTTCTCAGTCAGTACCTATGAATCTGGTGCCGGTTTCCTGGCGTCGCTGAAAGATTGCGCCACAAATGTTCTGATTGTTGACATGCATATGCCAGGGCTGAGCGGCGTTGAACTGGCAGAACAGCTCCGCTCCCGTGGCTGCACCATTCCCGTTATTCTCATATCCGGAAATCTCGACACCGCAACCCGGGATCAAGGCGCGCGGGCGGGTATATCGCGGTTTCTGAAGAAACCGTTTTCGGGCACTCGTCTCATTGAAACCATTCGAGAAATTTCCAACTGACTCCGCAGCCACATTCAAGTTCCGGCCCAGTGTACGTATTTTCCCCTAGGTAGAACACCGAATTTCCCGCGTCTCCGGCACCGGCTAAACCCAATGCACGTCATCGGGATCGCCCGGTCACGCGGACATGATGTCCGGAACGATAACAGCCCAGGGAGCGACGGTTGCCGCCATGATAAATTTTCCAAGTACAGAACATGTTCAGCGGCATTTGGATGCCTCGCGCGTGCCGGCAAGTATCTTCGTCACTTCGGCCATCGCTGTGTCGCTCAATTTCACCCATGTCCTTGATGCTGTCGAAGCATATTTCGAGACAAGGGGCGTATCGGCCGCGGCGTTCTACCTGGCGAATTTTGCGGCGTTATTTGGCGTCAGATGGTTTGTCCGCTCCCGGCGTGCCTGACCCGCTTGTGACACGCTCCCCGCCCGTAAGGGTCGCGTTCCCGGCGAGACCCACATGCACAATGACATCACCACCGCCGGCCATGATTTGGCAAGCGAGAACCGAACCACCTGAACTGACAGACCAGCATACCCACAACTCTCCCACCACCTCACAACAAGACGAGAAAAAAAATGACTGCAGAATTCAAAATCAGCCTTGCTCCCGTAACTGACGCAACTGCAACCGGTGCGGCCAAAGACATCCTTGAAAGCACCCAGGCTCAATTGGGTTTCGTGCCCAATATGTACCGGACCATGGCCAATTCATCGGGATATCTGAGCACATATGCCACCGGCTACAAGGCGTTCCGGCAGGACTCCGGCTTCACCGCGAAAGAGCAGGAAACCATCTTTCTGGTGATCAGCCGGGGCAACGGTTGCGACTATTGCACCGCAGCCCACAGCATGATCGCTGATAAAGTCTCGAAACTTGACAGCGAAACCCTGAACGCATTGCGCAGCGGAGCGCCGCTTGCCGACGCCAGGTTGCAGGCGCTTGCTGAATTTACCGCCCATGTCTTTGAGACACGCGGCATGATCACCCGCGCCCGGGCCGCTGCATTTCTGGAAGCTGGTTTCGCAGAAAAGCAGATCATGGAAGTGGTGCTGGCGATTTCTGTAAAGATCCTGAGCAATTATTCAAACCACATCTTCCACACCGATCTGGATGACGTGTTTGCGCCCTACGCAGTCTGAACCCAAATGACCGGGCATTCCCTTTGCCCGGTCTTCCCCAACGCGATTTCCGGGCGCACAATCTGTGCCAGCCCCTTCTGGACTGAAAGGCAACACAACATGGCCGAGACATACGACATCATCATCATTGGCGGTGGCAACGCCGGCTTTGGCGTATCCGCCGTGGCCCACGCGGCCGGCAAGAGCATCGCGTTCATCGAAGAGTGGGATTTTGGCGGCACCTGCCCCAATCGCGGCTGCACCCCGAAAAAGGTTCTGGTGGCTGCCGCCCATGCGCTGCATGAAATTGAAATTGCGAGCGCTCACGGCATCACCGTCGGCAAGCCGTCTCTGGATTGGTCAAAGCTGATCCGGCGCGAAAAAGATATGATCAGTTTCATCCCCGACGCCATGGCCAGCACCGCAGAAAAACGTGGCGCCATCTATCGTGGTTCGGCAAAATTTGTCGGCCCCAATGCGGTGGAAGTGAATGGCCAGACGCTGACCGCAAAAAACATCGTCATCGCCACCGGATCAAAACCACGGCCGCTGCCGATCCCCGGTGCCGGGTTGATGATTACATCCGATGACATTTTGTCAGACGAGACCCAGCCGGATGAAATCGTCTTTATCGGCGGTGGTGTGATCGCCATGGAGTTCAGCCATGTCTACGCCCGTGCGGGCACAAAAGTGACCATTCTTGAGGTCATGCCACAACTGCTGCCCCGTATCGAAGCCGAAGCCGTGGCGGTCCTGCGCACTGAAAGTGAGCGCATTGGTGTGACGATCAAGACCAGCGTTGAGGTGCAAAGCATATCGCAGGCCGATGACAGGCTCAGCGTAAGCTACGTACACGACGGCAAAACGCAGACGGTAGTCGCCGACCGGGTGGTGAACGGCGCCGGCCGTATTGCCAATGTCGAAAGCCTTGATCTGGAGGCCGGCAACATCGAACATGATCGCGTCGCGGTCAAAACCAACGCGCATCTGCAATCGGTGTCAAACCCGTCTGTCTGGGTTGCGGGTGACGCGCTTGTCACCTCGCCGCAACTGTCGCCTGTGGCAACTTATGAGGGGCGTGTCGTTGGCGAAAACATCGTCAACGGGCTGAACACAGCCCCGGATTATTCCGTTATTCCCAGCAGTGTCTACACCGTGCCGGCGCTCAGCACCGTCGGCCTGACCGAGGCGGAAGCCCGTGCACAGGGGTTGAAATTCAAAGCCACGACCAACGATATGACGGGCTGGTTTTCCGGCAAAGCCTATGCCGAGACCGTGGCCTGGGCCAAAGTTCTGGTTGAGGAGGACAGCGACCGCATTCTTGGCGCCCATCTGGTGGGTCACCACGGCGAAGATCTGATTCATATGTTTGCCCTTGCCATGCGCCATGGAATTTCCGCCAGCGCCCTGAAGGAGGGGGTGTTTGCCTTCCCGACGTTCTCATCTGACTTGAAAAGTCTGTTCTGAAACAGGGTTTTGCCGAACCAGCTGGAGAAAACGTGTTTGATGCCGGGGGGGCGCTCGTTTGCGCACCCTCGGATACTTTGACGATGCCCGGGGCAGAATTGCCGGGCTCCTTCCGTCTGGGGGCTTGAAGAGAACGGAAGCGCGCATCTGGCTCGATTTTCAGGGCGCTAAAATCATCCCCTGCTTTTAACGGCTCCTGAAAGCGCAAACCGGCAGGGCGGAGGCGAATGTTGCGTAAAGCGGAATGTTGACGGGGCTTGCGGCAATCCCAAATGCCATGTCTGGAACCGGACCTTTTTTCCGCGGATCTGAACTCAGCAGTGTGGATATAGCTCTGGCGCCGTTTGAATTCAGAACCGGATTTCTGCTCACTCACAACAAGGGTCTCCATCTCCCCGCATCGGGCGCAGGCTGACGCCGGTATCAGGTGTGGTGACGCCCGCTGCCCGCCTGGATTACAGGGCTCCCGGATCCGGATACTCTGACGAAGCACAATCCACTGAGAATGGGGATTTCTGCTGAAAACTGCCAGGTTTCTGTTGGTAGTTGGTATTGATCAGGCCAACAACGAGTGTTGCAGGGAACTGAGGTTGGCTGGCCACCAAAGAGTCAGGGGCCCGGACCTGAGAACGGCTCAGGAGCGTGGTGAATTCACTGCTCGCAGATCGCAGTTTCCGGCCAGTTCAGCAGGGGCGCCCCGATGCCGCAACGACTTCACCCGTGTCGCAGGTTCGCCATATGGCATCTGACGGGCGCTGGCGTACGACTGCGGTCCGGTCGCGCCGCAATCCTGTACCATCGGCCCGAATTTTCGGTCTGCGGGCCGGTAGAAACCGGCGGCTGTTAATGGGCGGGCACGCTGGCTCGCCCATCAATTTTCGTCAATACCCGTGGTTTTCTGAGTAATTCTTCCAGACCTGCGGGGAATGCTCATGCTCACCCGGCAATTCGGGTGAACGCAATTCAACCAGAGCTATGCCTGCGGCAAGACTTTCTGGGTCTGAACGCCAAGCCCTTCGATTCCGAGCCGCACCACTTCGCCACCTTTCAGGTAGACCGGTGGTGTCTGGCCCATGCCGACGCCGGGAGGCGTGCCGGTCGAGATGATGTCGCCTGGCTGCAGGCTCATGAACTGGCTGCAATAAGAGATCAGATGCGGAATCTTATAAACCATCGTGGCGGAGCTGCCGTTCTGGTAGCGTTTGCCATCCACCTCAAGCCACATCGCCAGGCTGTCAAAGTCGCCGGCCTCATCCGGTGTGACCAGCCACGGCCCGGTCGGGCCAAATGTGTCGCAGCCTTTGCCTTTGTCCCAGGTGCCGGCGCGCTCGATCTGAAATTCGCGCTCGGACACATCATTTACCACACAAAAGCCGGCCACGTGGTCAAGCGCATCTGCTTCGTCGATATAGCTGCCGCCTTTGCCGATTACCACGGCCAGTTCGACTTCCCAATCGGTCTTTACAGAGGCACGCGGGATCTGAATATCGTCATCCGGGCCGACAATCGCCGAGGTGAATTTGTTAAAGATAACCGGCTCGGGCGGGATATCCATACCGGCTTCTTCCGCGTGATCGGCATAGTTCAGCCCGATACAGATGAACTTTCCGACATTGCCAACGCAGGCGCCCAGACGCAAATCCTGCTGCGGCACGCCTTCAACCAGGGGCAGGTCCTGAACGTCCAGAGCGGCAATCTTTGCCAAGGTTTCGGGCAGCAAAGCAGCACCCGCAACGTCGGGAATGATATCGGACAGGTCACGTACCCGACCCTGGTCATCCAGCAATCCTGGTTTTTCCTGGCCAGCTGGCCCGTAACGTAGAAGTTTCATCTGAAGTCTTTCTCAATTGGATATGGAACCCGGCGCCAAGGCACCGGGTTCCGCTCAGTTTAGTCGTAAAGAACCGCCGCAATCGCCGGATCATCAATGTTTGTGGCGTCGTAATAATAGAAGCCAGTGTCGATCATTGCCGGCACAGCCATGCCTTTTGATGCAGAAATCGCAGCTTTGACCGTTTCATAGCCAATGCCAACCGGATTCTGCGTGATTGCACCCGCCATCAGACCGCTGCGTACAGCGTCTTTCTGCGCGGCGCCCGAGTCATAGCCAATGATGATAATATCGGTCTTGGCCATCTCACGCACACCGTTCACAACCCCAATGGCCGAGCCTTCATTGGTCCCAAAAATACCTTTCAGATCCGGGTTTGCGATCAGGATCGCTTTGGTCAGCTCGGTGGACTGCAACTGATCGCCGGCACCATATTGTACGGTCACCACCTCAATGTTGGGATAGTTGGCGGCGATCTGATCCAGGAAACCGTCGCGGCGGTCAATACCGGTGCGGCTTGTCTGGTCATGAGCCACAACCGCAACCTTGCCGGAGCCGCCAATCAGGCCCGCCATTTTGTCCGCAGCCAGGGCGGCGGCGGCAACATTATCGGTGGACGCAGTAGACAAAGGAATGTCGCTGTCGACACCACTGTCAAAGGCAATAACCGGGATGCCCATCTCTTTGGCCTGACGCAAAAGCGGGATCGCAGCCTGGCTGTCCAGTGCGGCAAAACCGATCGCGGTTGGTTTTTTGGCGAGCGCAGCAGCAAGCATATCGATCTGACGATCGACCATGGTTTCACTGTCCGGGCCTTCAAAAGTAATTCTGACGCCAAATTCCTCAGCGGCCTGATCTGCGCCCGCTTTTACAGCCTGCCAGAACTGGTGCTGGAAGCCCTTAGAGATCAGCGGCACATAAAGTGTTTCCTGTGCAAAGGATGCAGGCGCTGTGGCCAGAAGAGTTGCTGCGCTCAGTGCGCCCAGCAGAGTACGACGGTTCAACATTAGGTTTCCTCCCATAAGGTGTTGATCGTGGTTTGAATTAGAAAGGGGCGTTGACCGCCCACTGGTTGGTCTTGAGATCAGGCAGATTTTCTGCGGACCATATCCGCATAAACCGCCAGAATGATGATGGCGCCGGTGACAACGGTCTGCCATTCCTGTGCAACGGAAAGCACCCGCAACCCATTGATCAGCACCGCCATGATGAGAGCGCCGATCAAGGTGCCCATGATGCTTCCGCGCCCACCGGACAGCGACGTGCCACCAATGACCACAGCGGCAATTGCCTCGAGTTCATAGCCAAGCCCGAGCGCCGGCTGCGCCGAATTCAGACGGGATGCGATGAGAAGACCCGCGATGCCACAGATACCGCCGGCCAGCGCATAGATCGCCATTTTCCAGCGGTCAGTGTTCACCCCGGACAGGCGCACGGATTCCTCGTTCGAGCCCAGCGCGAATGTGTAACGCCCGAGCACCGTCCGGTTGAGCACATAAGATGCCGTGATCGCCACCAGAAACAGGATCAGCACGCCGTTGGGGATCTGCAGGCCCGGAATGACTTTGCCGATCAGCGATCCTCGCGAGATCAGGTCAAACCCGGGCGTGTCATTGAAATAGATCGGACGGGTGCCGGAAATGACCAGCGACAGACCTTTCAGGATCAGCATCATGCCCAGGGTGGCAATAAAGGGCGGAATTTTCATCTTGGCAACAAATGCACCTGAGCAAAGACCACAGAATGCCCCGGCGCCAATGGCCGCAATCACCCCGAAGATCAGCGGCATCCCGGCATAGGTCAGCACCACTCCCGCGATCACCGCGCAGAACGTCATCAGCGTGCCGACAGACAGGTCAATACCACCGGTGATAATCACCAGGGTTGCCGCCACTGCCAGCACTCCGTTGACTGAAGTCGCCTGCAGGATCGCAATCATATTCGACATTTGCATAAAATTCGGCGACGCCACAGAAAACCCGATGAGCAGCAGGATCAGACTGGCAAAGGCCAGCAGCTTCTGATGCGCGCCTGTGTCGATTAAACGTGACATCAGGGACGGGGTTGAAGGGGTGGTTGCATCGCTCATTGGCTCGCTCCATCAGGTTGCATAACGGCTTCGCGCCTGGTGGCGAGTCGCATAATTTCTTCTTGAGTTGTGGCTTTGCCGCCCGGAAGTACCCCGGTCAGCCGCCCTTCGCACATCACCGCGATACGGTGACTCAGCCGCATAACTTCGGGCAGTTCAGAGGAGATGACGATGATGGACTTCCCCTCTTTGGTGAGCGCCTCGAGCAGTTTGTAGATCTCGGCTTTCGCCCCGACATCGATGCCCCGGGTTGGTTCGTCAAAGATAAGGATGTCACAGTCGCGCAGCAGCCATTTGGCGATGACAACCTTTTGCTGGTTGCCGCCGGACAACAGGCGGACTTCCTGCCGGTCTGAGGGCGTGCGGATGCCAAGTTGCCGGATGTAACGCACAGCAACCTCGCGCATGTCCGCCTCATCCAGCACGCCGATTTTGCTGGTGAAGCGCGCCAGGCTTGCCATCGCGATATTGGCGCGGACATCCATGCCTGTGGCGAGGCCAAAATGTTTGCGGTCTTCAGAAAGATATCCGATGCCCGCCGCGACCGCATCGGAAGGGGTGCTGATCTGCACAGTTTTCCCATGCACTTTGATCTCGCCGGCGTCCCGGGGGTCCGCACCAAAGACCGCACGCGCCACTTCCGTCCGCCCGGCCCCCATGAGCCCGGCAAAACCAAGGATTTCGCCCTGTTTCAGCGTAAAGCTCACATCCTGTATGTCGCGTCCGCGGCTAAGACCGGAGACCTCAAGCGCGATTTCGGCATGTTCAAGATCAGGCACCTGAAGCGGCTCGTCTTTCACCTCACGGCCAACCATCATGGAAATGATCTGATCGACTGGCGTGTCCGCTGCCTCAACCGTGCCGACATATTCCCCGTCGCGCATCACCGTAACCCGGTCGGCAATCTGCTTCAGCTCATCCATTTTGTGGCTGATATAGATGATGCCGACACCCTCGGCCTTCAGGCGGCGAATGATGACAAAAAGTTCGGCAATCTCGGCATCGTTCAACGCCGCGGTCGGCTCATCCATGATCAATACCCGGGAGCGGTATGACAGGGCTTTGGCGATCTCTATCATTTGCTGTTTGGCGATGCTCAGGCTGCCGACCACAGTCTTTGGATTCAACCCGAGATTCATTGACGCAAAGATGTCAGCCGTCTGCTGATTAAGCGCAGCTTCGTCCAGCCGGCCAAACCGCTTGCGGGGTTCGCGTCCGATATAGATGTTCTGCGCGGCGGTCAGATCATTCATCAGGCTCAACTCCTGGTGAATAATGCCGATGCCCAGATCCTGCGCTGCGCGGGGACCAGCCGGCGACGCAGGTTTGCCATTGATAAGCACCTCGCCACCGTCTTTGCGGTAAACGCCTGACAGGACCTTCATCAGCGTGGATTTACCAGCGCCGTTTTCCCCCATCAAAGCGTGTACTTCGCCTGCGCGCAGATCAAAGCGCACATCCTTGAGCGCATGCACGCCCGGAAAGCGTTTTTCGATGCCGCGCATTTCGACGATTGTAGTCACGGTGCAACCCTCCCTGGTCACGAAAACAAAACGATCAGATAGTGACGCCGCCATCCACGAGCATCGACTGACCGGTGACGAACTGACTTTCGTCCGACAGCAGATACACAATCATCGGCGTCATATCGGCGACCGTGGCCAGCCGGCCCACCGGCTGACGGGCGATGAAATCTTTTCTGGCCTGGACCGGGTCATCGGCGGCGGCGATACGGCCCTGAAGGCTCGGGGTGTCCACGGTGCCGGGGCACAGCGTATTGCAACGCACCCCCTGGGTGACGAAATCGGCGGCGATGCCTTTGCTCAACCCGATCACAGCAGCCTTGGTGGCGCCATATGCGGTCCGGTTGACGAAACCTTTGATCGAGGACGCCATCGACGCCATATTCAGGATCGACACACTGCCGGTATCCTTCGCCCGCTCCAGCATCCCCGGCAAGAACGCCCGGATCATCCGCAGCATAGACGTCACATTGAGATCGACGCTGAACGCCCAGTCCTCGTCCGAGATCTCCAGCACCGTGCCGTGATGCACCACTCCCGCGCAGTTGAACAAACCATCGATTTGCCCGATGTCCGCCGCCAGAGCCTTAACAGCGTCCCCGTCACGAACGTCGAGCACCCGGGTCTCGATGTCCGGATTTTCCACCGCCAGGCTGGCCAACGTTTCTTCATTGATATCTGTCGCGATCACCCGCGCACCTTGTTGAGCGCAGACCAGAGCGGCCGCCCGCCCCATCCCCTGCCCGGCAGCGGTGATTACCAATGTCTTTCCTTGCAAACGCATCTGACGTCCTCCCAACCGCATGTCGCGGCATGTGTTTCTTGCGGCCCGCAGGCCGGGATCTCGTGGCGGCTTACATCACCGCGCCAATTTGCCAGGGCACGAATTCCGCGCCGCCAAATCCAAGCTCTTCGCTTTTGGTTTCTTCCCCTGAAGCCACGCGGACCATCAGTTCAAAAAGCTCACGCCCTTTGCTTTCGATCGAGGCTTCTCCGGTGATGATGTCGCCACAGTTCAGATCCATGTCGTCCTTGAGACGCGCATACATTTCCGAATTGGTTGCCAGTTTGAGACAGGGGGTTGGTTTGTAACCCGACACTGAACCGCGCCCGGTGGTAAACACGATCAGGTTGGCGCCGGAGGCAACCTGGCCGGTCACGGAACAGGGATCAAATCCCGGACTGTCCATGAACACGAGGCCCGGCTTGTCGATCTTTTCCGCATAACGGTACACGTCTACCAGAGGTGCGGTGCCACCCTTGGCCACCGCGCCCAGCGATTTTTCAAGGATCGTCGTCAAGCCGCCGCGTTTGTTGCCGGGACTGGGATTGTTGTCCATCTCGCCGCCGTTGCGGGCGCAATACTCTTCCCACCAATGTACCCGCTCAATCAACTTTTCGCCGACCTCAGGTGTCAGGGCGCGCCGGGTCAGCAGATGTTCGGCGCCGTAGATTTCAGAGGTTTCTGACAGGATGGTGGTGCCGCCATGGCGCACCAGAAGGTCCGACGCGTAACCAAGCGCCGGATTTGCGGTGATGCCGGAATAGCCGTCCGAACCACCGCATTGCATGCCAACCATAATTTTGGACACCGGGGCGGGCTGCCGTTCGACCTGATTGGCCATGGCTGCAATGCCACGCAACTCCTCCAGCCCCTTTTCAATTGTTTTGCGGGTGCCACCGCTGTGCTGAATCGTCATGTAACGATAAGCACCATCGACACGCAGCTTGCGCCCCTCAACCAGGTCTGCAACCTGCATTACCTCACAGCCCAGGCCAATGAGCAACACACCGCCAAAATTGGCGTGTTGCCCATAGCCCGCGAGTGTCCGGAACAGCGTGTCGTAGCCCTCGCCTTTGCTGGACATGCCACAGCCGGTGCCATGCACGATGGGAACGATGCCATCCACATTGGGATAATCGTCCAGCAGCCCGGACTTCTCTGCGGCTTCGGCGATGAAACGCGCCACAGAACCCGAACAGTTCACCGAGGTCAGGATGCCGATGTAATTGCGTGTGCCCACCTGCCCGTCCTGGCGATGATAGCCCAGAAAGGTACGCGGCTCATGGATCACAGGAAGCGCGGCGTTTGACTGGGCGAAACCATAGTCCTGCTGATGCGTGCTCATTCCAAGATTGTGGGAATGCACATGATCACCCACGGCAATATCAGTGAGAGCCTGACCGATGATCTGCCCGTAGCGCAGCACGTTCTGCCCGGCGGCAATGTCTGCGCTTGCAATTTTATGCCCACGCGCAACATCTGCGGTCAGTGGCGCTGCCACCCCGTCAACCAGATCCCCTGCTTTTAGCGCATCCAATGCGATCAACACATTGTCGGCTGCCTGCAGGCGGATTGTTTTCAGATTGCAGTCAGTCACGCGATTCTCCCATTAAATTCAAACGCTTTCCGAAGGTTTGCAGGTCAAGTTCACTCCGGAAGCTGAGCTCATTTAGCTTGCACTCACCACCTGAGTCAACTAACATGTTAGTACACCAGGAGATAAAAATGACTGAAGCCACCACCACCACCCGCCCGGTTCTTCGCGAAATCAACGATATGACCGGCTCACTGGCGCAGCGGGTTTATCAGTCCCTGAAAGAAGCAATCATGACGCTGGAACTGCCGCCAGGCACCGTATTGCGCAAAGGTGAAATCTGTAGCCAGCTCGGGGTGTCACGTTCCCCGGCCACCGAAGCTCTGACCCGTCTGGCCGCTGACGGGCTGGTGGATGTGGTGCCACAATCCGCCACAAGGGTGTCTTACTTTTCCATGTCTGAAATTCGCGAAGGTGCGTTTCTGCGCGAAGCGCTTGAACTGGCCGCCGTGGAAAAAGTCGCCCGCGAATGCACCGCCGAACAGCTTGCACAGCTGACCCGCAGCCTGCGCCTTCAGACCCTGCTAGTTGAGGACGAAGACTATGCCGGCTTTTACGAAGCTGATGAAGACCTGCACCATATGATTATGGCATTTACCGGCTATGCCCGGGTCGGCACTTTTGCCGCCACCGCCTGGCTGCAGGTAGACCGGGCGCGTCAACTGTTGCTGCCAACCCCTGGCCGCATACTGGAGACTGTCGAAGAACACCGCGCTGTTATCGATGCTATCCGCGCCGGGGACCCCGAAGGCGCCCGCCATGCCATGCAACACCACCTCAGCAAACTCATCGTCAAACTTGAGCCGCTGGAACAAGAACAACCAGCGCTGTTTCGCCCCCTGCCCGCCTAGCAGCCGCCCCATACATTCACGAGGTCCGCATGAAATCTCTGCCGCTGAACAACCGAACCGCACGCCCGGTACCGCTGACCCGTATGGGGTTTGGCGGCGCGCCGCTGGGCAACCTGTATCGCGCCGTCCCGGAGACGGACGCGCAGGCCGCATTGAAAACCGCCTTTGACGCCGGCATCCGGTATTTTGATACCGCGCCCCAATATGGGCTGGGTCTGTCGGAGGTCCGTTTTGCCACCGGGATCAAAAAGTTCGGCCGCGAGAACATTCAGCTCTCCACCAAGATCGGACGGCTGTTGCTGGACTGTGCCCCGGAGGACGCCACCCCCGGCGCCTTTGTGGATGTGCCTCAGAAACGCATTCAGTTCGACTATTCTTATGACGGTGTGATGCGCAGTTATGAGGCCAGCAAAGCGCGGCTGAAGGTGGAGAATGCAGACATCCTGCTGGTACACGACGTCTGCGTTTTTTCGCAGGGTTCGCAGCAGGCGTCAGACGCCAGAGTGCGCGAATTGTTTGATGATGGTGGTTACAAGGCTCTAAGCGAATTGCGGGATGCCGGCGAAATTGCCGCCATCGGGGCCGGCGTGAATGAATGGCAGGTCTGCGAACGCCTGTTGGGGCTTGGCGATTTTGACGGTTTCCTGCTGGCAGGCCGCTACACGCTGCTGGAACAGGACGCTCTGGAAACATTTCTGCCGCTTTGCGAGAAACGTGATGTCGGCATCATCCTCGGCGGCCCTTATAATTCGGGCATTCTGGCGACCGGCGCCGTGAAAGGTGCGAAATACAACTACGAGGATGCGCCTGAGCCGGTGCTGCAGCGGGTCCGCGATATTGAACGCGTTTGCGCGGCACATGATACGCCGCTGATTGCCGCTGCGCTGCAATTCGTGCTCGGTCATCCCAGTGTCAAAACCGTGGTTCCCGGTGCGGTCTCCGCGTCCGAAGTCGAGGCCAATGTAGCGCTGCTCGACGTGCCAATCCCGGACGGGCTCTGGTCTGATCTGCGATCTGCAGGTCTGATCCGACCGGACGCCCTGCTCCCGTCTCAACAGGAGAACAACTGATGCTGCGCAACCTGTCACCGCTGCTGTCACCGGATCTGCTTCACGCGCTCGCCAGCATGGGGCATGGCGATGACATCGTGATTGCCGACGCCAATTTTCCCGCCCATTCCTGTGGCAAGCGCGTCATCCGGCTTGAAGGGGCCAGCGCCACCGATACGCTTGCCGCAGTGCTCAGCCTGCTGCCGCTTGATGCGTTTGTCCCAAGCCCTGCCCTGTCGATGGAAATCGTGGGGGAGCCGGATCAGATCCCCGATATTGTCCAGGAATTTCAGGCCATTATCGACAGTTCGGCAGACACTCCCGCCACGATAAAGCCCTGCGAACGCTTTGCCTTTTATGAGAAAGCCAAAACAGCTTTTGCGGTGATCCAGACCGGAGAAACCCGGATTTATGGCAATATCATTCTGAAAAAGGGCGTCGTGATGCCTGAGGGTGATACATGATGCGCATCGATGCCCATCAGCATTTCTGGGCGGTACACAGGGGCGATTATGGCTGGCTG
>NZ_QOLB01000116.1 GCF_003333265.1 Candidatus Halocynthiibacter alkanivorans
GGCAAAAAGAGGCGGTCGGCGTGGGGCCGTTTCGGGATGTTGCTGGCTGCGGGATCCGGGCGGCAGGACTGGCGCTGAGCAATAGCGCTGAGCAATAGCGCGGGCACCAGCAGCCGGAGCGGGGCGCCTGCGATGGGGCGCAGATGGTAAGACGCAAGCTGTCGGGCGCCGTTCGTGGGGCGCTTGCTGAGGAGCGCTGGCCTGTGGAGCGGGGCTTCTGCGCGGTGTGGCGGCGGCGGCACCCGCTGCGTCTGGGGGTGGGGCAGGACGCAGTGGAGCGCGGTGTGTCGCCCTGGTGATGAGTCCGGGGGGCGCATGGCCGCGTGCCACCAGATGCAGCGGGGCAGCAGGCCCGGGCCGGGGGAATGTCCCGGCCCGGGCGCGGCAGTTTATTTCGCCGCGACGGTGGCAAGACCTTTCAGCAGATCCACCGCATAAGACAGCTGGAAGTCCTCGTCGCGCAGTTTGGCGGCGGCCTCATCGCGGGCGCGTTCTTCTTCGATCAGGCGGATTTCATCCTCAGTCAGGCTGTCATTGTTCAACCGGCCGCGCAGATCGGCTTCGGTACGCTGGGCACGGGCGGTCTGCTCGGTGTCGTCCGTTTCGGGCTGACGGCGCGGCTGTTCCACCACGATGTCAGGGGAGACACCCAGCGCCTGAATCGAGCGGCCCGACGGGGTGTAATAGCGTGCGGTGGTCAGGCGCATGGCCCCCCCCGAGCGCAGCGGCATCACCGTCTGCACTGAGCCTTTGCCAAAGCTCTTGGTGCCGACAATCAGTGCCCGGCGGTGATCCTGCAGCGCGCCGGCAACGATTTCAGAGGCGGACGCGGAGCCGCCGTTGATCAGCACTACCACAGGTTTGCCCTCAGCGAGGTCGCCCGGGCTTGCGTTTACCCGGTCGCTGCCCTGGTTGTTGCGGCCGCGGGTCGAAACGATTTCGCCCTTGTCCAGAAACGCATCCGACACTTTGATCGCCTGTTTCAAAAGCCCGCCGGGATTGTTGCGCAGATCGACGATGACACCGTCGACATTCTCCATGCCGCCCAGTTCTTCGGCGGCGTTGCGCAGCCCGGCTTCCAGGTTGGGATAGGTCTGGTCGTTAAAAGTGGAGACCCTGAGCACAATGGAATTGCCTTCGACCCGGGCGCGCACGGCGGTGAGTTTGATGGTGTCGCGGATGATGGAGATGTCAAAGGGCTCATCCACCCCTTCGCGCACCACGGTGATGATGATCTCAGAGCCGACCGGGCCGCGCATCTGGTCCACGGTCTCGTCCAGGGTCAGCCCCAGCACGCTTTGCCCATCGACCTGGGTGATGAAATCGCCGGCTTCAACCCCGGCCAGATCGGCGGGGGTGCCGTCCATCGGCGCGACCACTTTCACATAACCTTCTTCCTGGGTGACTTCGATGCCGAGACCGCCAAAAGAGCCGCGGGTCTGTACCTGCATATCGGCGGCGTCTTGGGGTGACAGGTAGGAGGAATGCGGATCCAGCGACGTCAGCATACCGTCAATCGCAGCTTCGATCAGATCGGCCTCGTTGACATCTTCGACATACTGGGCGCGAATCCGTTCAAAAATATCGCCGAACAGATCAAGCTGCTCATAGACATTAGTGCTGCGGCTGTCCTCCTGGGCAATCAGCGGGCCGGCGATCTGGGTCGTCAGAATAACGCCAGCCAGGGTGCCGCCGAGGGCAGCCATTATAAATTTCTTCATCGCGTCCTATTCCTTTTCAATGGCGAACCAGGGCGCCGGGTCGATTGCGCGGCCGCCTTGCCTGATCTCTATATAAAGCGTTTCTGTGCGTGTGCTACCAGTCTGATCACCGGATGTGCTCAAAATCCCGTCAGAATTCGGTGGCGATCCGCCCATCAGCCCGACGGCCGTGCCTGCAGGCAGCACTTCGCCCACCCGGCCATAAAGCTCCTGCAGCCCGGCGAGCACCAGCAGCACATCATTGCCCGGCTCCAGAATCACCACATTGCCATAGTCGAGCAACGGTCCGGCAAAACGCAGCGTCGCCGGCCAGGGCACGGTGACCAGCGCGCGGGGCCGGCTGGCAATCAGCAGGCCAGGGCGGCGGATGCCGGCGGCGTCGGTCTCATTAAAGCGGCGCAGCAGGCGGCCACGCACCGGCAGCGGCAGCGTGCCGCGCGCCGCCGCCAGATCGGGCAGCGGATCAACGGCGTTTGCCTCGTCAAGGATTGCCAGGCTGCTTGCGAAGTTTTCCAGCGTATCGGTGCTGCTGACCACCCGTTCCAGCTGTCCGGGGCGGGACAGGAACCGCCGGGGCAGGTCTGTGCGTTCAGAAATGGCCTGGCTCAGCGCGGTGCGGGCTTTTTGCGCGCCGGTGAGCCCTTCGGCCAGCTGTTGCAATGACTGTTGCTGCAACTGCCGCAGCTGTGCCAGCTCCTGAACCCGGCGTTGCAGTGCGCTGACCTCTTCCATAAAGGCCGGGGTGACCTCTGCCAGCATCATCGCTGCACGTGCGGTGCCCAGCGGTCCGTCAGGATGCAGCAGCGACAGGCCGTCGGGCTGGGCTTCGATCGTCATCAACACAGCGAGAAGCTCTGAAAGCCGGGCATTCTCAGCGCTAAACTCTGTTTCAATTGCAGCGTCGCGGATGGCGGCACGGCGCAGCCCCTCGCGCATCGCCTCCAGCCCGGCCTCGTAGGCTTTCACCACCTGGGTCAGCGCCCGCACCCGGTCCCGCGCCGTGGCGGCCGCCTCAAGCGCGCCCCGGGCGGCGGTGAGCTGATCTGCGGCGATGCGTGCCAGGGCGGCCGCAGCGGGGGCGCTTTGGGCCCGGGTCACTTGTGGCGTGACGGTAAGCGCCAGAGCCAGAGCCAGAGACAGGGCAAGTGGCACAGCCAGGACCCGTCGCAGGGGCCGGCCCCGTGGCGGGAACAGTGGCTGCAACAGCGTCAGCCCCAGAGGCAGGGCGCGCGACAAAGACCGGGCGCGCGACAAAGACCGGGTCAGTGGCTGAAACCGGACCGGCGACGGGGACCGCGCCAGCGGCAATATCGCGGGCGGCAGCAAAGCGCGGCGCTGTCGTCCGGGGTGACTTTGTGGTGGCCACCGAAACGGCCACTGCACCGGCAAGCGGTGGGATCGCCCGGGAGAGGGCGGCGGGCGCAGGGGCGCGCAGCGCCGGGCGCCCGGGCTGTGCAGGTGTTGCACCAGCGCGCGCAGCATCTGGCCAGTGGCCATCAAGACCGACAACGCCGTCAGCCGCAGGGTTTGCCGCAGCGCCATCAGGTCAGCAGGCTTTCGCCGGTCATTTCCTCCGGCGTATCCAGACCCATCAGCTGCAGCAGCGTCGGCGCCAGATCGGCCAGCCGCCCGTCGCGCAGGCCGGCACCTGCCGCGCCGCCAAACAGCGCCACCGGCACCAGGTTCAGCGTATGCGCCGTATGCGGGCCGCCGGTTTCCGGGTCCACCATCAGTTCGCAATTGCCATGGTCCGCAGTGATAATCATCGCACCGCCGGCTTTTTCCAGCGCCGCCACCACCCGCGTCAGACCGGCGTCCACCGCTTCGCAGGCTTTGATCGCCGCCGCCAGATCGCCGGTATGGCCGACCATATCCGGGTTGGCGTAATTGGTAACGATCAGGTCATAGCCGGACTCGATCGCCTCAACAAACTTGTCGGTTACCTCGGGCGCTGACATTTCCGGCTGCAGGTCATAGGTCGCCACTTTGGGCGACAGCGGCATGTAGCGGGCTTCGCCCACTTCCGGCTCTTCTTTGCCGCCGTTGAGGAAGAAGGTGACATGGGGGTATTTTTCGGTCTCGGCGAGACGGAACTGGGTACGGCCATGTTTCGCCACCCAGGCACCGAGCGTATTGGCGATTTTGCTCTTGGGGTAGGCGGTGGTCATAAAGGCGCCGTGGGCGTCGCTGTAGGGCACCATGCCCAGCAGCGCTGCCAGCGTGGGCCGCGGACCGGTGTCAAATTCTGAGAAACCCGGCTCGCCGATGGCGCGCAGGATCTCGCGCGCCCGGTCAGAGCGGAAGTTCAGGCAGAAAAACCCGTCACCGTCCTGCACACCCTTGTGGGCGCCGATGGTGGTGGCCTGGATAAATTCGTCGCTCTCTCCGCGGGCGTAACCCGCCTCAAGCGCGGTCTGAGCATCGGGCGCGCTGTGCTGACCCTTGCCGCGCATGATGGCGTCGTAGCCTTGCTGCACGCGCTCCCAGCGATTGTCGCGGTCCATGGCGAAATAGCGCCCGGTGAGGCTGGCGATACGGGCGTTTTCCGGCAGGGCGTCGCTGATATCGGCCAGAAAAGGTGCTGCGGATTTTGGCGCCACATCGCGACCGTCGGTCATCGCATGCAGCGCCACCGGCACGCCGGCGTCCGTGATGGCTTTGATCGCGGCGCGGATGTGGCTGACATGGCCATGTACGCCGCCGTCCGAGACCAGCCCCATCAGGTGGGCGGTGCCGCCGCTGTTTTTCAGCGTGCTGATAAAGTCGGTGAGCGCGGCGTTGTTGAAAAAGCTGCCGTTTTCAATGGCGAGGTCGATCTGACCCAGATCCATCGCCACCACCCGGCCGGCGCCGATATTGGTGTGGCCGACCTCAGAGTTGCCCATCTGGCCCGAGGGCAGACCAACGTCGGGGCCATGGGTGATCAGTTTTGCAGTGGGTCCGTGAGACATCAGCCGGTCAAAGGTTGGGGTGTGGGCCAGCGCAGGCGCGTTGGCGGTGGCGTCATTACGGGCGCCCCAACCGTCCAGAATGCAAAGAACAACCGGTTTTGGGGTGGGGTTTGATGCCGTCATGACGCGCTCCTGAATTCAACTTGTGCCAGTACTAACGGCTCGGGCGTGCGGGGTGAAGGCTTTGCTTGACCCTGGCGCACATTCGGTGCTGGTCAGGGGAAAGGACCGTGCCGCGCGGGCCACACCCATCGCCTGGCAGCGGTGCCGGGCCAGAATGTGTGCCAGCATCCGGAGCGGGGCGGCACAGTCTGGGTACCGAATGTCTGCACCACCACGTGAGGCGCAACAGAGAGGTCAGCGATGCAGCCGGAAGTGATCATTGTCGGGGGTGGTATTGCTGGCGCGATGCTGTGCTTTGAGCTCAGCTGTGCCGGGGTGCAGGTGCGCCTGATTGAGGCCGCCACACGCCCGGGGTCCGGCGTGAGCGCGCGTTCTTTTGGCTGGATCAATGCGATCAATAGCGATCCTGAGGGCGCCCCTGGCCTGTTTGCACTGCGGCGCGACGGGCTGGAGCGGTTTGCGGCGCTGAACCAGCGCTGTGGCGGCGCGTTGGCGGCCGCCAGTGCCGGTGGTTCTGAAGGGGCTCTGTTATGGCAGGCGAACGGGGCTTTGAGTGCGGCGTTGCGCGACAAAATGCGGGTGGCGGGCTATCGCGTTGATCTGTTGCAGCCCGCGCAGGCTGCGGGTTTGCTGCCGGGGGCGCGGCTGCCGGACCTGGCCCTGCACGTGCCACAGGAACTGGCAGTGCGACCGGCGCATGTCTGTAAAATCCTGCTGGAGAGGGCCGTTTCGCAGGGGGCGGAGGTCATCTGCGGCCAACGGGTGGATGCGGTTGCGACCCGGTCAGGCCGCGTCACCGGCGTGATCTGCGATGGCAGGCTCATGGCAAGCCCCCAGGTTGTGGTGGCGGCGGGGCTGCAGAGCCGGGAGCTGCTTGCGGCATTCACTGATCCGGGCTGGTTGCAGGCCTCATCGGCGGCGCTGGTGGAGCTGTCGGCCGATCTGGCGCCGTTTGTGCCGGTGGTACGGACGCCTGACATTGAACTGCGCAGCGTGGGGTCCGGCCGGTTTCTGGCGGTGACATCGGCGCCGGATCCTCTGAATCCGCAGGCCGGTAAGGCCGTGGCACAGGCACAGGTGGCGGCGCTGCAGGATCTGTTCCCGGAGGCAGGTCAGGTGCGGGCTGTTGCAGTGCAAACCGGGCAGCGCGCGCTGCCAGCGGACGGACGGCCGCGCGCGGGCCGGGTGGCCGCGGTTGAGGGGCTTTATGTGATGGTGGGGCATCCGGGGGTGATCCTGGCGCCGGTAATGGCCGCGTCGCTGTGTGATCAGATTTTGGGGCGCGGCGGTGTGCCGCTGTCAGAGCCATTGTGAGACGGTCTCCTGGGCCAGCGGCATCAGACCGGCGCTGAGCCGGCGGTTGTGTGCGGTGCTTAGATGCGGTTCGGAAGCGGCGGCGTTGTCCGGTGCGATCCACTGAGTACCGGGCAGATTCCGGTCCCGGTCTCAGACCCGGTGGTAAGGACCGCCGGCGAGAATATTGGCGGCGCGGTAGATCTGTTCGCTTAACATCACCCGCACCAGCATATGGGGCCAGACCATTTTGCCGAAGCTGAGCGCATAATCAGCGCGGGCGCGCAGGCTGGGGTCAATGCCGTCGGCACCGCCAATGACAAAGGCAACATCCTGGCGGCCTGTGTCGCGCCAGTCCCCAAGCTGGTCGGCAAACGCGGGGGAGCTGAGCAGTTTGCCACGTTCGTCCAGACAACACAAAAGCGCGCCTTTGGGCAGGGCGCGCTCGAGCAGGGCAGCTTCGGCTTTCATGCCGCCGCCTTTTTTGTCTTCGACCTCGATGAGGTTGAGCGGGCCAAGTCCGAGGGCGCGGCCTGATTTGTTAAAGCGGGATTGATAATCCAGCACCAGTTCGCGCTCGGGGCCGGCCCGCAGGCGGCCCACAGCGCAGATATGGACCCGCATCAGGCCTCAGGCGTTGCGGCGGCCTCACCGGGCTCGAGCCACATTTTTTCCAGCTGGTAGAATTCGCGCACTTCGGGGCGGAACACATGCACGATCACGTCACCGGAATCGATCAGCACCCAGTCGCCCTGGTCTTTGCCTTCGAGCTTGGAGTAGATGCCGAATGCGGTCTTCAGCTGGTCGACCAGCTTTTCCGCGATGCCGCTGACCTGACGCGACGAGCGCCCGGAACAGACCACCATAAAATCGGCCATTTCAGATTTGCCGTGCAAATCGATTGAAACGACGTCCTCGGCCTTGTTTTCATCAAGGGAGGAGAGAATACGCTCAAGCAGCTGCTTGGGAGTGAACGTGGCGTGGCTGCTGGTCATGGTTGTTTCCTGGACGGTGCCGGACGGGTCCGTTTGTGTTGACTGAGACGGGAGGTCGTCCTCCCTTGTGGCGCACCGAACCGGCCCCGGCGCCGGGCATTGAGTGTAGATAGCATCGCGACAGCGAATCTTTAAAGACTGCCGGAAAAAAGGCTTATTGCACAGGGGCGTTTTGACCACAATCGGGGGAATGGCTCAGTTTCCGCTGTCCGGGGGTGAAATATCATCATTTTTCAGCATACGCAGCTCGCGCTGGGGGAAGGGGATGGAAATGCCGGCCGCTTTGAACGCGTCCCAGAGCGCCAGATAGACCAGCCCGCGCACATTGGTCAGCCCGCTGGTGGGGTCGGTGATCCAGAAGCGCAGCACGTAATCCACCGAACTGTCGCCAAAGCCAGTGATGTGGCAGACGGCGGGCCGGTCGTTGGAGACGCGGGGCACCGAACGGGCGGCTTCCACCGCGATGCGGCGCACCAGGTGCGGGTCATCGTCATAGGCGGTGCCAAAGGTGATATCGAGCCGCACATAATCATTGGTAAAGGACCAGTTCACCACCTGGTTGGTGATCAGGTCTTCGTTCGGGATCAGGAATTCGCGCCCGTCACGTGTCACCACTGAGGCATAGCGCGCGCCCAGGGTCTTGATCCAGCCAAAGGTCTCGCCCAGCGAAATCACATCGCCGGGTTTGATCGACTTATCCAGCAGGATGATGACGCCGGACACAAGGTTGGAGACCACTTTCTGCAAGCCGAAACCAAGGCCGAGACCGATGGCACCGGACAGCACCGCCAGCCCGGTGAGGTCAAAGCCCACCGCTTTCAGTCCGATGAAAAACGCCGTGCTGTAGAGCAGGACCTGCAGCAGTTTGACCGCCAGCACCTGCATTGAGGGGGAAATGTCCCGGTTGGCGTCGATGCTGCGGGCCGCAGACGCAGTGGCGAGGCGGGCAAGGCTGATCAGCAATGCGGTGACCACCAGCGCTTTCAGGATGCCGTAGAGCGACAGGCGGGAATCACCGATCTCAAGGGCGCTGGCCTGGAGGAAAGTGGTGAAATCGTCGTCTAGCCGGAGATAATACAGCGTCACCCAGATCAGCAGCCCGATTTTGACAATGCGGCGCAGAGGACGGTTGCGGATCAGCCGGGTCGCCAGTGTCACCGACAGCCAGGCAAATGCGATGGAGGCGAACAGCGCCAGGATATAGCGCCGCGAGGGGTAGGTGGAGAGCTGCGCCATTACCGCGACTGAGAACCAGGACAAAGCCGTGAAGGTGATCAGCTGCATCCGGTTGTGCAGCACCAGAAACAGCCGCAGCCGCCATTTGGTGACACCCTCAAGGCCGTGGGCCCATTCACTCAACTGTGGTGCGGCCCAGCGGCGCAGTATCCAGGCGGCGACAAAGCAGAGCACAAGGATGACAAACTGGTTGATACGCGAGGGCAGGTAGAGGTTGGAGAACGCGGTTTGAACCGCCATCCACAGGGTGGTGATCTGTTGCGGAATTGCGCTGAGCTGATCTTCCATAGCCGGCATCCTTTCCGCCATGATGGCATGGGCCCCGGGGTCAGGCAATCGCGGGGAATTAAATGCGGTAATAATGTTGCGCATGGGGTCTGGTGCGGGTAGCAATCTGGAATGACTGATTTTATTCTTCTGATCCTTGCCGGGCTTGGCGCCGGTATTATCAACGCGCTGGCCGGTGGCGGCACTTTTCTGACCTTTCCGGCGCTGGTGTTCATCGGGCTGCCACCGGTGGTGGCCAATGCCACCAGCGCTGTGGCGGTGTTTCCTGGTTATCTGGCGGCAGCGGCAGGGTTTCGCGCCGAGATTGGCGCGATTAAGCGACATGACCTGATCAAAGCCAGTGTAGTGGCACTTGCCGGCGGTCTGGCCGGTGCCGGGCTGTTGCTGGTGTCCTCAAACGAAGTGTTTTCCCTGGTGGTGCCGTTCCTGTTGCTGATCGCGACAGTGATCTTTGCTTTTCAGAAGCAGATCCAGGTGGCGTTGCGGGACTCGCGGCTGAAAGCCACGCCTTATGGCAGCGTCGGGCTGTTTCTGGTCTCGGTCTATGGCGGTTATTTCAATGGCGGGCTGGGCATTGTGCTGCTGGCGCTGTTCGCGCTGTGGGGTATGCAGAGCCTCAACCAGATGAACGGGCTGAAAAACGCTATGTCGTTTGTCATTTCTGCGATCTCTGTGGCGGCGTTTGCGCTGGCGGGTATTGTTGAGTGGCGCGAGGCGGCGATAATGGCGGTGGCGGCGGTGGCGGGCGGGTTTATCGGCGCGAAACTGGCGCGGATCCTGCCGGATATCGTGATCCGCGGCGGCATTATTGCCATTGGTCTGAGCATGAGCGTGGTTTTCTTTGCCCGGATGTGAACCGGCACGCTTGCTGGAATCTCCCGGGCGATGTATGGCTGGGGAATGAAACGCATCTATGACATCGCTGACCACGATTTTCTGCCCTGGCGGTTCTTTGGTCGGTCCCGGTCCGTGACTGCGGGGCTATAGCCCCCGGCGCGCTTCTGCGCGCGTTTTTGCAGCCATCGCTACATCCAAAAACAAATACGGGAGAGGACCTATGTCCCCCACAACACTCTATGATAAAATCTGGGACGCTCATGTAGCGGATCAGACAGAAGACGGCACTTGCCTGCTGTATATCGACCGTCACCTGGTGCATGAAGTCACCAGCCCCCAGGCCTTTGAAGGTCTGCGCATGGCGGGCCGCAAAGTGCACGCGCCGGACAAAACCATCGCGGTGCCCGATCACAACGTGCCGACCACGCCGGACCGGGTGAACGGTATTGAGAACGAAGAGGGCCGCATTCAGGTTGCCGCTCTGGACAAAAACGCCCGCGACTTTGGGGTGCATTATTACCCGATGAACGACGTGCGTCAGGGCATCGTGCATATTGTCGGCCCGGAGCAGGGCTGGACTCTGCCGGGTATGACCGTGGTTTGTGGTGACAGCCACACGGCAACCCACGGCGCTTTTGGCGCGCTGGCGCATGGCATTGGTACTTCTGAAGTGGAGCACGTGCTGGCGACCCAGACGCTGATCCAGAAGAAGTCCAAAAACATGAAAGTGGAAATCACCGGCAAATTGCAGCCTGGTGTGACCGCGAAAGACATCACCCTTGCGGTGATTGGCGAGACCGGTACCGCCGGTGGCACCGGTTATGTCATCGAATATTGTGGCGAAGCGATCCGCGATCTGTCGATGGAAGGCCGGATGACGGTCTGTAACATGGCGATTGAGGGTGGCGCGCGCGCTGGTCTTATTGCCCCCGATCAGACCACCTATGACTATGTGATGGGTCGTCCCCATGCGCCAAAAGGCGCGCAGTGGGATGCGGCGCTGACCTGGTGGAAAACCCTGTTCACCGATGAAAATGCGGTGTTTGACAAGGTGGTTACCCTGCGCGGCGAAGACATCGCGCCGGTTGTGACCTGGGGCACGTCGCCCGAGGATGTACTGCCGATCACCGCCACTGTGCCTTTTGCCACTGATTTTGAAGGCGGCAAGGTTGATGCGGCGGCGCGCTCGCTGGCCTATATGGGGCTGGAAAGCGGCACCAAACTGACCGACATCAAGATCGACACCGTGTTTATCGGCTCCTGCACCAACGGGCGGATCGAAGATCTGCGCGCTGTGGCCGGGGTGGTCAAAGGCAAGAAGATCAAAGAGGGCATGCGGGCGCTGATCGTTCCTGGCTCGGGTCTGGTGCGGGCGCAGGCGGAAGAAGAAGGTCTTGCTGAGATCTTCCTGGACGCCGGTTTTGAATGGCGCATGGCGGGGTGCTCCATGTGTCTGGCGATGAACCCGGACCAGCTGGAGGCGGGCGAGCGCTGTGCCGCGACCTCGAACCGCAACTTTGAAGGCCGTCAGGGCCGGGGCGGACGTACCCACCTGGTGAGTCCTGTGATGGCGGCTGCGGCTGCGCTGACCGGTCATCTGACCGACATCCGTGATTTTCTGTAAGGAGCGCAGGCAATGGAAAAGTATCAAAAACTGACCGGGATTGCGGCGCCAATGCCGCTGATCAACATCGACACCGATATGATCATCCCAAAAGTGTTCCTGAAGACCATCAAACGCTCGGGCCTGGGTGTGAACCTGTTCGCCGAGATGCGGTACAATGATGACGGCTCGGAAAAGGACGATTTTGTCCTGAACCAGCCGGCCTACCGCGATGCGGAAATCATCGTTGCCGGTGACAACTTTGGCTGTGGCTCGTCGCGCGAGCATGCGCCATGGGCGATCAAAGATTTTGGCGTGCGCTGTGTGGTCTCCACCGGTTTTGCCGACATCTTTTTTAGCAACTGCTTCAAAAATGGCATCCTGCCGATCGTGCTGCCCAAAGAGCAGGTCGATCTGTTGATGAAAGACGCAGAAAAAGGCGCCAATGCGCGCATGACTGTGGATCTGGAAGCGCAGGAGATCACCACGTCTGATGGCGAGGTTATCGCCTTTGACGTGGATGCGTTCAAAAAGCATTGTCTGCTGGAAGGTCTGGACGATATCAGCCTGACGCTGGCCAAGGCCGATGCGATCCAAAGCTTTGAACAACAAGCACAACAGTCGCGCCCCTGGGTCTGATAAAAGCTTAACCACGATTTCCGGGGCCGTCCGTTGTGGGCGGCCCTTTTTTCATGCCATTTGATGCAAAGCCGCACCAGTCACAGTGCCAATCCGCCCCGGTCCGGCGCTAATTCTTAACCAAAGCTTGCTGTTGAGATTGAAACAAGGCAAAAATTGGGCGAGAATGAGGCAGCCTGCCAGAACCGGCGGTGCAAGGTGGGATAAGGGCGCGGCAACGTATCGCGCTCGTCCGTTTGAGGGTGACAGAGCAGTGTTTTCGCGACTAGCAGGCGCCATTATGCGCGCAGTATTGATGGCGGTGTTGATTTCAACGCCGGCGATGCTGTTGCCTGTGGTCAGCACCGAATCCCAGCAGGCCGTGGTGCTGTTGGCAATATTTGGCGCGGCGCTGACCTTTTTTGAATATGGCTCAGCGGCGCCCGGGTTGGTGGAGTTCCGCGACGCGCCGCCCTATAACCGCATCCGTTTTGCCGCCTTGTTTGTGACTGTCTTCCTGGTCTCGGTGATTCTGTCCGGGGTGAAAACCGCCGGGCCAATGTCTGAGCTGATTCAGGCCACCGGGGCGCTGGTCGGACATCTGCTTGATTTCCCGGGCTCCCCGGTGCGGCTGATGCTGGCCACCCTGTCGCCTGACAGCGATGCGGCGCAGGTCTCCAGGCTGCGCAGCGCCACCGGGCTCAGCTATCTGCTGTCGTTGCTGGTGATGGGCGGCTTTGCGCTGCGGCTGCGGCTGCGGGCCTGGCCGGGGCGGGAGCGCGCCTTTAACGTCTGGATCAACCTGCCTACATTTGACCCCGGCGCCGGAGGTGATGTTGTGCATCGCCTGGTGCGGGACGGTCGTGCTAACATCGTGCTGGGCCTCTTGTTGCCCTTTGTGGTTCCTGTGCTGATGCAGGCGGCGTCGCTGCAGTTGGATATGGCGGCCCGGGGCAGCGCACAGTCCCTGATCTGGATGGTGGCAGCATGGGCATTTCTTCCGGCGTCTCTGATTATGCGTGGTGCGGCGATGGGGCGGATTGCCCATCTGATCCGCGACAAACGCCGCGCCACATTCGCTGCTTCTCAGGACGATTTTTTCCAGCCGGTCTGACGGCGTCCCGGGTGCGGGCCGCGCGGCTGTGTGCACTGCAGCCCCTTTCCCTTTCCATGTTACTTTCTCTGCTTTTTCTGTCCCTTGCGGCGCCGCTGGTCGCGGAAGCGCCGCTGCGATTTGCCACCTATAATGCGGAGCTGTCGCGCAAAGGGCCGGGGCTGTTGCTGCGCGATATTCTGCGCGGGGACGCAGCGGTCGTGGCGGCGGCCGGGCTGATTGCGCAGAGGGATCCGGATGTCTTGCTGCTGACCGGGTTTGACTGGGATCTGGATGGGCGGGCTTTGACGGCGTTTGCCGGGCTGCTGGCCGGGCAGGGGGCGGAGTATCCTTATCAATATGCGCCCCGGCCCAATGCGGGGGTGGCCTCAGAGTTTGATCTGGACCGCAACGGCGTGCTGGGCGAGGCGCGCGACAGTCTTGGCTATGGCGCCTTTAGCGGTCAGGGCGCGATGGCGTTGCTGTCAAAGCTGCCGCTGCTGCCAGAGCAGGCGCGGGATTTCACCGCGCTGTTGTGGCGCGATGCGCCGGGGGCGGCGCCGCCGAAGGGCTATTTCAGCGATGACATTCTGGCGGTGTTACCACTGGCCTCGGTCGGGCTCTGGGAGCTGCCGCTTTTGCTGCCGGGGGGCGGCACGGCGCGGGTGCTGGCATTTTATGCCACCACGCCGCTGTTTGACGGCGAGGAGGACCGCAATGGCAAACGCAACCGTGATGAGTTGCGGTTCTGGATCGAATATCTGAAGGAGCCGGGTCAGGGCGCTTTGGGGCAAGGCGCAGCGGGCCAGGGTGTAACGCGACAGGACGTGGTGCTACTGACCGGGGTGACGCAGGGCGGCGCGGCACAGGGCGGCGCTGCGGAGGAGCGCGTGGTGTTGAACGGCGTGGCACCGGAGAACGTAGGGCAGGACGGTTTGGCGCTGACCAGCGAGGTGCGGGGCGGTGTGGCACAGAGCGGCGCTGCGGAGGAGAGCGTGGCACAGGCTGGGGCGGGCGTGCCGTTTGTGCTGATGGGCGACAGCAATGTGGATGCGGGGCGGGGCGCCGGGTACCGGTCCGTGATGGCGGAGTTGCTGCGGGATCCGGCGCTGCAGGATGTGGTGCCGGAGGGCGTGTTGGGCAGTGCCACTGTGGACTGGGGCAAAGCCGGCCCGATGCGGGTGGATTATGTGCTGCCTTCAGCCGGTTGGCGGGTGCTGGGCTCCGGGGTGGACTGGGCGGAAGGGGGCGAGAGCCGCCACGGGTTGGTCTGGGTCGATCTGGCGCATTAGGGTTAAAGGTCGTGAGCTTGCAGTCCTGGACAACAGAATATTTGTGTGACGAAGGTCGGGGCTGGTGGACATGTGGTTTAATTTCAGGTCCCTGCAACGCCGTCGCGCGAAAACCATGTCACGTGCAAACGCAGTGTCCGCGTCCCATGTTGGTGATCAAGGACGGGTCCGGCAGACATATGGCTTTGTTTGGCCCGACACCCGCCGGGCAGCGCCTGAGCCACTGTCCGGGGCTCAGAGCTGACCAGCATGATACGCGTACAGTGCTGGTCGCGAGCGTACGGTGAGTGATTCGTCTCAGTTGCCCGCTGCGCCTGATCACAGAACCATTGTGACCATCGCGCGCCAGATCTCTGATGCAGCGCTGTAACCGCGCCGGAACTGCCGATGTAATATGGCCGCCTTTAGCGCGGTTTGAGCGTCTCGACCGGGGCATCGGCGGACTTCCAGGCGGTAAAGCCCCCGTCCAGATGACAGACCGGGGCCAGGCCCATCTCCATTGCGGTGCGCGCCGCCAGCGCAGAACGCCAGGCGCTGGCGCAATAGAAGACAAAAGTCTTGTCCTCGCTGAAGATCTCTTTGTGATAGGGGCTTTCGGGATCGATCCAGAATTCCAGCATGCCACGCGGACAAGAGACAGCGCCGGGGATTTTGCCTTCGCGCTGCAATTCGCGGATGTCGCGCAGGTCGATAAAGACATGCTCCGGGCTGTCCAGCAGCGCACGGGCGGTGTCCACAGGAAGGGTGGTGACGGCGGCCCGGGCCTCCGCCAGCAGGGTCTTGATACCGCGGGTGATGTTCTGGGCCATGGCGTCCTCCGGTGTTGTTTCTGGCCATTGATACGTCTGCGCTGCGGGCTTGCAAGGCGGAATGCGCTGCGTCTGGCCGCATTTGGCCGCGTCTGCCCGCGTCTGGCCGGCGCTGAGGGGCGGAAACCGGGGCGGCATTGGCGGTCTTATAGCTCTTTTGTACAGGGGGCTGACCTGTTGCGCCCTTAACCTGTGCTTTTGCCACGCGTACAACCTGTGGTCGATGTGGCATGCTGAAAGCAGGAATTGCCCAGGGCGCGCCGGGTGGGGGACCGGGCGCAAACGGGGCAAAGGCCTGCCGGGTGCGCCTTGGAGGCGTATACGACGGCCAGCCAAACGCCCGGATCACTCACGGTGGGGCAGAAAGACCGTATTTGCGTGAAGCAGATGCGGTCTTTTTTTGCTGCAGCTCAGAATGCGTTGCGTGTGAGCCTGGCAAAGAAAGTGTCGGCGGCGCTGCAGTCTGGCGTCCGGCCGGGCCTGCAATCAGCTGTCCGGGTCTGCGGTCTGGCCGGGGCAAACGGTCCGGCACCCGGTCTGGCGCTCTGGCGTGCGCTCTGGCGTGCGGGCTGACACCCGCGTGACCGGGCACTCTGGCATTCAGGTGGATGGGCGATCTGGCGACCAGGTGAGCAAGCGCCCTCGCAACCGGTTAGCTGTGCGGCGATGCGGGGGCGCGCTTTGGCGCCTGGGCAGGTATGGGGGGCAGGTGCTCTGGCAACGGGCGGGCATAAGGGGGCTACGGGCGTTGCCCAAGCGTTGGTTGTACTCTTAATAGAATTTCAAATGTCTGGCCCATTTCCCTTTCTTCAATATGTATGTTGGCCCATGTTCAATCACTATTACTCCTGACTTGGGGGGAGCGGGCATTCGCCACGATCATCGGCCAATGTCAAATATGCGTAGTAAGCACCACTTGCAAAGTCGAAGCCTCATACGAGGCGTTTCAGCGCCTCTTCATTTGGGAAGTCCCTCATCTTGATAGTGCGGCGTTTTAGCTACTGCTGGAGAGCGCGCACAACTGGATTTGAAGTGCGCTGTCGGTGCCGGTGGTGCTCAGTAAGCGCAAAGATGGTCAGTCTTTCCTGGACGTTTTTCTCCAGCCCGCCGCCGCTCAGCCCTGACGACCCGCTATCACCGAATGGAAACTGTCGACACCAGGAGTGCGGCAGCATGTATTGCCTGAACACAGATGTATCGGTGAACTTTGCAGTCTGCAGAAAAAATGTAGCTACTCCAACGCGACAGATGCCCGGACTACGGTACAAATTATACCAACCCGCCCAATCATTGACCGGTGGTTGCCCAGTTTCGCGTTGCGATTGATTTGATGCGCCCGGTTTCAGCGGCCAGGCGGTTCCAGGCATCGCAACAGGCATCAACGATCGCCTCCCAGGT
>NZ_QOLB01000086.1 GCF_003333265.1 Candidatus Halocynthiibacter alkanivorans
ATTCTTGGCCAGATCGACGCCGATTGTTGTAACTTGCATGGGGCGGCTCCTCACAATAGCAGATTTTGACACCTGCAGTATGACGCATCGCGACGTCGGTTGGAGCAGGAGCCATCCACCCCATCAGCTCGCGGCCATTGGACCGGAAAAGTTGGCGCTGTTAAGGCCCCCTTAGTTAGGGTAACAGGATGTCAACAACGGGCCGATCCTGCGTCCGTGCCTTAGAAAGTCCACACATCCTATGTCTGATCCGTGCCTGAAGCTGGTATTAGTGACACCTGAAATTCCGTACAATACCGGTGCTATAGGGCGGACCTGTGTGGCGCTGGATCTGGAACTGATCCTGATCAAACCTTACGGGTTTTCCCTCGACGAAAAGGCAGTGCGGCGGGCTGGAACGGATTACTGGAAACATGTTCATCTCAGCGAATATGACAGCTGGCAAAGCTTTTTGGGTGAACGAAAGCCACCGCGCGACAGCCTGTATTTCTTCGAAGAACATGGCGCTCAGAGCGTTTACGCTCCTGACTATCAAGACGATGCTTATTTGGTTTTCGGTTGTGAATCCAAAGGCCTGCCAATAGCGATATTAGATGGCATGGACGATCGCGTATTTAAGTTGCCGATGCGCAATCCGCTTGTCCGATCACTTAACCTGGCAAACGTAGCCACAGCGGTTGTTTATCAGGCTATGCGCCCTCAGCTGGGCGGTTAAAAGCTGCCAGTGGCGCGGTCGCAGGCATAGCCTGTTTTGTCCGCATCGCTGCCGTTAGCGTCAAGACTACGGCCAAAAAAGCGCTGAAATCGGCGAATAATATCAAACAGGCGGACGCTGGCACAAAAGAAGTTTTTGTGATGAGCGGGGAACAAGAGTTTAGCGCATTTTTTGAATTTTAAGCTTGTCTTGTTTTGCTCTGTTCTTGGTCGATTCCTCAGAACGCGCGAGAGCTTTGGCAATCGCCTTTAAACTCATCCCCTTTGTCGCCAGCAAATGCAGCTTTTGAATTTCCTCTTGTGTCCAGGCCTGGCGGTGGCGTTCGTAACGTTCGCTCATTGGTCTCGTCTACCTTATCATTATGTCACAGTTATCATAAAGCATGGTCGTGCTCAGGGTGCCAGAACAATGGCAACAGCGCTTAAGGAAGGCCCTGTCGATTGAACCGGTGCTGAGGGGAAAATCCGTTCAATTTTTTCACGGAATCCTGACCCGAACCTAAACGAGATATCAACAACTATAAGTCGCGGACTGTGAACCCAGCTTTTCGGAGACAGCCACATCAGAGATGTATCCCTGTTTTTCAATAGTTTCCGCGTCGGTTTAAGGGCCGCGTCTTTATTTCAGCGAGATCGGATCAGGACTTCCGGAACCTTGCCCTCATCGTCTGCATCCCGCCACAAGTCTGCCCGCTAGTCCCCATGCGAAAGAAGGCTTCGTCCAGATGCTGTGTTCCTGGCGGCCGCGGCTGAACGGACTGATATTGGCTGCAAACGCCAGTCGAAATTTAACACCCACTGGCTCACGGTCTCATAGCTTACCTCAACTCCATGTTCTGCCATCATTTCTTCCATACTCCGAAGCCCAACGGAAACCGAAAGCAGAGCCAGACAACGTGCAGGATAATCACTGGCGGAAATCGATGGCACGTATAAGAAAACTTGCGCATTCAATCGCTGTTTCCGGACTTCATCGAATTCGTCAGGTTTATGCGACAGGACCCATTGCATTGGCCGCTGCCCCAAAAAACGCGAAAAACGTTGCCCCTTGCCCGATTCGATTGTCTGTGGTTTCCTGACAAACATCGAAGTTGCCCGTTTAGTTGCTCCACTTGCTTGTAATATTACGCATTTCGTCCCCCGCGCTGAGATCCACGGCGTACATCCGTGAGATCAGGCCGACCTGCGAAAACCGGTCGGAAATGCGTTGCTGTTCGCGCGAGTGGCACCAACGTACGCTTCATTGCCCGGCATTTGGCCGGAACTGACTATCGCCATGTATGTGGCATGCCCGAAGGTGAAATTCCGATGCCGCCGGGCGCTCTGAATGACATCAGTTTCGACGAATTCCCCGTGATATGGCGCCGCTGGGTGATAGTTTTGAGCCGATGGCCATCATCGTGCTGACCGATGGTGCGCATGCACTGGATTTGGACAATGTCCGGAAGAGAGACAGGCCAGCAATCGTCGTGGCCTTGATACAAAAAAACAGGAGTACGCTGCAGCGTTCTGAACTGACACAAGAATTGCCGTTCTTATGGGCGGCATTTAGACGGCCATGCTGCCAAAAGAACAGCGTGGTAAATTATAACAAAGGGAGCACCTGAACTATGAAATCCAAATTATTAGCCTTCGCGGCGGCCGCGATGCTGGCCTCGGCGCCAATGGTATTTGCCCAAGAGCAGTTCGTGTCGATAGGCACTGGTGGTGTCACCGGCGTTTATTACCCCACGGGCGGTGCGATCTGCCGTCTGGTCAACAAGAACCGCAAAGAGACCGGCATTCGCTGCTCAGCTGAATCAACGGGTGGATCGATCTACAACATCAACACCATTAAGGCAGGTGAACTGGAATTTGGTGTGGCCCAGTCGGACTGGCAGTTCCATGCCTATAACGGCACTTCCAAGTTTGAGGAGGCCGGCGCTTTCGAAAAATTGCGTTCTGTATTCTCGATACATGCCGAGCCCGTGACCGTTATCGCCCGCGATGATTCAGGGATTGAGAATATCTCCGACGTCATGGGCAAGCGGATGAATATCGGCAACCCTGGCTCTGGCACACGTGGCACCTGGGAAGTGCTTGAAGCCGCTCTCGGATGGGAGCGCTCTGATCTGGCTCTGGCAGCAGAAATGAAATCTGCGGAAACCGGCGCTGCCGTGTGTGACGGCAAGATTGACGCGTATTTCTGGCTCGTTGGACATCCGTCTGCCTTGACCCAGGAATCACTGGCGTCTTGCGCTGCTCATCTGGTGAACGTGACCGGTCCGGCAATCGACAAGCTGATAGCGGACAATCCCTATTATCGTTCGGCGACCATTCCGGCCGGCATGTACAACAACGCGGAAGACATCACCACGTTTGGTGTGGGTGCGACCTTTGTCACCAGCGCTGATGTACCAGAAGAAGTGGTCTACATTATCGTTAAAGCCGTGTTTGACAACTTTGACCAGTTCAGGAAGCTTCACCCGGCATTTGCCAACCTGAAACCGGAAGAAATGATCCGGGACGGCCTGTCGGCACCGCTGCACGCCGGCGCGATCAAATACTATAAAGAGCAAGGCTGGATGTAACAACAAACAGCGCAGCAGGGGGGAGCCCCCCTGCTGCAAGAATTTAATACCAACAACGATTAGAAGCCCGGCAGACGGCAACAAGATCGCAACCGGGCGCCTTTGGAAGGGATCAGAATGGCGGACGGTGAAACAATGACAAGCGCAGAACAGCTTGTCGCTGAAGTGGATTCCGGGGCGCGGAGTCCGACGGGTTGGCAAAGAAACCTGATCCCGGTCATTTGTTTTTCCTGGGCGATGTATCAGCTTTATATAGCCTCGCCGGTGCCATTCTGGCTCTCGGTCACGACGGGCGTGGATACTTTTCAGTTCGTCGGCAACCTGTCGATTTCGCGAAAAGTTCATCTGGCGTTCTCTATCGCGCTGGCAACTCTGGCCTTTCCGCTGTTCAAAAGCAGTCCGCGTAACAAAATCCCCGTCTATGACTGGGTTTTGTTGATCACCGGCGTTCTTGCCATGCTTTACATGATTCTGATGAACACCAATATCGCCGAACGCGCCGGTGATTTCGTGCATCCCAATATCAAATATGACATGACCGTCGCGGCCCTTGGCATGATCGTTCTGACTTTGGCTGTTTACCGGTCTCTTGGTCTGCCGCTGGTCGTCGTTGCCGGTGTACTTGCCGGTTATGTTTTCATCGGTGGCGGCAACTGGGGCGGCGCCTCGTTTGTCAAAGGCATGTGGCATTTCTGGATGCAGGAAGAGGGCGTGTTCGGCAAACCGCTGGCGGTGTCGACGCAAACCATTTTCCTGTTCGTTCTGTTTGGCGCGATATTGGAAAAGGCAGGGGCCGGGGGTTATTTCATCAAGATCGCGTTCGCCTTGCTCGGCCATTTCAAAGGCGGCCCGGCAAAAGCCGCCGTGATTGCTTCGGCGCTGAGCGGGCTTTATTCCGGGTCTTCGATCGCCAATACGGTCACGACGGGCACATTCACCATTCCGCTGATGAAACGAACGGGCTTCTCGGCTGAAAAAGCCGGGGCGGTTGAGGTCGCGTCATCGACCAATGGTCAGTTGATGCCGCCCGTGATGGGCGCGGCGGCATTTCTGATCGCCGAATTCACCGGTGTTGAATACACCACCCTGCTGAAACACGCGTTGCTGCCAGCGATCATTTCCTACATCGCGCTGGTGTACATTGTGCATATCGAGGCGTGCAAGCTTGACCTGAAAGGTCTGCCCAAGCCGCCATCGACAAAGACGTTCCAGCGCAAGCTGATCGGCTTTCTCACCGGGTTCATCACCGTTAGCCTGTTGTTCATTCTGGTCTACTTTACCCTGGGCCAGGTCAAAGCAGCCTTCCCCGGCCTGACCGTTTACACGGTCCTGAGCATCAACCTCGTCATTTATCTGGTGCTGCTTTATATTGCCTCAAAACGCCCTGATCTGGAACAGGATGACCCCGACGCACCGATTACGGTTCTGCCTCCGGCCGCCGACACGGCCTGGACCGGGCTTTACTACTTGCTGCCGATCATCATCCTTTTGTGGTCTATCCTGCCAACGCCGGAACGTCTTTCAGCGCATCTGTCGGCCTATTACGCAGTTCTCGCGATGATTTTCATCGCCCTGACGCAGCATCCTCTCAAGGCGATATTTCGCGGTGAATCCGAAATTCTCAGCCGGCTGAAGATTGGATTTAATGATTGCGTGCAAGGCACCATAGCCGGTGCGCGCAACATGATTTCCATCGGCATCGCGACTGCTGCTGCGGGCGTGATTGTTGGCTCTATTTCGCTGACCGGTGCGCATGGTTTCGTCGGTGAAGTTGTCGAATACCTTTCAGGTGGCAACCTGCTGGTGATGCTGATCCTTGTGGCCATCATGAGCCTGATCCTGGGCATGGGTCTGCCGACAACCGCCAACTACCTCGTTGTTGCGGGGCTTATGGCACCGGTTATCGTGGCGCTGGCGGCCAAGTCCGGGCTGATCGTACCTTTGGTAGCGGTGCATCTGTTCGTGTTTTACTTTGGCATTCTGGCGGATGACACACCGCCGGTTGGTCTGGCGGCCTATGCCGCCGCAGCGATCTCCAAGGGCGATCCAATCCAGACCGGCATTCAGGGCTTTGCCTATGACATCCGCACGGCTCTGCTGCCCTTCCTGTTCCTGTTCAACACCGAGCTGTTGTTGATGAATGTGACCGTCTTCAAAGGTATTTTTGTGTTTGTCATTGCGACAGTGGCGATGATGCTGTTCGCGGCGGCGACACAGGGCTGGTTCCTGTTCAAAAGCCGGGTATGGGAAAGCGTCGCCTTGTTGTTGATCGCGTTTACCCTGTTCCGACCGGGATTCTGGCTGGATTACGCGTCGCCACCCTTTGCTGAAAGGCCTGGTGTGGAAGCTTTGGCTCTGGCCGCAGATATGCCGGATGGCGCGACCATGCGCATACGGATTGTTGGCCCGGATTTCGACGACATAGACGAGCAAAACAATACCAGCATTATTCTGGACCTTGGAGAAAAGGCGGATGGCGAGACACGGCTCTTCAACGCCGGCCTTCAGATACTGGAAGAAGATGGCAAGGTGATCATCGACGCCCTGACCTGGGATTCCAAGCACAAGCAGCTGGATCAACTGTTCACCATGGGCGACTTTGACAACCCGCTGGTGATCGACATGGTCCAACTGGAACGCGACCGGCTTCCCAAAGAACTGTTCTACATCCCCGCCCTTGCGCTGTTGGGTCTGGTTTGCATGCTGCAACTGGGCCGGCAGCGCCGTGCAAAACTTGCAATAGTTTGATTGAAAGGTTTTCGAAATGTACAAATCTATTTTGTTACCGGTCGATCTCAACCACGAAAGTTCGTGGGAAAAGGCGGTTCCTTTTGCGCTCGGACTGGCGAAGTCTTACGGCGCTGAATTGCATGTGATCATGGTCATCCCGGACTTTGGAATGCCGCTGGTTGGCTCATACTTCCCTGCTGATGCCACGGAAAAAGCTATAAAACAAATAGACAAGTCGTTGTCAGAATTTGTGGAAGAGCAAAATTTGCCCAAAGCCGATACCCAGACCCATGTGGTGCAAGGCACGATCTACAAGGAGATCATAAGTGCCGCCGACCGGCTGGGGTGCGACGTCATCGTAATGGCATCACACCGGCCAGGAACGCAGGACTATCTGCTCGGACCGAACGCCGCACGTGTCACACGCCACGCCAAACAATCCGTCTGTGTCATTCGGTAGTCAGGAGAAGCAAAGATATGTCTCACATATTTGGTCGTCTGGCCGGGCCCGCTCTGCCGCGCGCGGTTCTCGGCGACGGACCCTATATTATTGACGACGCCGGCAAACGGTATCTCGACGGTTCGGGCGGCGCCGCTGTGTCCTGCCTGGGTCATTCGGACGAAACCGTGCGCGCCGCTATACACGCCCAGCTTGACCAGCTGGCTTTTGCCCATACCGGGTTCTTTTCCTCAGCCCCTGCCGAAGAACTGGCCGATCTGCTGATCGCATCAGCGCCAAAGGGCATGGATCGGGTATATCTGGTTTCGGGCGGCTCTGAGGCGGTCGAGGCCGCGTTGAAACTGGCCCGCCAGTATTACCTCGAGATTGGCCAGCCGGAACGCCAGCACATCATTTCAAGGCGCCAAAGCTATCACGGCAACACGTTGGGCGCGCTGGCGGCGGGTGGCAACGAATTGCGACGCAACCCATTTCAGCCCCTGCTGATCGAAACCACCCAGATCGCACCGTGTTACGAATACCGCGACCGTGCCCCGGATGAGACCGCCGAGGCCTATGGGCAACGCGTCGCCAATGAGCTCGAGGCCGAAATCCTGCGTCGCGAACCCGGTTCGGTCATGTGCTTTATCGCCGAGACCGTCGGCGGTGCCACGGCAGGCGTGGTGCCACCCGTGCCCGGCTATTTCAAACGTATCCGCGAGATTTGTGACCAACACGGAGTGCTGCTGATCCTGGACGAGGTGATGTGTGGCATGGGCCGCACCGGCCACCTGTTTGCCTGCGAGGCCGAGGGCATCAGCGCTGACATCCTGACCGTGGCCAAGGGGTTGGGGGCGGGGTATCAGCCGATTGGCGCGATGCTGTGTCAGGCGCATATCTATGACGCGATTGGGGCCGGGTCAGGATTTTTCCAGCATGGTCATACCTATATGGGCCATGCGTTGGCCGCGTCAGCCAGCGTTGCTGTGCTGAAGGCCATCCATGGGCGTCAGTTGCTGACCAATGTTCAGGTGATGGGCGACCGTTTGCGCTCGGCATTGAAGGCCGAGTTTGACCAACATCCTCATGTGGGCGATATTCGGGGTCGCGGGTTGTTTCTGGCCCTGGAGCTGGTCGAAGATCGCGACAGCAAGACCCCCTTTGATCCCGGTTTGAAACTGGCCGCCAACGTCAAAGCCAGGGCATTTGAGGCCGGTCTGATATGCTACCCGGCAAGCGGCACCATCGACGGGCGCTCAGGCGATCATATCCTTCTGGCCCCCCCCTACATCATCAACGAAAGCCACGTTGACGAACTGGTCAGCAAACTTTCATCTGCCCTGACCGACCTCCGGAATTTGTTGTGACGGCTGTGTCGGGGGAATTACTTCAGGCGGGCTGGACCCTCGTGTAGCGTCGCCAAATGACAAAACGCAGTCATTTTGCTACTTGCGCACCAGCCCTGAGATCATCCCGCTGGAAAGTCTGGAGAAACAGCGCGAACCTGAACGCTGGATGAAGCAAAAAACCAAGCCGGTCTACGAGAACACCGAGACAGGTGGCGGCAACAAACCACAGCACGCTGAGCAGACAACAGGTTCCAGCAACGCTATGTAAAATCTTCAGAGGATAATGCTTCAAGCATGAATGTGAATTATCGCACCAATGTCTGGCGGGTGTTGACCCAGACGATTTTCCGATCCGTAGCCTCAATTGTTTTCGTATTCTTGTCGCTAAGCATCCTGCTCAGTATCGTCCCAAACAGCCCTGAACGTGAGCTATGGCGTATCTTAATCTGGGTGCCCGGCCTTTTTAGTATGCTCGCTATAGCAATAAGTATTGGCCAAAAATTAGAAAATCCGAAAGGCAAACAGACAAAGTCACACGCGCTAAATCCATCTCAGCGTCGCGAGACAACTAGCCAGACGAGCAATACATGATCTCAGATCAGACCGCTACCGTCACGCTTTGCCTCCAGCCTCAGACGCATCTCACACCATCGGACCCGCAAGTGAAGAGCCGCCAACTGCTGGCACAAGTTGTGGATCACGTCCCTGGCAACTTCCGGCAGATCAAGATGTTCACCGTCAAGCAAGCCCTGTGCATAGCTGATTGCGCGGGCGAGCCCCCGTGCAATGGAAACCCCGAACTCCGCCAATAAGCTGCGCAGCATGTTGATCAACTGGGTGCGCTGCCGGACAATGAGATCGCGGGCGCGGTGCAAGGACAAGGCTGCCTGCTGTTCAACTGATGTGATCTCGACAAAGCGCATCGTCGGGCGTGTGACGGCCTCCCAAATCGCTTCAGCGTCCACCGCACCTGACTTGCCACGCTTCACATACCGGCCCCACGGATTTCGTTCCTCCTTCGAACGTGGGTAGCTGAGGAGACCAACGCGCCGAGAGAAGTTTGCGAGCTTTGCCTTGGTCACCTGGTCGGTTCAGAGGTGGAGCTTGCTTACCGGCGCACGGATTATCTGGAAAAACGGCGACCAGTGATGGAACGATGGAATGCCCAGATAGTGAAACGAACTGTATATTTACCCACAAATGTTGCTGCCAAATGCGGCACTGAAAGCCGCTGGAAAACCGCCCCTTGATCTCAGCGACCGCAATCAAAGCCAGGTCTGGCGGTTCGAGATGCGCCTTGGCTCCAAACAATTGCGCAATCGGTTTGAGATGCGCAACTGGCAGGATATGGGCAACACCGCCGCCACCACCCAGCGCGAACGGGTGACCCAACTGTTCCTGCCCCGTTTATTGAAGCGGTCCTGATCTTCCAGTGGAGGAGTGATGAACCCGCGTCAGCGGAGCCCGGGAAACTGGATTTTGGCGCATTGGTCTTTATCGCGGTTCCTCGGTGGTTTTGGATCGAAAGGGACTGTATCTTGATCCGAACCCATTTGAATTTTAAAAAACTCTCGGGATTGTGGATCAAGAGGTCCCCTGTTCGAACTCGGGTGATGTGATCAAAACGCAGATTGTGGAAAGCCCAGGTTTGATCGCCGGGGCTTCTTTGCCCCTGAGAATATCCGATGGCAATCGGTGTAATAAGAAGTACATTGAGGTGATTTTTTTGGGGTATGTTTGATCAATGAAGCCGAGTAAGGATTGAAAAATTGTGCGTTGGGATTTCGTAAAGGGCATTGCGAACAATGATTCCACCCGGGTCGTGGCGCTGATCCCGATAGCAGGGTATCTGATCCTGTTTAACGATGAGATTGCCAGAATGGCTTCTTTCGATGCCTTGGCTGGCGTGGGCGAGGATGATTTCTCCCCTTTTTTACTAGGTAGTCTGGCTAAGATGCGGCTGGTGTTCTTCGGAAGCCTCTTAGTGCTTTGCTCATTTTTGATCTACCGAGTTTTTCGTCCGGAAGTGCTGGTTGCATCGAATATCGACTTTGAGTTTTCTGAGCTCGTAAGACAGAATAACAGTGTCTGCGAACTCGCCCTTATGGAAGAGCACGTCTACTCTGAAAATTGGACGGAACGAACAAACGCCTTCTGGGTGTTCTTGGGCAAACCGCGTTCAAAGAGGCCATTGGTTTCTGGGTTTAGGCCGGACGTCAGAGCCCAAATGTTCTCGAAGCATAGCGACTACATCAATTTTCTTGCGAGAGAGTGTTGGGCCGGAAAAATGCACTTGTATCGGTCGCGAGGGTGTCATCGGCTGTGTTTGGAGTTTTGGGCTATTTATTGCAGCGATACCCACCTTGGGCATCGCCCAGGCAGTATTGCGCCACCTGCTTGCGGGTTAGTAGCGAGGCTGTTTTTTGTTTGTATAAGGCCGACGAAGCTGCGTCGCGTTAAAGGATGTTAGTGTAAATCCGGTCGATATGCTGCGGTGTGCGCCGATGACCGCTTTCGAAGAAGAAACATGGGGCTCTTCAATGTCTGCTAGGGGCCGTACTTGACAGATATGGCAGAGGGAAGTGGCCCGATTGCTGCACCAGGCGCATTTCGGCACTAAGGGCGGTTTCCGGTCATTCGCTGCGCGTCGCACCAATGCCTGCTGTGCGGACAAATCTGCCGCTCCTTGTCGGCGCGCTAACGACTGGTCTTGCCAGGAACCGCGACCTTTGTCTTTTGTAGAGACGGTATAATTATCTTGGGTAACAATGGGGGCTTTTGATCACCCTCCCGTTCGCGCTACAGCTTTTTCTCAAAAAATATGTCGGGGTATGGATCATCATTGAACCTATCGATCTCTAGCCAGCCCATATTTTGGTAGAGGCTCACAGCTTCGAATAGAATGCGGTTCGTATCCAATCGAAGCGTAGTAATCGATAGCGCGCGGGCGGCGTCTTCGGCGGTGACCATGAGACGTCGTGCCAGTCCCAACCCTCGGGCAGCTGGAGCGATCCACATGCGCTTAACCTCCGCCACTGATGTACCGTTGCCTTTGATACCAACACATCCGAGCGGCATGTCACCAAGTTTTGCAACTACAAAAGTACCGTGCGGATGCTGCATTTGTGATAGTTCTGGGTCGCCGGAATTCTCAAGGTCGAAGCCTGAATTCAACCGCTTGCTGAGTTCAGCTGCAAACGCACTGAGACACTTAGCGACAATTTCAGAGGTATATTGCACCTCCTCGAAGGTGATATCTTCACGCGACAAAGCAATCGTGACGACGTCCATTGCATCGAGAAGGTGTCGCGCGTTTTTGTGCCGGTCCAATATGTTCGCCGCCCTTTCATTCGACAGGGTTTCGTAAACGTCAAACTCCTGGTCACCTTTTGGGGTGAGTTTTGTGATGCGGCTGCGTCGATCAACAGGGTTTGGTTTTGTTTCGATGAGACCTTCGGTCTCAAGCCCGCGTAGCAATCTGCTCAAAAGCCCAGTGTCTAGTTTAAGATAAGTGCGCAGGTCGGAGACGTTTTCGTGTCCGAGGCCGATGGCATTCAGTACTCGCGCGGAGCCGAGCGGTCGCCCACGGTTTAAAAATGAATCTTCTAGCGCGCCGACCTCAACGGCGACGGAGCGGCTGAAATTGCGAAAGCGATTTATTTGATCTTGATTCATTTATCTGACTTTAGTCAGGTATTTATGTGGATTCAAGACAACTTTCTTATCGGGAAGCCATAGCGGACATTGGTGGTGCGCGCAGCATCCGACGCAATGGGCGGAAAGCGGAAGTTCGCTGCGGTGTGTACCAATGTCCGCATTCAAAACGCGTGAGTGACTTGGCCTTTTGTCCCGTGCCGAAGGAGCGTCCCAAGTTGGCCGTAGAAATACGGATTGGCGTTTATGGTTCCGTCTGCGATGAAGGAGGATGAATGCAGCAAATTCAACACTCAACCTATTTTGGCGATACTTATTGACATGGGGCATTGTTTTGGTGCTGACCTTGAGTGCCTTAGCGCTGGTTGAACGGCAAAAACTGGTTCGCGAACTTACAGTAAAAAGCGCAACATTGCACCGTTTGGCGTCTCAGCGCGCCGACCAACATGATGCGCATCTGACGTCTCTGTCAGCGATTTTCGTTGCAGGTGGGAAAGAGCGGCAGGACTTGTTTTTGGACGTTGCCGCAACGATCATGCGTTTTTACCCGCGTATTATCTCGGTGAATGTGATCCCGTTTGAACCTTCTGAGATGGGTATTCAAACGTTGCCGGGTCTGACGGATGACGACATGGAACTGGTTCGTGAGACGGCCCACCGATCAACGGGTGCATTACAGATTCGGCGCATGTCCGCTACGCCGCACCGTTACTTGTTAGTCAAACGTAGCCCCAATACAGATGCCGCCCGCCACGGCATTGCGCTTGTTATCGACGCTGAGGCCTTGATCGCGTCCGATGATCCCTTTTGGGAAAGACCCTCTGTTTCGCTAAGGCTTCTCACGCCGGAACGCGGCGAATTAACCGGAACAATTGCACCCGAAGGTGCTGAGTTTTCAAAACCTCTTGGCAGCGCGTCGCAGCCGTTAATTCTGGAGACTTCACTTGCGATCAGTTTGGTGGATCTCTTACCGCTCGGAAAGACCATTTCCGCAGCCACGCTCGTCTCGGTATTGTTGCTGCTAACCATACTCGGCTTTCGACAACGCGCTCACATAAGAGAGGCCGAAAGCCGCGCCAAATTGAGCGCGCAGGAAACGCGGCTTGCGCATGCTTCGCGCGTGAATTCAATGGGCGAGATGGCAAGTGGCATGGCCCATGAATTGGCGCAGCCTTTGACCGCAATTCTAAGCCAGGCACAGGCGGGACGTCATTTGGCTCGCAGGGGTGACATTGATCGATTGAGCACGGTTTTGGGCGATACTGTAGCGCAAGCACAGCGGGCATCCGACATCCTGGACCGGTTGAGACGTTGGAGTAGACCGAACCGCGTGCCCTCCAAGGCATGTTCGCTGAATGATGCGGTGCGCAGTGTTGACCGCCTTTTGGCCTTGGAAGTCAAATCTGCGGGGGCAGCGGTAACATTGACACTGGCGGACGATCCGATCTTGATTGATGCAGACCCCGTTGAGTTGGAACAGGTTGTCTTTAATTTGGTGCGCAATGCGCTTGACGCCTCAAAGGGCGCGCGCGTTTCAATCCGGACCGAAGTCTCAGATGGGGCCGCCGTTTTGGAGGTGGCCGATGATGGGCCGGGTGTTCCAATGGACCTCAGATCACGGATTTTCGAGCCCTTTGTCACGGGAAAACCAGACGGAACGGGGCTTGGGCTGGCGTTATGTCAGCGACTAATTGAGGAAATGGATGGCGATATCGCACTTCTTCCAGACACGACCGAGACGACATTTCGACTATCGCTCCCGGTTTTTAAAACACAGGGGGTAACATGAGTAATTGTGTCTATCTCGTCGATGATGACGAAGCCGTCCGCAAGGCACTCACCCTTCTGCTTGAAACGGTAGGGTTAAAAGTGCTTAGCTTTGCGGCCCCCGACACGTTTTTAAACCAAGCTGCTGATTTGGTGCCGGGGTGCCTCATTCTGGATATTCGAATGCCCGCAATCTCGGGCCTAAAGCTACAAGAAAAATTGCGCGATAAAGACATCAACTGGCCCACCGTCGTGATCAGCGGACATGGGGATATTGAGGCGTGCAGACGCGCGTTTCGCAACGGTGCGATAGATTTCCTAAGTAAGCCCGTCGATGAACAAGACCTAATTGACGCCATTCAAAAGGGGCATGCACAGCTTGAAATGCAAGAGCAGATATCGGCAGAGCGGGCCGAAGCTTTGGCCTTGGTTAAGCACCTCACAGGGCGTGAAAAAGAAGTGCTCGGAATGATAGCTAAGGGATTAACGACTAAGCAGATTGCCGATGCACTAGGCCTCTCGCCGCGCACAGTAGAAAGTCACCGTGCAGCCATTGCCGCCAAAGCGGGCACCTCGTCGGCGGCGGAATTAACACGGTATTGGCTTGAGGCAAACGAAGATCAGTAGAACTACGGAAATCCCCGCGGGGGCTACGAATGTTGCGACCAGACGCCTCGGGTTAAACAAGAGCATCAGTTAAACTTAAGGAGATATTCAATGATCCGCACATTCGCACTTTCAGCAGCCCTTCTGACCCCCGTCGCCACTTTCGCGCAGGAGTTGCCAACCGCGCCATACCTTCCGCTCGACATGGCCACTAAGGCCGCACAAACTGCGGTCGATGCCTGCACTGCTGAGGGTTACAACGTCAGCGTCGCAATCGTGGCACGCAGTGGCGTGACCAAAGCCCTTCTGCGTGCAGACAATGCAGGCCCACATTCGGTCGGCTCCAGCACTGGCAAGGCCTTTACTTCCGCGAGCCTTGGTCGCGACACGGCTGGCTTGGCCGGTTTCATTGGTGGTAATCCACAGAACGATGGCTTGCGCGACATGGACTCCCGCCTCGTTATTCAAGCTGGCGGCCTACCCATCAAAATTGGTGGTGCGTTGGTCGGTGGTATCGGTGTGGGCGGTGCCCCCTCTGGTGATATCGACGCCACCTGTGCACGCGCTGGCCTTGATGCAATTGGCGCTGAATAAACCAAAAGGAGCCCGCTCCTGCGTGGGGTGGGCTCCTAGTTTTGAAAGGTGATCAATACGCTCCTCTCCTTCCTTATCGTCTCCTCGCTGGCTCTGTCTACTACGGCAATCGCACAAATGGCCCCCTCCGATTCAGACATCACATCTTGCACCGGCTTGCACCCTGCAGCCCATGAAGGACGGGCCGCCGAGATTAAACGATTGATCTCAACGGGGGCGGATGTGAACGCGCGGGACCACGCTGGCCGAACTCCGGCCCATGTTGTCGCCTTTGCCTCGCATGACGCCGCCATAACGGCCCTAGCCAATGGGGGCGCAGACATGAATGCGCTGGAGAGCGGTGTCTATGATGTGCTTACGATTGCAGTCGTTGCTGATGATCCCGAAATGGTTTTCTTGGCTATCACGCTTGGTAACAATGCGGACCTGACCACCAGCGTCTATGGCAGAACCGCCCTTATCGCTGCGGCCCATTTAGGGCACTACGATGTTGTTTCACGGTTGGCTGCCGCTGGGGCCTCTCTTGATCACATCAATAACCTCCGCCGGACCGCGTTGATTGAGTTCGTAATCCTAGGGGACAGTGGCCCAAACCACATCAAAACGGTGCAAATCCTCGTTGACGCGGGTGCCGATAAATCCATTCCTGACCGCGATGGCAATACCCCGCTTAAACATGCGATGGGCGTGGGTACTTAGAGATGGTGAGCATCCTCAATTGAATTTTGAATGACGCCTCCGGAAGCGGATGGGGTGGATAGCTCCTGCTCCAACCAGCGTCGCAATGCGCCATAATGCAGGTGTCAGGAACTGCTTGTGAGAGGAGCCACCCAATGCAAGTTACAACAGTTGGCCTGGATTTGGCCAAGAACATCTTTCAGGTTCACGGGATTACAGAAGCGGGTGACGTCGCAGTTAACCGATCACTGAGACGTGCGCAGGTTTTGGCATTCTTTGAGCGTATGGACCCATGTCTTGTTGGAATTGAGGCCTGCGGCACCAGCCATCATTGGGCACGTGAGCTGACGAAGCTGGGCCATGAGGTCCGGCTCATACCACCGATGTATGTCAAACCCTATGTGAAGCGTGGCAAGTCAGATGCGGTGGACGCTGAAGCGATTTGTGAGGCCG
>NZ_QOLB01000118.1 GCF_003333265.1 Candidatus Halocynthiibacter alkanivorans
GCGGGCTATATCTCAGTGACACCGCTGCGCGCAGATCTCACCGCCCATGACAGTCTCGCCCCCCTGGCAGAGGCCCTGAACACATGACCGCCACCGCCGAACAGAAAATGCAGTTCCTCTACGCGATCCGCTCCAAGGGCGTCACCGATCAGCGGGTGCTGACGGCAATGGAAAAAATCGACCGCGGCCCGTTTGTGCGCGGGGTGTTTTCTGAACGCGCCTATGAGGACACGCCGCTGCCAATCGCTTGTGGCCAGACCATCTCGCAACCCTCCGTGGTGGGGCTGATGACCCAGGCGCTGGAAGTGCAGCCGCGCGACAAGGTGCTGGAAGTCGGCACCGGCTCGGGCTACCAGGCCGCCATCCTCAGCCAACTGGCGCGCCGGGTCTATACGCTCGAGCGCCACCGCCGCCTGATCCGCGAAGCCCAGAGCATATTTGACCAGCTCAACCTGAGCAATGTCACTGCGATGACCGCCGACGGATCACGGGGTCTGCCCGACCAGGCGCCCTTTGACCGCATCCTCGTCACCGCCGCCGCCGAAGACCCGCCAGGCCCGCTCTTGGCGCAATTGCGGATTGGTGGCATTATGGTGTTGCCGGTGGGTCAGTCTGATGCGGTGCAGAGCCTGATCAAAGTGACACGGACGGAGACCGGGTTTGACTATGAAGAACTGCGTGCGGTGCGTTTTGTCCCCCTGATCGAAGGCCTGGGACAGGACTGACACACAGGCTGGTCACATGGGCCGGAACACGCTGATACCCGGCCCGGTCTGCAGACCGGGACCCGGACTGACACCGGGACAGACAGCCGGACTGACACCCGGGCAGACGATCGGACAGACGGCCGGACTGGAAATGGCGGGCAACCGCCCCTAAATAATATGTTTCAAACCTGGCAACAGACCGGGTCAATGGATGGATTGAGGACAAAAACATGGCAGCAGTAAGCCCTAAACTCCGTATTCTCCTTGCCGGCAGCGCGCTGGTGGTGCTCGCTGGCTGTGCCCAGCCACTTGACTTTGACCTGCGCAGCATCGGCAGCGGCTTTGACACCAGCGAGGCGGCACTGGCCGCGACCAATGCCCGGCCACGCGCCGACAGTCGCGGCGTGATCTCCTACCCCAGCTACCAGGTGGTGGTGGCCCGGCGCGGTGACCGCGTTTCTGACGTGGCCAACCGGATCGGCCTGCCGGCAGACCAGCTCGCCGTCTATAATGGCATCCCGGCTGACGCGGTGCTTCGCGCCGGCGAAATCATTTCCCTGCCGGTGCGCATCGCCGAGATCCCAGGGCTCTCAGCCGGTGCCACAGCCGGCGGCGTGAACACCGAAACCCTCAGCATCACCTCGCTGGCCGACAGCGCCTTAAACCGCGCCGAAGGCAATACGACGAACAGCGCCGCTGTCGCGCCTGTGCGCACCGCGCCCGCCACAGGCACGGCCACCGGGATCCAGCCTGGCCCCGAACCCACCCGCCACAAGGTCACCCGTGGCGAAACCGCCTATTCTGTAGCCCGGCTTTATGGCGTCACCGTGCGGGCGCTTGCGGAGTGGAATGGTCTGGGCAAAGACCTGGAAGTGCGCGAAGGCCAGTATCTGCTGATCCCGACCCGCGAAAGCGACAACCCGCCCGCCGCCTCCGCCACGGTCAGCGCACCCGGCGCCGGCAGCCCGACCCCGACCCCGCCAAGCGCTGCCACCGCACTGCCGGAAAAAATCACCACCGCCACGCCGCCGCCCGCCCCCGATCTGGGCCCTGCCACCAGCACCGCCCAGCTGGCCCTGCCGGTGCCGGGTAAAATCGTGCGCGATTATGACAAGAATAAATCCGCCTTCATCCTGTTCAGCGCCAGCGCCGGCACCCAGGTCAGCGCCGCCGCCAACGGCACGGTGAAACTGGTGTCCAAAAACGCCGACGGAGTCGGCATTATGGTGATCGACCACGGCAACGGGCTGCAGTCGGCCTATAGTTTCATTGAAGACGTTTCGGTGAAAAAAGGCGACAGTGTCAGCCGCGGCCAGACCATCGCCAAAGTGGCCGCCAACGAGTTCAGCGCTTTGCAGTTCATGGTGTTCAAAGGCACCCGCACCGTCGACCCGACCCCCTATCTGAACTGATCCGGGGCACAATCCGCGGAGATCGGAGCGCTTGGGTCTGGCTGTGCGCCGCAAAAACTTCTTGCCTTCGGCGAGGATATTTGTGCCAAAAAGAAACCGGCACCATTCTCCTGCCCGCCGGGGAGCTCTGTTGCGTCAGGCATGAGAAGGACAGGGCGTGGTCTGTTTTTGCCGGGTTTGACCAAATCCGGCTCGGCACCAGATCCGTGCAAAGCCACGCCGGTTCTGCCCGCGCAGCGCGAAGGGCTGGAAGCCGGCAGGTCAAAGGAAAAATTCAGGGCAATATCTTTTCCGCCAGTACCTGAAAGCACCGCCTCCCGCAGGGCGCCGCACCCCAGTTTCTTTTTGGTGCAAATATCCTCGCCGAAGGCCAGAATCTTAGCCGCTTGCCCATCACCAGAAAAAAACCCCGCCACATTCCTGCACCGGGGCTTCCATGTCTCGCGGTAACGGCTGCTTAAAGCACCACCCCGCGCCGCCCGGCCAGATCGGTGAAATACTGCCAGGCCACCCGCCCTGAACGGCTGCCGCGCGTGGCCTGCCATTCAATCGCTTCTGCCCGGAGCGTGTCTTCATCAATCTCAATGCCCCAGGCGCGGCAATAGCCCCGGATCATCTCCAGATATTCGTCCTGATCACAGGGGTGGAACCCCAGCCACAGGCCAAACCGGTCCGACAGCGATACTTTTTCTTCCACCGCTTCCGACGGGCTGATGGAAGAACTGCGCTCATTCTCGATCATATCGCGCGGCATCAGATGACGACGGTTAGAAGTGGCATAAAACAGCACATTGTCCGGCCGCCCTTCAATGCCCCCGTCCAGCACCGCTTTCAAGGATTTGTAATGCTGGTCATCATGAGAAAACGACAGGTCATCGCAAAACAGGATAAAGCGCTCCGAACTGGCGCGCAGCAGCGTCAGAAGCCGCGAAATAGACGGCAGGTCTTCGCGCTGTACCTCAACAATCTTAAGCACCAGCCCCTGGCGCAACACTTCGGCATGCACCGATTTCACCAGCGACGATTTTCCCATGCCGCGGGCGCCCCACAGCAGCGCATTGTTGGCTGGCAGGCCGCGGGCAAACTGCAGAGTGTTTTCCAGCAGGGTATCGCGCGACCGGCTGATGCCGATCAGCAGCGACAGATCGACCCTGCTGACGTCCGGCACCGGCACCACTGCGTCAGGCTCCACGTGCCAGATAAACGCGTCCGCTGCGCCAAACTCCGCCGCGGCCAGAGGCGCCGGAGCCATTCGCTCCAGCGCCTCTGCGATCCGGTTCAGAACCAGCCGGCTCATTTACCAGCCTCGTCGTCCAAGAAGTCTTCTTCTTCGTCCTCAAACTCGTCAAACAGGCTCTCATCTTCGCCCAGAAGACCTTCTGCACGCATCCGTTTTTCGCGTTTGCCTTCCACCCGGCGGACCAGCCAGATCGAAATTTCATAGAGCCCGTAGACCACCACGAACAGGATGACCTGGGTGATCACATCCGGCGGGGTCACCAGCGCGGCCAGCAACAGAATGCCAACCACCGCATATTTGCGCACCGCACCCAGACCCCGGCTGGACACCAGCCCGGCCTTGCCCATCAGCGTCAGCAGAACCGGCAGCTGAAAACACAGACCAAAGGCCACGATCATTTTGAGCGTGATGTCGAGCGTCTCATTCACCTTGCCCTGAAACACGATGTCGATACCAGTGTCGGCCCTGCCGGCAACGATGTCATCCGCCGCAGGCGCCAGCGCCGTCAGAATCGAGGAGGCATCGGCAAATCCCAGGAAGAACTGCATCGCCAGCGGTGTCACCACATAATGAGCAAAAGAGGCGCCAATCAGGAACATCGCCGGAGACGCCACCAGGAAGGGCAGAAAGGCACCCTTTTCGTTCTTGTAAAGGCCGGGCGCCACAAAGCGCCACATCTGAAAGCCGATCACCGGAAAGGACAGGCCCAGACCAAACACCATCGACAGCCGGATCAGGGTAAAGAAATACTCCTGCGGCGCGGTGTATTGCATCACCGGATTGTCGTTGCCCAGCTCCCGCATGGTGGCCTCAATCGGCGTCAGCAGGAAATCCAGCAGAATATCGCCAAAGGTGAAACTGATCACCACCCCGATGATAAACGCCACAACCGATTTAATCAGCCGGTTGCGCAGCTCGGCCAGATGTTCAATCAGCGGCGCCGAAGAATCTTCGATCTCATCCGCAACGTCATCCGTCATATCCTCAGTCTGGCTCATCCGGCGCTCTCGTCTTTTGTGGCTGTTTTGGCGGCTTTAACCGGAGCCTTTTTGGCCGCGGTTTTTTTCACCGCCGGTTTTTTCACCGCAGCTTTTTTCGCTGCCGGCTTTTTGGCCGCAGTTTTTGTCGCCGCAGGTTTTTTGGCTGCTGATTTTTTAGCTGCAGCCTTCTTAGGTGCAGCCTTCTTCGCAGCAGGTTTTTTGGGCGCAACAACAGGTGCCGCCTCACCGCTTGCCGGCTTCGCCACCGCCTCAGCCGTTTGACGCGCGCTCGACGCTTTGGCGGTGGCCTCAGAGATTTTCTTTGCCGTCTCGGCCCGGGCCTCGGTCATCTCAGCGGTCTGCAGGTTCTTGCCGGCTGCTGTGGTGCTCTTGGCAGGGTCCCAGGTTTCAAATTTATCTGCTGCACCCTTCAACGCATCCAACCCCATCGCTTTGGGGTTTGTTGCGCTTTTCACCGTCTTGGCAATGTCTTTGACACCCGCCTCATCGGCCGCCTGTTCCATCGCACTGGAAAACTCCCGTGCCATGCTTTTGGCCCGGGCGGTAAACCGGCCCAGAGTGCGGAACATCCCCGGCAGGTCTTTTGGCCCCACCACGATGAGCGCAACAATAGCAACCAGAAGAAGTTCGGTCATACCGATATCAAACATGGTGCGCCGCCTTTATATAATTGGGGGCTTACGCCTTGTCTTTTTCGTCTTCGGGCGTCACGTCAACCGCCACATCAGCGGCTTCATCTTCGATTTCTTTTTTGCTGTCATCCACGCCTTTTTTGAACGCGGTGATGCCTTTGCCGACTTCGCCCATCAGCGAGGAAATCTTGCCGCGGCCAAACAGAACCAAAACCACAACAGCGATAAGCAGAAGGCCGGGAAGGCCGATATTGTTAAGCATGTATTTTCTCCGTGTTCAGACAGCCCGCGCCGTCTGCAATTCTTTCATGCACCACAATTAGGACGATAACCGGCGATGTAAAAGCACAATGCAACCGCGCGGTAAAATTATCGTCGCGCTGCCCAGACAGCAGGCAGGCGCGGTGCGGCACAAAACACTCCTGACAGGTATGTGTCAGGAGCCCCCCTGTATTCAGACCACGTTGAAACCCGAATCGGAGACATAAAATGTCAAACCCCATCGCTGAACTCGTCACCTTCCGCCTGATCCCTGGCACCGAACGCGCCACTTTCCTGGCCGCCGCAGCCAAAACCGAGGCGTTTGTCGCCAATGCCGGCGGCTTTCTGACCCGGACCCTGTCAGAGGCAGATGACGGCACCTGGACCGACCATGTGCTGTGGACCGATATGGCCGCAGCCAAGTCCGCCGGCGAAGCTTTTATGGGCTCCCCCGACACCCAGGACCTGATGGCGCTGATCGATCCGGCCTCTGTCAGCATGTCGCATCAGGCCACCGGCCTTGTGATGCGCAGCGCCTGACCCACACCTTCAATGATACGGAGACACTTGATGTCCACTTCCCCCCCTACCGCCGTCCACTACAGCTTCCGCCTGAAGCCCGGAACAGACCGTGAGGCGTTTCTCAAGGCCAGCGCCAATACCGGCCCGTTTATCAGCGAGGCACCTGGCTTCCTTTTTCGCCGCATCAGCGAAGCAGAAGACGGCACCTGGTCAGATCACGTGATCTGGGAGAGCCGCGCCGATTATGACGCGATCGACGCGGCCTTCATGCAGGAACCCGCCAGCGCTGATATGATCGCACTGATCGATCCCGCCACTTTTGCGCGCACGATCAGCTCGGTCCTGCTGCAAATGCTGCCGGCATAATCAAACCTGTCGCCGGGGCGGTCTTTGCGGACTTGACCCCGGCGCGGGCATCGGGAGACTGACCCCATGCGCCGCACTGACCGCCTTTTTGATCTGATCCAAATCCTGCGTGACGGGCGGTTGCACCGTGCCCAGGACCTGGCGGAAGAACTCGAGGTCTCGGTGCGCACCATCTACCGCGACATGGACACGCTGATGAGTTCAGGCACGCCGGTTGAGGGCGAACGCGGCATGGGCTATCAGATGACTGCGCCGATCACACTGCCACCGCTGAACCTGACAATGGAAGAGCTGGAAGCGCTGCATCTTGGTGTTGCGGTGCTGACCGAAGCGGCAGATCCCGACATCCAGAAAGCCGCCCGCACGCTGGCGCGTAAAATCGACGCCGTGCTGCCGGAAAACGCTGCTGCACCGGAACAAGGCTGGGGTTTTGCGGTCTATCCCTTTGCCGATGCCGCCGCCGGGTTTAAACATATGCCAGTGCTGCGTGCGGCAATCCGGGCGCGGCAGAAACTGCGCGTGAGCTATCAGAGCCTCGGTGGTGAACAGACAAACCGTATCGTGCGCCCGCTGCAGCTGGAATATTGGGGCCGGGTCTGGACCTGCTCGGTCTGGTGCGAATTGCGCAATGATTTCCGGATGTTCCGGGTGGACCGCATCGACACTTTGATCGAGATCGGCACCACATTTTCGGATGAGCCAGGCAAGAGCCTGGCTGACATGATGGCAATAATGACCCGGAAAAAAGCGACCAAAAACGGCACCTGAGCATGTGACCCAGGCCCCCGAACCGCAATAAGCAAAGGCCCCCTCCCGCCCGTCGTCCGCGCATCACAGATGCCCAGCCTCCCGTTGGGCCGCGCAGCTTCGCTTCGCTCAGCTGCAGCCACGCCATTGCAACCGGCGCACAGCCTGGCTGCGCAAGCAGTCAGGCTGCCCCCGAAGGCCGGGTCCGGCGCCTGCCGGAGACGGGGGAGGCGGGTGGCCGCGGCCCGTTGTTCAGGAAACGGCGCATCACCGGGCGGAGCACAGGCTACTTCACGAGGCGGAGCACAGCATATGGAACGGCCCCCCCGGGGAACGTCTCCGGTGTCATCTCCGGGACCATTCCCGCGTGAGTTTCAGAGGATCAGTCCTGCACAGGGAATACAAAGCAGCGTTCGCGCCGCAGCATCAGCCACAACGCGGTGCCGGATTTGGGCAGAAACACCGAGGGCACCGTCGCTTTCAGCATTGAGCCGTCAAACTCCATGCGGAACTCCACCAGGCTCTCGCGCCCCATGAAGCGTGCCCGTTCCACCACCGCGCGCGCCGGGGTGCCATCCTGTGGCGTCGGATGTGGCCCGCGCCCGCCGCGGTCAAAATCGATGCGCAGGTGTTGCGGCCGCACCACGATGTCCACCTCGGCGCCGTCCGGCACACCTGGCGCCAGAAAAGGCCCAAAGGCAGTTTCGGACAATGCCCCCTGCACCGTGCCACGTATCACATTGATATCACTGAAAAACGCCGCTGCAGCCTTGTCCACCGGCGCGTTATAAATATTATAGGGCGCGCCTTTCTGCACAATTTTGCCATCCCGCATCAGTGCAATCTGGTCCGCCATCCGCATCGCCTCATCCGGCTCGTGTGTCACCAGCAGCACCGCAGTGCCCTCGGCCTTCAGAACATCCAGGGTGGCGTCCCGTATCTCATCTTTCAGCCGCTCGTCCAGGCCGGAAAACGGCTCGTCCATCAGCATGATTGAGGGCCGTGGGGCCAGCGCCCGCGCCAGCGCCACTCGCTGCTGCTCGCCGCCGGACAGTTGATGCGGATACATTTCCAGCGACTGGAGCAGGTCCACCTTGCCCAGCAGTTCCGCCACCCGGTCCCGTTTCGCAGCCCGGCTGCCCTGCAGGCCAAAACTGACGTTGTCCGCCACAGACAGATGCGGAAACAGAGCGAAATCCTGAAACATCAGCCCTATCGAACGTCCCTCAGGCGGCACCCGGTAAATGGTGTCGCAGACCAGCTCGCCATCGACGTAAATCTCGCCGCTGTTCTGTTCATCCACCCCGGCAATGATGCGCAGCGTGGTGGATTTGCCGCAGCCCGACGGGCCCAGCAGACAGGTCACCTCGCCCGGCATCACCTGCAGCGACACGCCCTGCACCACTTCACGCCCACCAAACCTGCGGCGAATGTCTTTAATTTCAAGTCTTGGTTGTAACTGCTGCACGAAACGCCCCGGTTCTCTGACCAATTCGGTTGGGTACCGGGTTAGCAGCCCCACCGGGCCTCCGCAAGCGCCCGCAGACCAAAGGGCCTTCACATCCGTCGCACAATCCGCGGATCAACGCAGAACGGCCAGGTGACGCGTGGCGGTGCCGCGAGCACCAGCATACGCCCGCCGCGCGCCGCTTTGGCGCTTTGGCGCTGCGGATCCGGGCGCAACAGACGGGCCACTAAGAGGAGTCAGACAGGGCAGAACATGTGCCAGTCAGCGCGGGCCACAGTCAGTCCACAGTTAGACCACAGCCAGACCGCCACAAAAATGGCGCCGCCCGGGTCCTGCCAGGGCGGCGCCATCATGTATTTCCCAGCCGCTGTCCGGATCCGGATCCGGATCAGACGCTGATATTGGCGGAGCCGCCGTCCAGCATCACATTCTGCCCGACCATATAACCAGCGTATTGTGAACACATGAAAGCGCAGGTGGCGCCAAATTCCGCAGCGGTGCCATAACGACGCGCCGGGATGGTGGACTTGCGCAACTCGCGCGCTTCTTTCAGCGACAGTTTCTGGTTTTTCGCCGCAGTCTGGTCCAGCGAATCAGCCCGGTCCGTGGCGTGAATGCCCGGCAACAGATTGTTGATGGCCACCCCGGCGCCGGCAACCTGGCGCGCGGTGCCCGCCACATAGCCGGTCAGCCCCATACGCGCCGCGTTGGACAGGCCCAGCATCGGGATCGGCGAACGCACTGAGGCGCTGGTGATGTTCACCACCCGGCCCCAGCTGCGGTTGATCATGCCCGGCAGGATCGCTTTCATCAGGGCCACCGGCGTCAGCATATTGGCGTCCAGCGCCCGGATAAAATCGTCCCGGTCCCAGTCGCTCCACATGCCCGGAGGCGGGCCACCGGCATTGGTCACCAGGATATCGACCTGTGTCGCCACATCCAGCACCCGCATGCGACCCTCAGGGTCGGTGATATCGGCCGCCACAGTGTCCACCCGGACGCCATAACGTTCGCGGATCGACTCCGCCACCGCATCCAGAACCGCCCCGTCACGCGCGTTCATCACCAGGTGCACGCCTGCCTCTGCAAGCGCTTCGGCACAGCCACGACCGAGGCCCTTGGAGGACGCGCAAACCAGCGCCCGCTTTCCAGAAATTCCAAGATCCATAACTCTCTCCTGTCGAAATTTAGTTGCAACACCAGTACCAGCCCAGCCGACAGGTGCAAGAGCGCCGCGCGATTCGCCTGCCGTTAATACCGGCCAATTAAACTGCCCCGGCCAGAGCCAGCCCGGATTCTGCCCAAATGCGGACAATCTTTGCGGATAGGTTAACAAACAGTGCCCCAAATGCGGAGATTTTCATGAAGAATGTGAACACGTTGCAGCCTGTGTCGCCACAGCCGGAGTTCTCCGCTATACATGATCTCCAAAGATCGCGGCAGCCGGTATCACCAGGGGGGGAGATACTGTTGCCCTGCCTGCGTATTTTCAGAGAGCCGCTGCTATGACCATCCATTCAGACCCTGTCACCCCGCCGGACGCAGGCGCGGATACGGTTACAGGCACCAGCGCTTGCGCCGCAAACGCTGCGGACAGTTTTGCAGCGGCCGGTCCGGCCCAAAGCCTGCCGGTCTACCGCGCCGGTGATTTTCGCGTCACCAGCGGCGTCAATCTGGGCGAACCGGTCACCGACGCCTCTGAACTGGAAATGGATGACGTGTTTGGCCTCGATGCCGGCGCGCAGATCTCCATGCTGAGCTTTTATTGCAATCAGAGTGGCGAGCAGTTTGTTCTCGCTTCCGACACAGAAACCGGCCACGCCGGGGCCGATCTCTTTCTCGATTGCTGTGCCACGTTCATGTCCCCCGACGGCTCCACTATCGAAGCGCTGATCCTGATTGAGACCGACAATGGTCTGATTGCCGGCACCTATCTGCTGCCGCTGGCGCCGGTGGAAACGGGCAAAGACTATGCGCTGGTGCAGATCAACCGCGACAATGCCCGTGCCCGGTTTGCCGAAGTCGCCTGCGTCTCTTTTACCCGCGGCACCCTGATCACCATGAGCAACGGGCTGCAGCGCCCGATCGAAGATCTGCGCCCCGGCGACAAGGTGCTGACCCGCAACAACGGGCCGCGCGAAATTCACTGGGTCGGGCAGCAGACCGTACGCGCCTCCGGTGCCCTCGCCCCGATCGTAATTCGCAAAGGCACGCTGAACAATGAAAACGACCTGGTGCTCAGCCCCAATCACCGGCTGTTCATCTATCAGCGCCGCGACCATATGGGCGCCGGGCGCTCTGAAATCATGGTCAAGGCTGAACGGCTGATCAACGGCACCTCCGTGGTGCAGTCGGTTGGCGGTTTTGTCGAGTATTTCCAACTGCTGTTTGAGCAGCACGAGATTATCTACGCCGAGGGCATTGCCGCCGAAAGCCTGTATGTCGACACCCGGGTAAAACCGGTGCTGCCGGCGGCTCTGCGCAATATTATGAGTTCCGGTGACGCGCCCGGTAACACCGCCGCACTGATCGAACTTGAGGACAGCGCCGTCTCCCCCGACCTGCTGCGCAGCGCCTCCGGCGGCTGAAACAGTGCAACGGGTCCGGCATTGCGCCCGGATCCGGCGGCAATCCCCCCGTTGCGCCGCCATGTCGCGCCCCTCTGTTCCGAACCGTGCGCTCCGGGGCGAGGATTCTGCCGGCGTCGCGCTAAAGCAACCGGCCGCCGCTGCATCCTCTCTGCGCCCTGTCCGCGTTTCCAACCGGGGCAAACCCGGCGCAAGCCAAAACGCCCCCCCCCAAAAGGCGCAGCGCCCGTCCCTTTTTTCAAACCGGCGCGTCCGGAGCCGGTCACCCGCCGGTGTCAGGCGACAGCTTCCGGCAGCGCAATAGTCCACCAGCCCCCCCCAAAAAAAGCGATCCCATAGCACAGCCCGGCTGCCCCCGGTCGCCCCGGGTCGCCTCCTGCTCCTGCCACTGTGTGTCCGCGCGCGCCACCTGGCGTCCCTGCCCGCCCGAAACCATCCGCCCCTGCCAGGCAACGCCAAAACGCACGCCAGATCACCTGGCTGTGTCAGGCGACAACCTGACGTCGCTGCGCCCTTGTGGCAGCACCGCCGCGACGCTATACGCAAACCATGTCAGATCGCACCCATACCGCCCTCAGCCTGCCGGACGAAATCGCCCGGCGCCGCACTTTTGCCATCATCTCGCACCCCGATGCGGGCAAAACCACGCTGACGGAAAAATTCCTGCTCTATGGTGGCGCCATCCAGATGGCCGGCCAGGTGCGCGCCAAGGGCGAAGCACGACGCACCCGCTCTGATTTTATGCAGATGGAAAAAGACCGCGGCATCTCGGTCTCGGCCTCGGCAATGTCGTTTGACTACGGGTCCTGCCGCTTTAACCTGGTGGACACGCCCGGCCACTCCGATTTTTCGGAAGACACCTACCGCACCCTGACGGCGGTGGATGCGGCGGTGATGGTGATTGACGGCGCCAAAGGGGTGGAAAGCCAGACGCGCAAACTGTTTGAAGTCTGTCGCCTGCGCGACCTGCCGATTCTGACCTTCTGTAATAAAATGGACCGCGAAAGCCGCGACACCTTTGATATTATTGATGAGATCCAGGAAAACCTCGCGATTGACGTGACCCCGGTGACCTGGCCCATCGGCGTGGGACGTGAGTTTATCGGCTGTTACGACATGATCAACGACCGGCTCGAACTGATGGACCGGGGCGACCGCAACGTGGTGGCGGAAACCATCGCCATTGAAGGGTTGGACGATCCGCGTCTGGCCGATCACGTGCCCGCCGACCTGCTGGAAAAACTGCGCGAAGAAGTCGAAATGGTGCGCGAACTGATGCCCGCCTTTGACCACGCGGCGATGCTGGAGGGCACGCTGACCCCGATCTGGTTCGGCTCTGCGATCAACAGTTTTGGTGTGCGCGAGCTGATGGAGGGCATCGCCAGCTTTGGCCCGCTGCCGCAGCCGCAAAAAGCCCAGTCCCGCACCATTGATCCGGCCGAGAAAAAAGTCGCTGGTTTTGTGTTCAAAGTTCAGGCCAATATGGACCCGAAGCACCGCGACCGGGTGGCCTTTGTACGCATGGCCTCGGGCCATTTCAAACGCGGCATGAAACTGACCCATGTGCGCAGCAAAAAACAGATGGCGATCTCCAACCCGGTGCTGTTTCTTGCCGCCGACCGCGAGTTGGCAGAAGAGGCCTGGGCCGGCGATATCATCGGCATTCCCAACCATGGCCAGCTGCGCATCGGCGACACGCTGACCGAGGGCGAAGCCCTGCGCGTGGCCGGCATCCCGTCCTTTGCCCCAGAACTGCTGCAGACCGTGCGCGCCGGTGATCCGCTGAAATCCAAACATCTGGAAAAAGCGCTGATGCAGTTTGCCGAAGAAGGCGCTGCCAAAGTGTTCAAACCCTCAATCGGCTCCGGCTATATCGTCGGTGTGGTCGGCGCGCTGCAATTTGAAGTGCTGGCCAGCCGCATCGAGCTTGAATACGGGCTGCCGGTGCATTTTGGCGCCTCCCAGTTCACCTCTGCGCGCTGGGTCACCGGCCCTGAGGCGGTGCTGGACAGGTTCGTCGCCACCAATCCGCAGCACATCAGCCATGACCATGACGGCGACGTGGTCTATCTGACCCGGCTGCAATGGGACATCGACCGGATCGAGCGCGATTTCCCCGACCTGACCCTGAGCGCCACCAAAGAAATGATGATATAAGCCGGTCGATCCGGCGGCCCGGGCTGCCCTGGCCGCCGCGGTTGCTCTGACGGCCCTGGCCGCGTGTCCCCGTCTGCGGTCTGGCCGCAGCGCTTCGCCCGTTTCGCAGGCCGCGCCGCCCCGTCCGCAGGCCGCTCCGCCCGGTTCGCAGGCCGCGCCGCCCCGTCGGCCCGGTTTCGGCAACGCCCTGTGTACCGCCCCCCCGTCGTGCCCCTCAAAGCGCTGTGCGCCCCCGGACACCCGGAGCGGCCGCGCCAGGGGTGATTCTGCGGTTTCCGGTTTTTGGCCACCAATATCCGCGCCATGTTAGCCAGCCGGGCAGCAACCTGGCCATCTCAGCCCGACACCAGGCCTCTGACAGCAACAAGTTTGCAACCTTGCAGGCGATTCCGCGCTGAAAACCGCACATCTCAGCGCAGAAAGCCGCGCCAGGCGCCGCTTCCTTGACCTTATTCCCCATTTAGGCTACCCCTGCGCGCACCTGTTTGACCACAGGCACCCGACGCTGGGACGCGTCAGACCATGCGTCCCCAAATTCATGCGGACCGACTCCGCATCATACTGGACGCACATGACAAAATTCTCTGACCTAAATCTGAGTCCCAAAGTTCTGAAAGCCATTCAAGACACCGGGTATGAAATCCCGACCCCGATCCAGGCTGGCGCCATCCCGCCTGCGCTTGAGGGCCGCGATGTGCTGGGCATTGCCCAGACCGGTACCGGCAAAACGGCCTCTTTTGTGCTGCCGATGCTGACCATGCTGGCCAAGGGCCGCGCCCGCGCCCGCATGCCGCGCAGCCTCGTGCTGGCGCCGACACGCGAACTGGCCGCCCAGGTCGCGGCAAATTTCGACACCTATTCCAAACATCTGAAACTGACCAAAGCCCTGCTGATCGGCGGCGTCTCCTTCAAAGAGCAGGACATGCTGATTGACCGTGGCGTCGACGTTCTGATTGCGACCCCTGGCCGGTTGCTGGACCATTTCAGCCGTGGCAAACTGCTGCTCACCGGCGTGCAGATCATGGTGGTGGACGAAGCCGACCGCATGCTCGACATGGGTTTCATTCCCGACATTGAGCGCATTTTCAACCTGACGCCCTTCACCCGGCAGACCCTGTTCTTCTCCGCCACTATGGCGCCTGAAATCGAACGCATCACCAATACGTTCCTCTCCAACCCGGAACGCATTGAGGTCGCGCGTCAGGCCACCACCGGCGAAAACATCACACAATCCGTGGTGATGTTCAAAGCCAGCCGCAAAGACCGTGCCGCCACCGAAAAACGCCGGCTGCTGCGGGCAATTATTGATGGTGAAGGCGACAATCTTACCAACGGCATCATCTTCTGCAACCGCAAGGTTGATGTGGATGTCGTGGCCAAATCGCTGACCAAATACGGCTATGACGCCGCCCCGATCCATGGCGACCTTGACCAAAGCCAGCGCACGCGCACCCTTGAAGGGTTCCGCAACGGCGATCTGAAGATCCTCGTTGCCTCCGACGTCGCAGCCCGCGGGCTCGATGTGCCTTCTGTCAGCCATGTGTTCAATTTCGACGTGCCGGGCCACGCCGAAGACTATGTGCACCGGATTGGCCGCACCGGCCGTGCCGGACGCGATGGCAAAGCGATGATGATCTGTGAGCCACGCGACGAAAAGAACCTCGCGGCGATCGAAAATCTGGTGAAAAATGAAATTCCGCGCGGCGACAACCCGGTGAAAACGGTGAAACGCAGCCGCAGAACCGATGCGGCTCAGACGGACGTCACCGCCGCTGCGCCAGCCCCCTCCACATCCGTGGACAGCACAGCGGTAATCGCGCCGGACGCCAAAGTGGAAGCGGTGGCAGAAACCACAGCCGCAACACCGGACGCAATCCAGACCAGCGACAAACCCAGACGCAGCCGCGTTTCGCGCAGCCGTTCGCGCGGTGGCGACAGCAAAACGGACAGCTCTGCGCGCAACGCGACGGGTCGCGACGCTGCCAACCGCAACGAGGCCGCTGAAGCCGCTCCGGTGGCTGACGCCGCTCCGGTGGCTGATGCCGCTCCGGCCCAGCCCCGCGAAGAGCGCGCCCCACGCCAGAACCAGCGTGACGGCCAGCGTGACAGTAAACGCGACACCCAGCGTGACAGTAAACGCGACGCCCAGCGTGACGGTAAACGCGATAACAGTCGTGACCAGGGCCGCGATCAGGGCCGCGATCAAAACAAACGCGGCGGCTACCAGAACAACCGACGTGGCGGCGGCAGCAATGTTGTGGGCATGGGCGACCACCTGCCCTCCTTCATCGCCCTCAGCTTTGACGAGCGTCGCGACGCCAGTTAAGCGCGAAAAACCTGACACCGCCGGCGCTTCGCCGGCACCAAAACGCCCGGGCTCAATGCCCGGGCGTTTTGGT
>NZ_QOLB01000162.1 GCF_003333265.1 Candidatus Halocynthiibacter alkanivorans
GCACAGGCGGGGTGGACCGATGGCGCCGGAGGTGTGGGTGTGCACAACCGTGCTGTCAAAGTGCGCGCCAGCCGGGCGCGGCCCCCAGCGCGCGCGCGGACAGGCAGGATCGGCGTCATCACTGCGCGGCGCAGGACCCCGGGGGAGACATCTCTGGCGGCCGGGGTCTATTTCACTGTATTGCGGGAGGTGGGGCTAAGCGGTTTTTGCAGGGGCGGACCCCAATCCGGTGCGCCCGCTGCAGCTCCGGGACAGGGATATTTGAGCCAAAAAGAAACTGGCGGTTTTGCGGGTTTGAAGGGGTGCGGAACGAGGTGTCTTTGATGCAGGAGTCTGCGCCCGCCGCCTCCCCCGGGGCAGGCGCAGGATTCAGCCCGGTGCAAAGTATAAAGGCGGGCGGATTTACATCGGTTTGATTTGTTTCACAGGTGCTGGCCCCGCTGCGTTATTTGCTTTTGCGGGGTTTGAACGGCGCCATGCCGGCGCGGGCCAACTCGTCCGCGCGCTCATTTTCCGGGTGGCCGGCGTGGCCTTTGACCCATTCCCAGGTCACTGTGTGGCGCTGTTGTGCCGCGTCAATACGTTGCCAGAGATCGACGTTTTTCACCGGTTTTTTACTGGAGGTGCGCCAGCCGTTTTTCTTCCAGCCGAAAATCCAGCTGGTGACGCCGTTTTTCACATAGGCGCTGTCGGTGACGATGGTGATCGAAGAGGGGCGCTCCAGCGCTTCCAGCGCATTGATTGCCGCCAGCATTTCCATCCGGTTGTTGGTGGTATCGGCCTCGCCACCTTTTAATTCGCGTTCTTTGACGACTTTGCCACCTTCTTTGGCCTGCATCAGCGCGCCCCAGCCGCCGGGGCCGGGATTTCCGGAGCAGGCGCCGTCGGTATAGGCATAGAGATCGGTCATGGGCAGTCCTTTGGGTGGCGGCGGCAGGCGTCAGGTGTGGGTCTCAGGTGTACGTGGTCAGGCGAGCGCGGTCACGATGCTGAGCGCGCTCAGCCCGGTGATAAGGCAACGGGCGCCAAGCCACCAGCGCGGCGACAGTTTTAACTGCCAGTAAAACCCGTCCAGCAGCAGCAGCGCCAGCAGCCCGTAAAGCAGGCTGGTGAGGTCAGTGAGCCAGACAAAGGCCCAGAGCGCCGGCAGCAGTGCCGGCAGGTAAGCGAACGGCGCCAGCCGGGCCCGGGCCAGGGTGGCAAAGGCCAGATAGACTCCTGACATCAGCGCCAGCAACAGCCTGCCGTAATCTTTCATCAGATCGGGGCCGTGGCTCCAGTTGGGCACCGTGTCAGCAAGCAGGTCCCAGGCAGGCAGGCCCAGGACCATCGCGGCGCCATAAAAAAACGGCAGGCCCGTGATCAGCATCAAAGCCAGGGGCAGGCGCGGGATGCGCGGGAAAAAATAGCTCATTGCGGATCCGCTACCGCGGCGGAGGTTTTTGCGGCGCTGGGGTCCATCGGGTCGGGTGTCACCGGTGCGGTTTTTACGGAGCTGATTTTTGCCGCGGAAAGTGCGATCCAGTCGCTGGTGCTGCCGTCGAGGCCTTTGTCGCTGCCAGTGCTGGCTTTGCCCGGGCTGAAGCCCGCGGCGGTGAGCAGGGCGCGCAGCTCGTCTTCCTGGTAATAGCTGTAGAACCGGCCAAGGCTGTCGCGGGTTTCGCCCTCGCCCAATTTCAGCGCCAGCGCAAACTGACCTGCAGGTCTTAAGGCAGTGTGGATGGCGCGCAGCAGCGTCGGCATCTGGGCGCGGGGCGCGTGCAACAGGCTGAAATTTGCCCAGACCGCATCATATTCCGCCTGTGACTGTAGCTCTTCAAAGCTCGCCTGCCAGGGGGTGACGCCAGGGTGGCGGGCGGCGCGGGCAATCATTTCGGCAGAGGCATCCATCGCGGTGACCTGAAAACCACGCGCGGCCATACGTGCCGCCGCGCGGCCCGGGCCGCAGCCAAGATCCAGCACATGACCGCCGGCAGGCAGCGTGTCGAGAAAACGCTCGAGCAGCGGCATTGGTTTGCTGGCATCGGCCAGTGCCGCATAATCGCCGGCTTTGTCATTGTAGATCCGGATGGTTTCTGCGTCCTGGCTCATGGTGTCCCCTTCATCGCTGCAGTCTTGCGGAGTTCTCATTCTGCGGCGGTCAGGCCGGTTGGCGCAGGGCGCGCGGCACTTTGAACTCAATATTTTCCTGGGCGGTTTCGACGATTTCCACCGTCACGTCAAACCGGGCGCGGAAGGCGTCGATCACCTCATCCACCAGCACTTCGGGCGCGGAAGCCCCGGCGGTGATACCAACGGACTTAATGGTGGCCAGCGCGCGCCAGTCGATGTCCGTGGCGCGCTGTACCAGCTGGGCATAGGCGCAGCCGGCGGCGCTGCCGACTTCGACCAGGCGTCTCGAGTTGGAGGAATTCGGCGCCCCGATCACCAGCAGCGCCTCAATTTTCGGGGCGATGGATTTCACCGCCATCTGGCGGTTGGTGGTGGCATAACAGATGTCTTCTTTATGCGGGCCGATGATGGCGGGGAAACGCGCGCGCAGGGCGGCAATGATCTCGATTGTGTCATCCACCGACAGGGTGGTCTGGGTGATGAAAGCGATTTTTGTCGCGTCCCGCACCTCGAGCCCGGCCACGTCAGCGGGTGTTTCCACCAGCAGCACATCGCCGTCGGGCAGTTGCCCCATAGTGCCGATGGTTTCGGGGTGGCCGTCGTGGCCGATCATCACCACCTGCAACCCGGCAGCGGCGTGGCGTTCGGCTTCATTGTGGACTTTGGTCACCAGCGGGCAGGTGGCGTCGACAAAGATCATGTTGCGGCGTTCGGCCTCGGCGGGCACCGATTTGGCGACGCCATGGGCGGAAAAGATCACCGGCCGGTCATCAGGCGCGTCGGCGAGCTGTTCGACAAAGACGGCGCCCTTGTCGCGCAGCCCGTTCACCACGAATTTGTTGTGCACGATTTCATGGCGCACATAGACCGGCGCGCCCCATTTATCGAGCGCCATTTCGACGATCTTGATGGCACGGTCGACGCCGGCGCAGAATCCGCGCGGGGCGGCAAGATACAGGGTGAGCGCAGGCAGGGTCATAGGGGCACCGGTTGTGAAGGTTGGGGCTGTTGTAACCAGCCGCGCGCGGCGCGTCTATCTCTGAGCGCAAAGCAATGCTGTGCGCTGGCAGAAACGGGGGCTTTTGCCAGCAGTGCGGGCGGCGGCGGCGGGCGCGTGCCGGGCGCAAGTACATATTTGCGCTGGTGTCGCCGGTGCTGGCGGCGGTGCCGCCGGGATGCCGGCCGCGACGGTCCGGGCCGGGGGATCCGGTGTTGATCCTCTGTCGGCCCTGTTTTGAGCCACTGTTGATCCGTTGATCCAATGTGGCGCCGGGGGGGCAGTGTGGCGAAAGGCACAAAAAAACCGGACCCTGCAGAGGGCCCGGTTTTATGTCTGCGCGCTGACCGTGAGTGGCACGGGGCGGCGCGCATCTATTTAAGCTGATATGATCATCGTGGCGTTGAAATAAGCTGCGTTGATCTCAGCGGTGGGGGCCTCAGGAGGTTGTTGCCTCATAGGAGGATTCGCCTTCGCGCGGTTCGCGGGGCGGCCGGCCAATTACGTCTTTGAGTTCGTCCAGTTCGATAAAGTTATCGGCCTGGCGACGCAGCTCATCGGCGATCATGGGGGGCTGGCTGCGGATGGTGGAAACCACCGACACACGCACGCCCTGGCGCTGCAGTGATTCAACCAGTGGACGGAAGTCGCCGTCGCCGGAAAACAGCACGATGTGGTCCACATGTGGCGCCAGCTCCATGGCATTGACCGCAAGCTCAATATCCATGTTGCCTTTGACTTTGCGGCGGCCCTGGGAATCGGTGTATTCCTTGGCGGCTTTGGTCACCATGGTGAAGCCGTTGTAGTTGAGCCAGTCCACCAGCGGGCGAATGGGCGAATATTCGTCATTTTCCAGCAACGCGGTGTAATAGAAAGCGCGCAGCATTTTGCCACGGCGGATGAATTCCTGGCGCAGCAGCTTGTAGTCGATGTCAAAACCCAGGGCTTTGGCAGCCGCGTAAAGATTCGAACCATCGATGAACAGCGCCAGCCGTTCGTCTCTGTAGAACATATTTGATCCTTCCAATAATATCGTTGCGCCAGCCCTTTCCGTGAGTGGGAGTGTGGGTTTAGACAGGGCTTGCGAACGGGTTTCAAAATAAGGAAATTATAGCATGCCGCAAGCTGATAGCCGCCAAAATACCGATGTTTGCGCTATTTTGGCACTGGGTGCCAACATTCCGTCGGCGCAGGGCGGCCCTGACCTGACCTTAAGGGTGGCTCTCCTATACTTAGAGAAGGGCGGCGTGCGTTTTGACGCGGTCAGCCGATTCTATAATACACCCTGTTTTCCGGCGGGTGCGGGGCCGGATTATGTGAATGCGGCGGTGCGGATCCGCTGGGCCGGCAGCGCGGCGGAGCTGCTGGCGCTGCTGCATGAGGTGGAAGCGGAGTTGGGGCGGGAACGCAAACAGCGCTGGGGGGTGCGCGTCGCGGATCTGGATCTGATTGCCTTTGGTGACGCGGTCGCGCCGGACCGGGCGGTCTGGCAGCACTGGCATGATCTGGACCCGGCACTGCAAAGCGAAGTGGCGCCGCAGCAGCTGATTCTGCCGCATCCACGGCTGCAGGAACGTGCCTTTGTGCTGATCCCGGCGGCGGATGTGGCGCCGGACTGGCGTCACCCGGTGCTGGGGCTGACAATCACTGAAATGCGCGATGCATTGCCTGAATCGCTGCGCGCAGAAGTCGTGCCGATGAAAATTCCTGCGCAGAGCACCGGAAACTAACACGTTTTCACGCTTGCCACTGCCTGTGGAACTGCCTAAAAGAGCACTTCCACATCTCCCTTGCAAGGATGGAGTCGTTTATGGCCCGCGTTACGGTTGAAGATTGCGTTGATAAAGTACCGAACCGGTTTGAACTGGTTATGCTGGCGGCCCACCGGGCCCGCGAGATTGCAGCTGGTTCTGCACTGACCGTTGAGCGTGACAACGACAAAAACCCGGTTGTGTCGCTGCGCGAGATCGCAGATGAAACACAGCTCGCGGTTGATCTGCGCGAGCGGATGATCGAATTCAATCAGACCCAGATCGAAGTCGATGAGCCGGAAGAAGATTCCATGGCTCTCTTGATGGGTGCTGAGGCGGACAAACCCGCTGAGGACGACATGTCTGAAGAGAAACTGCTGCGCGCGCTGATGGAAGCGCAAGGGCAGCAATAAGGGCAGTCGCCCCAAAACGGAGCTTGCGGACCGAATGATCGACGTCGAAGACCTGATCGCGCTGGTCCGCAACTACAATCCCAAAACCAATGTGGAAATGCTGCGCGAAGCCTATGCTTACGGGCGGGAGATGCACAGTGGCCAGACGCGCCAGTCCGGTGAGGAATATTTCACCCACCCGGTGGAAGTGGCGGCGATCCTTACTGAGCAGCGGCTGGATGATGCCAGTATCATCACCGCGCTGCTGCATGACACCATTGAAGACACCCGTTCGACCTATGGCGATATTTCCAATCGCTTTGGCAATGAGGTGGCTGAGCTTGTGGATGGTGTCACCAAGCTGACCAATCTGCAGCTGTCCTCGAGTGAGACCAAACAGGCGGAAAATTTCCGCAAGCTGTTCATGGCAATGTCCAAGGACCTGCGGGTCATTCTGGTCAAGCTGGCCGACCGGCTGCACAATATGCGCACCATCAAGTCGATGAAGCCGGAAAAGCAGGTGCAGAAGGCACGCGAGACGATGGATATCTTTGCGCCGCTGGCCGGTCGAATGGGTATGCAGTGGATGCGCGAAGAGCTGGAAGATCTGGCCTTCCGGGTGCTGAACCCGGACGGGCGCAATTCGATCATCCGCCGTTTTATCACGCTGCAGCGCGAGACCGGCGATGTGGTCAAGCGCATTACCGATGACATTCAGACCGAGCTGGGCGCGGAGAGCATTACTGCGGATGTGTTTGGCCGTGCCAAAAAACCCTATTCGATCTGGCGTAAGATGGAAGAAAAGGGCCAGAGTTTCTCGCGCCTGTCCGACATCTACGGCTTTCGCATCATCTGCGAGAGCGACGGGGACTGCTACCGGGTGCTGGGCGCGATCCACCGGCGCTGGCGTTCCGTGCCGGGCCGGTTCAAAGATTACATCAGCCAGCCGAAGTCCAACGGCTATCGTTCGATCCACACCACGGTGTCGGGGCGCGATGGCAAACGGGTGGAAATCCAGATCCGCACCCGTCAGATGCATGAAGTTGCCGAAAGCGGTGTGGCGGCGCACTGGTCGTACCGCGATGGTGTGCGGGCACAAAACCCGTTTGCAGTCGATCCGGCGCGCTGGATCGCCCAGCTGACCGAACGGTTTGAAGCCGCTGAGGATCACGGCGAGTTTCTGGAAAACGTCAAGCTGGAGATGTATTCGGACAAGGTGTTCTGTTTCACCCCCAAGGGCGAGGTGGTCAAGCTGCCCAAGGGTGCAACACCGCTTGATTTTGCCTATTCGATCCACACCCGTATCGGTGACAGCTGTGTCGGGGCCAAGGTGGACGGGGTGCGGGTGCCGTTGTGGACCCGGTTGAAAAACGGCCAGTCGGTGGTGATTCTGACCGCCGAAGGGCAGCGGCCACAGGCGGCCTGGATTGAGATCGTCGCCACCGGCCGGGCCAAGGGCGCGATCCGCAAATCTCTGCGCGAAGAGAACCGCGAGCGCTATATCAAGCTGGGCCGCGAGCTGGCGCGGGTCGGGTTCGAACATATTGGCAAAAAAGCCACCGACAAAGCGCTGTCTACCGCCTCCAAGCAAATGGGGCTGGGCGAGGGCGAAGAACTGCTGGCGCGTCTGGGCTCGGCTGAAGTCAATGTGCGCGATGTGGTGCGGGCGCTGTATCCGGAGCTGGACGTCCGGGGCGACGAAGTGGACGCGAAAAGCGCGGTTCTGGGGCTGGATGCCGGCGAACAGCCGCACCGGGCGCAATGTTGTCAGCCCTGTCCCGGCGAGCGCATTGTTGGCATCAGCTACCGCGGTCAGGGCGTGTTGATCCACGCCATCGACTGTGCGGCGCTGGAGGAATTTGAGGACCAGCCGGATCGCTGGATCGACCTGCAGTGGCACTCGGGTCAGCATGCGGCGGTGCATGCGGTCAGCCTGGCCGTGACCATTTCAAATGATGCGGGCGTTCTCGGGCGTATTTGCACGTTGATTGGCGAACAGAAAGCGAATATCTCGGACCTGAAATTCCGCGATCGTAAGCCGGATTTTTACCGCATTATCATAGATGTGGAATTAAGAGACCTGGAACATCTTCACGCAGTCATGCTTGCTCTGGAAGCCGAAAGTGACGTGGCGCGCGTCAGACGCATCCGGGATTTAGACCGCCGGCCCTGATCGGGGCCATTCAAGGAGCCTTTGCGCTGTGTTTAAACGCCGCATCAAAAAATCATGGCTGATCAGCGCCGGGCATGCGATCTACCCACCGGGCGGCTGGGCGCGGGCGCTGCATTACATGAAGCACCGCATGCACCGTCTGCCCGATTCCCCGGAGCGGATCGCGCGCGGTGTTTTTGCCGGCGCCTTCACCGTGTTCACGCCGTTTTACGGGCTGCATTTCCTCACCGCTTTCCTGATCACCAAAGCGATGCGCGGCAATCTTCTGGCGGCGCTGACGGCGACTTTTATTGGCAATCCGCTGACGTATTTCCCCATTGGGGTGGTCGCACTCAAGACAGGTCACCTGATGCTGGGCACCGAATATGCCCCGGGGGATGAGCGCTCGCTGCTGGCAAAATTCAACGGCGCCGGCCAGGATCTGTGGCATAATTTTTTCGCCATATTTACTGATAGCACCGCCAATTGGGACAATCTGACAGCGTTCTGGCATGACGTGTTTTTCCCCTATCTGGTGGGGGGGATTGTACCGGGCGTGATCCTCGGCATGATCAGCTATTATTTCTCACTGCCGGTAATCCGGGCCTATCAGAAACGGCGGCGCAATAAGTTGCGCGTGAAACTGGCCGAATTGCAGCGCATTGCCACAGTTAAGGCAGACGGCGCACGCGAGGACGGGTAATCTCGCGACGAATCGTTGCAGGAGTGCTTTATGACATCCGTTGAAAAACTGCGCCTTGGCGTGAACATTGATCATGTCGCGACGCTGCGCAATGCGCGCGGCGGCGCCTTGCCGGATCCGTTGCGCGCGGCGCAGCTGGCGCAGAATGCGGGGGCCGACGGCATCACCGCCCATCTGCGCGAAGACCGGCGCCATATTCTGGATGCGGACATTGACGGGCTGATGGCTCTGTTGCAGGTGCCGCTGAATTTTGAATGCGCGGCCACCGATGAAATGCAGGCGATTGCGTTGCGCCACAAACCCCACGCGGTCTGTATCGTGCCGGAAAAACGCGAGGAACGCACCACTGAGGGCGGGCTGAACGTGGCGGCAGACGAAAACAAGCTGGCGGATTTTATCGCGCCGCTGCGCGAGGCCGGCAGTCGGGTGTCGCTGTTTATCGGCGCCGAAGAGGGCCAGGTCAGATCAAGCGCGCGCATTGGCGCCGCAGTGATCGAGCTGCACGCCGGTGCGTATTGCGATTTCCATGCGGAGGGCCGCTTTGTCGAGCGCGATAACGAGTTAAAACGCCTGGCCGACATGTGCACCCTGGGGCATTCTCTCGGGCTGGAAGTGCATGTGGGCCACGGGCTTACCTTTGACACGGTGAAACCCGTCGCGGCTTTGCCGGAGGTGCGGGAGCTGAACATTGGTCATTTCCTGATCGGTGAGGCGGTGTTTATGGGGCTGCCCGCAGCGATTGCAGAAATGCGGCGTCTGATGGATGAGGCGCGGGCGTGATGGGTTATGAAACGGCATTGATCCTGGCCGGTTGGGCGCTGATGGCCGCCAGCCCGGGTCCGGCTAGCCTGTCGCTTGCCGGCACGGCGATGCAGGGCGGGCGCGGTGCCGGGTTGGCGCTCGCCGCCGGGGTGCTGACCGGGTCTGCCGCCTGGGGCCTGGCCGCGGCGCTGGGTCTGTCGGCGGTGATGATGGCCAATGTCTGGCTGTTTGAAGTGGTGCGCTATGCCGGGGCCGCCTATCTGAGTTTTCTGGCGCTGAAATCGCTGCGCTCGGCTCTGTCAGCCAAGGGCGGTCTGGCCGCAAAAGTGGTCAGCGGCAGCCGGGCGCGCATTTTCCGCCGGGGTCTGTTCATCCACCTGACCAATCCAAAGGCGGTGCTGGCCTGGGGCTCGATCTATGCGATCGTTTTGCCGTCGGGTGCGGCACCGGGCGAAGTCTGGGTCTGGTTTGCGATGCTGGTGGGCACTTCGGCTTCGGTGTTCCTGCTGTACAGCCTGCTGTTTTCGACCCGCAAAGCCCTGCAGGTCTATACCGGGCTGCGGCGCTGGTTTGAGAGCGTGTTTGCGCTGTTGTTTGGCGCCGCCGCGGTGAAAATTCTGACGGCGCAGCTGACATGATCCTGGGCATCGGCACAGATCTGGCCAATATTGAACGTATCGCCGGCACGCTTGAGCGCTTTGGTGACCGGTTCAAAAACCGGGTCTTTACCGATGTGGAACGCGCCAAGTCTGAGCGGCGCCGCGATGTGGCCGGGACCTATGCCAAACGCTGGGCAGCCAAGGAAGCCTGTTCCAAGGCGCTTGGCACCGGGCTCGCGATGGGGATTTCCTGGCGGGATATGGCGGTGAGCAATCTGCGCACGGGGCAACCGGTGATGCAGGTCACCGGCTGGGCGGCGGAACGGCTTGCGGACATGACACCGGAGGGCCACGAGGCCATCATTCATGTCACCCTGACCGACGATCATCCCTGGGCTCAGGCCTTTGTGGTGATTGAAGCGCGGCCCATTGCCGCCAAATGACGCCGCACGCCGCCTGAAAGGGCGCAGGCGCTTGACTCCGGGCCTTAGCCTGAGCATGTAGCTTTAAACCCAAACACCCGAGGCAGGAAATTATGGCTGAAGAGCAGGACGTCATGGCTGAGAAAAAAGACGGCATCGGAGAGACCATCAAAACGGTGGTCTATGCGCTGTTGATTGCCGGTATATTCCGCACCCTTTTCTTTCAGCCGTTCTGGATTCCGTCAGGCTCAATGAAAGAAACCTTGCTGATCGGGGATTTCCTCTTCGTCAACAAGATGGCCTATGGTTATTCGCAATATTCCTGCCCCCTTGGGCTGTGCCCGGTCACCGGCCGGATCCTGGGCTCTGAGCCGGACGTGGGCGATGTGGTGGTGTTCCGCCACCCGGTCAATGGCAAGGATTATATCAAGCGTCTGATCGGCCGGCCCGGCGATAAGATCCAGTTGAAAGACGGCATCGTCTATATCAACGGTAAAGCCGCGCCCCAGCGCCCGGATGGCCAGTTTGAAGAAGTGATGGAAAGCCAGGGATCGCTGGGCGGAACGCCGGCCTGTGAAAACGGCCTGGTGCAGGATGGCGAGATCTGCAGCAAGACCCGCGCCATTGAGACCCTGCCAAACGGGGTAGAACATGCGGTGCTGAACATCCGCGATCAGCGGGCGGACAATACACCAGTGTTCTCGGTGCCCGCCGGCAATTATTTCTTCATGGGGGACAACCGCGACAATTCGGTCGACAGCCGCTTTTCCCAGCAGGGTGGTGGTGTCGGGTTTGTGCCGTTTGAATATATCATTGGCCGGGCGGACCGGATTATGTTCTCCTCAGCCGGGTCTTCGCTGCTGTACTTCTGGACCTGGCGCAAAGACCGGTTCTTTAAGGCCGTTAACTGAACGGGATGCGCCTGTTCTCCTCACTCCGGCGCCTGTTTCAGCTGCACGGGACGGCGTCGCGCAGGGAGTTCATCCTGGTCACGCTGATCTTTGCTGTGCTGCTGATCGTGGCCGTGCGCGGCGAGCGCATGATCTACCCGGTCGGCAGCCTGCGCTTTTCGGTGGCGCTTGGCGGGCTGATGTTGCTGCCCTTTGCCTCGGTGCTGGTGCGGCGGCTGCATGACACCGGCCGCTCTGGCAACTGGGCGTTTGTGGTGCTGGTCCCCGGGTTGGGCATCGTTCTGCTGCTGGTTCTGGCGCTGATGCAGGGGCACGGGCGGCTGGCCTATCGCTGGCCGGATCAGATGGCGCATGGCGTGACGCAGGCTGTGCTGGCAGTTGTTGCTTTCAGCGCGCTGTCTCAAATGTCGTATTCGCCCTATATTGTCATGACCGGCAGTATGAAATATACGCTGCTGCCTGGTGATGTCGTCCTGTTGTCACGCCTGTCTGCAGCGGTTCCCGTTGCCGGTGATGTGATTGCATTCCGCCATCCCGGCCGGGCCGGTGATACGGTCGGCCGTGTGGTGGCCGGGCCCGGTGACCGGGTGCAGATGAAAGACGGCGTTTTGAGCGTCAACGGGGTGGCTGCTGCGCAGCGCCCCGATGGGGTGTTTGAAGAGCCAATGGAGAAACAAGGTCCGGTGAGTATATTGCCAGTATGTGAAAACGGCGTGGTTGGTCTGGGCGCGGTCTGTGCCAAGTCCCGCTATGTCGAAACCCTGGCCGGTGGCGCCCGGTATGGCATCCTGAACATCCGCGACACAAGCGCGGACCGCAGTGCTGAAGTCACTGTACCTGCGGGTCAGTATTTCGTATTGGGGGACAATCGGGACAATGCGCGCGACAGCCGGTTTTCCACGGGCATGGGCGGCGTCGGGTTTGTGCCGGCGGAGATGATTACCGGACGGGTGGTCCGGGTGTTGTTTTCCTTTGCCGGCACCAACCCGTTTCAATTCCGGACCTGGCGGTCCGCACGTTATCTGGAGGCTGTGAATTGAAAATCGCGGCAGATCTGAAGGACTTTGAGACCCGTCTGGGCTATCGGTTCAAAAATCCGGAACATCTGATCAATGCGGTGACGCATTCGTCGATTTCCTCGGCAACACGGCCGGACAATCAGCGGCTGGAATTTCTGGGCGACCGGGTGTTGGGGCTGGTGATTGCGGAAGCCATGTTCCTCGCAGAAGGCCGGGCCTCTGAGGGGCAGATGGCGCCGCGTTTTAATGCGCTGGTGCGCAAGGAAACCTGTGCTCAGGTGGCGCGGGATCTTGACCTGGGGGCGGTCTTGAAACTGGGCCGCTCGGAGATGATGTCCGGCGGGAGGCGTAAAGAAGCGCTGCTGGGCGACGCGATGGAGGCAGTGATCGCCGCCATTTATCGCGACAGTGATTTTGACACCGCCCGTAAAGTGGTTCTGAACGTGTGGGGCGCGCGGGTCCACAATGTTGAAGACGATGCCCGCGACCCGAAGACGGCGCTGCAGGAATGGGCTCAGGCCCGCCGGCAGCAGCCCCCGAAATACACTGTCGTGCACCGTGATGGTCCCGACCATGCGCCGGTATTCACCATCGAGGCCCTGTTGGCCTCCGGTGAATCTGAGCGCGCAACAGCGCCGGCGAAACGCCAGGCTGAACAAGCCGCCGCTGAGGCGCTTTTGAAAAGAATGGAGGCCATGTGATGGCTGAAGATAACGCTGAAAACGGCGCAGAGAACGAAGCTGAGAACAAAGTTGAGACCACCGCGCAGAGCACGGCAGCGACCCCGGCAGAAGCGCCTGAAAACGCTCCGGTTGATAGCACCGCGGGTTTCATCGCCCTGATTGGCGAGCCCAATGCCGGTAAATCGACGCTGCTGAACCGGATGGTCGGCGCCAAAGTGTCGATCGTCACCCACAAGGTACAGACCACACGGGCGCGAATCCGCGGCGTGGCGCTGGAAGGCAAAGCGCAGCTGATCTTTGTCGACACGCCAGGCCTGTTCCGGCCGCGCCGGCGTCTGGACCGCGCTATGGTGAAAGCGGCCTGGTCCGGCGCAAGCGATGCCGATGTTGTGGTGCTGATGGTGGAAGCGCACCGGGGCATCACTGAAGGGGTAGAGATCATTCTTAAGGCGCTGAACGAGAAATCCGGCAAAAAAAGAGTGGTGCTTGCGATCAACAAGATCGACAAGGTGAAATCGGACGTGCTGCTGGCGTTGACCCAGAAGCTGAACGAAAGATTCCCGTTCGCCGAGACCTTTATGATTTCGGCGGAAAAGGGCTTTGGCGTCAAAGATCTGCGCGAATGGCTGGCGGCCAAGATGCCAAAAGGGCCCTGGCTTTACCCGGAAGATCAGATCTCAGATCAGCCGATGCGGATGATCGCCGCCGAAATGACCCGGGAAAAACTGACGCTGCGCATGCATCAGGAACTGCCCTATCAGCTGACGGTTGAGACCGAAAACTGGCAGGAGCGCAAAGACGGCTCGGCCCGCATTGACCAGATCATCTATGTGATGCGCGACGGCCATAAGGGCATCATTCTGGGCAATAAGGGTGAGACCATCAAAGGTATCAGCCAGGCGGCACGCCTTGAGCTGGAGGAGTTTCTGGGCCGCAAGGTGCATCTGTTCCTACAGGTAAAGGTGCGTCCGAACTGGCTGGAAGAATCCGAACGCTTCACCGAGATGGGCCTGCGGTTCAAAGATGGCAATGAATGAGCCGTCTGACGGCTGAATTCTGGGTGAAGGCGTATTTAACCCGCCTTCGCCTGATTGACGTGCCGGCCTTTGTCACCGCAAAGGGCGACGCCACTGCCGGCGCGGTGTTTGTGAAGCTGAACACGCTGGATGGGGCCGCAAAGCTGTTTCAGCGCCAGTATGACCTGATGAGCGGGCAACGCGAATGGCAGGTTCTGGCGGAAGGTGTGGAACGCGATGTAGACGCCGCTGTGACGCGGCAGCGCGGTTTTGATCCGGATCTCTGGGTGATTGAGGTCGAGGACCGCGAGGGTCGGCATTTGCTCGACCAGCCGGGGCTGAGCGACTAGGCTCGCCCGATGGAATGGCGGGATCAGGGTGCAATTTTATCGGTGCGCAAGCACGGGGAGACCTCAGCGATTGTTGAGGTGTTCACCGGGATGCATGGCCGGCATTCCGGCGTGGTGCGCGGCGGCATCAGCCGCAAACTGACGCCGGTGCTGCAGCCGGGCTCGCAAGTGGAGGTGACCTGGCGGGCGCGGCTTGAGGATCATCTGGGCACATTCGTGGTGGAACCGGTGCGCAGCCGCACTGCTGCGGTGATGAACGACCGGCTGGCGCTGTCCGGGCTGAACGCGATCACTGCCATGCTGCGGTTTTGCCTGCCGGAACGCGAGCCTCACGCTCAGGTCTATGCCGGATCCATACAGCTGCTGGACATGCTTGGGGTCTCGCGAGACTGGGTGCTGGCCTACCTGCGCTGGGAGCTGATGTTGCTGGAAGAAATGGGCTTTGCGCTGGATCTCAGCCGCTGTGCGGTGACCGGCAGCTTTGATGATCTGATCTATGTCTCGCCCCGCACCGGCCGCGCCGTCAGCCGCGCGGGCGCCGGCGACTGGGCGGACAAGTTGCTGCCGCTGCCGCTGTGCCTGTTGGGGCAGGGCGGCGCGGAGACCGGCGAGCTGTTGCAGGGGCTCACCACCACCGGGCATTTCCTCAACTTGCTGGCACAGGATCTGGGCAACCGGCCTTTGCCGGACGCGCGCAACAGGTTTATTGATCTGCTGGCGCGAACTGAACGGGACTAATTCTGCTGCCAAAACAACCGCTTTCATGGCGGCAAGCTGCTGACAAAACTCTGCGCTGTCATGGCTAACTGAGTAGGAAACGCGCCGCGGTTTCTTTTTGGCGCAAATATCCTCGCCGAAGGCCAGAGTCTTATTCCGCTGCCTGCGGCTGTACCGCACCGGCACCAGATCACCGCAGCACAAGCACCGCTTAGCTCTGTGCTGAGCCATCACCAGATGGCGTCACCACGTGCCACATCCTCCGGAAGAATATGGCACTGGTGACATGGGCTGATTACCAACCGTTTTCAGTGCGGGTGACGACATTGGCCCCGGTGGCGGTGAGAGTGTCGCCTGCAAAAGCTTTGACATGGCCGGAGAAGGTTTTAAAGAAGTCCTGGGACTGCAGGTGTTTCAGCGTGTCCTGGCTGTCCCAGTGGCCCCAGTGGATGCGGCTGACACCGTCGTCCGCCACCGCGACCTGGTAGGCAAACCCTTCAGCTGTGACCGGGTCGGCGGCAATGGCGGCGAGAAAATCATCAATGGCAGCGCGCCAGGGGGTCTCATTGCCGGAATATTGATAGGTGATGGTGATGCAGCGCATGGCGGCCTCCAGTTCATTTAACATATAGGTTAAATAATATAGGGAGGGCGGCGTTAAGCGCAAGGGGCGGGCGGAAAATTCTGTGCGCGCGGTCCGGGCTGGCGCGCCGTAACGGCCGGGGCCGGGCTAAAAGTGAGGCAGGCGGGCACTGT
>NZ_QOLB01000008.1 GCF_003333265.1 Candidatus Halocynthiibacter alkanivorans
GTTCAGTGAAATAATCGCGACTTCAGTGGTGCCACCACCGATGTCCAGCACCATCGAGCCACTGGCTTCTTCCACCGGCATACCGGCACCAATGGCCGCTGCCATCGGTTCTTCAATCAAAAATACATCACGCGCACCGGCGCCGGCAGCAGATTCACGAATTGCCCGACGTTCAACTTGTGTTGAGCCGCAGGGTACGCAGACCAAAACGCGCGGACTTGGTTTTAAAAAGCGACCTTCATGCACTTTGCGAATAAAATGCTGCAACATTTTTTCGGTCACCTGGAAATCCGCGATCACGCCGTCTTTTAACGGACGAATAGCCTGGATATTACCCGGAGTACGACCCAGCATACGCTTGGCATCCACACCTACCGCAGCAACCGTTTTTTGGTTGCCCTGAATACGTACCGCCACTACAGAAGGCTCGTTTAAAGTAATGCCTTTTTCACGCTCATAAATCAGGGTATTGGCTGTTCCTAGATCAATGGAAAGATCGCTTGAGAACATGCCTCGTAATTTTTTAAACATTGGTGGGGTTCCGAATAAGCAAAAGCTTTTATTTTGTGGCCTAGACTATCAACGGCGGGCTTTTTGAGCAAGGCACAAATGTGTTAACTTATAGGCCTTTCAAACACTTATACTTGCACGCACTCAAAGGCAGAGAAAATACCATGGCGCTCGACCGCGAAGACGTTAAAAATATCGCTCAATTGGCTCGTTTGGAGCTAAGCGATGAGGACATTGGCCAATACCAAACCGACCTCAGTAATATCCTGGAATTAGTAGAGCAAATGAATGCGGTAAATACCGACGATGTTCAGCCCATGGCGCACCCCACAGACGCTGTTCAGCGCCTGCGAAGCGATGTGGTGACCGAAACCAACCAACGTGAAAAATACATGAGCAACGCCCCAGCTCAAGAAAACGGCCTGTTCCTTGTCCCTAAGGTGATTGATTAATAGCCATGCATAACTTAACCCTAACTCAAATATCCCAAGGTCTGGAAGCCGGTGATTTCACCAGCGTTGAAATTACCCAGCATTTTTTGGATCGTATAGAAGCTTTAGACAAAAAAGACGGCGGCTTTAACAGCTTCATTACCGTCACCCCGGAACTTGCCCTGAGCGATGCCAAGGCCGCCGATGAACGACGCGCCAATGGCAACGCCACTAAGTGGACCGGTGTACCCTTTGCCCACAAGGACATTTTTTGTACAGATGGCACTTTAACCACCTGTGGCTCCAAGATGCTGGGCAACTTTATCCCACCATATGATGCTACTGTGGTGGATAACTTTAAGAAACAAGGCGCCGTTTGTCTGGGTAAAACCAACATGGATGAATTCGCCATGGGCTCCTCCAACGAAACCTCTTATTTTGGTGGCGTTAAAAACCCATGGGATAAAAATCGCATTCCGGGCGGCTCTTCCGGTGGTTCCGCTGCAGCCGTTGCTGCACGCCTGGTACCTGCCGCCACCGCTACCGATACCGGCGGCTCCATTCGCCAGCCTGCCGCCCTGTGTGGTTTAACCGGACTTAAGCCTACTTATGGTCGCTGCTCACGCTTCGGCATGATCGCCTTTGCTTCTTCTTTAGATCAGGCCGGCCCCATGACCCGCACCGCAGAAGATGCCGCCATGATGCTGAATGTTATGTCCAGCTTCGATGAAAAAGACAGCACCAGCATCGACCAGGCAGTACCCGACTACACAGCTACCTTGAGTGATAACATCAAAGGCAAGATTATTGGCCTGCCTAAAGAGTACTTCCCTGAAAACCTCGACCCTGAAATGGCAGCCACTGTACGCACCGCCATTAGCGAATTTGAAAAACTGGGCTGCACTATCAAGGAAGTGAGCCTGCCTAATACTCACCTTTCCATTCCGGCTTATTACGTGGTGGCCCCGGCCGAATGTTCGGCCAACTTGTCACGTATGGACGGCGTGCGTTTTGGTCACAGATGTGAAGACCCTAAAGACCTTTCTGACCTTTACTGTCGCAGCCGTGGCGAAGGTTTTGGCGAAGAAGTGAAGCGTCGCATCATGATTGGTACCTATGCCTTATCTACCGGTTTTTATGACGCCTATTATGTGAAGGCTCAAAAAATCCGCCGCCTTATTAAAGATGATTTCATGACCGCCTTTGCAGAAGTGGATTTCATCATGGGGCCTACTTCACCAACACCCGCTTTTAAAGCCGGTGAAAAAACCGATGACCCGGTGGCCATGTATCTTGAAGATGCCTTTACCATTGCCACTAACCTGGCAGGTTTGCCTGGCATGTCGATTCCAGCGGGCAAGGTCAACGACTTACCTGTGGGCTTGCAAATTATTGGTAACTACTGGAGCGAGGCGGGCATGCTGAACAT
>NZ_QOLB01000106.1 GCF_003333265.1 Candidatus Halocynthiibacter alkanivorans
GCCGGTGAGGGGAACACACCGGCACAGTCTGAGCATCGCCAACGTAGAAACTGGGCGTGGCGATGCTGCTCAGTCGTCAGGGAAAATCCCGTCAGAGGTTGCGGCGCCATCATCATATTGTGACAGGTATTCGAGCATAAGCGGCTGATTGGCGATAAAGCCTTTGTAGGTTGCCAGTTCCTCGGGGATACCGCGCACCACGCGGTGCAGGCGGCGGCCCCATTTGGGCACCGAGACCAGATCCTCGAAACTACAGAGATAGGCGCGGATCGGGAACGCGATGGCGTTGGAGCGGGGCAGGCGGAACAGGGTTTGCAGTTCAACCCGCAGATGTTGTTGCTGCCCGATGGTGTCGATGGTCATGCCGGTCTTCATCGGCCCCCATTTGTGATAATTCTCCGGTGAAGTGTCCAGCAGCGGATTCACCGTCATGGTCCAGTTCAGCCGGCGTGTCGGGGCGCCTTGCTGCAGGTTGAGCAGGAATTTGAGCGCACGCACAAAAATACCCATTTCATGCGCTTTGGGCACCGGCGCATGCCATTCAAAGAAATTCATGCCGATGTCAAAATCCAGCGACCAGTCGGCCTGGGTGGTGATCATGCCCGCGTCCATCCAGAGATTGTCGTCGCGCTGGTCCAGTAGCGCAAAATCGCCCTGGGTCTGGCGGGTGATGTATTCCAGCGGGCCGCAGGGCAGGGTGCTTTCATCCAGAAAGGTGAACTTCTGCTCGATCTGCATCGGCTTATTGACCCAGTGCCAGGCATTGCCGTTTTTGCTCAGGGAGAACATGTCGGGATAGTCGCGCGCCTTGGCCTCCATGATATATTCCAGCAGATCCCAGCCCGCGAGCGTCATATGCGGTAGCGACTGGCAGCGCAGCGGATCATCGGCCAGCACCTGGGCGCGCTCTTTCATCTCGGCCAGGTAATGTTCGTCGACATCAAAGGCGAATTCAAACGGTGAGCCGGGGCGCAGCGTGGTGTGCGGCTCGAGATTCACCGAATACATGTAGCTGTCTTCGTGGAACGGGAAGGGGAAACGTGCAATCGCGGCCGCGGAATTGCGGAAGGTGAAATCGTCGCGGAAGGTTTCGTCGTTGAACTGAATGGTCATATCAATTTCCTTTAGCGGTCCAGAACCAGCGTCTTGCCTTCAAAGCGCGAAACGCAGGGCATGATCACCTTGCCGGAGCGGTGTTCTTCTTCGCTCAGCCAGTGGTCGTGGTGTTTCAACTCGCCGTCATGTTCCAGTACTTTGGTTTCGCACTGGCCGCAGGCGCCGCCGCGGCAGAGATAGGGGGCGTCAACACCGGCCGCTTCAATTGCTTCCAGCAGTGACTGATGTTCGCCGACACGGATGGTCTTGTCTGAGGCGGCGAGCCTGACGTCAAAGGGCCGGCCCGATACGGGGGCGAGAAATTCCTCGTAATGCACCGCTTCGCGCGGCCAGCCAAGTTTTTGTGCCTGGCCACGGACCCAGTCGATCATGCCTTTGGGGCCGCAGACATAGAGATGGGTGCCCAGCGGTTGTCCGTCGAGCAGGGTTTCAAGCTGAATGCGCTGCTCCAGGTCATCATGGTAGATGTGCACCTTGCTGGGGAACTGCGCGCTCAGCTCGCTGGCATAAGTGCCCAGAGAGGCGGTGCGCACGGAATAATGCAGCTCAAACAAGCCGTTGGTGGCGGCCAGCTGTTTCATCTGCGCCATGAACGGGGTGATGCCGATACCGCCGGCGATCATCAGGTGTTTTTTGGCGCGCAGGTCCAGCGAGAACAGGTTCACCGGGTTGGAAATCACCATCTCCATGCCTTCGCGCACCTGGCTGTGCATGAACAGCGAGCCACCTCGGCCCTGATCATCGCGCCGTACCGAAATGGTGTAGGCGCCGCGGTTGGCCGGATCTGACATCAGCGAATAGGGGTTCAGCCGGGTGAGATCGCCGTCGCGCATCTCCACCACAGTGTGGGCGCCGCCGGAAAACGTCGGCAACTCGCCGCCGCCGGTGCGGACAAATTTGAAGCGGGTGACCAGGTCGTTGATTTTCGTGACGCCGGCGACAGTGACATTGATATTTGCGGTTCCTGCGCTCATCTGAACAGCTCCACTTTTTCGGGCACATTGCCTGGCTCTTCGGCATCAACACAGACCGCCTGAAACGCGGCGAGGCGGCGGGAATAATGGTCGCGCACAAACAGGTTCAACCCGCAGTGGGAACATTCAAACGGATCAGTGGTGACGTTCTCGGTGATGCCTTTGCAATGCACACATTGCATGCGCCGCGCAGTAGATCCGCGATGTTCGGTCTGGATGGCGGTGTGCGGGATGCCGGCAGATGTGGCAGCATACATCGCCTGGCCCATCAGGCTTTCGGTGCCACTGAGGCAGACTTGCAGCCCCATATGCGCCTTGGCAAAGGCGTCGCCAATGCGCTGGCTGGCGGCCGCGTAGGACGGGCCGGCGTAAAATTGCGCTGGTTTCAGCGCTTTCAGTTGCGCGGTATAAGTGTCACCCGATGCTCCGGGAATATAAATAATATGGGCCCTGGCCCATATCTCAGCAGGCGCTGTAGCGGCGAGGTCCAGAATGGCAGCGGCACCGGCGCCATCGGCGATCAGCAGGTGGGATTTGCCGCCGCGGGGTTCTAACACACCGTAGACCGGGCGGCTGCGGATCGCGGGCGGAAATTCTGTTTTGGGCATTTGGGCAGCTCTTCTGTCGGTTCAGGTCCGCAAACCGGGGCGCCGCGCGAAACGAGGGCGCCCCGGAAGTGTTCAGCCTTTGGCGGTGCGGCGCTTTTTCTCCGGGTCATGGAACGGCATTTCTTCCGCGGTACAGGCGATGTCGCCGCTGGCATTTCGCACTGTCAGTGCGGTGCCATTAACCGCGCAATCCACCGGCATGCGGGCAATGCCCACGTTGTGTTTGTTGAGCGGCGAATACATGCCCACGGTGACAATGCCGACCTGTTTGCCGTCTTGCAGCAGCGGCGCGCCTTCGTCGGCGGGCTCAGTGCCTTCGAGCCGCACGCCGAAGATATTAAAGCGCTCGCGTCCCTTCAGACGGTAATGTTCCTCGGCCCCACGGAAACCGGTCTTGCCGGGGGAGACAGTGAAATCCAGCCCCAGTTCCCACAGGGTGTCGCCGTGTTTTTCGTCCTCAAACGGGTACATGTCCGAGTTATCATAGGGAAAGAACAGCAGATAGCTTTCGGCGCGCAGCAGATCCAGCGTGGTAAAGCGCGTCGGGATGATGCCCATCGGGGCGCCACGTTCCACCAGCTGGTCCCAGATATGACCGGCGTCCTGCGCCCGGCAGAAGATCTCATAGCCGCGCTCGCCGGTATAGCCGGTGCGCGAAATGGTGACGGGCTTGTCAAACAAGGTGGTGTGGATATGGCTGAAATAAACCACGTCGCGGATGCCGGGCACATATTCCTGCAGGAAATCCACCGCCATCGGCCCCTGTAGCGAGATGTCATGCAAGTTGTCGTCAAAACGTACATCCACATCACGACCGGTGGCCGCCATGGTCAGTTGCTCATGGCCCTGGCCCGAGCCATGCACCACCATCCAGGAATTCGGACCCATGCGGTAGATCACACAATCGTCGACGAATTTGCCGTCATCATTGAGCATGCAGGCATAGGTCGAGCGGCCGGGTTTGATCTTTTCGGCGCGGCGTGTGGTGGCGCGGTCAATCACCTGGCTGGCATGCGGGCCGGTGATATGCACCTTTTTCAGGCCCGAGACATCCATAAAGCCGGCGCGGGTGCGGATCGCCATATATTCTTCTGCCTGGTCTTTGTCATAGGACCATGCAGTGCCCATGCCGCTCCAGTCTTCCAGTTCAGAGCCCATTGCGCGGTGGCGGTCGGCAAGCGCCGAAAATCTCCAGGACGTGGCCATAATCTTCTCCCGATATTTTTTTGTGTCTGTTAGCGTCATTCAGCCCTGGTGCGCGCAAGAAAGCAAGAATGAGATGCAACTTTATTTCCCACCAGGCAATTTTTACCAAAAAGAAGGGCCGCCCGTGAGGGCGACCCTGATGTTGTGTCGCGGTCGGTTTACTTTTCGACGCGCTTGTAATGTTTTTGCTCAGCCCGGTTGCCGGCCCAGAGGGTATAGACGCAGATCACCGCAGCAATCAGAGTATAAACCCCTGGCATCACAGTGCCCCAGCCGATGAACATGGCGCCGTCCACGACGTCCCAGCTGGCAGTTTCAAATGGAAATCCCATAGATTGTCCTTTCTGGTTTCAGTTATTCGGCAGGAGCCGCAGAGACAGGAATGCCTTCAGGATAACCCTGTGCCGGTACTTTGGTGGTATCCAGACCAGCGATTTCCGCTGCTGCCGGTGTGCGCAACATGCCCATTTTCTTCAGGATGAAAGACACCCCGTAGCCCGGGACAAAACCCAGCAGGCCAAACACAGCGGCGCCGATGATCTGACCGGTCAGGGTGATGACAGGCACTTCGCCTGCTGCACCCTGGAGCGCCGGGAACCCGCTGGCCATTACGCCCAGCATGATCACGCCATAAAGGCCGATGGTGCCATGAACGGTCACCGCGCCAACCGCGTCATCAATGCCGCGGCGTTCCAGCCAGTCGGCACATGGTTTCATGATGATACCTGCGCTGAAGGCGATGACGAAGGCCTGAGCCGGGAAGTAGATATCCAGGCCGGAAGCGGTCGAAATGATACCAGCAAGCGCGCCGGACATCATCCAGAACGGGTCTTTGGTAAAGATCCAGGCGCCAATAATACCGCCGGCAACAGCCATCAGGATGTTGAACGACAGGGCCGACAGGGTGATCGGGGTGCCATAGATCGTCGCACCTTTGTCGCCAAACCAGGACCAGGCTTCACCCGGTACAATCACACAGGCCATCAGGAAGCCAAAGAAACCAACGATGATCAGCATCAGACCGGTGATCGTCAGCGGCATATTGTGGCCGGCGATGTGGTTTGCTGAACCGTCGGCGTTGAACTTGCCGATGCGTGGCCCGAGATTGATCAGAACCCCAAGGGCAAAGAACCCGGCAACGGCGTGCACCAGACCGGCAGCGCCAAAGTCATGTACGCCAAATTTGGTGACCAGCCAGCCATCCGCGTGCCAGCCCCAGGCTGCCGCTACGACCCAGGCAAACGAGCCCAGTACGATCGCGAGGATAATAAAGCCAACGGTCTGGATGCGCTCAATCACTGCACCGGACATGATGGAAGCGGTGGTCGCTGCAAACAGGGCGAATGCACCAAAGAACACGCCAGAAGCCTGATCCGCGATATTCGGTCCCATATACTGCGCCGCGTCGCCCCAGCCGAGCGCGATGCTGCTGGCGTATTCGCCACCAGAAATGCCTGCCGGACCCGCCGAAAGGGTGATGCCTGTGGGAAGTGCCCAGTAGATCCACCAGCCAAAGAAGTAGAAAGTCGGAATCATAAAGGCGAAAGCCAGAATGTTTTTGACCCCGGAGGACAGTACGTTCTTTGTGCGGGACGCCCCCATTTCATAGGCCAGAAAGCCGGCGTGAATAATGATCATCAGCGGGATAGTCAGATAGTAAAAAGTCTCTGCAAACATGGTGTTGGTCACACCTGCGCTTGCCGTCAGCTCGGCCAGTTGGGCCGTTAGCTCTGCAATTTGTTCTTCCACGTTTTCCTCCATGTCGATGTCGGATCGCTTGTTTGTTCTCTATACATTGTTCTCTGTGCGTCGCGATCTCACTGAATAAAGAGCATGAAAATTCGTTTCACACCAGTAAAACTTACCCAGCATGAAAAAATGTTTCCTCACGGTTGAGCCGTGCGATCTTTGGTGCTAGCGTCGCCTCAACACAAATGCGGAGGAGCGCGCCGATGTGCGGCATTGTTGGACTATTCATCAAAGACAAAACACTTGAGCCAAGGCTGGGCGAATTGCTTACCGAAATGCTCATCACAATGACGGACCGCGGGCCGGACAGCGCGGGCATTGCGATCTATGGCAATAGCGCAGGAAATAACATCAAACTGACGGTACAGTCGGACAATGCCGAGCAGGATTTTGCCACGCTGGCAGCAGACCTCGGCGCCGCAATTGATACAGTTGTCAGCCTGAGACGGCGCGATTCGCATGCGGTTCTGGAACTGCCGGCGGACAAGTCTGCTGCGGCCCGTCAGGCTATCGCGGAACTGCGCAGCGGAATGCGCGTTATGAGCGACGGCGATACCATTGAGATTTATAAAGAAGTGGGTCTGCCTGCGGATGTGGCCGCCCGGTTTGACCTCTCGTCGATGAGCGGCACCCATGGAATCGGGCACACGCGTATGGCCACCGAATCAGCGGTGACCACTGAGGGCGCGCACCCGTTTTCGACCGGCGCGGACCAGTGTCTGGTGCACAACGGCTCACTCAGCAATCACAACAGCCTGCGCCGCAAGTTGATCCGGGAAGGCATGCGCATCGAAAGCCAGAACGACACCGAAGTCGGTGCTTCTTATCTGAGCTGGAAAATGCAGAACGGCGCCAGTCTCGGCGAAGCGTTGGAAAGTTCACTGGAAGATCTGGACGGGTTCTTTACCTTCGTTGTCGGCACCAAAGATGGATTTGGCGTTGTGCGCGACCCGATCGCCTGCAAACCTGCGGTGATGGCGGAAACCGATCAATATGTTGCTTTTGGTTCGGAATACCGCGCGCTGGTGAACCTGCCGGGCATTGAGGATGCCAAAGTCTGGGAACCCGAACCCGCAACCGTTTATTTCTGGAGCCACTGAAATGCAGGTATTTGATCTTGAAGCCGAGGGTTTACGGGCGCTGAATTCGAGCCTGCATGAGCTGAATGGCAGCACTGAGCCAGGCCGTTGGGAAATTGTGAACCCGAAGGGCAGCCACGCGATTGCGGTTGGTCTGGATGCGCCGATTGAGGTGACCGTCAAAGGCTCGACCGGTTATTATTGCGCCGGCATGAACAAGCAGGCGACTGTAAACGTGCATGGCTCGGTTGGCCCGGGTGTGGCAGAAAATATGATGTCGGGCGCTGTCATTGTTGAAGGCGACGCCAGCCAGTACGCCGGTGCCACCGGCCGTGGTGGGTTGCTGGTCATCAAAGGCAACGCCTCCTCGCGCTGCGGTATTTCGATGAAGGGCATCGACATCGTAGTGCATGGCAATATCGGCCATATGTCCGCCTTCATGGCTCAGGCCGGTAATCTGGTGGTCTGCGGTGATGCCGGCGACGCGCTGGGGGATTCGCTTTATGAGGCGCGGCTGTTTGTGCGCGGCTCCGTAAAAAGCCTTGGTGCGGATTGCATCGAAAAAGAGCTGCGCCCGGAACATATCGAGATTCTCAAGGATCTGCTGGCGCGCTCTGGTGCGGACGCAAAACCGGAAGAGTTCAAACGGTACGGCTCCGCCCGTCAGCTTTACAACTTCGACGTTGATAACGTCGGCGCCTACTGAGGAGATGGTGATGAAAGATACCCAAAACAACATCCCGCGCACGATCCCGCAGCAGTCCGCGACGTTTTCCAACCCGATCAACGCCGAGATCCGTCGGGCGGCTGCAACCGGCATTTATGACATCCGCGGCGGTGGTGCAAAGCGCCGGGTGCCGCATTTTGATGACCTGCTGTTTCTCGGCGCCTCAATCTCGCGCTATCCGCTCGAAGGTTATCGTGAGAAATGCGATACCAGCGTTGTGCTGGGCACCCGCTATGCCAAAAAGCCGATCAGGCTGGACATCCCGATCACCATCGCCGGCATGAGCTTTGGCGCGCTGTCGGGCCCGGCAAAAGAAGCGCTGGGACGCGGGGCGTCGGCGGCGGGCACGTCGACCACCACCGGTGACGGCGGCATGACATCTGAGGAGCGCAGCCATTCCACTCAGCTGGTCTATCAGTACCTGCCATCGCGCTACGGTATGAACCCGGACGATCTGCGCCGGGCGGATGCGATTGAAGTTGTGGTGGGGCAGGGCGCCAAACCAGGCGGCGGTGGCATGTTGCTGGGGCAGAAAATCTCTGACCGGGTCGCGGATATGCGCACCCTGCCCAAGGGCATCGACCAGCGCTCGGCCTGTCGTCACCCGGACTGGACCGGGCCGGATGATCTGGAGATCAAGATCCTCGAGCTGCGCGAGATCACCAACTGGCAGGTGCCGATCTTTATCAAAGTGGGTGGCACACGGCCCTATTATGACACGGCTCTGGCGGTGAAAGCTGGTGCGGATGTGGTGGTTCTGGATGGGATGCAGGGTGGCACCGCCGCAACCCAGGACGTGTTCATTGAACATGTTGGCCTGCCGACGCTCGCCTGTATCCGCCCGGCAGTGCAGGCGTTGCAGGATCTTGGCATGCACCGCGAAGTGCAGCTGATTGTGTCGGGCGGTATCCGCTCTGGCGCCGATGTTGCCAAAGCGCTGGCCATGGGGGCCGACGCGGTGTCCATCGGCACCGCTGCGATGATCGCCATCGGCGACAATGATCCGAAATGGGAAAGCGAATACCAGAAACTGGGCACCACCACCGGCGCCTATGATGACTGGCATGAAGGTATGGACCCGGCCGGCATCACCACCCAGGACGCCGAGTTGATGAAACGTGTCGACCCGGTCGAAGCGGGCCGTCGCCTGAGCAACTACCTGAAGGTGATGACGCTGGAAGCGCAGACCATCGCGCGCGCCTGTGGCCATAACAAGCTGCAGAACCTGGAACCTGAGGATCTTTGCGCGCTGACAATGGAAGCGGCCGCCATGGCGCGTGTGCCGCTTGCCGGCACCAGCTGGTACCCGGGAAAAGAAGGCTTCTGAACACATTACCGGGCGTGCTCTTAATGAAGGGCACGCCTTTTTTATTAAACAACAGGGAAAGGAAAGTGGAACCATGACGATCGATCTGGCTGCTTTCGCAAAAGAAAAAGACGTAAAATATTTTATGGTCACCTATACCGATCTGTTCGGTGGCCAACGCGCTAAACTAGTGCCCTCACAGGCCATTGCCGGCATGCAGAAAAACGGCGCCGGTTTTGCCGGGTTTGCCACCTGGCTCGACCTGACACCGGCGCATCCTGACATGCTGGCAATGCCGGACGCGTCCTCGGTTATTCAACTGCCGTGGAAACCCGATGTGGCCTGGCTGGCGGGCGATTGTGTGATGGAAGGCGCACCTGTCGCGCAGGCGCCGCGCAATGTGCTCAACCGTCTGATCGATGAGGCGGCCAAAGAAGGGCTGCATGTGAAGACCGGTATTGAAGCCGAGTTTTTTCTGCTGACCCCGGACGGTGAACAGGTCTCTGACGAGTATGATAATGCGGTCAAACCCTGTTATGACCAGCAGGCGGTGATGCGGCGCTATGATGTGATCTCGGAAATCTGCGACTACATGCTGGAGATGGGCTGGGGCCCGTATCAGAACGACCATGAGGACGCCAATGGCCAGTTTGAGATGAACTGGGAATATGATGATGCGTTGAAGACGGCGGACAAACACAGCTTCTTCAAGTTCATGACGCGCTCGGTGGCGGAAAAACACGGCTATCGCGCCACGTTCATGCCCAAGCCGATTGAAGGTCTGACCGGCAATGGCTGTCACGCTCATATTTCAGTCTGGGATGCGCCTGGTGCGGACGCGCGGGTCAATATCTTTGCCGATGACAGCAAAGAGCTGGGCCTGTCGGACAAGGGCCGCGCCTTTCTGGGCGGCATTATGAAACACGCCAGCGCGCTGGCTGCGATCACCAACCCGACGGTGAACAGCTACAAACGCATCAATGCGCCGCGCACCATGTCGGGTGCGACCTGGGCGCCCAATTCGGTGACCTGGACCGGCAACAACCGCACCCATATGGTGCGGGTGCCCGGGCCTGGCCGGTTTGAGCTGCGGCTGCCGGACGGGGCGGTGAACCCCTACCTGCTGCAGGCGGTGATCATCGCTGCCGGTCTGGACGGGGTGCGCACCAACGCCGATCCGGGCAAACGCTGGGACATCGACATGTATGCCGAGGGGCACAAGGTCACCGGCGCGCCAAAACTGCCGCTGAACATGCTGGATGCGCTGCGGTTTTTCGATGAGGATGAAGGGCTTAAGGGGATGATGGGGGATGAGTTCTCCAGAGCCTATCTGAAGATGAAACATCAGGAATGGGATTCGTTCGTGTCGCATTTTTCGCGTTGGGAAAAAGACAACACGCTCGACATCTGATCCTGTATTTACTGTTGCGCCGGGCATGCCGGGCGCAACAGTTTTTCTTTGGGGGAACCGGTCACTTGCCCGGCTCGAAGGGCCGGGATCCTAGAACCCCAGCCAGGCAATGCCGCCAAAGGTGAGCGCGACGCTGAGCCATTGATTCCGGGTCATATCCTCGCGCAGCACAGCCCAGGCCAGCACCACGGTGACAAGGCCAAACAAGGATGAGCTGACGGCAGCGAGTTCCGGGCGCGGCAGGCTGCCAGAGAGCAGAACCAACCCGAGCGCAAGCGCGTCCAGCACCCCCATCACTGCGAGAAATGGCAACAGCCGCAGCGGCAGGCGGGCGGATGTGCGCGAAGCGATCATCAGCGCCGCCACCGTGACAATGGCCGCCGCGCGACTCAGAACCAGAACCGGCAGTCCGGCGCCCGCCTCGGCCGCCGCCTGGCCAAGCGCAAAGGTGCCGGCAAAACCGATTGCCGCGACCACGCCCCAGAGCACTGCCGGCAGCCGGGCCGGGCTTTTGTCATCTTCCGCTGAGAACAGCGCGATCAGTGCCACGCCGGCCACCACCAGCAGCACCGCCGCCCATTGCGCGGCGGACACCTGGCGCCCGGACATCATTGCCATTGCAATGGAAAGCATCGGATAGGCGCCGATCAGGGGGGCCACCAGTTTGACCGGGCCGATGGCAAAGGCACGGTATAATGCGTAGGTGCCGCCGGCAAACACGGTGCCGGATGCGGCGGACAACAGTCCGGCTGACAGGGTCAGCCCGGACCAGTCGCCCCAGATTAAGGCGACGGCGGAGACAAGAACCGCCCCGGTCAGCAACACGGTCAGCATGGCAGGTAAAATGCCGCTGCGCTGGCTGACATATCGCACGCAAAGGTCATGCACGCCCCAGGCCAGCGCCGCGAACAGCCCGTATATCAGTGCCTGCATCTATTCGTCCTTTTCTGCTCTGCCAGTCGGGCTGACCGTGACCTGCCATAGCGTAATTTATTTTCCTGGGGAAAGCCTTTCGGGGGGGGCTGGCCTTCGCGAGTCCTATTGGCTTGCTGTTTCTGGTTTGCAATTTTTTTGGCACCAAAGTCAAAATCCATCGCCGCAACGGGCCTGGTCTTCAGAGTCTCGCGCGGGCGTCCGGCCTCTGCGGCGCCAATTCAGTTTCAGGGGGTCTGTCAGCGCCCTCTAGCTTGGTGCCAATCATATCTCGCGGGACCTAATGCGTAGGCATCAGGGAAGGTCAGTGCTGCCAATCGTTTGTGGCAGCATGTGCATGCGGCCCGCCGCTACATACTGGCAATATCCGTTGCGGTGGATCACCAATCTGCGCCCGGATTTCTTTAAACACAGTGCAAACGCAATGTCTTAAGCACACTTTTGAGACGATTGCAGGGTTCTGTTCCGCGTGAGCAAGCAAGCGGGAATGGTTATGAGGTGTCCCAGATATCTGCCTGGATCATTTTCGGCGGTCTGAATTAACAGACAAAAGGAGACAAAACCCCGTTTATCGTTGGCGTGTTTTTGAATTGAAAAATTTCTTGATGTCTCGAATACATTCAGCATTGAGCGCACCGCGTGTATTGTATGTCCGGCGTATGATCTGCTTTTTCTCCGAAAGTTGGAGATGTTCTGTGCAACCGTGTAGGTCTTAGCCACTCCTGCCGTTGGTGTCACAAAACGCGCTTATGACAGTTCCAAGACAGCTCATACTGGCAAGTAGATTGTGTCGACGCGGAGCTGTTTCTTCAAACAGTGAAACTGTCTAACGGTCGTTTGGCGGATACCTGCAAACCAACATGGACGCCTCGACGTTCAAAAAGGACTGCCTTGAAATTGTTACGTAAAACCTTGGAAGCATTGATTGTCGTCGCTTTCGGCGGTTGCGCTTCACTGCCCGGGCAGGGTCCGAACGTCGTCGATATTGCTCTGATCGGCGAGTCCACAGATGGGGCGCGAGCGGAGCGTGCATTTAATTTAGTTGAACTCACGCCCGGTGTGATTGGCGCGGTTGGGGCCGAGGCATCGGTATCGATATACTCAACTTTTGATGGTGTCGTACCTGAAACCAATGTGACACAGATTGGTATCGGCGACAGGTTGGCTGTCCGAATTTGGGAAAATTCTCCAGACGGTCTTTTTTCTAACGCCGAGAGCAAAAGTTCCTCATTTCTGGCTGTCGTAAACCAGTCCGGTGAAATCTACATTCCATATGTTGGCGCGCTGTATGTCGTAGGCCTCAGCCTGGATGCAGTACGTCAGAGAATTGCCGATGGACTGGAGGGCCGTGCTGTTGATCCGGAAGTTGTCGTTCTCCTTGAGGAGAATGGTGCTCAGAGTATCGCTGTTGTCGGTGACACGCGTTCCCCCGGGCGGTTTGACATACCAGCCAGCGGTTTGCGGTTGCTGGATGCGGTTGCGCTCGCGGGCGGCGCGCGTGAAGCCAGTTTCAATACCAAAGTCAGCATAATCAATCACACAAACGAACCAGAGCCTCCAAAACTCAAACCACTCTGACTACCCACTTCATATGACGACGGACACGGTCGGTGATCGTCGTTTCAGGAAGAAAAGCGAGGCCGCACTTAAGGACAAAATCCGCAGTTCCCGGGTCATCATGATATCTCATTCTGAGAAAACCATCCGCGAATAATTCGATTGCGGGCTGCTGGTGCATGGCGCCAAGCTCTATTATTATGACGATCTCGACGCGCTTATGTCCGACTACAAACGCTTCTGCTAGTCATTTTTGCAGTTCTGATAGGAGTGGCCCCGTTGCGGTTTAACTCCGGGTTTTTCGACCCATATCTGCTGTGAACGGGCCGGGAAACGGCAATCAGTCCGGCGGGATAATTTCGCCGTGACGCGCAGGTCACAGGCAGCCACCAGAGGTCTGACGCGACCGCAGAAGGCCTCGTATCCTCTGGCAGGGCCTTTGAGCCTGAAATGGTTCAGAAGTATCTGCGCCTGAGATCTGAACCTGAGACCTGGGTCGCCCGGAGTCGGAATGTTCCGCGGATGCCTTCCTGATTAATGAGGCAAGGTAAAAGCGACCAGGCGGGTTATCGCAACAGGATATGTTGACAGGGGATTACCAGATCACTTTGTTGACGAGGGCTGAGTAGTCAAAGACTTCTTCATTGCCTGGCGCGAGAACCTGGCGGGCTGAGCGCTGGTAAAGAGACCGTCGGCCGTGGAGGGCAAATTCACTGGCGATTTTGACAATCCCCTGGGCGTAGTGGTCGGGCCGGTGGGTCTGTAACAGGTGGCTACGGCCCTTTTCCCCGATATCACGCCCCAGGCTGCGGTCGCTGGCCAGTCTGTGCAGCAAAGAGATCAGGCCGGCGGTATCATCGTCTGTCGCGACCTTAAACACCGTGTCGTCCGGAAGCCCGGCATACCAGGCGTGATCGGACACCACGGAGGCAGCCGCTGAGTCCCAGATACGCAGCTGACTGCCGCTGGCCTCGCCCATGGTCGGAAAGCGCAGGTTAAACACCAGATGCGATTCCGCGAGCATTTCATCCAACACCTGCTCTTTCACAAAGCCGTGGAGGTGCACCCGGTCCGTCAGCCCCAGATCGTCAATCCGGTTCTGGACATAAGCCGGATTCCAGAGCTTGCCGAGGATGTCAAATCTGAAGTCGATCTCATGCCGCACCTCAGCCAGAGCCTCCAGTATTTGTTCCGGGCGCCGGTTGGGGCCGATATAGCCAAATTGTACCAGCCGCAGCCGGTCGCTGATGCGTTTGGGCCGCGGCCAGTGATGCGCGCGTGCCGGGTAGGGCAGGTTGAGCTGGTAACAGGGCAGGTCGGTGCGCGCTTTCACAGCCGCAAAGGCCGCGTCGGTGTGGGTCAGTACCGCACAGGCGCGCCCGAGGGCAATCTCAAATCCTGGCATCGTGGCGACCAGATTGTAGGGGGTGATGTCATCATTGAGAAATTTCCGACCAGCCTCTGCGCCGGGCTCACCGTACCACTTTTCCATCTCCGACAGGTACAGATCCGGCGATTGATTATCAAAGCGGACCATATCGCGGCACAGTTCCTGAATGGCCAGATCATGCAGTACGATCACCGCAGGCAACCGGTGCGCCAGGCGCAGGAAACCACTGTGAAAGAGCCAGGAATTGCCGATGTGAATGAATATGCTCTCGCCGGAATGCGGGGCAATGGCGGTCTGCAAATCAGCTGGAAGCACCTGGTCCGGATCCAGCTGGCGCACCTGGCATATGTTTTCCAGCGCAGGATCCCAGTCCGGCGTATCTGTCCATAAAATGACCTCAGCCAGCCGGGTCAGCTCGGGCAGAATCCGCAGAGTGTAATTGGCAATATCGGTTTCACCCGGGGGCAAAGGCGAGACCCAGTGCACCCTGGGGCGCTGGCGCAGAGGCAAATCAATCTGCATCATGAGTGCCTCTTACCAGTCGGTGAAACGCGTCTTCTGAACAGGGGAGCGAGAGCCTGTTGGACCGGCCTGTTTCGGCGATACTTCCGACGCCCGCCTGGAAAATTCTGAGCGAGAGCCTGCCTTGGGCGGTCTCTGCCGGGGTCTTGTCAAGGCGCAGGGACAGGCAGCCGGCGGCGCCGGGGGCAATTGCGGTGTCCAGTGGCAGATAAATATTGGTATGCACAAGATAGCCCTCAGAATTGCTCCATTCCGCCAGCACACACATGGCGTGTTCGCCTGTTACCGTCCACCAGAGCGGCGATTGGTTGGTCACGCTGACGCGGGTCAGACCGGTCTGGGCCTCCGCACTCAGAACCGAGATTTCGCCGGACATTTTAATCGGGTTGCCATGATATAGCTGCTCCGGTGCAGCGCCTGGCTCCCCAGTTTTTTTGCCGACATAAAAGATGGTTTCACCGCGCAGGGTCAGATCGTCATTGCGCGAAAGCAACAGGTCTGCCGTCTGCGCGTTGATGTGGTCATCATACACGTCAATGGTCCGCAGATGTTCGGTTTCAAAGCCTGCCGACTGTGCCAGGCGCTCGACCTCTCTGGCGGTGTATTCGCGGTTGTGGCGACCGTAGACGCCGCCGGTG
>NZ_QOLB01000169.1 GCF_003333265.1 Candidatus Halocynthiibacter alkanivorans
GATCACCAACATGCCCAGCACCAGGGCAACAACGGACAATACGGCCAGTTGGATGATGGTCATCAGGTCAATTTGCAAACCAGAAATGATAGAGGCTTCGACCACGGTGCCCTCGACCACAACCGGTTCAAATTCCATCGTTTTTAAGGTCAAAGTGTCGCCGCGGTCCGGGTTCAGCCCGACGGCCGCGCTGACAAGTTCGCGCAGCGCCAACAGCTCTTCTTCGCTGCGGGGGGCCCAGATGGTTTCACCGGTAGTCGGATCCTGCGAGCGAATGCCGTCAATCAGCACTGCCACCGACAGCCGCTTGATGGCACCGGGCGCACGGGTTACTTCGCGGGTAATTTCCGACACTTCATAATTAATGCGTTCGCGCGTCTCGCTGTTATTTGAATTGCTGCCACCGCCGTCTGAGCCATTTGCGGGCAGGTTGGACGCGACGGTTACTGAGGGGTTGTTCTGGTTGCTGGAACTGGTGGTGCGCTCTTCGGTGTCTGTGCTGATCGCCACCCGGCTTTCGGGGTCAAATTTCCGCTCGGTGAAGGATTCGCGCTCGGTCACGACGTCCATAGCGACTTCGACCACAGCGGCGCCCTTGCCGACACGGGCTTCGATCATCCGTTCAACATTGCGGCGCAATTCGGTGGCCCGGCTGTTGTCGCCAGTGGTTTCTGCTCCGCTGTCAGCTGCGTCCACCAGATTACCACGGCCGTCTATCACGGACACATCTTCCGGGTTCAGCCCTGCAACAGCTGAGGCCACCAGGAATTTAATACCCTGGGCCTGGGCGCCGCTCAGTGTGCCCTGACTGGTATTCACGGTGACAGAAGCGGTGGCGCGCGCCTGGCGCTGAAAGGGCTGTGACGACGGGTTGGCCAGGTGTACACGGGCGGAACGCACCAGCGGGTTGGCGCTGATGGTGCGGGCCAGTTCCCCTTCTTTTGCGCGCCAGTAAGCAGCGTCAAACATCTGGCTGGTGGTGCCAAAGCCTGACAGGCTGTCCAGAAGTTCATAGCCCTGGGTCGAATTGGACGGCAGCCCATCGCTGGCCAGCATCATGCGCAGTGTGTCGCGTTCGCTGGAGTCGACAAAAATCGAAGCGCCGCGGATTTCATAGAGAACGCCACGCGCTTCGATCGCGGTGACCACATCCCCGGCGACGCTTGATTCGAGCCCCGCATAGAGCAGAGCCATCGAAGGTTTTGAGGCCACACGGGTCAGACCCAGTATGGCGGCGAACATGGCGACGGTGGCCAGAACCACTGTAATACGGCGTTTATTGTCCAGCGCAGACCACACCGAAAAGACTTGTTGCAAGACGTGACTCCTTTGTTGAGCGGGCTTCTGCCCCCGTCGATGAATCATCTTTGACGCAACAGCCTTAACAATCGGTTAGCTAAGTTTGGGTTATACAGGTTTCATTCACATTTTCGGATGGAACCATGGCCGACGAAGAACTCGAAGACGGAAAGGCCCGTAAAAAAGGGTCCAAGAAACCAATGATGATTGGGATCGTGCTGGCGCTGCTGCTTGGCGGCGGCGGATTTTTTGCGGTCTATTCCGGGGCGATTCTCACCCCTGATTCAGGACATCTGGCAGAAGAGGCTACAGGGCCCGAAGAGGCGTTTGAGCCACTGCCGGAGGTGGCTTTTGTCGAAGTTGACCCGCTGATTATCAATATGTCGCGCAACGGGCAGAGCAGCTTTTTGCGCTTCAAGTCTCAGCTGGAAGTCAACCCGAAGGCCGAATCTGATGTGGTCGCAGTGATGCCGCGCATCGTGGATGTGCTGAACGGCTATCTGCGCGCAGTGGATATGACCGAACTGGAAGATCCGGCGGCGTTGATTCGCTTACGGGCCCAGATGTTACGCCGCGTACAGGTCGTGGCCGGAGAGGGCCGCGTGCGCGACCTTCTGATTATGGAATTCGTACTGAGCTAGGAGCAGGGCAGATGGACTTAATTGCAGATATTCTGCTGGTGGCAGGTGCCCTGGGGGCCGGGTTTTACTGCATCATTCTCGCACGCAGGCTGAATCGGTTTACCGATCTTGAAAAAGGCGTGGGTGGCGCGATCGCCGTGCTGTCGGCTCAGGTGGATGACATGACCAAAACGCTGACACGGGCGCAGCACACCGCCGCCGGTTCGGCCGTGGAGCTGACCGAACTGACGGCCCGGGCTGAAAGTGTCGCAAAGCGGATGGAGTTGCTGATTGCGTCCATGCATGACCTGCCGGAACCGGAGCCCGCGCGCGCACCTGCGCCGCAGCCTTTTACTGCTGAGCGGTCCGTTACTGCAGAGCGGTCCGCGCCCGAGGAATTCGCGGAAGAAGCCCTGTTTCTGAGTCACCGTAACCGCATGGGGGCAAAATAATGTTTGGTAAAAAAACGAAAGCCGCCAGGGCGGATAAACCCAGGAAGATGCCGCGCAAAAGCTGGAAATCGGGGCGCGGCGCGCTTTGGGTGATTGCGGCGTTGCTGATCGGCTCCGCTGTGGTGCGCCTGTCCGGGGAGACCGGCGCCGCGATCGCGCGTGAAATGGCACAGCTTGGCGCCGGCGACGACGGTTTGCCGGCCGAGCCACTTATCTGTGAGACATCAGAAGACCTCGCCACCGTTTTGGCCGCGCTTCAGGGGCGCGAGGCCCGGCTGAAAGAACAGGAAGCGATTCTGAATGACCAACGCCAGGCGCTGGCGCTGGCGCGCACGCAGATTGAGGACAATCTTATCGCGCTTGCCGCTGCCGCGGCTAAGTTAAAAAGCACGCTTTCGGTGGCCAATACGGCGGCGGAAAGCGACCTGGAGCGGCTGACAGCGATGTATGAAAATATGAAAGCCAAAGACGCCGCTGCCCTGTTTGAGGAAATGGCACCAAATTTTGCCGCCGGTTTCCTGGCCCGGATGCGCCCGGACGCCGCCGCCTCTGTTCTTGCCGGGTTGCAGCCGACAACCGCCTATTCAATCTCGGTAATTCTGGCCGGTCGCAACGCGTCTGTGCCGACGGAAAACTGAGAATCGCAGATTTTGTTAACCTTGATCTGCCAGTATCGGAATACTGATTTATCCTGTGGGGAGTGGAAATAAATGATCGCCATCGGTGGTATCATCTTTATCTTTGTTATGGTGTTTGGCGGCTATCTGGCCGCTGGCGGCAAAATGGGGATTATCCTTAAATCACTGCCATTTGAGTTCATGATTATCGGTGGTGCTGCGGTCGGGACTTTTGCGATTGCCAACGATATGCCGGCGATTAAACATGCGCTCAAGGATCTTGGCAAAGTGTTCAAGGGCCCCAAGTGGAAACCCGAAGATTTTCGCGACCTGCTGTGCCTGCTGTTTGAGCTGATTCGCCTGGCGCGCCAGAATCCGGTCGGGCTGGAAGAACATATCGAAGACCCGGAAAAATCGCCGATCTTCTCCAAGTATCCCAAAATTCTGAGCGACAAAGAAGGTATTAACCTGATTTGTGACACGCTGCGCTCCGCGTCGATGAACTATGATGACCCGCATCAGGTCGAAGAAGTGCTGGAAAAACGCATCGAGGCCAATCTGCACCATGCGATGCATTCCAGCCACGCGCTTCAGGGCCTGGCCGACGGTCTGCCAGCGCTGGGCATTGTTGCCGCGGTTCTGGGCATTGTGAAGACGATGGCTTCGATCGATCAGCCGCCTGAAATTTTGGGCAAGATGATCGGTGGCGCGCTGGTCGGCACATTTCTCGGGGTTTTTCTGGCCTATGGGCTTGTCGGCCCCTTCGCGGCCAAGATAAAAACCGTGACCGAAGACGACGGTCATTTTTATCAACTTATCCGTGAGGTGCTGGTGGCTAACCTTCACAATCACGCGACAAATATCTGTATTGAGGTGGGGCGTCAGAATACGCCTTCCCATGTGCGGCCAAGTTTTGCAGAACTTGAGGATGCACTGAAAGAGGTCAAACAGGCGGCGGCATGATTTTACGAATAATTGCATTCCTGCTGATGACAGGCCCGGGCATCGTCCGGGCCGAAACCGTTGTGGTGAATTCCGGTGAGCACGAGGGGTTTTCCCGGTTGGTGATGCAATTTGACGAGGCGACCGACTGGGCATTGGGCCGGGACGGGCTGGCCTATGAGTTGCGCGTGCCGGGCCTGGATGACGATTTCGATTTTGCGGGCGCGTTTCAACGCATTCCACGCAGCCGGATCACTGCGCTTTCCAGCCCCGGGCCGGGTCGTTTGCTGATCAAAGTGGCGAAAGACGTTTATGCGGATGCCTTTGAAATCCGCGCCGGGCGGCTGGTGATTGACATTAAAACCGGCGCAGCGCCCGCGAGCGCAGAATTTGAATCAGCACTCGCGGCCCCGGTGGAAATCGCTGTGGCGACGCCAGCACCAGTATTGGCTGACGCAGTTGCGGTTGAACCCGTCCCTGAACCCGCCCGGCCCGCTGCAAGAGCTGCACCCGTGCCCAATATGCCAGGTGCCGAACCTATCCTGCCAACGGTGTTTCGCAGCGGACAACGCGAAATCGCCGCGTTTGAACGCATGGGTACGGAATTGGCGCGGCCGACACCATTGGTACCTAAAACCAGCGTAAGACCGGTGGTGACACCTGCCAAAATTGAGCCGGAGCCTGCTGTGGAACCCGAAGTGGTCGCAAGCGGGCCCGCAGGTTCCTCTGAGCTTCCGGCGGCGGCTTCCGGCCCGGCTGATCTTGCGCCGCCGCCGGGCACAGCCGGTGAGTCGTTCGCTGCGTCACAAGAAAGTGGCATGGAGCAGATGCTGCCTGCAGGTGTCGCTGAGGCGATGCCTGTGGCTGAGGCGCGCCAAAGCCAGATCACAACCAATAATGCGGTTGCAGAAGTCACCGGCACTGATCCGCGGTTCTCAGAGCCCGGGCCGGCGCGGATGCCGGCACCTCCGCCACGGACGTCGGTGGTTCCACTGCTGCCTGCCGCGCGTTCGCAACGGGTGATTGAAGCGGAATCATCTTTGCTGTCGGCGCTGAGCCGGGCGGCCTCCCAGGGGTTGATAAATGCAGATCTGCCGAGCAGTGAGCAAATTCTGCAACAGGTTGACGCGCTGAGTAAACCCGATGAAGAGGCGCCTGTTGAACCGCAACTGCCGGAGACCGTGGAAGAAACTCTGCCCCATGTGCGGGTTGAAACTGCATTTGAGCGTGGCAACCGATCGCAGCGTTGGCTGGACGATCTGACCGGGGATGGGATCACCTGCCTGCCGGGTCGCCTGTTCGATATCGAGAACTGGGGCCGGCCTCTGACCCAGGGTGCAGGCATGGCGGGATATCGCAACAATGTGGTAGGTGAATTTGATACTCCGCTGCCAGCAGGCGTTGAAAAACTCGCCAAATACTATGTTTATCTGACATTTGGCGCCGAAGCCAAAGCCACGTTGAAACAGTTCGCGACCTATATCGAAGACGGCGACCTTCTGTATGCGATGGCGGATATTATGGATGATGGCCAGGCGCAAACTCCCGGTCGTCTCGCGGGTCAGACCAGCTGTGAGGGGCCCGTGGCCATGTGGTCCGTTCTGGCGATGCCGGAGCTGAACAAAGGCGATGTGGTGAACAAAACTGAGGTTCTGCGCGAGTTTTCAGCCCTGCCTGTCCATCTGCGACGCCATTTGGGACCGCAGCTGTCTGAAAAATTTATCTCGGTGGGCGATGTGAAAACCGCAACCTACCTGCGCAACGCGATTCTGCGGGCGCCGGGGGACAGTGGCAGCGGCCTGGATTACCTCGAGGCACAACTGGATCTGAGCAATGGTGAGGACGCGGATGCCGCGGCACGACTCGATGCCATTGTCAGTGAAAATGGCACCCTGGCACCAGAAGCTTTGATCCGGCTGATTGATACCCAGGTGGATGCCGGGTTGCCGATGTCCCGCGACACGGTGCGTTCAGCCGAGGCGCTGGCTTTTGAACATCGCGACGGGCCGCTGGGTGGTGAGCTGCGCCGGGTCACGGCGCGGGGGCTTATTTACACCAATCAATACAGCAAGGCGCTTGATCTTCTGGTGCAAGTCGAATCAGACAGTCTGATCAATCCGGCGCGGGTGCGGGAACTGCGCTCGGAAGTTTATGACAATCTGGCGAGGAATGGCGATGACGTTGAGTTTCTGCGCCGCATCCTGCCAGATCTGAACAAAATTGCGTTTCAGATCGAAAGCACCACGTCGCGGCGCGTTGTGGCCCGCCGGCTGATTGATCTTGGCTTTCCGACCGAAGCCCGCCCCTTCCTGACCGGCGCCTCTGACAATCCCGACCGGGAAGAGCGACTGCTGTTTTCCGAAGTCGCCAGGCTGGAGGGCAAACCTCAGGTTGCACTGGGATATCTTGCTGGGCTCGAGGGGGACGAAATCGAAGCGCTGCGGGCTGAAATTTACGCCGGGGCACAGGATTTCGAACGCGCAGCTGCGATTTATGCCCGGTTGAACCAGGCGGAGGATCAGGCCCGCGAAGCCTGGCGCAGTGGCGATTGGTCTACGGTGTCCGAACTTGGCGATGACAGTCGTAAGGCCGCCGCGGACCTGGCGCTGGCGCCGCGGCCCGATACGGTGGAAACCAACCGGGAATTGTTGCAGTCCGCTGGCCAGACCCGCGAGGTCCTGAAACAGTTGCTTCAGGACATGCCAGTGGGTCAGTAGCCGATAAACCCTCCGCTTGGTTACACTTTATCAACCATAATTGCGTAAGTGTTGAGGGATCACACAGCAGCAAGAATGCAGCTTATATGTCGAAGAATTCAACACAACTGCGCCTTGGCGGAGTCTGGTTATCAGCCCTTGTTGGCCTGTTGGCGGGAATTGGCTTTTCTGCGCCGGCTCTGGCGCAGCCGGGATTCTGTGAAGATGCGGCGCAGATTGTGGCGCGCGAAAGCGGCGTGCCGGTATCAGTGCTTAAAGCGATCTCCCTGAACGAGACCGGACGTAATAGTGGCGGTGTGATGCGCCCCTGGCCCTGGACCGTAAATATGGAGGGCAAAGGTGTCTGGTTTGACAGCAAAGCCGAAGCGCTTGCTTATGCGGAGCGGGAATTTGACCGCGGCGCGCGCAGCTTTGACATTGGTTGTTTTCAGATCAATTACAAATGGCACGGACAGGCGTTTTCATCGATCGAAGAGATGTTCGATCCGATGGCAAATGCACGTTACGCCGCCAGGTTCCTGAAAGAGCTTTACGCGGAAAAAGGCAATTGGAGCGAAGCCGCCGGTGCCTATCATTCCCGCACGCCGGATAAGGCAGAAAAATACACAGCCCGGTTCGAAACTTTCCGGGCCCGGTTTGCAGAAGAGGACGGCAAACCAGTGCGCCTCGCGCTTGCCAGCCAGCCCGCGCGGGAAGTGCCCAAAGCCATTGCCAGCCTTGCCCCTGCCGCCGCGCCTGCCGCCCCCCGCCTGAACAGTTTTCCATTGTTATTGGCGGGGCAGCCCGGTGGTGCGATGGGGTCGCTGGTGCCAATGTTCGGATCGGGCGCACGTCGCCTGATCGCGATAGATTAAAGGGCCGCTATGAGCAGCAAGATCCTATTTAATCCGACCGTCCTGCTTTCGATCGCGCTGATGGCGGTTATTGTAATGATGATCCTGCCGGTGCCATCCTGGGTTCTGGATATCGGTTTGGCAGCTTCTTTTGCGCTGGCGATTCTGATGTTCACTGTGACTCTGTTTATCGAACGCCCTCTGGATTTCTCGGCGTTTCCGACCGTGTTACTGGCGTCACTCATGCTGCGTCTGTCGTTGAACGTATCGTCGACCAAGCTGATCATTGGCGAGGGGCATACCGGCACCGGTGCGGCGGGCAAAGTGATCGAAGGATTCGCTAACTTTGTGATGGGCGGCGATGTTTTTCTCGGGGTGGTGATATTCCTCGTGCTTCTGATCGTGAATTTTGTGGTGATTACCAAAGGCGCGGGGCGGATGGCCGAAGTCGGCGCCCGGTTTGCGCTGGACGGCATGCCTGGCAAACAACTGGCGATCGACAGCGACATGTCCGCCGGGGCGATTGACCACAACGAAGCCAAACGCCGCCGTGAAACCGAACTTGCAGAGACCACGTTTTTTGGCTCACTCGACGGGGCGTCAAAATTTGTAAAAGGCGATGCGGTTGCCGGCCTGCTGATCACCCTGATGAACATTGTGGTCGGGCTGCTGGTGGGCGTGGTCGTGCATGGCATGCCGATCGGACAGGCGTTTGAAACCTATGCGATCCTGACTGTTGGCGATGGGCTGGTGTCGCAGATCCCCTCGGTGATTATTTCGATCGCCTCTGCGCTGCTTCTGGCGCGGGGCGGCACCACCGGTTCCGCCGATCTGGCTCTGTTTGGGCAGTTCGCCCGCTACCCGGCGGCGCTTGGAACGGTTGCGGCGCTGATGGCGATGTTTGCCCTCGTGCCTGGCTTGCCGTTTCTGCCGTTTATCTTCGGTGCTACAGGTCTCGGGGCCGCGGCCTGGGTTGGCTATCAGAAATCCCTGCGCGACGCGCTGGAAAAACCAAAAGACCCAGAAGAGGCGAAAGAAGCTGTTAAGCCGGAAACTATGGGGGATGTGCTTGATCTGGATGATATTCATCTCGAATTTGCGCCGGACCTGGTGACCATGGTGTTGGATCCGGACACCGGTCTGGACGCGCGTATCGCCAATATGCGCAACCATGTCGCCACGGTCTATGGTCTGATCCTGCCGGAAATACGTCTGACGGATGATGCCGCTTTGCCGATCGGCAGTTATCTGGTGAAGATTCAGGGCGTGGAACAGGCTCGCGACACCCTGCGGCCGGATCAGGTGCTGGCGCTTGCGGGCGGGAACGACCTGCTTATGCCACCGGGAGAAGAGGTCAAAGAACCGGTTTACGGTGCCCCGGCGCGCTGGGTTGAGGCCCATAAAAAAGAAGACATGTCTCTGTCCGGTATTACCGTTGTCACTCCGACCGAAGTGCTGGCAACGCATTTACTTGAAGTGATCAAGAAAAACTTCAGCCGGCTGCTGACGCTGAAAACCATGCGCCGGATGCTGGATGAGCTGACCAATCTGTCCGATGAGACCCGCAGTGAGGGCAACCGTCGCCTGCTGGAGGAGCTGATGCCGGACAAGGTGCCGGCGGATCTGCTGCTGACAATCCTGCGTATGTTGCTGGATGAACGGGTGTCGGTGCGCAACCTGCCGCTGATCCTGGAAGCGATAGCTGAGGGGCGCAATTCACACAACAATCCCGAAGGCATCTGTGAACACGTGCGGCAACGGCTCGGCTTCCAGCTGATTGCGGAGCTGCGCCGCCCTGATGGTACGTTGCCGCTGGTGCAATTGTCGCCGGACTGGGAAGCCCGTTTTGTGCAGTATCAGATTGAAGGCGATCGCGGTGATGTGGCGCTGCCACCGGAGGAGTTTAACAAACTGGCCAATAATGTTGCAGACCGGGTGTCGCGTGCGGGTGAAACCGGAATTTACCCGGCGATCGTGACTTCGACGCGCCGCCGCCGTTTCCTGCGCACAGTTCTGTCCGCCAAGGGCATTCAGAATCCGGTGCTTTCGTTTGAGGAAATTGGCACCGATGCACGGCCCTCAATGGTCGGGCTGGTGCCGGCATGAATGAACTCCTGGCCCTCGCTTCTGATTACAGCCGCCAGGCGCTGTTCACCGGATTTGTGGTGTTCCTGCGGGTGGGTGCGGCGATGGCTTTGCTGCCGGCTTTTGGTGAACGTTCGGTGCCTCAGCGCATCCGGCTTGTTCTCGGGCTGGCATTTACCCTTATTGTAGCACCCGCCGTGACCGATAAAGTCAGCGCCATTGCGGCACAGGAAACCGTACTGGGTGTGTTCCTGATCACCGAAGTGATCGCCGGCCTGGCGATCGGCATATCCCTGCGCCTTTTTGTACTGGCGTTGCAGACCGCAGGCGCGATGGCAGCCCAGTCTACTTCTCTGTCGCAATTATTTGGCGGCGCCGGCGCGGATCCGGCCCCTGCCATTGGCCATATTATGCTGGTGTCCGGCCTGGCGCTGGCGGTGATGATGGGATTTCATGTGCGGGTGGTCGAATACCTGATCCTGTCTTACGAGGTATTGCCTGCCGGGCAGTTCCCCGGCACCGGTGATATGGCAGACTGGGGCGTTGCCCAGATTGCCAATGCGTTCAGCCTTGCCTTTTCGCTCGCCGCACCGTTTGTTATCGCGTCGCTGGTGTATAACACGGCGCTGGGTGTGATTAACCGCGCGATGCCACAACTGATGGTCTCCTTCATTGGTGCTCCCGCGATCACCGCTGGCGGCCTTCTGTTGTTGTTCTTGTCGCTGCCAATCCTGTTGTCGATCTGGGTCGATGGTCTGAATTCATTCCTCGCTGATCCGTTTTCGGTGCGCTGATGTCTGATGAAGATGATGACGATAAGCAATTTGAAGCCTCGCAGAAGAAACTGGATGACGCCCGCAAAAAAGGGGAAGTCCCGAAATCCACCGATCTGATGACCTCCGCCTCTTACGGTGGCTTTCTGCTGATCGCGGTCAGTTTTGGCGCTGCCAGCCTGACGACACTGGCGACCACGATGTCAGTGTTTCTGGGCAATTCTGACAGATTGTCCGCACTGATGTTCTCCGGCAGCGGGCAGGCCATAAGCGGCGGCATGATCATGTCGGTATTGCAGGCCCTGGCGCCCTGGTTCCTGGTCCCGGGTCTGGCGGTGATACTGGCAATTATCGCTCAAAAATCATTTGTGGTCGCGCCGGATAAACTGATCCCCAAGCTGAGCCGAATTTCCGTATTGTCCAATGCCAAGAATAAATTTGGCCGTTCCGGGTTGTTTGAGTTTGGCAAAAGCTTTGTGAAACTTCTGATCTACGGCACGGTTCTCTGGATATTTCTGATGAACAGGATGCCGGAAATTCTCGCCACCATGTCGCTGAGCCCGGGCATGGTGACGGTGGTTCTGCTCAAACTGTGTTTTTCATTTCTGTCGATCGTTTTGATGATTTCGCTGGCCATCGGTGCGGTGGACTATCTGTTCCAGCAACAGGAACATGCCCGCAAAAACCGCATGTCTCACCAGGAAATGAAAGACGAAGCCAAACAATCCGAGGGCGACCCGCATATGAAGCAAAAGCGGCGCCAGAAAGGGTACGAAATTGCGATGAATCAGATGATTGCGGCGGTGCCTGAGGCCGATGTGATTATCGTCAACCCGACACATTACGCTGTGGCGCTGAAATGGGACCGCGGTTCTGGCGCTGCGCCGGTTTGTGTTGCCAAAGGTGTGGATGAAATTGCGGCCAAAATTCGCGAAGTGGCGAGCGAAAATGGCATCGCGATCCATCGGGATCCGCCGACCGCCCGCGCCCTGTATGCGGTGGTGGAAGTGGACCAGGAAATCTGGCCGGAGCATTATCAGGCCGTGGCGGCTGCGATCCGTTTTGCTGAGAAAATGCGCAAACACGTGCGCATGAACAGGTCGCTGAAATGAAAAATCAAATGAAAGAAATGGCCCGGATCAGCCAGATGGTGTTTGACGCCGAAATGGCGGCGCTGTCGCGTATCAATGCGTTGCAGGAGGAACAGGAGGCCAGAAAACAGGCCCTGACCGACGCTGCCCGGGCGCGCGATGATCAGATTGCCGGCGCTGACGCACCGGACGCAGCGCTGATGGCGGGGGCGGACAAGTCCTGGAAGATCTGGCAACAGCAACAGCAGCGTGACATTTTGGCCGCTCAGGCCCGGATCATGGCGCAGCGCGAATCACAGCTGGTGAAAACCCGCCGCGCTTTTGGCCGCCGTGACGTACTGGGAAAATTGTCCAAAGACTAAAGTCGTGCCAGGAGTCGCAGGGCGTCGCGCAGGTTTCGCTGCTCTTCGGCGCTGAAATTCGCCGTTAACCTTGTATCATAGTCGGCGGCAACAGCCTGCAGGTCGCTATAGGCGCTGACCCCGGCCGGAGTCAGAGACAGGCGTTCGTGGCGACGATCTTGTTCCAGTTGAACCCGTTTCAGAAAACCACGGCTTTGCAGCGCACTAACTGCCCGGCTTACTTTGGTTTTATGCACCCGGGCACGGTCGCAAATGTCCTTGGCAGTCATGTCGCCATAGCGCCCCAGGTGAAACAATACCCGCCACTCGGTGCGCAGCATGCCATAGCGTTGTTTGTATACTTTCTGGAATTCCAGGCCGCATTCTTCTGCCGCCTGGTTCAGCAGGTAGGGCAGGAAGTCCTGTAAATCGAAATCGTGCTTCTGTGTCATAGCCTTCTTATAGACTTGTTAGTTACAAAAACAACTAATATCCTGTCTTCAATTCAGGAGATCAGTGTGATGACAGAGCAAACTACAGTTTCCGGCCTTTCCATGGCAATTGACCGCAAGGACAGCCAACCAGGTTACATGCCGGGTTTTGGCAATGATTTTGAAACCGAAGCCCTGCCGGGCGCGCTGCCTCAGGGGATGAATTCGCCCCAAAAATGTAATTACGGGCTCTATGGTGAACAGTTGACCGGCACCGCGTTTACGGCGCCGAGCCATCAGAACGAACGCACCTGGTGTTACCGGATCCGGCCTTCGGTGAAACATTCACACCGCTACAAAAAAATCGATATGCCCTACTGGAAATCCGCACCCAATGCGGATCCGGATGTGGTGTCGCTGGGCCAGTACCGCTGGGACCCGCTGCCCCATTCTGACGCGGCGCTGACCTTTGTCACCGGCATGCGAACCATGACCACTGCCGGTGACGTAAATACTCAGGTGGGCATGGCGACGCATATTTACCTGGCCACCGAATCGATGGTGGACGATTATTTTTTCTCCGCTGATTCTGAATTGTTGATCGTGCCCCAGGAAGGGCGCCTGCGCTTCTGTACTGAACTGGGGGTGATCGATCTCGAACCCAAAGAAATCGCTATCATTCCGCGCGGGCTGTTGTTCCGCGCCGAGGTGATCGAAGGGCCGTGCCGCGGGTTTGTCTGCGAAAACTACGGCCAGAAATTTGAGCTGCCGGGGCGGGGGCCGATCGGCGCCAACTGTATGGCCAACCGGCGCGACTTCAAATCCCCTGTTGCCGCCTTTGAGGACCGTGAAGTGGCCTCAAGAGTGACGATCAAATGGTGTGGGCAGTTCCATGAAACCCATATCGGGCAAAGCCCGCTTGATGTGGTGGCCTGGCACGGAAATTACGCGCCGGTGAAATATGACCTGCGCACCTATTGCCCGGTCGGCTCGATCCTGTTTGACCATCCGGATCCGTCGATTTTCACGGTGCTGACTGCGGCCAGCGGCGTTGAGGGCACCGCCAATATCGACTTTGTACTGTTCCGGGAGCGCTGGATGGTGGCAGAAGACACGTTCCGTCCGCCGTGGTATCACAAAAACATCATGTCGGAATTAATCGGCAATATTTACGGCAAGTATGACGCCAAGCCAAAGGGCTTTGTTCCCGGCGGCATGTCTCTGCACAATATGATGTTGCCGCACGGGCCGGACAAAACCGCGTTTGAAGGCGCCTCAAACGCTGATCTGGGCCCGGAAAAACTCGATAATACCATGTCTTTCATGTTCGAAACCCGTTTCCCGCAACACCTGACAGCCTTTGCCGCCAATGAAGCACCATTGCAGGACGATTACATCGATTGCTGGAGCGACATTGAAAAGAAATTCGACGGGACGCCGGGCAAAAAGTGACCCATCGCTTGCCAGATACAAAAAAGAAACGAGAAAACGCATGACACTTCTGAAATCCTGGGTGGCTTCGGCAAACTCTGCCGACACACCTTTCCCGCTGAACAACCTGCCCTACGGGGTGTTTTCTGTCGGTGACGACTACCCCCGCTGTGGTGTGGCCATCGGCGATATGATTCTGGACATGGAAGCGGCCGAAGACGCCGGTCTGATCGCCCTGTCCGATCTGCCGGTATTTGACGTACCGTACTGGAACGATGTGATGGAAATGGGCCGCGACACCTGGGCCAGCCTGCGCGCCCGTCTGGGTGAAATCCTCGCAGAGGGCTCCGCCGATCAGGCCAGCGCTGAGCCCCTGCTGGTGGCGGCGAACGACGCCGATCTGCACATGCCCTTTGCGGTCGCGGAATATACCGATTTTTACGCCGGCATGCAGCACGCCAAAAACATGGGCGAAATTTTGCGTGGCTCGCCTGATCTTCCGGCCAACTGGCTGCATATTCCGATCGGTTATAACGGCCGTGCGTCCAGTGTTGTGGTCTCCGGCACCGACATCCGCCGGCCGTTGGGCCAGACCAAAGCCCCGGACGCGGATATGCCTTCTTTTGGCCCCTGTAAGCGGCTGGATATCGAGCTGGAAATGGGCGCGATTGTCGGCACCGGCTCCGAGATGGGGCAGCCGGTTACTGTCTCTGAAGCCGATGAGATGATCTTTGGTTATGTGTTGCTGAACGACTGGTCGGCGCGCGACATTCAGGGTTGGGAATACCAACCGCTCGGTCCGTTCCAGGGCAAAGCCTTTGGCACGTCTATCAGCCCCTGGATCGTGACTTCAGCCGCGTTAGAGCCGTTCCGCACCGCCACCCCGGCACGTGAAAAGGAACTTCTGCCCTATCTGGCCGAGAAAAAACCGGGCCTGTACGATATCTCGCTTGAGGTTTTGGTGCAGCCGGAAGGCGCGCCTGAACCATCGGTTATTTCGCGGACCAATTACAGCCGGATGTATTATTCAGCGGCGCAACAACTGTGCCATCACGCCAGCTCCGGTTGCGAAATGAGCAGCGGTGACCTGCTTGGTTCCGGCACGATTTCCGGCCCCTCGCGGGAGGAATATGGCTCGCTGATGGAGCTGAGCCACGCCGGGCGGGAGCCGTTCACACTGGAAACCGGCGAAAGCCGCGGATTTATCGAGGATGGCGATACGCTGACCTTGCGCGGCGCGGCAAAGGGCGATGGTTATCAGATCGGCTTTGGCGATTGCACCGGCACGATCCTGGCTTCGGTCAAATTCCCGGACTGAGCCCTGTAAGGAGTGACGCGATGACGCAGAAACACCAGACTCGTTTGTTTGATTACTGGCGCAGTTCCGCCAGCTATCGTCTGCGCATCGCGCTCAACCTCGCCGGCATCGCCTATGAGACGGTGCCGGTTGACCTTGTGGCGGGGGAGCAGCGCAGCCCGGCCCATCTGGAGCGCAATCCCCAGGGGCTGGTGCCGGTGCTGGAGATTGACGGGCAGCGTTTCATCCAGTCGCTGGCGATTTTGGACTATCTGAACGAGACCCGCGACCTTCGCCTGTTGCCGCAGGACGCGGGGCTACGCAGCCAGGCGAGGGCGCTGGCCCATTCGATTGCGGTTGATCTGCACCCGGTCTGCAATCTGCGTGTGGTCGCCTATGCGGCCGCAAACGCCGCCTCCGACACCATGCGCGAAGATTGGATGGCCCATTTTATCGCCCCGGGGCTGGAAGCGTTTGAAGCACTGCTCAGCGGTTTTTCCCCGACGGAGTTTTGCACCGGTGACAGCCCCGGTCTGGCCGATATCTGTCTGATGCCGCAGCTCTATAACGCGGAGCGCTGGAACGTACCGACCGCACATCTGCCGCGGGTTACCGCGGTTCAGGCCGCCTGTGCGGCGCACCCGGCTTTTGCCCGCGCGCACCCCGACCAGGTGAAACCAGCGCCGTGAACGTCAGGACAGATCCTGACGCACAATGTCCTGGATCAGCACGCCGACAACCACATCGCCCACAACGCGTTGCGCCGCTTCGCGTAACGCGTTGCGCAGGCTGGTCATTTTGGCAGATTCGGTGAATTCGCCTTTGAAACCACCAGTATTCGCATGGTCAAACAGCACCTGGTTGAACGAATCGCGTAGTTTTGGCTCACGCAGATATATCGTCTCGCGCCCCCCGGATTTGGTTTCGATGCTCAAAGACAAAACCACCATCGAACTGACCCGGCCCTGTTCCAGATCCGGGATGATGAACTGATTGTTCAGTTTCACATATTCATTGGTCGAATTAGCTTCATTTTCCTCTTCCTGTTGCGCTTCGGATTTCTGTGCGACGGTGCTGGCGACCATAGCCCCGTCGGCGACACAGGCCACCAGTTCCGCCACGACCGGAGCAGGGCGCAAGGCGATGCCGCCGCCAATGCCGGCGCCAAGCCCGATGACAGCCAGAATTATTGGTATCAGTTTTCCCATCGTTCCAGCTCCTTAGAATGGCAGAATAATATCAGCGATCTGCTGGCCATACCGTGGCTGCTGAACCTGGCTGATCTGACCCCGGCCGCCATAAGAAATGCGGGCCGATGCAATTTTGTCATAAGTGATTTCGTTTTTGCGCGAGATATCTGCCGGGCGCACAAATCCGCCCACGGTCAGTTCACGAACTTCAAAATTCACCCGCACCTCCTGGCTGCCATCAATCTGCAACACGCCGTTGGGCAGCACCCGCACGATGGTGGCCGCAATCCGCAGCATCAGTTTCTCATTGCGGCTGACGGACCCGTTGCCCGAGAAGGTGGATGTGGAATCGGTGGAAACTGCGGAGCCCAATGTGGCCCCGTCCGCCAGAACGTTGTTGTCGAAATTTTGTGGCAAGCCAAGCAGTGAAGAAATGCCCATCGATTCCGAGCCACTGCGCCCGCGTGCACTGGCGTTGGAAATCTCGGCTTCTTCGTCGATTTCAATAACGACGGTCAGGATGTCCCCCGGTTTGGCGGCGCGCCGGTCGCCCAGAAGCGAGCCACGTCCCTGGGTCCAGAGCGATGCGGCATCCAGCGGTGTACGGCGTTCCACCGTTTCCGTCGGGTCCGGGTTCACCATGGCGTTATATTCCGCTGTCTCGGTTCCCGCGGTAAATGCGGGCACGCGGCCCACTGTTTCCAGGCTGGTGCAGGCGCTGATAAAAAGCGGCAGCAGCAAGAGAAAAATACGTTTCATTTCGGTTCCTTATTGGAATGCGGCCAGGGCTGACCCGACGTAGACGGCGCCATTGGGGGCGACAATTCCGCTGACAGTCGTGCGTGAAGAAAGGTTCATGATGCGCAGGCTGTCGCCAATACCACCGCGGCCCAGAGAGCGGCCTTCGGCGGCGATGGTCAGACCGCCCTTGCGGAAAATAAGCCGTACAATCTGGTTGCGCTCAATGATTGCGGCGGGGCCGACATCTTCAAACCGGATTGGCCGGCCGGCATAGAGCACTTTGCGGGCTTCAAGCCCGACGGCCTCATCAAATGCGATCAGCGTGCCGGGCACCTCACCGGGGATCATCACCAGGTCCCCGGCGTTGAGAATGGTTTTGGGGCGGATTGTGCGGTTGGTGGCCACCATTTCTGCTTCAGCCCCGGGTGGCAGAAGCAGGGGCGGCAGCGCCAGCAGAATAAGGAATAACAGCCGTATCATCGGATCTGGCTCGTGGCGGACATCATCTGGTCGGCGGCGGTCATCACTTTGGCGTTCATTTCATAGGCCCGCTGCGCTTCGATCAGCTCAGTCACTTCGCGCACCGAATCCACCGAACTGTCTTCCAGATAGTACTGGCGCAAAGTACCCAGGCTGTCGTCGCCCGGGGTGCCGGTGATCGGCGCACCCGACGCGACGGTTTCGAGAAACAGGTTGCCGCCGATGGCCTCAAGCCCCTTGGCGTTGGTGAAATCTGCCAGTGTGAACTGCCCCAGCAACTGCGGTTCGGGCGTGTCGCTGAAATAGGCGTAGACTTCGCCATCCGGGCTGATGGATATATTGGTGGCATCGTCGGGAATGGTGATATCCGGTACCACCACAAACCCGTCCGAATTGACGATCTGACCATCGGCCGAGCGATTCAGCCCGCCGTCACGGGTATAGGCCGAATTGCCGTTGGGCAGGGTGACTTCGAGATAACCGTCCCCTTCGATCGCGACGTCGAGATCACCGCCGGTCTGAGACAGCGATCCCTGGGCAATCTGCATCGACACCGATGTGGTGCGCACCCCGAGCCCAAGCTGGACCCCGGTGGGCAGAACTGTGCCGTCAGAGGCGTTCACCGTACCCGGGCTGGAGATTTGCTGGTAGAGCAGGTCGGCAAATTCAGCGCGTCGGGCATTATAGCCAGTGGTATTTGTATTGGCGAGGTTGTTGGCGATGGTTTCAACCCGCGTCTGCTGGGCTGCCATCCCGGTTGCGGCGATTTGCAGGGCACGCATATCAGGCTCCTCTTCTTATCGGCCAAGTGTGGTGAGGACGCCGCGGATGCGTTCGTCTTCTTTTTCAAGGAAAGTGGCGCCCATTTCATAGGCACGCTGCACTTCAATCATGCGGGCGACTTCGCTGACCGCGTTCACGTTGGATCCTTCAACAAACCCCTGTAAAACCACGGGTTCCTCGACCGGAAAAGTAGCGCCGTCCGCGATGAAACTGACGCCGTCACGGCGGTTGAGACTGTTGGGGTCTTCGGGCATGAACACACCCAGCTGCGTAAGAGGCTGCCCGTCGGCCGAAAGGGTGCCGTCGCTGGCAAGCGCGATGGATTTTGCATCCGAGGGGATGAAAATGGGCGCGCCACCACTGTCCAGCACCAGGAAGCCGTCCATATTGACCAGTTCACCGGCCTCATTGGGGGTAAACACCCCGGCGCGGGTCAGCGCCTCGCCATCCGGAGTTTCAAGCATGAAAAACCCGTCCCCTTCGATGGCAAAGTCAAAGGTGCCGCCGGTCTGGGACAGCGGCCCCTGGGCCGAAGATGTCACCCGCACGTCCCCCACTGCCATCGACAGAGAAGGCTCCCCGGGTTCGAGTGCCGCGACCTGCTCGGAAAAAATCAGACCTTCCTTACGGAAGCCGGCGGTGGAAATATTGGCGATGTTATTGGCGATCGCCTGCATTTCGGACATCAGCCCGGTCTGGCGGCTCAGCGTAGTATAGGTTGGCGTTTCCATGGCTTACATCCCCGCTATCAGTGGGATGATGCGGCTGTCGAAAAACGCCACCAACGTTTCGGTCATGAACCCCATTGAGGCCCAGAACACCAACAGGATGCTGGCAAGTTTGGGCACGAAAGTCAGGGTTTGTTCCTGGATCGAAGTGAGGGCCTGAAACAGGCCGATGGTCAGCCCGACCACCAGCGCCGCCGCCAGAATGGGCATCGACATCATCACCGCGATCCAAAGTCCCTGGCGCAACGTATCGTAAAAAACGAATTCATCCATGTCTTACACCGGCATCCGCAGGATTTCCTGGTAGGCTTCAACCACCTTGTCGCGCACGGTCACTGCGGTCTCAATCGCCAGTTCGGTCTGGGCCAGCGCCTGGACAAGAGACGTTGGATCGGCGCCGCCGGCCATCGTTGCCTTGGCGATGTCCTCGGTCTGTTGCAGCGACTGAGCGAAGCTGCCAGCGGCCTTGGCAAAAGCGTCGCCGGCGCCCTGACCGCCCAGGGCCGCTTTGGGCTGGGTTGCCGGGCGGGTGGCGGCGTAGCCCTGAGCGGCCATTGAAGAACGGATGTCCATTCTGGATCTCCTTATCTGCGCAGGAGTTCAAGCAGAGACGACTGCATTTGCCGCGCCTGATCAAACATTTTAAGATTGGCCTCATAACTGCGCTGCGCTTCGCGCGCGTCAGCAATTTCAACCATCAGGTTTACGTTGGATCCCTCATAATACCCATTGGCATCTGCCAGCGGATTGCCGGGATCATAGACTTGTTTCAGCTCCGCCTGGTCCAGGGCAACTTTACCCATTTCGACACCGATATTGGCGCCGCTCTGATCGACCAGGGATTGAAAATTGACGGTTTTCCGACGGTAGCCAGGGGTATCCGAATTGGCGATATTTTCGGAAACATGGCGCAAACGCCCGGCCTGGGCCTTCATGCCGCTGGCGGACAGCGCCAGAGTACTCATCAGGTCACTCATGATTTATTTCCTCCCGAGCGAAGTGCGCAAAATATTCAGCGAACTTTTGTAGACCGCCAGCGCGAGATCCTGCTGCTGGCGAACCTCTACTGATCGCATCATTTCGGTTTCAAGTGAGACAGTGTTGCCGTTGGGGGACGAAGCCCCGGGGGCGTCAACGGTGGCCATGGGTGCCTGGCTGCCGCTGGCCAGGCTGTGCCCGGCGCGGGTAGAGCGCATGTTTCCAGCCGGCGACTCATAGGTCTCCGCAAAAGAGGCGATATCCTGCGCCCGGTAGCCAGGCGTATCCGCATTGGCCACGTTTTGCGCAGTTACCGCCATACGGGCGTTGGCCTGCGTAGACATGCCCTGCGCCATCTGGAACAATTCAATTTTATCGAACATCGGGGCTTCTCCCTCGACTGGTTTCAACTAAGAGTTAACCTTGATTCCGTTAAAAAGGATTTAAGACTGAAAAGGAGTCAGAATGACGACTGTAGGATTCGATGTGTTGCAGGCTGAAGTGGCGGCGGTGAAAGCCGTCAAATCGGTGGGCCGTATAATCGAGATCGGCGGCGGCACTCTGTTGGTGTCCGGCCTGTCCGGTGTGGCGGCGCTTGGTGACATGGTCAGCGTCGGAGCTGAGCGGCGGGGCGAGGTGCTGCAGCTCGGGCGGGAGACCATCACGGTGCTGCCGGATGGCGCGCCTGAGGGGCTGCAGATCGGCGATGCGGTCGTTCACGAGGGCGGCAATGATATCGCGCCGCATGACAGCTGGATCGGCCGGGTGATAGATCCCTTTGGCCAGGCGATAGACCAGGGGCCGATTCTGCGCGGGCCCGAGCCCCGTCCACTGCGTGGTGTACCGGTCAACCCGACGGAGCGGCGGGCGCTTGGCGCGCGGCTTGAAACCGGGCTGGCGGTGTTTAATACTTTGCTGCCGATTGTGCGCGGGCAACGTATTGGTCTGTTTTCTGGTTCCGGTGTCGGCAAATCCACCCTGTTGGCAAAGCTGGCGATCGGACTTCAGGCCGACGTCGTTGTCATCGCAATGGTCGGCGAGCGCGGACGTGAAGTGCGCGAGTTTATTGAACGGGTGCTGGGGCCGGAGGGGATGAAGCGCTCGGTTATCGTGGCCGCGACTTCTGATCAGTCGCCGCTCGTGCGCCGCCGCTGTGCCTGGACCGCAATGGCGGTGGCGGAACATTTTCGGGATCAGGGTAAGCATGTGTTATTTATGGCAGATTCCGTGACGCGTTTTGCCGAAGCGCACCGTGAAGTGGCGCTTTCAGCGGGGGAAAGCAGTTCCCTGCGCGGCTATCCGCCCTCAACCTCACACATGATTACCTCGCTTTGCGAACGCGCCGGGCCGGGCAAGGGGAGCGCAGGCGATATCACCGCCGTGTTCAGTGTTTTGGTTGCTGGTTCCGATATGGAGGAACCGATCGCCGACATTTTGCGCGGGGTACTGGACGGGCATGTGGTGCTGGACCGCCAGATTGCGGAACGCGGACGGTTCCCGGCGATTGACCTGTTGCGGTCGGTGTCGCGCGCGCTGCCGGAGGCCGCCAGTGCTGAGGAGAATGCCATCATTTCAACGGCACGACAGCGGCTGGGCACTTATGACAGGTCAGAGATGATGATTCAGGCCGGGCTTTATACCAGGGGCACGGATGCCGCGATCGATACCGCGATAGAAACTTATCCGCGGCTCGATGCGTTTCTGGCTGAAGCAGAGTTTGACTCCACTGCCGCCAGTTTTAGCCGGCTGGCAGCCTGCCTGGATGGCTCGGCTGGCTGAGCGGGCGCAGCGGCAATCAGTATCTGAAAAAGTCGCTGCCGGAATGTGTGGCTAATCATCCGGCGGGCGTCAGGCGCCGTACAGGATGTCCATCAGTGTGCTCGCAGTGCTGCCCTGGTTCGATCCCTGCAAAATGCTCAGCGCCAGCGATTGGCCCTTATTGGCACTGCCGGTGTTTTCACCGTTTAGCTCTGCCCGGATGACATAGTAGCGCAACAGCTTGTCCATCTTTTCAGGATCGCCATAATCGGTGACTTCGGGCGAATCAAAAAACTGTTCAGATTTTTCACGAAACTGGATCAGCTGGGTGTCGAGGTCCAGCAAGCCGATCTCTTTGGGTAGGCCAATCGCGGTTTCAAACACTTTGCGCAGCTGAGGGTTGCCCATAACGGCAAACCAGCGGCCGTTGTCAGTGGTATCTTTCTCCACAATCGCGGTGAGATCCCGCTCCAGCGACATCGCCAGACGCATGCTTTCGTCTTGCTCGCCAACGGCGATTTCAAACTGCCGGTCCTGATAGTTTTCCGATACTTCTGCGATCAACGCGTCGGTGTCAATTGTAGAGGCTGGACCGTCTTCGCCGTCAAAGGCAAAGGCAGCCGCCAATGTTTCATAACGTTTGTCGGTCAGTTTGTTGGCCAGGTCACTGTCGTCGCCGGTGCCGTCGCTCAACACTTCTTTCAGAAAAAACTTCGAATCGATATCTTCATCAAGCCCAAAGGCACCAAGTGCCACTTTCAGCAGCTGGTAGTCACCGACCAGTTCTTCGGCGGTGGTTATTTTGCCGATATTCTCGGCAAAATAATTCAGTTCACGCTTGATCTCAGCCGATTGGTTAAAGGCCTCCTGCTGAGTCTCCTTGGTCCGGCTGAGAATCTGCCACCCATTAAATCCGGAAACGGGGATAATGGGTTGATAGCTCATTGTTCGCGACCGGCCAGCAGGCGTTCCTCACGTGGCAGAAGGCCGCGCAGGGATTTCAGCGCCTGATAATATTGCGCCTCCAGCACCCAATTGCTCGCGTCATTCAGCAGATTGCGGCTGTCCATGTCGGTCAGCACCTGGCTCAGCTGCTCAATGCCGCGCAGAAGCGGCATTTTAGCGTCTTCAGGAGCGGTGTCACCGGACAGAACCAGCTGGGCGATGTAACAGACCCGGCGTACTGGTGTGTTGACCTCATCCGGGTGGATGGCGTCGCGCAGGCGCAGGATGTTGGCATTGGGTGTGACGATGGACAGGCGCGAGCGCCGGTCGCCGTTTTCAATCACCGCGCCGTTGATCAGCACCCGTTCTTTGGGGCTGAGTTTCAGAACCAGACCGCTCATGCTGCCACCTCGTTTTGCTGCAAACCACGCATCACGGCGGTGTTGATTTCAATCAACGCGTCCACGGTGGCGGTTTTGCCCAGTACTTTGGAGCTGTGCTGTTGGGTGAATTCCGCAAGGTAAAAAATCTGTGCCCGGAGGTCCTGACTTAAACCGTTGTCGGAACCGGCAACATCTTTGGCCAGAATGGTCCAGAGTTTGCGGTTGTCGTAAAGCGCGCGCACGAAGGCGCCGTAGTCTTTGGTCTGCTGCTCAGAGGCAGCTTTGAGCTGGCGCGTGACCCGCATAAATGCACCGTATTCGGTGTCGCGTGGGGTGCGGATCGGGGCGGCAGCGGAAGAATAGGCCGTTCGGGCCATCTGTAAAGCGTTCACGTCGTGTCCTTCCAGAGACGAAAAATGCTGAAACGCGGATTTTACCGCGCGTGGTCCGGAGCGCCGTTCGGGCGCTCCGGGGTCTTATATTAGCCGAAGAGCGACAGGATCGACTGCGGCGCCTGGTTGGCGATGGTCAGCGACTGGGTTGCCAGCTGCTGCTGCACCTGAAGCGCCTGCAGACGGGCGGAAGTTTCTTCCATGTCTGCATCCACCATGCCGCCGATGCCCTGTTTCAGCGAATCGGTCAGCTGCGAGACGAACTCGGTCTGGGTTTCGATCTGACTGCGTGCCGAACCAAATTCCGCCGCAGCATCAATCGAGCCGTTGATCATGGTTTCGATATTGCTGAGCGCGGCAGAGGCTCCGCCATCGGTGGTCACGTCAATGTTATCAAGACCAAACATGCCGCCGGAGGCCTCCCCACCGGCGTTCCCAGTGGCCGAGAAGCCAACTGAAGATCCGGCATTGTCGACTTTCAGTTCCCATTCCCCGGAGGTGGAGTTCTTGGAAACCTGCGTTGAAATATCGGTCAGGCCGGCGGAGTCGATAGCGGTTTTAAGCCCTTTGGCGACGTCTTCCATGGTTTCGCCTTTACCAGCGACATATTCATAGGAATCCGAACCAATCGTGACCTTATAGCCGTCACCGTCATTCACGGAGGCGGTGTTCGAAAAGGCCACAGTCTCTGCACGTTCGCCAATGGTCGTGGTGGCGGCAGTGATGTCACCGGTTCCCGCAATTGTTACGTCTTCAAAGGCGCGGGTCGAAGTGATATCAATTTCGTAGGCATTTGTACCGTTGATGGTTGCAGTGATACCATCAAGACCAAGCGCATTGATCGCGTCTTTAATGATGATCGCCGCAGCGTCCTGATCATCAGAAGTTGCGAAATCACCAGTGGCGAAAGTCAGCTGTGCGCCGGCAACAGTGATGGACATATTCGCGTTGTCCGACATATCGGCGTCAGTTGTGGGCAGCGCAACAGTGACGCTATTCCCAGTGTTCGCAACTGCGGCGGCACTCGCTGTGGCGTTCGGTGCCAGAGAGGTGCCGGTGCCATAAGTGCCCGCAGAGGTCGACATATCCTGGCGCGAAACCGTGATGCTGGAGGCGGTCACTGTGCCGTCAGAGGAACGGTCAAGCGAGGACAGGATGTTGATGTCGTCGGTGCCTTTCAGCAGGTTCATACCGTTGAACTGCGCCGCGCCAACGATCGATCCAATCTGATCTGTCAGTTTGTTGATGTCGGTCTGGATCTTGTCTCGGTCAACGTTTTCTTCCTGGGCGGCAACGATTTTGCCTTTGATATCAGTCAGAAGATCAGTGATGGTTTCTGATGCGTTGGCGGCAACAGCAACCGATGATTCACCCAGGGCAAGGGAATCAGAGATGCCTTCAAAGCCTTTCACGTCCGATTCCATAACTTTGGAAATCGCCCAGACCGAAGAGTTGTCTTTTGCAGTGGCGACCGATTTACCTGTCGAAATCATGCCTTGAGTTTCCTCAAGGTTTTTGTTCACGCTCTTCAGGGTTTGCAGGGCAACCATCGCACTGGAGTTTGTCAGAATGCTCGACATAGCATTTTCCTTCATCTTAACGGCGCTTTGCACCGGTGTTTCATGATCCGCTTTCTGGGCGGGGAATTCGTGTCATTCTGACAGTTACGACCTGGCCGGTTCCGGTCTTGTCGCGCCACCCCCTCGGGATGCATCTGTGACCCTGAAGGGCAAAGACTAAGAGTTCGCTAAGCTTGCCCGCCAGGATTGTTCAAAGTTGAATTATTTTTTTTACGCTTTGTGAACCCGGCCGGTTGGGCGGGCGCTCAGCATGGTGATCTGCCCCGCGGGACCATAAGTCTGTAGTGGCGCCGGGCCGTTACGCAGGGTTTTGATCCGTTGCAGTGCGGCGCGGATGCCACGCGCGGTGGCCTCCATCAGCCTGGCGTTGCGCTCCACCGCATCCTGCAGCAGCTGCAATGTGGTCACTGGCAGCCGCAGTTGGGTAATATAAGTCAGCAGGCGTTCTTTTTCCGGGATCATGTTCTGCACCCGGATCAGATCCCCGTCACGCAGCGCCTGGCGCTCCTCGTCCAGCAATGTGGTCAGGACATGAACGGTTGCATTGGCAGTATAAGAGCTCATTTGCTTGATTCTTTCAGGGATTCAAAAAGGGATTCGGCAAGTCCGATGCCGCCGGCGCGCACCATCTGGTCCGCCTGGGCTTTCACCATAAAGGAAGAGAACTGTTCTTCTCCGGCGCCACCACCCATCGATTCGCGGCTTTTGCCAACACCCGCAGATTTCAGCATTTCTGCCAGAAACGTGGCTTCCAGCTCATTGGCCAGATCGCGCAGCTGTTCGTCCTGCGCCTGGTTCGGCGCCGGGCTTTGTGCCTGGGGTTTAAGCGCGGCTGGGCCGGCGGTGCTGTTGGGATCAAAAGTATTCACGGCAGATCCTTCCAAGTGGATGCATTTTTCTCTTTATGACCCATCACGGTAAAGAAGCGGTAACCAAAGCATGGGCATAGTGAAGACCTCAGAGAAGAAGTCTCGGGTTGGAAAATGCAGATACAGAATGTCTTTGCTGCCATTGGCGGTACCAGTGATACAGAGCTCCCGCCGCAGGTGGGATCCGATGGCGAATCAGGCTTTGCCGCTTTTGTTGACGCGCAGGCCCAGCTGCCTTCGCGCAACAGCGCAAAACCAAATATTCCCAATAAAATAAGTGAAAATCGCGCCAGTTCCGGGCCGGTCGACGCCGGTGTTCCCGATGATGGTGAACCGTTCCAGCGATCGGGCGGCAGCTTGTCTGAGAGCGCAGATGCGACGGGAGGTCCCGTCAAACTCTCCTCCGGCGACGATAGAGATTTGCTTGAGACCGCCGCCGGCGGGCGTGGCGAATCACTGTTTGTCCCGACGCCACAGAATGCGCCCGGGTTAACCATGGCGCAGAGCCTGTTCCAGACAGCCGGAGACACTGTTCGCGGTCCGAATGGTGAAATTGCGACACCGGTTCAGGCGGTTCAGGCAGGCGAATATATTACGCCTGAGGAAATGGCGGAGCTGTCGATGACGCCGGAGGTTCTCGCTGCATTGAGCCGGGCTGCGCAGCCGGTTACGCGCCAGACCGGGTCTGTCGAAGCCCCGCTGGGCACGGCTGCTGATCAGGTCGTCTCCGGCAGTGCCGTCTCATTTGCGGCGCAAGCCGGCGTGCCTGATGCGGCTGAAACTGGTTTGACTCAGGCGACGGTTGCCGTTTCTGCCAATCTGAATCGCCGTCAGGCCGCAGATCAGGTCAATCTGAACCGTACCCAAACGGCAGATCCTGCGCCTTTGTCCCCGCCTGGGGAAACAAGCGTGCTGAGCGCAGTTCAGCTGGCGGTTGAGGCAGTTATGGGCGGACGGGGTCAGGCAGGCGATTCCCGTGTGCCGGGCTCTGCCGAACCAGCCCAGACCCCAATCCAGCAGTCTCAACCCCAGATGCGGTTTGCGTCTGGTGACCTGTCTGTTGGTCTGCCCGCCAGTCAAGCTGGGAGCCCGTCCCAAACGGCGTTTTCGGTGCGTGCGGAGCCGGCGCAGAGTGCACAGTTGCCCCAGACTCCGGATACTGATCCGGTGCCGGAATCTGGCGTGGCGGGCCTGGAAAAACAAACCAGCATGGCGAGCCCGAAACAGAGCAGCCCCGCCGCACAGGTCCAGACGCTGCCCGATTCGCAGGCCCAGACGGCGCCACTTCGGGCTGAAACGCAGCCTGTTACGGTGGCACAGGCGTCACAAGCAGCGACACAAATTGCAATTCCAGTTCAGAATCAGGGTAAAACGCCCGCTGATGTGCTGCGCCCAGGGGCGCGGACAGCAGAGACTGAGCAACGTCCCCCGAACAGGCGTTCCGTTGACGCCGCCGGGACACCAGCGCCGGAAAATCCGGCATATCCCGCCACGCCGGTAAAAGCCGGTGCGCCACTTACAGCTTCTGCACTAAAACCGGTGCAGACGGCGCAGGCGGGGCCTTTGTTGCAGGATCCGCAACCGGTCCTGAACGAGTCGGGATCGCCGGTACGGATTGGCAACCAGGGCTTTGACATCCGCGATCCGGAGACGGTCAGCGCCGCCCCGGCCGCCACCGGAGAGGCCTCCGCCCCGGCCCAGGCCGTGACCCAGGCCGCTGCCGGGCTAGTCCCCATGAGTCTGGCGGAACTCGCGCTTGAAGCGGCACCGGATGTTGTTGCCGCTGAAATCAGCACGGAAATGTCTTCGGCAAGGGTGGAAACCGCTGCCCAGTTGCAGCAACAGCGTACTGACCTGCCGGCACGCATTGCTGCGCAACTGGCCCAGGCTGCCCAAACCATGCCTGATGCCCCGATCGAACTGGCGCTCAACCCGGAAGAACTTGGTAATGTGCGCCTGACCTTTATCGCCAGCGAGGGGGCAATGAACGTTGTGGTTGCGGCAGAGCGCGGTGAAACGCTGGATCTGATGCGCCGCAATATCGACACGCTTGCTGCTGAATTCCGCGAAATGGGCTTCAAAGATGTGTCCTTCAGCTTCAGTCAGCAGGGCGGGCAAAATTTTGATGATGGTGAACCAGGGCAGTCGGGCAATCAGAGCCAGATAGCTTCCGAACACCAGGACCTCCCGGCCGACACCCCTGATCCGGTGCGCATTGCGCTTGACGGGTCCGGCGGTGTTGACCTGAGACTTTAAAAAGGAGACGACCCATGTTGGACGTGACCCAGACTACTGCGGCGGCACAATCTTTTGGCGGCGCAGCCGTGGTCGAAGAAACAACGGACGAAACAAAATCTGATTACGATACGTTTCTGCTGATGTTGACCACCCAGATGAAAAATCAGGATCCGTCGGAGCCGATGGATTCCGCTGACTTCGCCGTTGATCTGGCGACGTTTTCCTCCGTGGAGCAACAAGTGACCACCAATGAGCTGTTGCAGGAAATGATGACCGCCCTGTCCAGTTCCGGGCTGGGCGATCTGGCGACCTGGGTCGGCATGGAAGCGCTGAGCGATTCGCCTGCCTATTTCGACGGCACGCCGGTTACCATTTATCCGGATACTGAAAGTGGTGCCATAACCACCACGTTGCAGGTAAAAAATGATGCCGGCGTTGTGGTGGATACAGTCGAATTCTCCAAGGTCGAAGAAAGCCTGACCTGGGCTGGGGTAACCGAATCAGGTGATCCTATGCCCAGTGGAAATTACACGTTCGAAGTGCAGAGCTTTGACAAAGACGGTAATATGCTTGGCTCCAGCACCGCGGAAACCTATTCAGAAGTTGTTGAAGCGCGCATGGCCGACGGGGCCTCGGTTCTGGTGCTCAGAAGTGGCGCGACAATCATGTCCGACGATGCCACCGGGGTACGCAAACCGCCGCAATCACTGCCGCTTACTTCTGAAAGTTGATCCGGCAGGTCCGGAACTGTCAGCCTGGATGAATTGTAATGGGGCTGCATGGTTGGCGGGCTCCGTTGGCATCAGCTGCATTGACACCCTCATGCCGGCCAGAGCGCCCACAAGAGGCAGCAGGCGCCCTGCGGCAGTTTTGACGACAGGCCTGCCGCGAAGATGGTGGCGTTACAGAATGCCGCTGAGAGCGATCACCGAACTGGCGAGAGCCGCGCCCAGCACCATCAGGGCGAGCGTACGCCAGGGGCCGGTGCGGGCTGGCGCTACCACCGGTTGGGACTGGCGTTGCAGCGCGGCCTCCGCCATCGCCGGCAGTTTTGGACCAAAGCGTCCCAGCACCCGGGCCGTGCGCATCAGATCACGCATCAGCGCTTTGGGGCCGATGTTCTGTTTGATGTAGTCTTCTACGATCGGATGCGCCACGTCCCAGATGTTCAGGTTGGGGTCAAAGGAGCGCGCCACCCCTTCCACCACCACCATCGTGCGCTGTAGCAGAATCAGCTCGGTGCGGGTTTCCATGCCAAAGCGTTCGGTAACTTCAAACAGATAGCTCAAAAGCCGTGCCATCGACATTTTGTCCGCATCAATACCGAAAATGGGTTCGCCGACGGCGCGCAGCGCCCGGGCAAACTCGTCCACATCCTTGTGTGGCGGCACATAGCCGGCCTCAAAGTGCACCTCAGCCACGCGCTGGTAATCGCGTTGGATAAAACCAAAAAGGATCTCGGCATAGACCCGGCGCGTATAGGCGTCCAGCGTGCCCATAATGCCAAAGTCCATCGCAATAATGTCACCGTTGGCGGCGATTTTCAGATTGCCCTGGTGCATATCCGCGTGAAAAAACCCGTCGCGCAACGCATGTGACAGGAACATCTGCAACACGCGCTTGCCCAGCAGGGTGCGGTCATGGCCAGCGGCATCAATCGCTTCCAGGTCGCTGGCGGAAATCCCTTCGGCCCAGCCCAGCGTCATCACCCTGCGCCCGGACAGTTCCCAATTTACTTTCGGGACCTGAAATCCCTCGTCGCCTTCGGTTTTGGCGGCAAATTCGGAAGCCGCGGAACTTTCCAGTCTCAGATCCAGTTCGCCACGTACCACGCCGTCAAAATGGGCAACCACCTCAGTGGGATGCAGTCGGCGCGCGGCCGGAGACAACAGTTCGATCACAGAAGCGGCGAAATAAAAGGCATCAATGTCTTTGCGGAAGGCCCGTTCAATGCCCGGGCGCAGTACTTTTACCGCCACCGGTTCATCGGTACCACTCACAACGGCCTTATGCACCTGGGCAATAGAGGCCGCCGCCACCGGTTCAGAAAATTCGGAAAACAGCGTTTCAACCGGCTGGCCCAGCTGCTCAGCGACCATAGCCATCGCCTGATCGCGCGGAAATGGCGGCAGTTTGTCCTGCAGCACCTGCAGTTGCATCGCCATTTCTTCGCCGACCACATCGGGCCGCGTCGACAGGATCTGACCGAATTTGATATAGGCCGGACCCAGCGCCGTCAGCGCCCGGGTGACCGGTGGCTGCGTCGGGTCTCCGCGATACCCGAGCCACGCAAAGGGCCAGCCCAGCACCCGGGCGGCGATGCGCAGCGAGCGTGGTGCATTCATCGCGTCCAGCGCCACACTCATGGCGCCGGTGCGTTCAAAGGTGGCGCCGGTCCGGATCAGCCGCCAGATATTATGTGGTCCGCGCATCTCAGATTTTCCAGCCCGAATGAAGTGCCGCAATGCCGAGCGACAGGTTGCGGTATTTTACGTTCTCAAACCCGGCTTTACGGATCATGGCGGCAAAAGTCTCCTGATCCGGGAACTGACGGATACTCTCCACCAGATACTGGTAGCTGTCACGGTCCCCGGTGATCATTTTGCCCATCTGTGGGATAACATTGAAGGAATAGAGGTCATAGGCCTTCTGCATCGCCGGATTGGGCAGCTGGCTGAATTCCAGCACCATCAGGCGGCCGCCGGGGCGCAGCACCCGGAAGGCCTCTTTCAGCGCGTCCTGCACCCGGGTGACGTTGCGGATGCCAAAACTGATAGTATAAACATCAAAACTGCCGCTCTCAAACGGCAGCGCCATCGCGTCTCCCACCACCCAGTCCAGATGATCGGCAAGCTTGCCTGCATCCGCGCGTTTGCGCCCTTCAACCAGCATTGATTCGGTCAGGTCGCAAACCACGGCATCGGCGCCGGGTGCGCGTTCCAGAAAACGGAAAGACACATCTCCGGTGCCCCCGGCCACATCCAGCAGACGTTGGCCCGGGCGCGGCGCCAGCCAGTCCATCATGGCCTCTTTCCAGATCCGGTGAATGCCTGCCGACATCACATCATTCATGATGTCATATTTGGACGCCACCGAAGTAAAGACCCCGTGGACCATGCCGGCCTTCTGGTCTTCTGCCACCGTCTGAAACCCGAAATGGGTGGTCTGCTCGTTCTCTGCCATGATACGCAACCTTGTTGATTGACCGCCTTATACCGGGTGTGCCCGGCGATTGAAATGCGGCAAGCGCGCGCCCGGGTCAGTAAAGGCAGTGCGCGATCAGCGCCGCTGTTGCAACGATTTTTCAAGTTGGCGCAACGCCCCAGGCGCCCTGGCGCCGCTCACGGCGGCTTGTGCTTTGATTGGGGCCGGGAATGTTTACACTGCGGCTGGATCCTGATTGAGGAAAGAGCGCCAGATGCCTGAACTGCCCGAAGTCGAAACCGTGCGTCGCGGGCTTGCGCCTGCGATGGAGGGTGTGGTGATCAAAGCGGCCGATATACGCCGTGAGGGGCTGCGCTGGCCGTTTCCCGACAATATGGCGGCGCGGCTGAGGGGCGCGCGGGTGGAGCGGTTGCGCCGGCGCTCAAAATATATTCTTGCCGATCTGGACCGCGGCGAAACGCTGCTGATTCACCTTGGCATGTCGGGGCGGATGCAGGTCTCAGGTGATCCTCTCGGTCAGTTTCACCACGATCACCCGGCAGCGCTGAAACATGATCATGTGGTGCTGGATATGGCAAACGGCGCCCGGATCACCTTCAATGATGCCCGCCGGTTCGGGGCGATGGATCTGATTGACACCGCCACTCTCGCCCAGCACCCGCTGATTGCAGTGCTGGGGCCCGAACCGCTTGGCAACGCCTTTGACGGCCCTTACCTGGTTGAGCGGTTCAAGGGTAAAAAAACGCCGGTTAAATCGGCGCTGCTGGACCAGGGAATCGTCGCTGGCCTGGGCAACATCTACGTTTGCGAAGTGCTGTTCCGGGCCGGAATTCCGCCAAAAAAACACGCAGGACAGATCGCTGCGCCGGCGGTAGCAGCGCTGGTTCCGATCATCCGGGATGTGCTGTCAGAGGCGATCGATGCGGGCGGATCTTCGCTAAAGGATTATAAGCAAGTTAATGGAAAGCTTGGATATTTTCAACATTCCTTTGCGGTATACGGTCGCGAGGCCTGCCCCTGCGTCACTCCGGGTTGCGACGGGGTTATCGTCAGAATTAACCAGTCGGGTCGTTCAAGTTTCTTCTGCCCGCTATGTCAAAGATAGCTTGCGGGAAACGTCTGGGATGCTAGGACTCGCAGTCAACGGAAACCAAAGAAGGCGTCACAGATGGCCTATAAGACTCTGATCGTCGAGGTTGAAGACCACGTTGCCCTGATCCGGCTGCACCGGCCGGACGCGCTGAATGCGCTGAATTCGGAATTGCTGGGCGAACTGGCCGTGGCGCTGGAGAGCGCCCAGAAAAATGACAAAGTCCGGGCGATTGTCCTGACCGGGTCGGAAAAAGCCTTTGCCGCAGGTGCGGACATCAAGGAAATGGCGGACAAAACGTTTAATGACGTGTTCACCGACGATTTGTTTGGCGCCCAGGCGACGGCCATCCAGACGGTGCGCAAACCTGTGATCGCCGCTGTGGCCGGCTATGCGCTGGGCGGGGGCTGCGAACTGGCGATGATGTGTGATTTCATTATCGCGGCAGACACGGCCAAATTTGGTCAGCCTGAAATCAATCTGGGTGTGATTGCCGGCATTGGTGGTACCCAGCGCCTGACTCGCTTTGTCGGCAAGTCTAAAGCGATGGAAATGCACCTGACCGGGCGTTTCATGGATGCGGAAGAAGCCGAACGCTCCGGCCTGGTGTCGCGCATCGTGCCCGCCAAGAAACTGGTCGAAGAAGCGCTGGCCGCCGCTGGCAAAATAGCCGAAAAATCGATGCCGTCGATTCTGGCAGCCAAAGAAGCGGTGAACCGCGCCTATGAGGGCACGCTGGCTGAAGGGCTTTTGTTTGAGCGCCGTCTGTTCCATTCGATGTTTGCCACCGAAGACCAGAAAGAAGGCATGCAGGCGTTTCTGGAGAAGCGTCAGCCGCAATTCCGCGATAAATAAAGCTCTGGACGGCTGCCAGCCGGCGAAAAGTGGTTGCTGGCAGTTGACTCACCCCCGACTCGTCTCTAAAGGCTCAGTCTCAGATTTCAACGAACCCGAACAGTGGGAACTCGCATCATGGCAAATACGCCTCAGGCTAAAAAACGTGCCCGCCAAAACGAACGTCGGGCTGCAGTAAACAAAGCGCGTCGCTCGCGCATCCGGACCTTCCTGCGTAAAGTAGAAGAAGCGCTCGAAGGTGGCGACAAAGCAGTGGCAGCAGCCGCACTTCGCGAAGCTCAGCCTGAGCTGATGCGCGGCGTGACCAAAGGCATCATGCACAAGAATACTGTCGCACGCAAAATTTCGCGTCTGTCGGCACGGGTTAAAGCAATCGCTGCTTAAAACCAATTCCTGATCTTTCAGGACTGAAGAGCGCGCCCCAGGGCGCGCTTTTTGCGTTCCAGGTCGGTGGTGCAAAAAACACGGTTTTTGCCGATTTGCCGCAGTCAGGGATTCTTTTCCTCAAAGCCTGAGTCAAGATCAGAGTTCTGTTGCGCGGTCACTTTGCTGATTGCTAGTTTACAGGTGCGATTCACGATCGATTTGAGGACATCTATATGAACACCGGCTCTGGCCCGGGCATCGGCGCGGTTAACCCGTCCGAAGCGTGGGAACTTTTGACTAATGACACAGGGGCCATGCTCGTAGATGTTAGGACGCAGGCGGAATGGGCTTTCGTCGGTGTTCCTGACCTTTCGGCTTTGGGCCGTTCACTCATCTGTGTTGAGTGGGCCCGCTATCCCGGGATGTCCGCAAATCAGGCTTTTTGTGAGCAAGTTATTGAGGCTCTCGGGGGGGACGTTCCCGATACGCTTTTGTTCATGTGCCGATCAGGTGTCCGTTCTCTGCATGCAGCAGAGGCGATAGTCGCCCATTTGTCCGCTGCGGGCAAACAGGTGACGTGTCTGAATGTGGCAGAAGGTTTTGAAGGCGATCTTGATCCGCAACATCACCGGGGAGCCAGCAACGGCTGGAAATCCCGTGGGCTGGCCTGGTGTCAGTCCTAAACTAACGAATAATAATATTGGGTCGATGTGGACATGACGGAAGAAACGTGGGGACGCGTGCGCGAAGAGCTGCTTGGGGTTGTTGGGCGGAACAATTACACCAATTGGATTGAGCCACTTGAATTCAGCGGGCTGGAAGAAGGGGTTGCCACCTTCTTTGTGCCGACAAATTTTATGGGGGACTGGGTGTCGCGCAATTTTGGCGACCAGATCCTGCAGCGGATGGTGGCGACCGGAAAATCGGTCAGCCGGGTGGAGTTCACGGTGCCCGCACGGGGCGGTGCTGTTGTGAAACCAGCGGCTGTCAGAGTGGACGCGGTCAGACCCGTCGCCGGGAACGCGCCAACGCTTTCGGCCAGGGCCGCACCAGCGCGCAGCGTCTCGGAATTGCCTGGTGCACCGATTGACCCGCGTTTCACCTTTGACAATTTTGTTGTCGGCAAGCCAAACGAACTGGCCCACGCCGCCGCCCGCCGCGTTGGCGAAGGCGGACCGGTCACTTTCAACCCGCTGTTCCTCTATGGCGGCGTCGGGCTTGGCAAAACCCATCTGATGCATGCGATTGCAAATGAGCTGAAGACCCGCAGCCCGGAGCTTCGCGTGGTCTATTTGTCGGCTGAGCAGTTCATGTACCGGTTTGTCCAGGCACTGCGTGACAAGCAGATGATGGATTTCAAACAGATCTTCCGCTCGGTTGATGTTCTGATGGTGGATGATGTGCAGTTCATCGCCGGCAAGGATTCCACTCAGGAAGAATTTTTCCACACCTTTAATGCGCTGGTGGATCAGAACAAACAGATCATCATTTCCGCCGACCGTGCCCCCGGCGAAATCAAAGACCTGGAAGACCGGATCAAATCGCGTCTGCAATGTGGCCTGGTTGTCGACCTGCACCCGACGGATTATGAATTGCGTCTGGGTGTGCTGCAGACCAAGGTCGAAAATTACCGGGTGCAATATCCGGGGCTGGAAATCACCCCCGGCGTACTGGAATTCCTCGCCCACCGGATCACCACCAATGTGCGTGTGCTTGAAGGCGCGCTGATGCGGCTGTTTGCCTTTGCGTCGCTGGTGGGGCGTGAGATTACCCTGGAACTGGCTCAGGACTGTCTGGCCGACGTGTTGCGCGCCTCTGACCGCAAAGTTACCATTGAAGAAATCCAGCGCAAAGTGTCGGAGCATTACAACATTCGCCTCTCCGATATGATCGGCCCAAAGCGGGTGCGTGCCATTGCGCGTCCACGTCAGATGGCGATGTATCTGTCAAAACAGCTGACCTCGCGCAGCCTGCCAGAAATCGGCCGGCGCTTTGGCGGTCGCGACCATACCACCGTGATGCACGGGGTGAAAAAGATCGAAGAACTCAAAGGCCTCGACAATCAGCTTGCCGAAGACCTGGAACTGTTGCGCCGGGCCCTCGAAGCCTGAAACAAGTGGCGCGGGGGTCTTGACGCCCCCGTCACTTCAACAGAAAGTCCGTTTCAAAGAAAAGACTTGAGCCGGGCGGCAATTGCGTTACTTTCGTCCACCCGGATTATGTTTGCGAGGGTGGCATGAAAATCAGCATTGAACGCGGTACGCTTCTGAAGGCCATTGGCCAGGCACAGTCAGTTGTCGAACGCCGCAACACTATTCCGATCCTTGCCAATGTGCTGATCGAAGCCGAAGGCGCCAGCGCGTCCTTCCGGGCCACGGATCTGGATATTGAAGTGATCGACAAGGGCGCCGCGATGGTTGAGCGCGCCGGATCAACCACGGTTTCGGCAGTGACCCTGCATGAAATCGTGCGCAAACTGCCTGACGGCGCTTTGGTCACGCTGACCGATGACGGCACCACCGGGCGTCTGACGGTCGAGGCCGGCCGTTCCAACTTCTCGCTGGCGACGTTGCCAAAAGAAGATTTTCCAGTGATGGCCTCTTCTGAATATTCGTCAAACTTCACCATCCTGGCGCCTGTGTTGCGGCGCTTGTTTGACAAGTCCAGATTTGCCATCTCGACAGAAGAGACCCGGTATTACCTGAACGGTGTTTATATGCATATCGCCGATGGCGAAAACGGTCGTGTGCTGCGCTGTGTCGCCACTGACGGGCACCGGCTGGCGCGGATTGATGCTCCGATGCCTGACAATGCGCTGGATATGCCCGGTGTGATTGTGCCGCGTAAAACTGTCGGCGAGTTGCGCAAACTGCTGGATGATGACGAGATGATGATTGCTGTTTCTGTCTCTGAAACCAAAGTGCGCTTTGCCACCCCGGACGTCACGCTGACGTCCAAAGTGATCGACGGCACGTTCCCGGATTACACACGGGTGATTCCCCAGGGCAACACCCGCAAGCTGGAAGTCGATGCGGCCGAGTTTGCCAAGGCGGTTGACCGGGTGGCCACGGTGTCTTCTGAGCGTTCCCGCGCAGTCAAGCTGTCGCTGGACGAAGACCGTTTGGTTCTGTCGGTGAACGCGCCGGATTCCGGGGCTGCCGAAGAAGAACTGGCAGTGGCTTACGGGGATGAGCGGCTGGAAATCGGCTTTAACGCCAAATACCTGCTGGAAATTGCCAATCAGGTTGATCGTGAAAACGCGGTGTTCATGTTCAACAGTTCCGGCGACCCGACCCTGATGCGTGAAGGCAATGACACCTCCGCGCTATATGTGGTCATGCCGATGCGGGTTTAGCCGCCGCTGCGCCGTCGGTCTTGCCTGCGGCGCGGATATTTGTGCCAAAAAGAAACTCAGAAACGAAACAAGGGGATGCCGCGTGGCGGGTCTGTCTCTCAGATCACTGACAGTGTCGCATTTCCGATCTCATAAGGCCGCTTGTCTGGAACTGGACGGGCGGCCTGTTGTGATTTATGGCGCCAACGGCGCCGGTAAAACCAACCTGTTGGAGGCGGTGTCGCTGCTGTCGCCAGGGCGGGGTATGCGCCGTGCTGCCAGTGATGACATTGCGCGCAGACCCGAACGGCTGGGGTGGAAAGTTTCGGCGGTGCTGGACCGGCTTGGCCAGCAGTATGAGATCGAAACCCGCGCCGCACCGGGTGCGGCGCGCCAGGTGCGCATTGACGGCAAAGCGGCGACACAAAGCGCGCTCGGACGCCTGGTGCAGGTGGTCTGGCTGATTCCGGCGATGGACCGGCTGTGGATCGAAGGTGCTGAGGGGCGGAGGCGGTTTCTGGACCGGCTGGTGCTGAGCTTTGAGCCGGGCCATGGCGACGCGGCGCTCAGCTATGAGAAATCCATGCGCGAGCGCAACCGCATGCTGAAGGATCAGGTGCGGGACCCTCATTGGTACAATGCGGTTGAAGATCAGATGGCCCGCGCTGGTGCTTTGATGATTGCCAGTCGCGCAAGGGTGCTTGAGCGTCTGCGCCTGGCGCAACAGGGGGCGCAGACCGCTTTTCCGGCCGCCGGGCTTTGTATTGAGGCCCCTGAAGAGGGCAATGATCCGCAGGGCGTCGACGAGTTGCGCTCCGCCTGGATGGAGGGACGCAGCCGGGATCTGGCCGCCGGACGCACCCTGGTCGGGCCGCACCGCATTGACCTGGCCGCCACTTATGAGGCCAAAGGCGTTGAAGCGCGTCACTGTTCCACCGGGGAGCAGAAAGCGCTGCTGATCTCACTTATACTGGCCAATGGCCGGGCGTTGGCGCAGGACCGGGGCACGCCGCCGGTCTTGCTGTTGGATGAGGTCGCGGCGCATCTGGATGCAGAACGCCGGACGGCCCTGTATGACGAGATATGCGCGCTGGGGGCTCAGGCCTTTATGACCGGCACCGAAGACAGCCTGTTTGCCGCGCTCGGCCCCCGTGCCGGGCGCATTCACGTCAGTGAAAACGGCGGTCTGTCCTCGCTCGGATGACGTTTGGGCCGGCCGTTGTAGAACTGTGCTTGCAACTGAAATCGAAAATCGCAATGGTCGGGCCTCTCAGGGGGCGTCCCGGCCCGGTTATTCAAAGCGCAGGTCCCATGACAATATCCCCTTTTGATCTTCTGCTTTATGCTGGTGCGCTGTTTCTGATCTTTCTGACGCCGGGGCCGGTCTGGGTTGCACTGGTGGCGCGCTCGCTGTCCGGTGGCTTTGCCGCAGCCTGGCCGTTGGCGCTCGGAGTGGTGATCGGAGACGGTCTCTGGCCGTTGCTGGCAATACTTGGCGTGGCCTGGGCGGTGCAGGAGATTGAAGGGTTCCTTTTGATCCTGCGATATGTCGCCAGCGCAGTGTTTCTGGTCATGGGCGGTCTGATCCTGCGCCACGCGGATAAAACCATTTCCAGTGACAGCCGTCTGACCCGTCCCGGTGTATTGGCCGGTTTTCTGGCCGGGCTGGTGGTGATCATTGGCAACCCCAAAGCGATACTGTTTTATATGGGGGTGCTGCCCGGGTTTTTCGACATCAGTCAGATCACCCGATACGACATCGCTGCCATCGTGGCGATGTCGATGGTGGTGCCGTTTCTGGGCAACCTGGTTTTCGCCTTTTCGATCCACCACGTGTGCAATGTGCTCAGCTCGCCCCGGGCGCTGAAGCGGATGAACAGGACCGCTGGAATCCTGCTGATCTTTGTGGCGTTTGTTCTCCCCTTTACCTGAGCTGCAGTCCCGGCAAAAACGTGCTGATCTGCGTGACATCCCCCCTGTGACATCGTATAAAAACGACAAATATACGAAGGAACGTTCGAATGTCGGAAGCCCAGCAGGCCTCAGAAGAGTACGGTGCAGATTCTATTAAGGTTCTCAGAGGGTTGGAAGCTGTACGCAAGCGTCCCGGCATGTATATTGGCGACACGGACGACGGCTCCGGCCTGCATCATATGGTCTACGAGGTGGTCGACAACGGTATCGATGAAGCGCTTGCCGGTCATGCCGATCATGTCAGCGTCACCATCCACGCAGATTCCTCTGTTTCAGTGTCAGACAACGGGCGCGGGATTCCGGTCGATATTCACCCTGAAGAAGGCGTTTCTGCTGCCGAGGTTATCATGACCCAGCTTCATGCGGGTGGTAAGTTTGACAGCAATTCATACAAGGTCTCTGGCGGCCTGCATGGCGTCGGCGTTTCGGTAGTGAACGCTTTGTCGGTCTGGCTGGAACTGCGGATCTGGCGCAATGGCAAAGAACATGTCGCGCGTTTTGGTCATGGCGATACCACCGAATCTCTGCGTGTAGTGGGCGATGCCAACGGCCGCAAAGGCACTGAGGTTCGTTTCCTCGCGTCGACCGACACGTTTTCCAACCTGGAATACAGTTTCGAAACGTTGGAAAAACGCCTTCGCGAACTGGCATTCCTGAATTCCGGGGTCAGAATTATCCTGGTGGACGAACGCCCGGTCGAGCATCTGCGCAGCGAGTTGTTTTATGATGGCGGCGTCAAAGAATTCGTGCGCTACCTCGACCGTCACAAAACACCCCTGCTGGACGAACCGATTTTTATCACCGGCGAAAAAGACGGCATCACTGTCGAGGTCGGCATGTGGTGGAATGACAGTTATCATGAATCTGTTCTGCCCTTTACCAACAACATTCCCCAGCGCGACGGTGGCAGTCACCTTGCCGGTTTCCGCGGGGCGCTGACCCGCTCAATTAACGCCTATGCCCAGGCCACCGGCATCGCCAAAAAAGAGAAGATCAGCTTTACCGGCGACGATGCCCGTGAAGGTCTGACCTCTGTGCTGTCGATAAAAGTGCCGGACCCGAAATTTTCGTCGCAGACTAAAGATAAGCTGGTGAGTTCAGAAGTGCGCCCGGTGGTGGAAAGCCTGATGAACGAGAAGCTGACCGAATGGTTCGGCGAACACCCTGCTGAAGCCAAAATGATTGTCTCCAAGATTGTTGAGGCCGCTCAGGCCCGCGAAGCGGCACGCAAAGCCCGCGAGCTGACCCGGCGCAAATCGGCGCTGGACGTCAATTTCCTCGCTGGCAAGCTCAAGGACTGCTCAGAGAAAGACCCGTCCAAAACCGAAGTCTTCCTGGTGGAAGGGGACTCTGCCGGTGGCTCCGCCCAGACCGGCCGCGACCGTCAGACCCAGGCTATTTTGCCACTCAAAGGTAAAATTCTCAACGTGGAACGGGCCCGGTTCGACCGTATGCTGGGCAGCCAGGAGATCGGCAACCTGGTGATGGCGCTTGGCACCGGCATTGGCCGGGATGAGTTTGATATCAAGAAACTGCGCTATCATAAAATCGTCATCATGACCGATGCCGACGTCGACGGGGCCCATATCCGCACCCTGTTGCTGACTTTCTTTTTCCGTCAGATGCCGGAGTTGATCGAAGGCGGATTCCTCTATATCGCCCAGCCGCCGCTTTACAAAGTGTCGCGCGGCAAGTCGGAGGTCTATCTGAAAGACCAGGCGGCGATGGATGACTACCTGGTGAACCAGGGTGTCGAGGGCGCCACCCTGCGCCTGACCAACGGCGAAGAGATCGCCGGGCAGGATCTGAACCGTGTTGTTACTGGCGCGCGTCAGTTCAAACGCATTCTGGACGCGTTCCCAACGCATTACCCGCGTCATATCCTGGAGCAGGCGGCGCTGGCCGGAGCGTTTGAGCCAGGCCGGGTTGATGCGGATCCCCAGGGTGTGGCCGATTTGGTGGCCAAACGTCTGGACCAGATCGCAGTGGAATATGAGCAGGGCTGGCAGGGGCGTCAGACCCAGGATGCCGGCATTCGTCTGACCCGGATCCTGCGTGGTGTGGAAGAGGTGCGCACGCTGGACGGCGCCATTCTGCGCTCCGGAGAAGCCCGGCGTCTGAACCAGTCGGCTCAGGAGGCCGGCGAGGTGTTTCGTGATCCGTCGCACCTGGTGCGCAAAGACCGCGAAACCGTGATCCACGGCCCTGGCGATCTGCTTGCCGCTATCCTGGCGGAGGGCGAAAAAGGCCTGTCGCTGCAGCGTTACAAAGGTCTGGGCGAGATGAACCCCGATCAGCTCTGGGAAACCACGCTGGATCCGGATGCGCGCACTCTGTTGCAGGTAAAAGTGGATGATATGGCCGAGGCTGACGACATATTCACGAAGCTGATGGGCGATGTGGTGGAGCCGCGCCGCGAATTCATCCAGCAAAACGCGCTTAGCGTTGAAAACCTCGATTTCTGATCCACTGAGAGGATGCACATAGATTTGCGTTCCGAGCCAGGCTTTGCGTAGATGTGCCCTGGTCTTTCGCGCCATTTTTGTTGGTGCGAAAGACAATTTATATACTTTCGTATCCGCCTTTTTTGCTCAGATCCGTGTTGAATGGAACAGCTGGCGCGGCTGCGCCCCGATCAAGCGATTCAGTAGCACAGTTTGCTTTTGGTACAGTTTGTCGCCAATGGGGAAAGACCTGTAGGCCGACTTCGCGGCGCTCCGGTCTAGACCGACAAATAGCACCGAAATACCCCAAAAGCGCTGCTCAGTTTTTATTTCTGTCTAATTCTTTGCTGCAGTGTCACTACATTCCGGTGCGCTTGACCCAATCTAGAAGTTCCACTAACTGTAAGCTTTTCAAATCGATTGGCTAATTCAATGAAAAACCTTCTGATCTTGGCTGCGTCTGTTCTTCTGGTTGTCGGATGCGGCGATGGCTCCAGTAATTTGCGTACACCAGTTTATGAGTATTCAGGCGCATACGGTAACGGGCTTACATCCGCTCAGATCGCAGAAGCGGACGCCCGGTTTAGCAGGGGCGCCAAACGCCGGGCTGCGGGCGAAACATTCGAAAGCATGCTTGCTGACCAGGCTCCGAGCAGCCGTACCACATCGTCACCTGTTGCCAATACGAGCTACTGTTCAACGGGTTGGTTCCGTGGAGCTGACGGGATATGCCACTTCGCAGGCAGTGCACCGGCGCCATCAAATGCCACTTCCACACAGAGGGTGGCTTTAGACGAATATTCGCCTTCGCGATTTGAAGCGCCCTGTTTCCGTGAACTCCATGTCTATGAGGATCCGGTAACTCGCAGACTGACTGAATTTACCACTAACCCAAACAACTGCACGGATAAATCTCCGACTCAATCGGCTGGACCGTCAACCGCTGTTAGCAGATAAACAACAGCGCTGGCGATCAATGGCGCAACATTATTTGAGTAGCACGAAACCCGTTGCCACCAAGGCAAAACCATAAGTTTGCCTACAGAGTGGGAACGGGGATTCCCTCCAAAGAGTGGAACTCATAGGCCAGCTGAGCAACCGTGGTTGCCGGCGCCCAGCCTGCGGGCGGGAGGCCACAGCACAGGTTTTGAAACCAGCCACCTGTGGTCGCTGTTGCCAGGCGTCACGAATATTTCAGCGCCAGGATTTTGCTTACATTTTCCAGAAAACGCGCCGCGGCGACAGGGAGCGTTCGCCCACGCAGATGACCGGCAACCAGCAGGCCTTTTGCAAGGCCCTGTGAATCAAGCGGCACCGCCACCAGCCGGTCTTTCGCAAGTTCCGGGCGCAAATTTACCTCCAGCGCGAAAGTTAAAGCCTGGCTGTCCTGGGCCATCAGGCGCAACAGATCCAGACTGTTGGATTCCAGCGCCGGCGCCAATGTGATGCCGACCTTTGCCGCGATACTGTCGAGCACCTGACGAATGCCTTCCGGGCGTTTGGGAAGATACATCGGGTAATCGGCGCAATCATAGATTTTCAGCCATTCCTTGCCGGCCAGCGGGTGCTCTGTGGACATGATGCAATACATTTGCTGAGCAACAGAGGCGACCGTCTGCAGCTCTTTCTGCCTCAGGGGGTCAAAGACGATGGCAATGTCATTACTGTTGTCCAGCAGTGAAGCTTCTGCTTCGCCACGCTCACAAAGATTGACGCCAAAGGTCACCGCTGGAAATTCAGCCATGTGTTGTTTGATCAGCGCCGGCAGAAAAAATTGCACCACCTCGCGTGTGGTGGCGATGTTGATATGGCCGGCACGCATGCCAGACAAGTCTGCAATGCGCGACTTGACCCGGTCCATGTCGGCAAGCTGGTCACGGATATGTTTGAGCAGAATCTCACCGGCGATATTGGGGCGAAGACCGGCGGGGTGGCGTTCAAATATTTCGACGCCCAGCTCTTCTTCAATGCTCAGAATCCGCCGGTTCAGGGCGGAGGCTGTAATGCCCAGCTCTTCGGCAGCGCTGCGCAGCGAGCCGGTGCGGGCGATTTTTTCGATGTATTTCAGGACCAGAAGGTGTCGCATCTCTGCTTTGGATCCGTGTCTTAGCTGTTGTGTTGCAGTTTTTGCAACGCATGGCTGATTTCTTAGCAACATACAGCAACGCGCTCAAGCCGTATCACAGGTCAACAAGCCTTGTTCTGAGTCGATACCCCTGAAGGAGATCCCCCCATGACCCGCAAACTTGTCGTTATTGGTGCTGGCATGGCATCGGGCCAGATGCTGGAGAGCCTGACCGGGATCGCACCAGATGCTTATGACATCACCCTGTTTGGCGCCGAGCCGCGCGGCAATTATAACCGCATCATGCTGAGCCCGGTTCTGGCCGGCGAAAAATCTTATGATGAGATCGTCACCCATGATGCGGCCTGGTACCGCGATCAGGGCATTACCTGCCGTTTTGGCGAACCAGTGGTGAAAATTGACCGCTCGCAAAAACACATTGTCAGCGCTGCGGGTGTGACGCCGTACGACAAGTTGGTGATCGCCACCGGCTCGGCCTCTTTCATCATTCCGGTGTCGGGCAATGATCTGCCTGGCGTTATCGGCTTCCGCGATATGGATGACGTGGAGCAGATGCTTGCCGCCGCCCGTAAACCCGGCGGCAAAGCGGTTATTATTGGCGGTGGTCTGCTGGGGCTTGAGGCCGCGGCGGCGCTGAACGGGCAGGGCATGGAAGTGACCGTGCTGCACCTGATGGGCAATCTGATGGAGCGTCAACTTGACCCTGCCGCGGGGTATCTACTGCAGAAAGAGCTGGAAAGCCGCGGCATCACGGTGATCTGCAAAGCCTTCACCAAAGCCATCCTGGGCAAAGAGCACGTCGATGCGGTGTTGCTTGAAGACGGCACGATTCTGGGCGCTGATCTGGTGGTTATGGCCGCGGGTATCCGCCCTGAAACCCGCGTTGCCACCGACGCCGGGCTGCATGTGGAGCGCGGCATCGTTGTGGATGATGCAATGCAGACGTCCGACCCGGATATCCTGGCGGTGGGCGAATGTGTCGAGCACAATGAAACGGTCTATGGCCTGGTGGCGCCGCTGTTTGATATGGCAAAGGTGCTGGCGCAGAGCCTGATTGATGAACCGGCCGCCTTCGTGGCGCCTGCTGTGTCGACCAAGCTGAAGGTCACCGGCGTTGATCTGTTCTCAGTCGGTGATTTTGCCGAGGGCGAGGGGCGCGAAGATATCGTGTTCCGCGACCCGGCGCGTGGCATTTACAAACGTATCATTCTGCGCGACGACAAAATCATCGGTGTGGTGATGTATGGCGATACCAGCGACAGCAGCTGGTTCTTTGCCAAGCTGAAAGCGGGCGAAGACATCGGCGACATCCGCGACACGCTGATCTTTGGTCCTGCGTTTCAGGGTGGGGCCCAGGCCGACCCGCTGGCGGCTGTTGCGGCATTGCCGCTGGACGCGGAAATTTGCGGCTGCAACGGCGTGTGCAAAGGCAGTATCGTCACCGCGATCAGCGATGGTGCCACCGATCTTGCTGCCATCAAAGCGGTGACCAAAGCTTCGGCTTCCTGCGGCAATTGTTCTGGCCTGGTGGAGCAGGTGCTGGCCAGCACCCTGGGGGATGGTTTTGTCGTTCCGGCTGAGTCGCCAATGTGTGGTTGCACCACTCTGACTCATGAGGACGTGCGCCGGATCATCAAATCCCAGGCGTTGAAAACGATGCCGGCGGTGATGCAGGAATGCGGCTGGAGCTCGCTTTGCGGCTGTGCCAGCTGTCGCCCGGCGCTGAACTTCTATCTGATCGCGGAATGGCCGCTGGACTATGCGGACGATGCGCAAAGCCGGTTTGTGAATGAGCGCAACCACGCCAATATCCAGAAAGACGGCACATTTTCGGTGCTGCCACGGATGTGGGGTGGCATGACCACGCCGGACGAGTTGCGCGCGATTGCCGATGCGGCGGACAAATACAACGTACCGGCGGTGAAAGTCACCGGTGGTCAGCGGATCGATCTGCTGGGGGTGAAGAAGGAAGACCTTCCTGACATCTGGGCCGATCTGAACGAGGCCGGCATGGTGTCGGGGCACGCGTATTCCAAAGGGCTGCGCACGGTGAAAACCTGCGTCGGCACTGATTTCTGCCGCTTTGGCACCCAGGACAGCACCGGGCTTGGCGTCAAGCTGGAAAAAATCCTCTGGGGCAGCTGGACGCCACACAAGGTAAAACTGGGCGTGTCGGGCTGTCCGCGCAACTGCGCCGAAGCCACCTGTAAAGACATTGGTATCATCTGTGTCGACAGCGGCTTTGAAGTCAGCGTTGCAGGCGCGGCGGGCATGGAGCTGAAACAGACCGAAGCGCTGGCCAAAGTCGCAACCGAACAAGAGGCCATCGATGTCACCGTCGCTTTTGTGCAGCTCTATCGTGAAAACGCCCGCTATCTGCACCGGGCCTATAAATGGGTCGCCAAAGTGGGGCTGGACTGGGTGAAGGCCCGTGTTGTTGACGATCCGGAACAGCGCGCCGCGCTTTGTGCCCGGTTTGAACTTTCCCAGTCGGTCTATCGCCAGGATCCCTGGGCTGCCGAATCCACCCCTGAATTCAAAGAGAAAAAATGGGCACCCCTGACTGACCTGACCCTGGAGGCTGCAGAATGAATGCCTGGATCGATATTGCCGCTTTAAATGACATCCCCCGCCAGGGCGCACGTGTTGTCAAAACCCGGCTGGGCTGTGTGGCGATTTTTCGCACTGGTGAGGATCAGGTCTTTGCGCTGGACGATTCCTGCCCCCATAAAAACGGCGCCCTCTCTGAAGGCATCGTGCATGGCGCCTCAGTAACCTGCCCCCTGCACAGCTGGGTGATCAGCCTGGAAACTGGCCTGGCACTGGGCGCGGATGAAGGTCAGGTGGCCACCCATCAGGTCCGGGTAGAACAGGGCCGTATCCTGCTGGACGCGACCCGGCTGGCGGCAAAGGCAGTCGCATGAGCGAGACACGCACCACCTGCGCCTATTGCGGTGTCGGCTGTGGCTTGCTGGTCAGTGCCGACGGCAGCATAAAGGGCGATCCGGAACACCCCGCCAACTTTGGCCGCCTGTGCTCCAAGGGCGCCGCCCTGGGCGAAACTCTGGGTTTGGAGGGGCGGGTGCTGGCACCTCGCATTCATACCAAGCAGGCAAGCTGGGCAGAGGCGCTTGATCTGGTAGCTGGCAAGTTCAGCGACGCGATCCGAGATCACGGGCCGGACAGCGTGGCATTTTATGTTTCGGGTCAGATGCTGACTGAAGATTATTACGTCGCCAACAAGCTGATGAAAGGGTTTATCGGCTCCGCCAATATCGACACCAATTCGCGGCTCTGCATGGCCTCCACCGTCGCCGGCCACAAACGCGCCTTTGGTACAGATACGGTTCCCGGAAATTACGAGGATATCGAGCAGGCGGATCTGGTGGTTCTGGTCGGCTCCAACCTGGCCTGGTGCCACCCGGTGCTGTTTCAGCGCCTGAGCGCGGCCCGGGCAGAGCGGCCGCAGATGAAACTTGTGGTGATTGATCCCCGTCGCACCAAAACCGCTGACGGCGCCGATCTGCACCTGCCAGTCCGGGCGGACGGGGACAGCGCGCTGTTCAACAGCCTGCTTGCCGAAATCGAGCGTCGCGGCGCGGTCGACAGGGCTTATGTCGAACGCCACGTCAGTGGTTTTGACGCCGCACTTGCGGCTGCGCGCGACAGTGATCCGACGGATGCGGGTCTGAGTGCAGAGGAGATTTCTGCCTTTCACGATCTCTGGATCGGATCGCGCAAAGTGGTGACCATCTTTTCCCAGGGCGTAAACCAGTCGGCCTGTGGCAGCGACAAGGTGAACGCGATCATCAACTGCCATCTGGCGACCGGCCGTATCGGGCACCCTGGCATGGGGCCGTTTTCCGTCACCGGCCAGCCCAATGCAATGGGTGGGCGCGAAGTGGGCGGCCTGGCCAATATGCTGGCCTGCCATCTGGACATTGAGAACCCGGCGCACCGCGACGTGGTGCAGCAGGCCTGGCAGTCGCCGACGATCTGCACCCGTCCGGGTCTGAAAGCGGTGGACCTGTTTAACGCCTGTGACAGCGGCAAAATTAAAGCCCTGTGGATCATTGGCACCAACCCGGCCGTGTCGATGCCGGATTCTGATTTTGTGGCTCAGGCCATCGCCAAAGTACCGTTCTGCGTGGCCTCTGATGTCACCGACACCGATACCACCGCACTGGCGGACGTGCTGCTGCCCGCCACCACCTGGGGTGAAAAAACCGGTACCGTCACCAACTCTGAGCGCCGCATCAGCCTGCAACGCGCCTTTTTGCCGGCACCGGGCGAGGCCCGCGCGGACTGGCAGATCCTGTGCCAGGTGGCGCAGCGCATGGGCTGGGAGGATGCGTTCTCCTACAGTGGCCCGGCAGAGATATTTCGCGAATACGCTGCGCTTTCGGGTCAGGCGGCGGCACTGGGCCGCGATTTTGACATAAGTGGCCTCGCCAGAATAAGCGACGCCAATTATGCCGCTTTCACCCCGGTGCAGTGGCCGGTCACCGTTGATCAGCCCGCTGGCGGACGCTTGTTTGGTAAGGGCGGCTTTTTTCACGCCGATAGCAGGGCACAGATGCTGCCCATCGCCCCGACGCCCGTCCCCGCGGCCGTTGGTGGGATATATCTTCTGAACACCGGTCGCATCCGCGACCAGTGGCACACCATGACCCGCAGCGGTAAATCTGCTCGGCTGAGCCAGCACCTGAGTGAACCGTTCGCGGAAATCCACCCGCAGGACGCTGCGGATGCCGGCGTGGAGGAGGGCGCGCTGGTGGAGCTCAACGCGCCGCAGGGACGCGCGGTGGTGCGCATCAGGATCTCCGCGGATATCCGCCGCGGCATGGTGTTTGTGCCGATGCACTGGAGCGGCAGCAACGCTTCTGCCGGGCGGGTCAACGCTCTGGTTGAGGGGCGTGTCGATCCGGTCTCGGGTCAGCCGGCGTTGAAGGCGAGCCGGGTCACGTTGCGCCCGTTCAGGGCGCGCTGGTACGGCTTCGCGGTGTCCACTGCCATAATGCAGCCCGCGCATGCCTATAGCGCGGTGGCGCGCAGCAGCACCGGCTGGAGCTGTGAACTGGCCGGATTCACGCCCGTCACAGACTGGGAATTTGAGGCCCGCGCGGTGCTGAACCTGCCCGCAGGCGACGCCAGCATCCTGTGCGATACTGCCAAAGGCGTTGTGCGGGTCGCCATTTATGACGGCAAGACACTTAAGGGGCTGTTTTTTGCGGCGCCGCACCCGCTGGACGTGGCGCGTGCCCATTCGATTGCACAGGTCAATGGCGAACTGCCGGCGCTGGTGGCGCTGGCGGGGTCACCGATGTCCGATCAGCCCGATCCCGGCCGCACCGTCTGCGCCTGTTTCAACGTCGGCATCCACACGATTGAAGCCGCGATCCAGGGCGGCGCCTGCAGCACGAGCGCGTTGGGCCGAAAAACCGCTGCCGGCACCAACTGCGGCTCCTGCAAGCCGGAGTTGCAGGCGCTGCTGGCCGCCACACCGATGTTAACCGCAGCAGAATGACAGGAGCCTGACATGCAGAGCACCGCCACTCCTCAAACCAAAGAACAATACCGGGCGCTGGGTCTGAGCACCTTTGCGTTCACCGTCTGCTTTGCGGTTTGGACACTTTTTTCAATCATCGGGGTCAGCATCAAACAAGATCTCGGCCTGTCGGATACCCAGTTTGGTTTGCTGGTGGCCACGCCGGTGCTGACCGGTTCGGTCAGCCGCATCTTTCTGGGCATCTGGACGGAACGCTTTGGCGGCCGGGTGGTGTTTCCGCTGCAGATGTTGATCACCGCGCTGGCGGTCTGGCTGCTGACTTCGGTGCAGAGTTATGAGGTGTTTTTGCTGGCCGCGCTTGGGCTCGGGCTTGCGGGTGGTTCGTTCATTGTCGGTGTCGCCTATGTATCGCGCTGGTTTGAGCCGGCAAAACAAGGCACTGCGCTGGGTATTTTCGGAGCCGGCAATGTCGGCGCTGCGGTGACCAATTTTGCCGCGCCTTTTCTGGTGCTGGCGCTGGGCTGGGAAGGAACGGCGCGCATCTATGCGGTTGCTCTGGCGGCAACAGCGGTACTGTATTTTCTCCTCGCCAAAACCGACCCGGTGCAAGAGCGCCGCCAGCGTTCTGGCGGGCAGCAGGCGACGCTTGCCCAGCAGCTGGCACCGCTGAAAAATCTCCAGGTCTGGCGCTTCTCCATCTACTACTTCTTTGTTTTCGGGGCCTTTGTGGCGCTCGCTTCTTTCCTGCCGCGATATTATGTTGGTGCCCATGGGCTGGAGCTGACCAGCGCAGGTTTTCTGGCCGGTCTGTTTTCGCTGCCCGGTTCGGTTTTCCGGGCGCTCGGGGGGTGGATGTCTGACCGGTGGGGCGCGCGCAACGTGATCTATTTCACCTTTTTCACCTCAATGCTGGTGCTGTTTTTGATGGGGGTTCCGGGCGGCCGCTATATGGTGCAGGGCATCTACGGGCTGGTCGAATTTGATTTCAGCGTCTCGCTGGGATTTTTTGTTGCCCTGACGGTGGCGCTGGGGTTTGTCATGAGCCTGGGCTCAGCAGCGGTTTTTAAACATATCCCGGTCTATTATCCGCAACATGTGGGCGCTGTCGGTGGCCTGGTGGGCATGATCGGCGGGCTGGGCGGATTCGTTCTGCCGATTGCGTTCGGCATGCTGCTTGACGCCACCGGGATCTGGACGGCGCCCTTTATGCTGCTGTTTTTGCTGGTGGCGGTTTCGACCCTCTGGATGCACCTGGCCATCCGCCGGATGGAACGCGCCCCGGAAACGGCGCTTGCAGCGGAGGCCTGATCCGCAGCGGTTCCAGCGGTTGTTCGCCCCATACGAGGTCGCAAAGACTGTCGGAGCGGACGGAGCGGGGCGACGGAACGCTACTGCGGATAAGGGCAGATTTCGCAGTTTTCCATCTGATAGCCAATTAATTCCCTGAAGGCATTGCCGTGGCCGACAACTGCGATGGGGCGGGGCGACATGGCTGTAAGCGTGCTGGCAAAGGCACGCATCCTGTCCGCAAACAAGTCCTGTGGTTCAATGGTATATCCAAGCTCGTTCGGGACGCCGTGATGCCACCATGTGTCGTCGAGATCCTCAAATGAAAGCGCGGGAAAATCGGCCTGCAACTCACTTGGCGGGCGGCCGACGTCGCAGCTGTGCAGCAGTTTTTCACGCGGGTCGGCCATGACTTTTATCGGCGCTGTATCGCCAAAAATATGCTGCGCGGTCTGCAAGGCGCGGGTCAGCGGTGAGACGATGACCAGCTGAACACCAAGCGCCTGCGCCCGGACACGTGCGCCTCTGGCCTGGTCCACGCCTTTTGCAGTAAGCCGTGCGTCAAAGATCATCGGATCCGGGGCGCCTTCGGTATGGGCGGCGTTGAATTCGGATTGTCCGTGGCGGATCAGGTAAATGGGCATGTAATTTAATAACCTTTGGTCTCGGGTGTCGGGCGGAGTCGTTTGCAAAACGTATCACCGTTGTCCCGTGCCGTCCTTTTAATATTCAGAGCGCGGACCTGAAGGCGCAAATATGTGGCGCCCGGATCAATTTCCGGAATTTCGCATATATCAATGCCCTACGGCGCCGGTCAGCGCCGCCAGCATCAGGTCGGGGGAATGCGGGATCGCGGCCGGGTCGCCGGTGAAGCGTCGGGGCCTTTCGTGCGCGTGGTGCTTCCGGCGCGACGTCCGGAATTTCTGCCTGACGATCTTTAGCCTCGCTGAGGTTTGTCACCCATGTGCCAGTGTTTTTTGCGCACTGGCTGGAATGGGCTGGGAACCCTTAGTTGTCAGGCCGTTGCCTCAGCTCCCCGGTGCTGAAGGCAGGCTGATCCAGGCGCTGTTTTCACGCGAGGAATGCACGCAGGCCTCAATAAAGGCCACGCCTTGCACACCATCTGCAATCGTGGGGAAAATGACGTCATCCGGGACGGCCTGACCGCTGCGCCGCGCCTGGATCGCGCGCGCCGCCTCGGCGTAGATCGTCGCAAAACCTTCAAGATACCCCTCGGGGTGCCCCGCCGGTATCCGGCTGACCCTGGCAGCGGACGGCCCGGATCCGGCACCATTGCGGGTGATCAGTCGTTTGGGCTCGCCAAAGGGCGTATACCAGAGATAATTCGGGTCTTCCTGGGCCCATTCCAACCCGCCTTTCGCGCCATAGATGCGCAGCCGTAGCCCGTTTTCATTGCCCGGCGCCACCTGGCTGGACCATAACATGCCACGCGCGCCTCCCAGGAAGCGCAGCATCACATGCGCATTGTCATCCAGCCGCCGCCCGGCGACAAAGCTCTGCAGGTCCGCCGACAGCGTGTCGACCTGCAGCCCGGTGACAAAACTCAGCAGATTGAATGCATGGGTGCCAATATCGCCGATGCAACCACCCGCGCCAGACCGGGCCGGGTCGGTGCGCCACTGCGCCTGCTGGTTGCCCTGATCCTCCTGCGCTTCCGTCAGCCAGTCCTGGGCGTATTCCGCCTGCACCACACGTAATGCCCCAAGCTCCCCGGCGGCAATCATCTCCCTGGCCTGGCGGATCATCGGGAACCCGGTGTAGTTATGGGTCAGGATGAACAAGGCGTCAGAACTGGCCGCGACGTCTGCCAACTTGTGCGCGTCTTCAAGTGTTGAGGTCAGGGGTTTATCGCAAATGACATGGATGCCGCGTTTGAGAAACTCGCAGGCCGCCGCAAAATGAACGTGGTTTGGAGTGACGATGGACACCGCCTCGATCCCGTCCGGCCGCGCGCTCTCGCGTTCTGCCATGGTGGCGAAGTCATCATAGCTGCGCTCCGGATCCAGACCAAGCGCGCGGCCCGACGCCCGGGCTTTTTCAGGCGTTGAAGACAGCGCGCCGGCAACCAGTTGAAACTGGCCGTCGATCCGTGCCGCGATCCGGTGCACGCCACCAATAAACGCGTCGTTACCACCGCCGACCATGCCAAGCCGGATGGGCCCTGTTTGAAGTTCACTCATAGATTCGCCCGCCATTTTGCCGCCCTCTGTTCACGCTGTGCCCGTATGTGCCTGGTGTCAGATCCCCAACATACGCCGGTTTGCGGCGTCGTCACTGCCAGTATCTGCAAAATCATCAAACGCCTTTTCGGTCACCCGGATGATGTGATCCTTTACGAACTGCGCGCCTTCGCGGGCGCCGTCTTCAGGATGTTTCAGACAGCATTCCCATTCAACCACGGCCCAGCCGTCGAAATCATTGGCGGCCATTTTGGAAAATATCGCGCCGAAATCCACCTGTCCGTCGCCCAGCGAGCGGAAACGGCCGGCCCGGTCGGTCCAGCTCTGGTAGCCGGAATATACACCCTGGCGCCCGGTCGGGTTGAACTCTGCATCCTTGACGTGGAACATTTTTATCCGGTCGCGGTAGATGTCGATATTGTCGAGGTAGTCGAGGCACTGCAGAACATAATGCGACGGATCATAAAGCATGTTGGCGCGGGGATGGTTGTCGACACGCTCAAGGAACATTTCAAAAGTGACGCCGTCATGCAGGTCTTCGCCGGGGTGGATTTCGTAACAGACATCAACACCCATGTTTTCAGCGTGGTCCAGGATCGGTCGCCAGCGCCGCGCCAATTCGTCAAAAGCGGTCTCTACCAGGCCGGCAGGGCGCTGGGGCCAAGGGTAAAGGTATGGCCAGGCCAGGGCGCCGGAAAAAGTCGCATGGGCGGTCAGGCCCAGATTATAACTTGCGGTGATCGCCAGTTTTACCTGCTCAACCGCCCAGGCTTGCCGGGCAGCGGGATTGCCGCGCACTTCGGGAGCGGCAAAGCCGTCAAAGGCTTCGTCATAGGCAGGATGAACCGCCACCAGCTGCCCCTGAAGGTGGGTGGACAGTTCGGTGACCGTGACGCCGTTTTCCTGCGCAATACCCAGGAAATCATCGCAATACTGCCGCGAACTGGCCGCTTTGGTGAGGTCAATTAAACGCCTGTCCCAGCTGGGAACCTGGACGCCTTTATACCCACATTCAGCAGCCCATCTGGTGATGCCTGACCAGGTGTTGAACGGGGCGGCGTCGCCTGCAAACTGCGCCAGAAACAGCGCGGGACCTTTCAAAGTCTTCATCGGACAATTCCTTTTGCGTGGGGGGAAAGGGGCACGAATGCCCCTCTCATTTTCAAAGTCGGGAGGACTTAGAAAGGCGAGTCCGGGAAGTAGAAAGCTTCTGCGTTCTCCGGGGTGATCAGCGTGGCGCCGAGAATGTAGCGCCCGGCAACGGGACCGTTTGACTTGAATGCGGCCACGGTGACATCCATCGCAGTTGCGATCATTGACGGTGGATACAGCACGTCCACGGGGATCAGCTCATCGCCGTCCATGATGCTCTTGATGGTTTCTTTCATACCGGCACCGCCGACCACGAACATGCCGTTGCCATCGCGGCCCGCCTGTTTCAGTGCCGCAACTACGCCGATGGCAATGTCGTCATCCTGAGCCCAGACCGCATCGATATCGGGGAAACGGCTGAGGAAATCCTGCATCACTTCAAAACCGTCATCGCGGTTCCAGTTGGCGTGTTTCTGGTCCAGTACATTGATGCCGGAGCCTTCGATCTCCGCCATGAAGGCATCATAACGTTCGTTGTCGATCAGCGTCGGAATGCCGCGCAGCACAACGATATTATCGCCTTCTTTCAGGCGGGTCTTCATATAGACGGCGGAGACGCGGCCCAGTTCCGGGTTGTTGCCGGCGACATAGATGTCCTCAATCCCCGGCAGGCTGAGGCCACGGTCAACCACGGTGATCAACGCGCCGCTTTTCTTGACGTTCAAAACCGGATCGGTCAGCGGCTCAGATTCAAAGGGCAGGACCACCAGCGCGTCGATCTGGTGGATCGAGACAAGGTCTTCCAGAGCGCTGGCCTGCGCGCTTGGGTCCGGTGAGTTGATCAGGATCAGATCCACATCCGGGTACAGCGCTTCCAGCCGTATCTCCGCTTGCTCGGCGTGCCAGTTCATCCCGGCGGCCCAGGCGTGGGTCGGTGTCGGATAACTCACACCAATCTTGATCGATCTTTCTTGTGCCGTGGCGCCAGAGAAAGCCAGCGCACCGGTCAGGGCGATTGCACCCAGGGTCATAATAGGTTTCATCTCAGTTCCTCCTTGTTGATTGGACGCACCTTTCCTGTCCGGTTGCGCCCGGTTCTTTCGTTCTTTGGAAGGACAGGGTCCTCGCTTCTTAGTGAAACGCTTACGTTTTCTTGCGCCTGGCGCTGCCCCAGTCACCGCGCTGTAACCAAACAGCGATGATGATGATCAGGCCCTGCATCGTGCCGTTCAGATAATTCGAAATAATGTCGGTGAAATTCAGGATGTTGCCGATGGTGGTCAGGATCAGAGCGCCAAGGATGGTGCCACCGACGCGGCCGTAGCCACCTTTGAGCACCGTGCCGCCGATGATCACCGCAGCGATCGCTTCCAGTTCCCACATCACGCCGGTCGAGGCAGATGCGGAGCCCAGCCGTGGCACGTAAATGATCGTCGCCAGCGAGACACACAGCCCCTGGATGACATAGGTCATGGTCTTTATCCGGTCGACTTTGATGGCGGAATATACCGCAACCGCCTCGTTCGATCCGATTGCAGTGCAGTAGCGTCCGAATGCGGTGCGGTTGAGCAGCAGCCAGCCCAGAACCGAAACCACTGCAAAGACCCAGACCGGAATGGGGAGGCCGATAAAGCTGTCGTAATAGATCGGGCGGTAAGTGCCGCGCACCGCGAAATCGAGCGACAGGGTGCCGCCATCGGCAAAATACGTCACCAGTGAGCGATAGATCCCCATGGTGCCGAGCGTCACAATAAAGGCTTCGATCTTACCCTTGGTCGTCAGGATGCCATTGACCCAGCCGGCGCCAAGACCCAGCAGGATGCTCGAACCGGCGCCGATCAACACCGTTGTCACACCACCGCCGAACGTTTCCACGGCGCTGTTCATGATGATGATCATAACACCCGCGATCGCGGCGGCCATGGAACCCACCGACAGGTCGATACCGCCGGCGGTGATAACAAAAGTTGCGCCAATCGCAATAATGCCGATAAAAGCCGAACGCGTGAGCAGATTGGCCAGATTGCCCTCGCTCAGAAAGGCCGGGTTCAGCAAGTATCCGATAATGCAAAGCAGGATCAACGCGATAGCAGGGCCGGCTGTCTTGATGTCAAAGCGCATTTGCTGTCCCTTCTTGCCGCTGTTTGTGGCCGCTGCGGTCATATCGTCGCCTCCTGTTTCAACCCTGCGGCATAACGCACGATTTCGTTTTCGTTGATGTCGTCGCCGGTCAAAACGCCCATGATCTGCCCTTCGCGCATCACCACCACCCGGTGGCTGATGCCAATGATCTCGGGCATCTCTGACGAGATCACCACGACCGACACGCCCTCGGCTGCCAGTGCAGCAATGAAATGGTAAATCTGTTGCTTGGTGCCGACGTCGATGCCGCGGGTGGGTTCGTCAATGATGACAATACGCGGTTCGCTTTCCATCACCTTGGCCAGCAACAGTTTCTGCTGGTTGCCGCCGGAGAGGTCCCCGACTTTGGTTTTGTGATCGAGTGCACGGATGTCGAACCGGCGGATGGCCCGCTCCAGCGCAGCCTCTTCCGCCGCCACGACAATGCCCAGACGGCGGATGAATTTTGGCAGCGACAGCAGGGTGAGGTTCAGCCGCATCTGCTTGCTGAGCAGCAGGCCTTTGGCTTTGCGGTCTTTGGTCAGATAGGCAATACCGGCGTCCCGCGCCGCGGCCACTGAGGCAAAACGGGTCTCTTTTCCATCGACCAGGATCTGGCCGCTTTCAATATGTGTAAGACCACAGATTGCTTCGAACACCGCCGTGCGACCGGCGCCGATCAGGCCGGAAAACCCCAGCACTTCTCCCTTGCGAAGATCAAAAGACACATCACGCACGCCATCGCAGCACAGGTTTTTGACCCTGAGAACACGGTCCGCATCCACGTCGGCCTCTTTCAGGGGCGGATAGAGATCAGAAAGTTCACGTCCCACCATCATCTGTGCCATCGCATCCGGGGTCAGGGCTGCTGCGGGTTTGGTGGCGATCCATTGCCCGTCCCGCAGGATGGTGATGCGGTCGGCAATCTCTTTCACTTCGGAGAGTTTGTGCGACACAAAAACAATGGCCACGCCGGTGGCTTTTAACCGTCTGACCTGGCGGAAAAACAACTCGGTCTCGGCCTGGGTCAACACCGCTGTCGGTTCGTCCATGATAAGGACGCACGCATCACGGCTGATCGCTTTGACGATTTCAACCATTTGTTTTTCTGCAATTGAGAGGTCGGAAATGCGCGCGGTGGGGGCAATATTCAGGCCGACCTCATCCAGATAGCGCTGCACTGTTTGGCGCATTTCATCGCGTTTCAGAATGCCGTTGCGGCTGATCTCGCGGCCAAGAAAAACGTTCTCTTCTACGGTCATCTGTTCGGCCAGGTTGAGTTCCTGGTGGATCAGCACAATGCCCATTTCTTCGGCTTCGCCATTGGCGGGCAGCGATATTTCTGCGCCCTGAAAGCGAATGCTGCCGGAGGTCGGGTTGTGAAAGCCGGAGAGGATTTTCATCAGCGTGGATTTGCCGGCGCCATTCTCGCCAATCAGGGCGTGAACTTCACCGGAACGGATCTGCATGTTGACGCTGAACAGAACCGGGATAGCCCCGAAGGACTTGCTGATCCTGTCGGCTTCCAGCACTGAGTGGTTCTCCATCCGCCCGTCAGGCATCCCGTTCTCCCGTCACAGATTTTCGGCATTTGAACATGCATCCTTCCATCTGTGTAAACCTTTTCACAACTTATGTAAACCTTTACATTGGGGCTGTAAACCTTTTCACCCAGCGGAAATACGGGTATGGTCAGAGATAAGACTACCAAATACAACGTCTAACAAGGCCCCTTGGGTGCTGGATCTGAGGCAAAAACACGTGCAGGACCAATCAAATAAACCGGCGACAATCGAAGATGTAGCGAAGCTCGCAGGTGTGTCCATTGCGACGGTCAGCCGCGCGATTCGCAAACCGGAAAAAGTCGCCGAAAGCACCCGGAAAAAGGTGACCGCCGCCATCGCCAGGACGGGTTACACCGCGAATGCGATGGCGCAGAATTTGCGCATGCAGCGCTCGCGCATGGTCATGGTGCTGACCCAGTCCATTGCCGACCCGAATTTTCCGGGCATCCTGATCGGGCTGGAAAAAGTCGCCAATGAGCGGGGTTACGGTGTTCTGATCGGCAATACCGAAGGCTCAGTGTCGCTGGAAGAAAACCATATGCGCTTCCTGTCCTCAGGCATGGTCGACGGCGTGGTGCTGCTGACCGGCCATTTGCCGGTTGCCGGCTGGGCCAAGTCCCCGGTGGCTTCCTATCCGCCGCTGGTGGCCGCAACCAGCCCTGTCAGCCAGGCAAACGTGACCTTTGTTGGCGTCGATGATGTTGCCGCCTCAAAAATGGCGACCGAATATCTGGTGTCACTCGGGCACCGGGACATTGTCTATGTCTCTTCGGACGGCAGCGATATTGTGTCGGACCTGCGGTATGATGGCTATCGGAAAGGCCTGGCAGAAGCCGCGGCGCCGCTCAGAGACTGGCGCATTGAAGGCGACGGCACCAGTGAAGGCGGGCGGGCAGCGGTGGAACGTCTGTTCATCAAGGACACGCTGCCGACGGCGTTCTTTTGTTACAATGACAACACTGCCATCGGGGTGATCAGCGCCCTGCATTTGCGGGGATACCGGGTGCCCGAAGATTTTTCGGTCATTGGGTTTGACGATATTCCGTTTGCAAACAATATCACCCCCGCGCTTACGACCATCCGCCAGCCCCGCGGTCAGATTGGCGAGTTGGCGATGGGTTTTTTGCTGGACAGCCTGACCGGCGGCGACAGACCTCCGGCGTCAAGCCTGCTGCACGGCGATCTGGTCGTACGTGAGAGTTGCGGGGCGGTGCCCAACCGTTCGCTTCGTCGTGGGGGCCATCCGGGGCCTTCCGCCACCGGCTGAGCCAAATGAATTTGGTGCCTGGCCCGGTCGGCTTTGCAAACCGGGCGGCCACACGATGTGTGCGCAAAAAGGAGACGGCCCGCAGGTCATCAGCGCGGATCTGAGCTGGTCTCCTGCAGCCAGCTTCGGAATTCAGACAGGACAGAGGCTTTGACCGGGACTTTGTGTTCCGGTCCCGGGTAGGCGCCGCTCCCCACTTCGTCCTTGTACGACTGATAGGCTTTGACGCGTGCTTTTTGCAGTTTTTCAAGTTCCGCCTGGAAATTGTCATAGGCTTTTGCGTGGCGTGGTACGTGTCCGCGGGTTTGCCCCAGCACATCCTCGGAAAACAGATATTGCGCGTGACACCCGCTTCCGGCCCCCATCGATATCAAAAACAAAGACGTATGGGCGGCAATTTCGGACGCGATTTCTTCCGGCACGACTTCGATTTCAGCCGCCACTGCGCCGGCCTCTTCCAGGGCGCGGACTTGCTGCCAGACTAGCCGGGCGGTCTCCATCGTTTTCCCAACCGCTTTGAATCCACCGGTCCAGGTTGCCTTTGAGGGAATAAGACCGGTGTGGCCGCAGGCCGGGATGCCTTCTTCCGTCAGGCGGCGGATGGTTTGCGGTCGTTGTGGGCAATAGATCATATCAGCGCCGGCCCCAATCAGCTGAAATGCGGCTCTCAGGCATTCTTCTTCCGTGATGTAGACCCCAAGATCGAGGCCAGGGCAGGCGAACACGGATGGCGCGATTGAACGGAATCCGGGGTTCAGCAGCAAAGACGGCGGCACAGACACCATGTCAATTCCGGCCTGTTCCGCGGCGGCGGCTTCGTCGAGCGTATCGACCCGCAACATCGAAAGCTGTTTTTTACCCCGCAGGGCGCGCAAATCGGCAATTGTCATCGGCTGGGTCATCTATCCGGTCCTCAAAAGTTTTTTCAAATTGCTCTGTGCATCTGCCAGAAGGCGCGGGTCGGGACGGGCGCCGCGCTCGATCAGCATCTCGGCAATCCGGATTTCTTTCGCGACAGAGCCGGAGGGGCCGAGACCACTGGCCGAGACCAGCCGACCGTCATCGTCAAACTGAAACAGGAGTGTGGCGCCGGAGCCTGGTTCCCGCCGCACAAACGGCCGCCCGGGTTGCGGCAACCCCGCGACCTGCAGCGTAAGGTCATATTGCTCGCTCCAGAACCAGGGGGTTTTCTGATATTCCCTGGATGCGCCAAGCATATTCGCCGCCGCATGTTCCCCCTGATCCAGCGCATTGCGCCAGGATTCAAGCCGGACGGGCGCGCCGGTGCGTGGCGAGGGAAAGTTGCAGCAGTCGCCGGCCGCAAAGATGTTCTGATCAGATGTTGCCAGCGTGACGTTGACCGTGATGCCATTCCGCACCTCCAACCCTGCCTGTTCTGCAAGCCCGGTTTCGGGCTCTGCGCCGATGGCGGCGACGATCAGGTCGGCGGTGAATTGCGATCCATCCAACAGGGCAATTGTCCTGTCGGTGATCGCGGTGATCTCCGCGTCAAATTCAAATCTGACGCCTTCATTGCGGTGGCGCTGCACCAGGCGTGCGGCAAGTTCGGGCGGAACCGCACGCCCAAGCGCCGCAGAGCTCACTTCAATTATTGTAACATCAACATCTCCGGCGCGAAGCCGGGCGGCCAGTTCCAGACCGATCAGTCCGGCCCCTATAATGGCGACATGGCTGCCGGGCACTGCGATCGAAGAAATATGCTGTGCATCGGACATCGTGCGCAAAGTGGCCACAGGGGCAGTGGTCGCCAAAGGCAGTCTGCGGGCGCGGGCGCCAGTGGCAAACAGCAGCTTGTCATAGTGCATTATGCGCCCGTCAGCCAGGCGAACAACGCGATCCGCCCGGTCCACCTCAGTCACCTTTGTGCCGAGGCTCAGTGAGATCTCCGCACTGTCCCATTGCGCCTGTGTGGCAATTTCCTTGAGCGGCACGGCGCCACCTGGTCTGCCCTTGGACAGTGGCGGGCGTTCGTAAGGGCGATGTTCCTCCTCGCCCAGCACATCTATCGGGCCGGAATACCCGTTTTCGCGCAGCGCAAACGCGGCGCGGGCGCCACACTCGCCAGCCCCGACAATCACCATGCCTCTGTGTTGGGTCATTGCGCGCCCATCAGCTCGATCAGGACGCGCCCGTTTTCGATCTTCGTTGCATAGGTGCGCAGATTGACACAGACCGGTGCCGCTTTGGCCTCGCCGGTGCGGTAGTCAAAGCGTGCGTTATGTTTGGGGCATTCGATGATTTCATCCATGACCAGGCCATCCGCCAAAGACACTTTTTCATGGGTGCACAGGCCATCAGTGCAATAAAAGCGATCATCCGGGCTGCGGTAAATCGCAAATACCGCGCCGTCATGGTCAAAGCGGATCACATCTTCTTCTTCGATATCGTCGGTCGCGCAAGCGTCAATCCAGCTGGGCATTGGCAGGTCTCCAGGTGTTTTAATTTGGAAGTTTTCGGCGGCTATTGCGCGGCCATGGCGGGTTCAACCTGACCGTGGAACTCGGGTCGGTAGGGGCGTGCCGTTTCGGGCAGGCTTTGTTTGAGGAACCAGTTTTCGTGTCTGAGCTGGCGGCGCAGCACTGGCAGAACTTCACTGTAGGCCTGCCATATTCCTGTGCTGGCGGGTGGCAGGTCGTGTTTAATCGCCGCATGCAGCGCGGGAAGCTGGTGATAGGGCACCATTGGAAACATGTGGTGTTCGATGTGGTAATTCATGTTCCAGTAGATAAAGCGGCTGACCGGGTTCATGTGGACAGTGCGGCTGTTGAGCCGGTGATCCAGCACGTTGTCGGCCAGCCCTGCATGTTGCAACACTCCGGTCATGACGTGGTGCCAGGCGCCGTAAAGCCGGGGCAGGCCTATGACCATCAGTGGCAATATCGATCCCAGCCAGAGGGCCAGCGCGAGCGTTGCCGCGTAAATGATGGTCCAGATCCGCGCCACGAAGATGAGCCTGGCGTGCTCGCTTTGTGGCACATAGGTGGCTTCCTGCGGGTTCAGCCTGCCAGAGGCATTGCGTAGCATATTCCCCATCGCCTGCCACGCATCCACCACGCCAAATAGGTTGAGAATGATCCGCCGCATGGCGGGCGGCCGCATGGCGACAATTTCAGGGTCGCGGCCAACGATCAGCGTATCAGTGTGATGGCGGGTATGGCTCCAGCGCCAGGACACAGGGTTGCGCATCATCATGAAGCTGGCGATCTGATAGACCCAATCATTCATCCAGCGGGTGCGGAAGGCCGTGCCGTGGGAACATTCATGCCACCGCGAATCCGCAGCCGAGCCGTAAAGCACGCCGTATGCCAGCCAGAACGGCACCGACCAGAGGCCTGGCCACAACAAGATGCCAAAGGCGGCAAACAGCAACATGCAGCCCAGCCAGATCACGGTATCGCGGATGGCGGGCTGATCAGAGCGGCGCATCAGCGCTTTCATCTCTTTGCGCGAAATTTCCGAATGATACCATTCTGCTGCGGTAAGACCGGCGTCGACGGCGTGTTGGGCACTCGGACCCAATAAGTCGTAGTCCCGTTTACCTGCTGACATAACCATAGGAACCTAACCTCTCAGAAAACATCACCCGTACTTAGCTGCGTCCTGCTGATCCCGATCATTCGGGCGGTCAGATAACACCAGATACCGGGCCGTAACTTGGTAAAATGAAGATATCATCTGAGGTTGCGAATTCAAATTTTCATGAATTTTCCTATCAATAACTATCATCCTTGATTGGCATTTGTGATATAAACCTATCAGGGATGGTTTCAGAGGAATTAGACATTGGCCAAAAGACCAACGATGCAGGACGTTGCTGACGCAGCCGGCGTGGGGGTGGCAACGGTTGACCGGGTGCTGAACAACCGCGCCGCCGTGCGGACCGCAACCGCCGCAAGCGTGATCAACGCGGCGCAGAAACTGGGCTATTATTCGGTTCCGGTCATTCGCCATCGCCTGACCTCCAAATTGCCCCTGTGCCGGCTTGGCTTCGTTTTGCAGAAGGCGGGTGACAGTTTTTATCAGCAGCTTGCAGAACAGCTGCAGGCCTGCACCGAAAACGCACCGCAGGTGCGCGGGCGTGCCATAATTGAGTTTGTTGACGATTTGTCGGCGGAAAAAATTTCGGCAGCTATGCTGGCGATGCAGGACAGTGTGGATGTGATCGCCTGTGTTCCCATTGAGCACCCGATTGTGTCGCGCACCATTTCAGAGCTGGCAGAAAAAGGCATTCCGGTCGTTGCCCTGCTGACGACGCTGGGCGCACAATCACTTGCCGGATATATTGGCGTCGACAACCGGCAGCTGGGGCGGACCGCCGGTTGGCTGATGTCGCATCTCGTATCCAGTCCGGGCAAGATTGCGGTTTTTGTCGGCAGTCACCGCTATGTCGGCCAGGAGATGAGCGAGATCGGATTCCGCTCTTATTGCCGCGAGAACCCCCGGGGCCATGAGCTTCTTGAAACCTCGATCAATCTTGATGACCCCGCCGTGGCCGAAGGGGTCACGCTTGACCTGTTGCGCAAACATCCTGATCTGGCCGGGATCTATGATGCGGGGGGCGGGCGCGAAGGTATAATCTCGGCGCTTCGCAGTGATGGTCAGGGGCGGAATGTGGCTGTTATCTGCAGTCAACTGACACCGGCGACGCAGTCTGCCCTTATTGACGGGGTGATCTCTGCGGTGCTTTCGCTGCCCGTCAACGCGTTTTGCGCGACCACCGTTGAGACGATGGTGGCCGCCTTTCAGGGCGACCCAAACAAGCATCAGCATCAGCATATCATTCCGTTCGACATCATCACGTCGGAAAACATCAGGTCCTGATGCCAGGCCCCGGGGCAGTGCATGCGGTCCCGGGTTCCGCGGTGTGGGATGGCCGCGACATGCCCCACAGACCATCCGGCAGGTGACCCGGTCCAGGTGGTGGGCAAAGCTCTGACGGGGCTGCAAGCTGAAAACCCGCACTTGTTCCCGCCGCAAAAACGATTCTGTTCCAGCGTTTCCAGCGTTTCCAGCGTTTCCAGCGTTTCCAGCGTTTCCAGCGTTTCCAGCGTTTCCAGCGTTTCCAGCGTCCCGGACCGCATCCCGGGAAGGTCGTGAAGTTTACTTCGTGATATTGGGATGCTTCAGATTGCCCCCGGTTATTACTCTCCCCTCACAAGACCTGTCATAGCCACGACCGCAAATTCAATTGCGGCAAATTTCACCAAGAGCGGAGACCCTGACAGTGGTTTTCTGCCTCTGATGTTCACGCCTGGGAGAATACTGAATGAAACTTACTTCGCTCATTGCCGCCGCCGCGCTGACGGTTGCCGCATCCGGAACCGCTTTTGCTGAGGAATATAAAATTGGCGTTGATGCCAGCTTTCCACCCTTCAGCGAAGTAAAAGGCGACGGCTCGGTTGTCGGGCTTGAGGTCGACTTCATTAACGAGCTGTGTACCCGCATCGATGCTGAGTGCGAGATCGTGCCAATGCAGTTTGACGCGCTGATTTCCGGGCTGCAGGCCCGCAAAATCGATATGATTATCGGCTCGATGTCGATCACCGGCGAACGCGCCAAAGTGATCAATTTTTCCGACCGTTACTACAATGCGCCGATCCAGTTTGTGACCAGGTTTGACGCGCCTTCGGACATGGCGGCCGATGCGGTGATCGGTGTTGAACGCGGCTCCATCAGTGCCACATATGCGGACAACGAGCTGAAGAGCGCGACAGTCAAAACGTATGACGCCCAGCTGGCAGCGATGAAAGACCTGGAAGTGGGTCGCGTTGATTATGTTCTGGGTGATCTGCTGACGATCTACGACTGGCTGGAAGAGGGTGCGAAAGCACAATTCATCCTGACCGGGGAGTCGATTTCTGATCCGGCATTCGTTGGTGACGGCATTGGAATTGGCTTGCGCAAATCCGACGATGAGCTGCTGGCAACCGTCAATGCGGCCATTGCTGGTATCGCGGATGATGGCACATTTGATGAAATCACATCGGACTATTTCCCCTTCTCAATCCGCTGATTGAAGCAAGCAACAAATTAACGTCGCCTCCCGGGTTGGTCCGGGTGGTGACCGAAAGACAGGAGAGAGACGTGTCCGAGAGCCCCGTCAACGTATTGAACGCCACGAATATCCACAAATCCTTCGGCCAGGTGGACGTTCTGCACGGAATTGATCTGCAGGCAGCTGAACACGAGGTGATCAGTGTGCTTGGCAGAAGTGGCTCGGGCAAAAGTACCTTGCTCAGATGCCTGTCCTTCCTTGAAACCCCCAGCGCCGGCCGGATTGAGATTTGTGGCAAGACCATCGATATGGGATCGGTTGCAGACAAGCGGCAACCCTCTGCCAAAGACATACGCGCGTTGCGACGCTCGATCGGGTTTGTATTTCAGTCCTTCAATCTCTGGTCCCACCGGACCGTGCTTGAGAATGTAATTGAAGCACCGATGCATGTGCTCGGCCTCTCCAAAGCAGAAGCGACTGAAAAAGCCGAGGCGCTGCTGCATAAAGTCGGAATTTATGAGCGCAAGGACTACCACCCGAAACACCTGTCGGGGGGCCAGCAGCAGCGGGTGGCAATCGCCCGGGCACTGGCCATGGAACCGGCGCTGCTGCTGTTTGATGAGCCCACCTCGGCGCTGGATCCTGAGCTTGTAAACGAAGTGCTGCAGGTGATGCGCCAGCTGGCAGACGAGGGGCGCACGATGATTGTGGTCACCCATGAAATGCGTTTTGCCCGCGAAGTATCCAGCCGCACGGTGTTCTGCCAGGGCGGGACAGTGGCCTTTGACGCGCCGTCAGAAGACGCGTTCCACCCTGATTTCAATGAAGGCAATTTCAGGCAGTTCATCGCCGCGGGTGGAAACGAGTGATGAACTTTGAAGGCATTATCGAATATTCGCCACTGTTTCTGACGGGCATAGTGACCACGGTCTTGCTGGCATTGTCGTCGCTGGCACTTGGCCTTCTGGGCGGGATATTGCTGGCACTGGCAAAACTGTCCTCCATCTGGCCGCTGCGCGCCCTTGCCAATGTCTTTTCAGATTTTTTTCGCGGTATTCCTGAAATTCTGGTGCTGATGGTAGTGTTCTTCGCGCTGCCTGTGGTGCTGGCGGATCTCACCGGAACCTATGTGGAAATCACCCCCTTTGTTGCCGGCCTGCTGACCCTGAGCATCGCGTTTGCCTCCTTTGCATCCGAAACGATCCGGGCGGCCTTTCAGGCGATTTCAAAAGGCGAGTTGGAGGCGGCAGCGGTCTATGGGTTTTCGGACTGGCAGGTCTTCTACCGGATCAAATTGCCCTTGATGTGGCGCAACGCAGTGCCGGGACTGGGCAATATCTGGCAGACCATGCTGAAAGACACCGCGCTGATCTCTGTCATTGGGTTGTCTGACGTGATGCGGGCGGCAAAGGCCGGTGGTGACGCCTTTCGTGACCCCTTTAGTTTCTTGCTGGTCGCCGCGCTGATCTATCTGGTGATCACTCTGTTCTCCGAAGCTGTTCAGCGCCGTCTCGAAGCACATCTGCGTCAGGAAGCGTGACCATGTCGAATATATTCTCCATAGAACGCCTGCTCAGTATCTACACTGATTACGGATACCTGCTGCTTGAAGGCCTGTATGTGACGGGCTTTGTCTTTGGGCTGGGGCTGATCTTTGCCGCCATGCTGAGTGTGGTTGTCGCCTTTGCCAAACTGTCGGGCAACTGGGCGGTCCGCATGGCCGCCGGTGTCTATGTCACCTTTTTCAGAGGCACACCGCTGCTGGTGCAGTTGTTTCTGATCTACTTCGGCCTGGCGCAGTTTGACCTGTTCCGCGAGTCGTTTTTGTGGGTGGCGTTTTCAAACCCGCTGTTCTGTGCGGTGCTGGCGCTGGCTTTGAATGAAGCGGCCTATATGGGCGAAGTGCTGCGCGGCGGCCTGCTGGCAATCCCCAAAGGCGAAGTCGAAGCGGCGGATGTCTATGGATTTTCCTTTGTCGCCAGGGCCAGACGTATTCTGCTGCCGCAGGCGATCCGGATTGCATGGGGCCCGCTCAGCAATGAGGTGATTTACCTGCTGAAATCATCGGCTCTGGTGTCCACAATCACCGTTCTGGACCTGATGGGGCAGGCGCGTATCATCTCGCTGAAAACCTTTGCGCCACTGGAAACCTATGTGCTTGCAGGTGCCATGTATTACCTGGTCGCAAAACTTTTGTCCTGGAGCTTCAAGCTGGGCGAACGAAAACTGAGCTACTAGGCCGGCGCTCTCCCAATGAGCAGCCGACCCAATCCCAACAGACTCCGCAGGAGAAACCATGTCTGATCAAATCGAAACACGTCTGAAAACACTCGGAATTACTTTGCCCGATCTGGTGGCTCCTGTGGCCAATTATGTGCCCTGGGTGATCAGTGGCAACCTGGTATTCATCTCCGGTCAGATCACCGTGGAAAACGGCGAACTTGCCTATGTGGGCAAGCTTGGCGACAGCGTTTCGACCGAAGTGGGCGTGCGGGCTGCCAACCTCTGCGCGCGCAATCTTCTGGCACAGCTGAAAGCGGCCTGTGGCGGGGATCTGAACCGGGTCAGCCGCGTGGTTAAACTTGGCGGTTTTGTGAACTGCACCGCGGAATTCACCGACCAGCCGAAGGTGATCAACGGCGCTTCTGACCTGATGGTTGAGGTGTTCGGTGATGCGGGACGTCATGCGCGCGCCGCCGTCGGCGTCGCCTCACTTCCGCTCGGCGTCGCCTCACTTCCGCTCGGCGTTTCGGTGGAAATTGACGCCGTTTTCGAAATCGACTGATCCTGGCACGCGTTATCCGCGTACGCTCTAATAGTTTGTTACAATAAGTGGACTTCTCATGATTTCTTCTCTGTCAGATCGCGCTGAATACAGCAGCCTTGCCGACGCCATATATCTGAACCAGGCTTCGCTGGGGCTGATGGGCCAGCCGGCAGTGACGGCTATGCATACCTATCTGGATGATATTGGCCGCCACGGGAATATGAACCTGACGGACGCTGAAGAAGTTGCGTTGTTCACGCCACTGCGTGAAAATGCGGCGGCCCTGATGAACTGCGCGCCGGAACAGCTTGCGATCATGTTCAGTGCGGGCGACATGCTCAATCAGCTGCCCTCTCTGTTTCAGCCGCGTGCCGGCAGCAAGTTCCTTTCGGTGTCCACTGACTTCCCCGCCATCACCCGGCCCTGGATCGCCTATGCTGAAACCCATGACCTGGAGCTGCAGTTCGTAGATGAGCGCGGCGATACCGATCTGACCGACGCGCTGATCGCGGCGATCGACGACCGCACTTCTGTGGTTGCCGTCAGCTATGTGCAGTTTTCCACCGGCAGCCGCAGCGACATTCATCGCCTGCGCGACGCCACGCGCAAAGTCGGTGCCCGTCTGGTGGTCGATGTCACCCAGGCGGCCGGGGCGGTTCCGATCGATACGCGCGGCTGGCAGGCCGACATCGTGGTCTGCAGCGGCTACAAATGGCTGGGCGGGCACGGCGGGGTCGGCTTCGCCGTGGTGGCGCCGGACCTGTTGTTGCACACACCGCCAGCCCCAGGATGGATGGGGGCCGCAGATCCGTTTGATATGCAGGCGACCAGGCTGCCGCTGGCCGGCGACGCCCGGCGTTTCACCCAGTCGACCATGTCCTACATCTCTATGGCGGGGCTGACAGTTGCGATCAGGGAGCTGCTTGCGATGGGCGCGCCAAAGATCGAAGCCCATGCGCGCACTTTGGCCAGCCTGTTGGATGAAGAGCTGCAAGGCACCGGCTGGACGCCATTCCGCGCCGCACACGATCGGGCCGCATCGTCCCATATTATTACGCTGGGCAACCCATCGGGTGACGTCGACACCACGCTGGGCAACATTCGGGATGCAAATATTGTCTGTGGCAACCGCAACGGCCGCATCCGGGTTTCAATCGCGCATTTCAATGATGAAAGCGACATCCGGGCACTTGTTGCACAGCTGAAACACGGCTGAATACACCCATGACCCCGGGGCGGAACGGATCTGAAGTTCCGCCCCGGGCCTGCTCACTATGGCGCCGGAAAACCGTGGTGCCAGGAAAAAGGAAAGACGATGGCCGGACTGATACTGCTTGCGACAGTGACTTTGCTCTACGCGGGATATAATCTTTTTGTCAAAATGGCCGGTGTCCAGGTGCCGGCGGAGGCCACTACGACGATCCTGGCGACCATCAGCATTCAGCTGGCAGCCTTGTTTACCTCCGGCGTGTTCCTGAGCGTGCTGCTGATGCGGGGCGGTCAGGTGTTTTCACTGTCAAACGGCACCTACTTCTGGGCGGCACTGGCGGGGATCTGCATTGGCGGTGCTGAGATTGGCTATCTGTATCTGTTCGGTGGTGTCGGCCTTGCCAAACCGATGGACGCAAGTGTTGCCATCCCGACCGTGGTCAGCGGCACGATCGTGATCGCGATGTTGTTCGCTTATTTCGTGCTCAAAGAGACTATTTCCTGGAATCAGGTGCTGGGCAGCCTGCTGATCATCGGCGGCATCATCATGTTCTTTGTGAAAGGGCAGGCTCAGAGCTGAGACGGCGGCGTTGTCAGCAGACCGGCTTTCGCGTCTTTGAGAATTGAGGCGATGAGCGGGTTCTGCTCGCGGCCCTTTTTGATGACGATACCCAGCGGCACATCAATGAAGATCTCGTCCGGCTTCAGCGCGCGGATCTGACCGTTGTCGACGTAGCGTTTTGCGTAATGAACCGGCAAAAACCCCGCATGACGGCCGCTGAGGATCAGCATGCCGGCGGACTCGATGTGGTGCACCACGGTGCGGTGGGAGTCCGGGTTGAAAAATTCTTCGTCAAACCGGTCGATATAGCCACGCGCGATCGGCCCCCCGGCTTCGATCATTTCAATCGAAATATCCTGGTCCGGGATCAGAAAATGCGGGTGAGTCCTGCCGCAGTAAAACTGGTTCCGCTCCTCGGTGAGTACCAGAAATTCCAACCCGGCGACGCTGCGGTGCCGGGCAGAGATCGCGCAGTGAATTTTTTCATCTACCAGCAGTCGCTCCAGCACCCGGGGCGTGTCCTGGATGATTTCGATGCTCATGTCGGGCTTCTGGTCGGACACATGAGATAGCCAGTCCGAAATAAACAAGCTGTCATGGGAAATCATACCGTCGGGCATGCCAATGCGTAAAGTGCCGCCCATATGGGTTTTCACCAACGCCAGACGTTCGCGGAATTCATCCATCCGGTCAAACAGGGCCAGGGTTTCCTGGTACACTTCCTGGCCGCGCTGAGTGACCCGAAATCCGCCGCGCCCGCGTTCGCACAACCGGATGCCCAGACGGGTTTCCAGGTCGGTCATATGGGTGCTGATGGTCGATTCAGCGACGTTCAGACGGGCCGTTGCAAGTGAGAACCCGCCCGATTCCACAACTGTGATGAACACACGAAGCAGTCTTAGATCTTTGTCGCTGACGCGGCCCAACATTATCGGATGCCCCTGGAAAATCCTGGTCAAATTGACTTTTTACATATGGCGTTCTCCGTGGGCGGAGTAAAGATTTATCGGATCCTGCCGGTTCACGCGGAGAAAGTTTTGATTCTGCACCGGCCTGGAACTTAATTCAGCCCATTTAAATTGTGTCACCAGAGCTGCCAGAGCGAGGCCAGCAGACGGTCGCAGGGGCTCTGAACTGATATTTCCGGAGCAAGTTATGCCTGCTGCTGGTGAGGCGCCGGAGGTTGGGCCGGTGAAAAAATTCTGCCTGGCGCGGACGTTACTCAGAAATCACTGCTGAAGCTGAAGCCTCGCAATGGGGGCGGCGGCTGGTGTGCCATGACCCGGGCCGGAGGCTGAATCGTCGCGGCTGCTCGGTATGCCCTGAAACGGGCGACGCAGGTCAGCTTTGCACACGTGTGTAAAATTTCTTGCACACGTGTCCAAGATATGGCTAACTGAGCGTCATTCGGCGTTGAGGAGCGCCCGAATTCAAATCTCTGGGAGGATTAAAATGAATAAACGTTATAAAGCGACCCTGGCAGCTTTGGCGACCACGGCCCTTATTTCCATCGGGTCAGGTGCCGCTCTGGCTCAGCAATACGACATCGACATTTGGTTCGTTGGCGGGGACTCCGACAGCTATCGCGGTGAAGCCATCGAGATCGCAGCTGACTTTCTGCAACGCGAAGCCGCCGTCCGGGGCGAAGATCTGAGCATCAATGTGGTGACCAAATCCTTTTCGGGCTGGGAAGAGATGAAGCAGGGTGTGACCCTTGCGGCGGAGGCTGGTGCTGCACCAGCTATTGTGGCTGCCGGCCATGAAGATATCGCGCCCTGGGCTCAGTCCGGCCTGATCGTTCCGATTGAAGATTACATTGACGTAGATGCCTGGCCCGTCAATGACATCTACCCCAACCTGCTTGAAATCGCCTCCTTTGACGGTCAGCTTTACGGCCTGCCACAGGATGCAGAGTCGCGCCCGTTCTTCTTCTGGAAGGACTATATGCGCGAAATCGGCTATTCAGATGCGGATATCGACGGCCTGCCTGATCTCATTCAGTCCGGCGGCTACACGCTGCAGGATGTGCTGGCCGACGCCAAGAAAATCCAGGATGCAGGACTGGTAGCAGAAGGCTACGGCTTCTATCCACGGGTGTCCAACGGGCCGGACTACTGGCAGTTCTATACCAGCTTCGGCGGCACCATTGAAAACGACGAAGGCAAACTGGTATTCGACAAAGAGGCAATGACCGGCTTCTACCAGTTCTTTGTTGATGCAGTTGAGCTGGGTGTTACCCGCAAAAACCACCTCGGGACTCCCTGGGACCAGTGGTACGCAGAAGTTGCCAACGGCAAAGCGGGTCTGTGGCATGGCGGCACCTGGCACTATGCACGTTACACCGGCAAAGAAGGTCAGGACGATTTCTTTGGTAACATCCAGTTCTCGCTGATCCCGGCTGGTAATGCGGGCGGCCAACCCAACACCCTGACCCACCCGGTCGTATACCTTCTGACGCAGCAGGAAAATGACGACGCGATCGCCATCGCTGCCGATCTGGTTAAAATCGCATCTGAGCCGCGCATCAATGCGCTGCACGCGATCAAGTCCGCCCACCTGGGCATCACTAAGGCGGAATCGTCTGTGGATCTCTATGCTGGCGACCGCTGGGCACGGGAAGCAACTGAACGCCTGCTGCCTTTCGCCACCGCGATGCCAAATAACGTGAACTTCGGTCAGTACTGGGAGATCATGTTTGGCGGTCTGGAAGCCTCCTGGACGGGTCAGAAAACAGTGGCAGCCGCCATTGCTGATGTCGAAACAGAGCTGGCAACCACCCTTGGCGACGACATCGTCATTCGCTGATTAATCACTGGTTGGCGGCGCACAGGTTTGCGCCGCCGCCACTCTACTTTCCAGAATTTCGGGGGCACCAATGGGAAATTCAAATGCTGAAATTGCCGCGAGCGGCCGTGTGAGCGCGCCAGATCTGCGTGGCGGCGCGCCTCAACTGACAAGATTGCAGAAGATCGGAAATTCCAGGCACCTTGGCCTCTATCTGATGGCGCCGGCGTTTTTGTTTGTTGTATTATTCTTTGTCGCACCAGTGCTGCTGACCGGCGTATTCGGTTTTACCAATATGAGCACCGCTACGGGCATCTCCGGCGGCGCTTATCTGGCGAACCAGTCGTCAATGCGCGCGCTCAGAGACAAACATGATTTCGGTGAACTTGCCGATCAGATCAACCGGGTCGTTTTCACGATTGACGAAGCCGGGCTGGAAGCAGCTGCACAGGCTGGCGCCAGCGCGGCGACGCTGAAGGAGCTGAACGCAAAGTTTTTCGGCCAGAGCTTTGGCAAGCGGCGCGACGTGGAGCGGGCGATCAAAACGCTGGACAACCGGCCGTCAAGCACCCGTGCCATCAAGGCCATATCGAAACATTTCGAGCGCTCCGTTTTTAACATCCGCTTTGACAGCGCTGACGATCTCCTGGCAGCACTCAACAAGTTTGGGATCAGTCTGGACCCGCAGCAGCAGGCGGCTGTGATCGATGTGACCTATACCGGCTGGGTGTTCACTACAGACAATTTCAAACGGATGATCTCGCTGCCGGATACAAGAACAACGCTGTACAACACGCTGTTTTATGTCTTCACCACTCTGATCCTGTTTAACGTCGGCTTCGCGCTCGTACTGGCAATCAGCACCCATTATATGGACGCCGCACCTGCCGGGTTCTTTCGTTCTGTGTGGCTGCTGCCCCGCATTACGCCGCCGGTGCTCTATGTGCTGATGTGGAAATGGCTGGCCTGGGACACCGGGTTCATTTCCGCAGTGCTCGGCCCGTTCGGCATCGCGCCCAAGAACTGGATGCTGGACAGCCCGACGAACGCCTGGACATTTATCATCCTGATCAATGGCATGGTCGGGGCTTCCATGGGTATGCTGATCTTCGCCTCGGCGATCAAAGCCATCCCAACATCGCTGTTTTACGCCAGCGAAGTGGACGGGGCGACCCGGGCCCAGCAGATCCGCCATATCATCCTGCCGCAACTTCGCTTTCCGATCCTGTTCATCACCAGCTATCAGACCCTGTCGCTGCTGACATCGTTTGAATTTATCCTGCTGGCGACAGAGGGCGGTCCTGGCGGATCAACCGAGGTCTGGGCACTGTCCACCTATTTCAAAGCGCTGAACAACTATGCCGGATCGCTGGAATACGGCTATGGCGCGGCGCTGGCCCTTGTGCTGGTAGTCGTGGGGGTCGCCATGTCGATCCTCTATCTGAAGCTGTTTGACTTCAAAACGCTGACAGCCCCACCGAAAATTGAGTAACAGGAGAATTTTGTCATGACTGGCAACTACCGCAAATGGCCGATGATCCTGTTTCTGGGGATTTTGACCGCACCGATCATTCTGATGTATTTCTACCTGTTCGTAGATACCGTCACCAATTCACCGCCGGGATCAATGATCCCCAACGAGTGGACCGCAGAACACTGGCGTTTCCTGTTCACCACCATTCCCGGCCGGCCTTCAATCTGGACCGCAACTTTGAACACGCTCCTGTTTGCGACCACCACCACTTCGATCGTGCTGGTGGTGTCCTCCGCCGCAGGCTACGCCCTGTCGCGGCTGAATATGCCGGGACGCTCTTTGTTCCTTGGCGGCGTGTTGGTTCTGCATGCGTTTCCCACGGTGACGCTGCTGATCGCGATCTTTCTGATCCTGCAGATGGTCGGTCTCTATAACACGCTGATCGGGGTCATCCTGGTCAAGACGGCGCTGGAACTGCCGTTCGGTATCTGGATCATGAAAGGGTTTTACGACACCGTGCCCTGGGAAATCGAGATGGCCGGGCTGCAGGACGGGGCAACCCGGTTTCAGGTCTGGACCAAACTGGTGCTGCCGCAGGTGAAGCCTGCGATCATGGCACTGGGGATCTTTTCGTTCCTTGCCGGCTGGTCAGAGTTCATTCTGCCACTGGTGCTGGCGCCGGACAACAACGTCCAGGTGCTGTCGGTCTACCTTGCCGGATTGATTTCGGATGACACCAATTTCGACATGGCAATGTTCAAATCTGTCGGCGTTTTCTACGTGCTCCCGGTGATCATCCTGTTCACCTTCTTCCAGAGCAAACTCATGAATATCTACAGCGGGGGTAATAAAGGCTGATGCGTATATTACTGGACAACTTCACTAAAAAATTCGGCACGCTCACGGTGATCGACCAGATGGATCTGGAAATTCACTCAGGCGAAATGATCGCGCTTCTGGGTGGATCGGGCTGCGGTAAATCCACCACGCTGTTTTCGATCTGCGGCATTCACAAGATCAACGGCGGGCGCATTCTGTTTGGCGACAAGGATGTCACCAACATCACCTCGCAGGAGCGCAACGTTGGCGTTGTATTCCAGTCCTTTGCGCTTTACCCGCATATGACCGTGGAACAGAATATCGGCTTCCCGCTGAAACTGCGCAAAGAATCCGCGTCTGAGGTCAAGCGCAAGGTCGATGAGATCGCCGAAATGGTGCATATCGAAGCACTGATACATCGCCGTCCCGGTGAATTGTCGGGCGGGCAACAACAACGGGTAGCCCTGGCACGCGCCCTGGTGCGGCGGCCGGATGTGCTGCTGCTGGATGAACCTCTGGCCAATCTTGATGCCACGCTGCGTCTTGAAATGCGCTCCGAGATCCGGCGCATCCAGCAGGAAACCGGCATCACCGCAGTTCTGGTGACCCATGATCAGGTGGAAGCCATGAGCATGTGTGACCGTATCGCCATCATGGACGCTGGCAAAATTGTGCAGATCTCTGAGCCACGGGAAATGTACAACAACCCGGTGTCCGACTTTGTGGCTGGTTTTCTGGGCAGTCCGCCGATCGCATTCCTGCAGGGGCGGATCACCGACGGCATCTTTGTTGAACCCAGCACCGGAACAAAAATGCCCGTCAACGCAGATATTGCCAAAAGGGCCAATGGTGGTGAAGTGCGGGTCGGAATCCGGCCTGAGTTTTTTCAACCCGGCGCTGGTGCGGCGATCAAAGGACGGGTGTCCTTCATCGAGTCCCAGGGACGCGAAACCCTGTACAATGTCACTTTGCCTGACGGCAATATCCTGCGCTCGATTCAAGGCAGTCAGTCTTCTGCGAGGATCGGTGACGAGGTGGAATGGGGTGTTGATTCTTCACAGATGCTGGTCTTTGGCCGGGACGGTATGAGACTATGACCCTCACCCGGGAGTGGTTGGAACGTTTTGGCTGGCCGGCAACTTTGCTGACCGGCCATCCTCTGGCGGTCGCCCATCGCGGCGCCAGTGACCACGCGCCGGAGAACACGCTGAAAGCCTTCCGGGTTGCCGCTGATCTGTGCTCAGAAATGTGGGAGCTGGATGTGCGCCTGTCTGCGGACGGGGTCTGTGTGGTTGTCCACGACGACAATCTGACCCGGGTCGCACGGCGGGGTCTGCGGGTGTCAGAAGCCAGCTGGGACGAGATTTCTGAATTGAGATTGCCGGAAGGACAGCGCATCCCACGCCTGGAGCAGGTCATTGAACTGGCGAAAGAAACCGGATGCGGACTGTATATCGAGATAAAGTCCGACGGCGCCGGGCCTGTGGCCTGGGAGTTGTTGAAAGAAGCAGGGTTGCAGTTTGCATGCCTGGCATCGTTCAATGTCGGCTGGGTCCGGGAGTTGCATCAGCTGGGTTGTGAATACCCGCTGGGCGTGCTTGTGCCGGCCGGGATGGAACCATTCACCTATCTGGATGGGGCCGAGGTCGACATCGTGCATCTCTGCTGGCGGGACGCATCAGATGCCCCGCATGAATTGCTGACCAGCGAACTGATGCAGCGTTTTCAGGGCAGTGGCCACCAGATCGTGATCTGGGACGAGGATCGCAGAGAGGTTGTGGATGCGCTTTTGCAGCAGCCGGTGATGGGAATTTGTTCCAACCGGCCGGAGCTGTTGAAACCCTATCGTCCGGATCCGGCGCATCCGGTTGATATTGTCTGCCATCGCGGCGCCAACGCGCTTGCACCGGAAAACACCCTGGAGGCAGCGCGCATATGCGCCGATCAGCGGTTTCAATATGTCGAACTGGATGTGCGCACCACGACAGACGGGGAGCTTGTGGTTATCCATGACGCCGACGTGAAACGCACCAGCGATGGCAGCGGCCTGGTCATTGATATGACACTGGAGCAGATCAAGTCGCTTGACGCCGGGGGGTGGTTCCGTGAAGGTTCGGCCGGATACCGGGTCCCGACCCTGCGCCAGATGCTGGATCTGGTGCGCGGGTCCGCCGGTCTCTACATCGAAGTTAAGGATGCCGACCCTGTGAAGCTGCTGGACGTTGTGAGTAAAGCCGACATGCTCGGCCAGTGTTTTTTCTGGGGATATGACATCGGAAAAATGCGCCAGATCCGCGAACTGGCACCCGAAGCTGTGCTGATGGCCACCCGCTGGATGTATACTTCTGTCCGCGAGGCGGTTGCGGCTTACGGCGCTCAGATAGTTGAATTTGACGCGGAAAAGGATGATCTGTCCGAGATGTCTGAGTGCGAGTCGCTTGGCGTGCGGTCGATGATTTTCAGCAAACAGCATCAGTGGGATGACCTGGAAACCTGTCTGAGTTTCCGGCCGGATCTGGCCAATCTCGATCGTCCGGACCGCTATAAAATTCTGACGTCATATCCGCGGGTCCGCCAACATTTCCAGGCCAGCAATCAGGACCAGTACACAAGGGCAGTCGTATGAGCTTTGATCCCGATAAAACATCTGCGGTTACGTCTTTTGATGTGGCCCGCAGAGCGGGGGTATCCCGCTCTGCCGTGTCGCGATGTTTTACGCCGGGTGCCAGTATTTCCGCCAAGAGCCGTGAGAAGATTCTCAAAGCGGCCTCCGAGCTTGGGTACCGGGTCAACCTTGTTGCCAGAGGGCTGAACAAACAACGCACCGATCTGGTGGGCATGATCGTCTCCAGTCTGACCACCTCCTACCGGGCGGCTTCGGTCGACGCGCTGGCGAAACAGCTGGTGCAGCAAGGGTTCCGACCCATGTTGTTCTGCATCGACGAGGGAAAAGACGTTGAGCAATTGCTGTCGATCCTGCTGAATTACCAGGTCTCCGGAGTTGTTATTACCTCAGATGCGCCCCCGGCAAAGATCTGCGAGGAATGCGCCCGCATGCGGGTGCCGCTGGTGATGGTGCACCGGATGGACGATCTGCCGTTTGTGGACCTGATCAATGGCGATGATGTTAAAGGTGCCCGCCTGGCCGCCGATGCGCTGGTTGAGGCTGGGCGTAAACATTTGATCGTCGTGGAACAGGGCGTGCTGGGGTATTCCGGAGAGGTCCGGGTCGCAGCATTTCGCGCGCGTGCCGCCGAACTTGGCGTGCTGTGCAGCACTGTCGCCGTGAACCCTGTCGAATATGAGGCTGGCGTAGAGGCTGCAGCAGGAGTTATCGCACAGTTGGACAAAACGCCCGGCGTATTCTGCACGACCGACACGGTGGCGCTGGGACTGCTTGATACTTTGCGCAACAAACATGGCGTGCGCATTCCCGAACAGATGAGTCTGGTCGGCTACGATGACATCCCGGAGTCCAGCTGGGCTTTCGCGGAACTGACCACCATCAAACAGTCGTCAAAGGAATTCGCCCGCGTCACGGTTGAGCTGCTGAAAGAGCGGATCAAAAACCCCGGCGCGGAGCCCAAGAATGAAATCGTTGATGTGCAACTGGTTACGCGGGGCACGGTCTAGAATTGCGGCACAGGTGAACACCGCCTGAAAACCGCTGTGCCGCTGTGCGGCTGCGCATGCCTGCGGATCATCTGGCAGACAGCCACTGGCCGAAGTTCTGTTCGTTTTGGATATCAGGAGCTAATCCAACAAATGAAACTCGTTACCTTAAATATTCAGTTCGGTTTTGGTGCCGACGGAAAATTTGACCTGACCCGGACCGCGGATGCGGTGCGCGGGGCTGATATCATTACGCTGCAAGAAGTCGAACGCCACTGGAAACGCTCTGACTACAGCGACCAGCCTGCGGAACTGGCCCGTTTGCTGCCGGACTACCATTGGACCTACGCCGCCAATCTTGATCTGGACGCCAGTTATAAAGATGCGGGCGGCAGTCTGGTTCAGCGCCGGCGTCAGTTTGGCGTGATGGTTCTGTCGCGCTGGCCGATCATTTCCAAAAGAGTTTTCCCACTGCCAAAATTTGGCGCGGTGGCGCATCACAGCATTCAGACCGGGCTGTTGGAAACGGTGATCGATGTGCCGTCCGGGCCGATCCGGGTCTATACGGTTCACCTCAGCCATCTGGGCGACGAACTCCGGCAACCGCAGATCGATATGATGCTGGATATTATCGCAAGAGCGCCGGGAGAAGGCGGCGTCTGGTGTGGCACACACCCGGTGGAAGCTGATGGCTGGACCGAAGGTGGTGTGCCGCCGATGCCATATAAAGCGCTGATCGCAGGCGATTTCAATTTCACCACAAAAATGGCGGGCTATGAGTGCTTTACCGGACCGCTGAATGAAAACTATGGCCGGTTGACCAGCAGAACCGGATATCGCGACGCCTGGGTGGTGGCGGGCAATGCCGAAGATCAGGGCGTGACGTTCCCGGCGATCAAAGGCGCGGAAGAGGTCTCCAAACAGGTGTCCTCACGCCTCGACTATTGTTTTGTCAATTCTGGCCTGTGGGACCAGGTCACAGATGTCCGGATTGACGACGAGTCACCGGCATCAGACCACCTGCCGCTCTGGGTCGAGTTCAATGCATAACAGATTGCCGGTGATCTTGCTTCAAAGGCTCGCGCCTCGGAGTGTCGCGGGCCGCGAACACGCTGGGGCAAGGTCAGAAGACCACAAACATTCAACCAGGACGACTGTCTGGAAGCGGGTGCTATGACGATCAAAACCGACCAAACTGATACACTTGCCGCGCGGCTTGAATTTGCCAGCATCCTGGCCCGAAACGTGGGCCTTGAGGCACTGCGCTATTGGAATGAACAAGGTGCCGACGGGCTGGGCACTGAGACCAAGGGCCTGCAGGATTTCGTGACCAAAGCCGACAAGGCGGCGGAACACACCATCCGGTCTGAATTGGCGCGCCGCTTCCCGCAAGATGGTTTTATCGGCGAAGAAACCGGCGGCACCACCGGAACCGGCGGATATTGGGTGGTCGATCCGATTGACGGCACCGCCAATTATCTGCGCGGATTACGGCACTGGGGCGTGTCGATCGCCTATGTGTCTGGCGGTCAGATGCAGCTTGGCCTTGTACATGATTCACCGACCGACCGGCTGTATCACGCACAGGCGGGGCAGGGGGCATTTCGCGACGGGCAGCCGATCTCTGTATCGCCGACCAGCGATCCGCACGCAGCGCTGGGCATTCTCGGGGCGTCGCGCCGGCTGCCGGTCGAGGGGTATCTGCGTCAGATCAAATCGCTTTATGACGCCGGTATCGAGCACCGAAAAATCGGCTCCGCCGCCATTGGCATCATTCGCGTGGCCGAAGGTACGGTTGATTTCTATTATGAAGGCCACCTGAACAGCTGGGACGCGCTGGCCGCGGTACTGATCACCCGCGAAGCCGGCGGCACGATCCGGCTGCCTGAAATGGATAAATTTATCGCCCGCGGTGGCGAGGTTTTCTGCGCCACCCCGGCGCTGTCAGATCTGTTGGCCGGAATATTGGCCGCCAAATAGGAGAGATTGCATGTCAGATGCCATTGCACAGGACTGGGCGCAGGTAACCGGACCAGGAGGGCTGGATCTTCTGCGTCGTTATCTTGACGGCGACCAGACCGCGGCGCCGGAGTTGACGGCGATCTTTGAGGCGGCGGATGCGGGCCGCTATGACGCGGAGTATGCGGGTGATCCGGACCCGGAAAAAATTCATGTCACCACGTCCTGTCATCTGATGGTAATGGCGCTGCTCAACCGGCTGACCGGGCTGGACGCTGAGGATTTCTATAAAGGTGACGCGCTGCGCTACGTGCGTACAAATTGTCTGATACAACGGATGCTGGGGCTGGAACGGCTGACACTTGGCGGCCCGGCTTATGGCTTTGGCGCCGAACTTCTGGGCCAGGTGATGATCTACCCCAGAGACCAGGCTCCGGGGTCTGACCCGGAGGTGCCGCTGCTGGATTTTGACAGCTGGCGTGACATGCCGGCCTATGATCCCGATCACCCTGTGGCCCGCGTCATCCGCGAAAACCTGCAACATATGGCGCGTCTTGGCGGCATTGAGCCCGTTGCCCATATGCCGGCACCCTATTCGCTTGCCGCAGAGATATTTGGCCAGGAACCGCTGATTGGTGCGCTGGCGCTTGAGCCGGATTTTGTGCATGAATTCCTCGACCTGATCGTGACGCGGGTGCTGGTACCCTGGTGTGAGGACCTGGTTGCCAATGTGCCCGATGTCTGGTTGGAGTTTTCGGATGCCAGCGGATCGCCGATGTTCGTCGGGCCGGAGAATTTTCTGAAATTCGTCGTGGATCCGGTGCGCCGGATAATTGTGGAAAACCCCTGGGGGGACCGGGTGTTTGTCGCCAATTACCGGGGCGATCTGCCCGCAGGGGCACCAAGCCGGGGGCGGCGGAAAAAAAGCCCGGCTGCGGTATCGTCGATTTCTTTTGACAGTCTGCTGCAAGCAAAAAAGCTGTGTTGCCCGCATTTCCTTATGCGGCTGGAGGCGGACGCGGCGCCGCTGCAGGACTATATTCGGGCAGCGACCGATCTGGGCATGCCGCTGTATCTGGGCATCGGTGCTGTCCGGCTGGATCGTAATTCAGTGCCCGATCTGGCAGCGGCCGGAATTGAGCTGCGCCAGGTAGCAAAAGAACGCGCCGGCGTTATCCGCCAGATATCGGACGTATTGCGGGGACAGGAACGGCCAAGACCGGTCCTGTCCTGGCCCGGTGATATCTACATTGAGGACACCAATGTAGAGACCAGCATTGATCTGATGCAGCAGGTACTGGCCGGGGTGTCGGACATTCGCTGAGGGGCGGGCCCGGCTGCCGGGACCTCATTAAAGATCAACGGATCCGGCGCTCCGTTCGCAAAGGTGGCTTTGCTATCGGGCCGGTGGTGCCGGATCAGGTGAGCAGGCGCTGTGTTCAAAAACTCTGGAATTTTGCATCGGGTGGCGCTGTTTGCAGCGCGTATCACCGTTGCCTTGCGCTGTCCTTTTTTGTCTTCAGGTTGATTTTCGCACGCTGTCCTGGTCGCCGCGCCCGGTTTTGCGCCCGGTCCCAGGGCCGGAGCACCCAGCGTGCATTTCGCGGGCGTGAATGCCAAGCATCACCAGGCCGGGCCAGAGCAGGTAGACCTGAATTTCCAGGTTCTCGCCAAAAGACAGCAGCATGATGGTCATCAGAATGCCAAGCGGCAGGCGGCCGCGCGCGTGGCGGGTTGCATCCACCAGTGCCAGACCAGTGTTCCACACCAAGGGGATCAGCAGGGCGCAGAACCCGGCGAGCCCTTTGATAAACAACAGCCCGTACCAGGTGTGATGCGATCCGATCGGCATGTATTCCACCAGATGAGAGCCGGGCTGAATGGTGCCGTGACCAAACCAGGGCGCCTCGTTTTGCCAGCGCTCTTCGGCAATGCGCTGCAAGGTGGCGCGCACCCTTGTGCTGTCGGCACGGGCCATTTTGAACGCATACACCCCATCGCCCAAAGCAGTGGCAAGCGTGGTGCCAAACACGGCCAGCGAGGCAATCAGCGCCGCTCCCACATGCCAGGCCCAGCCGCGCAGCAACAGCGGCATCAGTCGCGGACCCACAGGACAGATGAGCAGCCCCACCAGCCCCATGCGGGATTTTGAGGCAAAGACCATCAGCATGCCAGCCAGCAGGCCGGCCCCCCTCCAGCCGCGGTGTTTCTCCTCCAGTGCAAACAAGAACATCATCACCCCGAGCAGGGCGGCAAAGGGCGACCAGGGGGCAAAAAACTGCCAGCGTGGTGTCCAGGTTGCCGGGTCCCAGGTGAACAGGAAGACGGTGAAATATTCCGGCCCGGGCCCGCCGACGGCGCGCAGGGGGGAGACAAATATCCGCTCCGGCAATCCCAGAGTGGGTGCCAGCAACATGAGGGGCGCCAGCGCCAGCGTCCAGGCCCCGACCACACACTGACCGCGCACTAGCAGCGCGCGGCGTACCGGCAGCACCGCACCCGCCAGCGGAAACAACGCCAGCAATGCCCAGCCCTTGGCCCAGCCGACAGTGGATTTTATGGTCTGGCGCAGGCTCAGATCCCAGTCCACATGGCCGATCAGGAGTACGATCAGCATCAGGATCATGCCAAGGATCCAACCGGTGACAACCGGGGGCACAGGGCCTGCAGGGCGTAAGTCAGCGCGGATGGCCGGTCCCAGATAGAGCGCCAGCACCGCCAGGCCGCCCATCAGCCAGGCCAGCACCGGGCCCACCACATAGAGCGCGCCTATAAAATAGAACGGCCAGGTCCAGATCAGCGCCCGCCACAACATGGTTTCGGCCGGGTTGCGGGGCGAGAAAGCGCTCATGGGGCGTCCCGCTCCGGGCGGGCCAGCACGCGGGCGATCAGCGCGCGGCGGACCCAGCCCAGCATCATACCAATCAGCAGCATCAGAGTTGCGCCACCGCCGGCGGCCAGCGCCAGCTTGCGTTTCGGCGACGAAGGCGCGTCCGGCAGGGACGGGTTTTCCAGCACCTGCACCAGCGGATATGAGGCGTAAATATCGGATTTGGTGGATTGAGACCGCGCAATGGCGGAGGTAAAGACTGCTTCTGACACCGAAAAATCCCGTTGCAGGTCTTCGAGCCGCGCTGCTGCCGGAGACAGGATTTTCAGCCGGGTTGTCTCCTCCGTCAGGCGGGCACTCAGCGTTTCGAATTCGCGCCGGACGCCGGCGGCTTCCGCCTCCATCCGCACCAGTTCGGCCAGCAGGTCTGCCCGGGCTTCAGACGCGGTCAGGTCCAGCTCTGCAAGCGCTTCGGCCGACAATCCGGTCACCAGACTCGCTTGTTGCAGCGCCCCCTGGCGGGCGGTCTGATATGCAGAGCCTGCGCGCAGCACCTCGGGGTGGCGCGGCCCGTAATGCGCGCGTGCTTCTGCCAGTTCAGCGGCATGGGAGGACATTTCCCTGATCAGGGCGGAAAACTCACTGTTCGCGTTCAGGTTCAGCACTGTGGCGGCCAGCTGCGGCGTGGTGCCCAGCACCTGTTGCAGGCTGCGCAGGGATTCGGTCTTCTGGTCTAACTCACATTCCAGGATTTCGACGGTGTTGTGCAGGGTGTCATTGGCGGCGACCTGGGCGTTAAATTGCCCTTTGGACAACAGCCCGGTACTGGCCTGCAGATCGGCAATGTTCTGGCGGGTGGCGGCGACCGAACGTTTGTAATCTTCGATCGCCCCTTTGCCACCGTCCTCTCTGGTGACCAGCTCGTCCTGACGCAACGTGTCCAGGTCACTGAAAAAGGCGCGCAGCACGGCTTCGGTGCGCGCCTGGGCGGCGCGCGGGCTGGGGCCGGTCATCTCCACATGGATCAGGCTGGTCTGGTCCACCAGCAGGATCCGCGGCCCATTCAGTGCGGGCCGTTCAATGCCCAGCTCGAGGGCCGCTGTCACCAATATACGCTCTGCGCCAATCAACCGTTTGTAGGTCTCGGTGGGGCTGACAGAAGGGCTGGTAAATGCGGAGTTGGCGTAGGAGGACGACTGACCGATGCCTTCAAGATTGAGCGAAGCAGCGGCACCGGATCCCGGCAGGATCAGGGAGGCCTGACTGGAAAAGCTCAGCGGTGCGGTTTTGAGATAACCTATGATCGGGGCCCAGATCATCGCGCTGCCCAGCAGGCCAAAGGCGAGGTAACGCGGCAGGCGGCCCAGGTCGCCGGTCCGGCCCCCCCGGATCAGCCGGTGCCAGCTCAGTTGACGCAGCGGGGTCCGATAGATTTCCGGCACCCGGGGGCGCGGGCCGGCTGTGGTGGTGTTTCCGCATTTTATGTCACTGGTCATGGGCGCTCCTTTGCCCAGAGCGTGACATGTTGCAGTCCGGAAAACTGCGGCACCGGTGGATAGGGTCCCCGGCTTTACGGGCGCAGCCCTATACCGGCGGACAGGTCAGAACAGCCCGGCTTCGCGCGCGATCAGCGCCGCCTGGGTGCGGTTTTTCGCGCCGACTTTGCGATAGAGTGTTTTCACATGCAGTTTCACGGTCGGTTCCTGAATGCCCAGGTCCCGGGCGATCTCCTTGTTGGCCTTGCCCTGGGTCAGCCCGCCGAGAACCTGCAACTCGCGCCGGGTCAGTTTTTCCGCCAGCGGGTTGGTGACCGGTTCTGGCGGCGCGGTCATAAAGGCGATCGGGGCATATTGCTCGCCCATCGCCATGAATTTGACCGCATTGATCAGCGAGGGCGCTGAGAGCGTTTTGGGCACAAACCCGGCGGCACCGGCTTCAAGCGCCTGTTCTGCGATCTCACGGGTGGCTTCGCCTGACATCAGCGCCACCCGTTGGCCACCTTCCATCGCCAGCGCCTGTTTCAGACCGCTGAGCCCGTTCATTCCCGGCATGTTATAATCCAGCAGGATCAGATCATATGTCTCGTCGGCGCGGATGCGTGCGCAGGCGTCTTCAAGGTTTGCGGCAGTATGGGTTTCGACCCCGCCTTCTGATTCCAGGTACAATACCAATGTGTCGCGGAGAAGATCGTGATCGTCGGCAATCAAAACTCTCATCATAATCCTCACTTGTTACAATAGCTTCTGTGCCCTGATTGTGCCTGAAGTTGTGCGCAAAGCCAGCACCAATTCGGCGAGCCCCCTATTCCTAAGCATAGATCCCCCCTCCGGTGGAGCAGGAAACCCCGGCCAGAGGGACAGTTTGGTCCCGAACGCCCCCACGTCCTGTCCGCCCGACCGTTTGAGTGAAGCAACGGCGTGAGGCAGCCTGAGACCAGGCGTTTCACATGAGGAGCACAGGGATGAAACATACAAATCAAACCCACTTCGAACTGGGAGCGCCACGAGATTCTGACGCTGGCAGATTTTCTACCCGACACCTGAGCGCACTGGGGTTGCAGCTGGTGGATGCCAGCCCGCAAGCCGCTGTCCGCGCCCTGCTGACGCCGGGATCAAAAATGGGGTTTTTCATCAATGCCCATTGTTGCAATATCCGCCAGCGTGACTCGTCTTACGCCGCGGCGCTGGAGCGCGCCACAATGTTGTTGCCCGATGGTGCGGGCATTGAACTGGCGGCCAGAATGGGCGGCGAGACCCTGAGTTCTAATCTGAACGGCACTGATCTGGTGCCCCGACTGCTGGTTGAGGCGGCAAAGCGAGGCCTGTCGGTGTTTCTGTTTGGGGCCCGTCCCGGCACCGCCGAAGCCGCCGCAGATGCCCTGATCGCAAAAATCCCCCATCTGCAGATTGCCGGCACCCGCGACGGTTTTGACGGTGCTGAAGATGCGGATGCGGCGGTCGCTGCAATCAATGCCTCTGGCGCTGATATCTTGCTTGTGGCGATGGGGGTTCCGCGTCAGGAGCTCTGGCTGGCGCGCCATCAGCACAGGCTTTCCGCGCGGGTGACACTTGCGGTGGGGGCTTTGTTCGATTTTCTTGCGGGCAACGTCAGCCGCGCGCCGGTGCTGGTGCGCAAAGCCAGGCTGGAATGGGTCTGGCGGCTGGCGCAGGAGCCGCGTCGCCTGGCGCAACGTTATTTGATCGGCAATGTCACATTTCTGGCGCGGGCCGCTAAAACCGTGCTGGCACAGAGCTCTGCCAATGCGTTGCAGCGGCGTCTGCTGGATCTGGCGCTGGCGGGAAGTGCCCTGCTTTTCCTCGCACCCTTGTTGCTGGCGGTGATGGCTTTGATCCGGCTGGAAAGCCCGGGGGCGGTGCTGTTCCGCCAGATCCGCGTCGGCAAAGATGGCCGCCGCTTTGAAATGCTGAAATTCCGTTCCATGTATCTCGACGCCGAAGCCCGCCGGGCGCAATTGCTCGCCACCTCTGACCGTGCTGGAATTTGTTTTAAATCCAAAGCGGATCCGCGCATCACCCGGGTCGGGCGCTTTATCCGTCGCTTTTCCATCGATGAACTTCCGCAGATCCTGAATGTCATACGGGGCGAGATGTCGATTGTCGGCCCGCGCCCGGCCTTGCCGGAAGAAGCGGCAGCCTACCCACGTCGCGCGCTGGGCCGGCTAGCGGTAAAACCGGGTATCACCGGCATCTGGCAAGTGTCCGGCCGCGCCGATATTGGCTTTGAAAAAATGATCGACATGGACCTTGCCTATACGAAATCACGCACGCTGCTGCTTGATTTCATGCTGATCGCGCTGACTGTACGTGCGGTTTTCTCGGGGCGTGGCGCTTATTAAACTGCCCCATCCATCTGCTCAAACGGAGATTGATATGACACGTATTCGCAAAGCTGTTTTCCCTGTTGCCGGTCTGGGCACGCGATTTCTGCCCGCAACCAAATCGGTGCCCAAGGAAATGCTGCCACTGCTGGACCGGCCGTTGATTCAATATGCGGTGGACGAGGCGCGCGCGGCGGGGATCGAGGAGTTCATCTTCATTACCTCCGCCGGAAAATCTGCGCTGGAAGATTATTTTGATACCGCAGCGGCGCTGGAGATGCGGCTGGAACGCGCCGGAAAAACCGAAGCGCTGGCGGCGCTGGGGCGCACAAGAATGCCGGCAGGCACGCTTTCTTTTATACGTCAGGACAGGCCCAAAGGGCTGGGGCACGCGGTCAGCCTGGCCCGCAGACTGGTGGGGGATGAACCTTTCGCCGTGCTTTTGCCTGATGATGTGATCCGCGCGCCGCGCCCGGCGCTGGCGCAGATGGTGGATGCCTATGAGCATAACCGCGGCCATATGGTGGCAACGATGACCGTGCCCCGGGCCAAAACCGCCTCTTACGGAGTGCTGGACGTGCTGTCGGAAAACGGTCGTATCGCCAAAGTGCGCGGCTTGGTGGAAAAACCCGATCCAGGCAAAGCGCCTTCCGCCAAAGCGGTAATCGGACGCTATATTCTGGAACCTTCAATCTTTGATAAACTGGATATGATCACCCCGGGCAGTGGAGGCGAGTTACAGCTGACCGACGCGATCAACGCCGACCTGAGCACCGCCGGGGTGAGCGGCTACCGATTCTCCGGCGAGCGCTTTGACTGCGGTTCAATCCAGGGTCTGATACAGGCCACGGTGGCCTTTGGACTGGACCGCCCAGACCTGTGCGAAGAGTTCGACAAGTTCGTACATCAGCGGTTTTTCCCCTGGCGTTCTATCGCCTGAGCCCAAATCCTACCCGTTGTGATAGGACCCTATCCCTCAGCCTGGCTGCACCTGCGGCCAGCGCTGTGGCATATTGTTGTATGTCAGCAAAGGATTAGAAACGTGGTCCGTTATTTTGTGACCGCGACTTCAGTATTTTTGAGCGTTGATCGCATGAGCAGGACACAAACATCAGGCCAGCCCGGTTAAGGGCCTCTGCCCGCTCCGGCGCCACAGGGCGCAAGGGGGGCGAAGGCCTGAGGTGCACCACCGGCCGCACAGTGTGCCCGTTTCCGCCACAGTGCTGCGCTTTCGGCACCAACTGTGAGAAAAGGAAAGGCAGAACACATGGATAAAGCAAAATCAGGCGTAAACTGGTCTTTCCTGGTGCTGGTGACGGCGATCAGCCTGGTTTCCATTGGCATTCTCAGCGTGGACATTGTGCGGCACCTGAAGCTTCTGGGCTCGGCAAATTCCGACAATATTCAGTGGAACTTGTCACAGGCCGAAGTGGAGTTTCTGGAATATCAAAGCGCCATTGACGCCGCCCAGCACAATTCCCCGGCGGATCTGAAAACCCTGCGCCGCGAGTTTGACGTGTTTTTCAGCCGCATCACCACGCTGTGTACCGCGACCCTGTATGAGGGGCTGCGCGCCAGCGGTGACTTTAAGGTTCCTCTGACGGACATCAAGTTTTTCCTCGACAACAGCGTTGCGCAGATTGACGGCAGCGACGCGGAGTTGATCCGCGATTTGCCGCTGCTGCGGGCGCAGGCGGCTGAAATCAGGCCTAAAGTGCGCGGGCTGGCCCTGTCAGGTCTGGCCTATTTCGCCATTCAGGCCGACAACAGCCGCTCAGATGTGTCGCAGACGCTGATAAGCCTCGCCGCGGTGCTGGCAGCTCTGATGGCCGGGCTGGCACTTTTGGCCATTTACCTCGGCGCGCTGAACCGGCGCAGCCAGACCGACAGGGCCGAGTTGCTGCGCGCCAATTCAAGAATGAAAGCGGTCACCACAGCGGCGCTGGACGGGGTGATCGTGACCGACGGGCTTGGTGATATTCAGGAATTCAATCAGGCGGCAGAAAGCATTTTTCAATACCCCTCCGCCGATGTTCTGGGGCGTAATATTGCCGAACTGATCGTGGGGGATGAGGCCGGCACTGATCCGGGACCCGGTCCTGCGGGGCAGAGCCGGGGGCGTGCAAAGGGTCTGCTTGGTGGGTTTGAACACTTACGGCGCTCTGCTGCGGCACATTTTGCCGGCAAAGGCCGCGTGCGCCTTTATGCAACGCGGGCCAATGGCGATGTGTTTCCGGTGGAACTGGCGATTCAGTCCGCCCAGACCGGCAGCGGCGATGTTTATATCGCATTTCTGCGCGATATTTCCTTCCGGGTGCGTGCCGAAGCCGAACTGGTCAAAGCCCGCGACACCGCGTTGCAGAGCGAACAGGCCAAAACCGAGTTTCTGGCGTTGATGAGCCATGAAATCCGTACGCCGCTGAACGGGTTGCTGGGCAATCTGGCGTTGATGCGCGACACCGGCACCAGCCCCAAACAAGACGGGTTTCTCGACAATATGGAAATCTCCGGCCGGCTGCTGATGGATCAGGTGTCCAACATTCTCGACATTACCAAATATGAAGCCGGCAAACTGAACATTGCCAGTGAACCGGTCAATATCAGCGAAATGATGCAGGCGCTGGTGGACAGCCAGGCCGGTCAGGCCGAAGCGGCAGGCACTTTGCTGGAATGGGGCTGGCGCGGCGTGCCGATGCCCTGGGTGCTGTCGGACCGCAACAGGTTGCAGCATGTGATGCTGAACCTGATTGGCAATGCGATCAAATTCACCCGTCAGGGCCGGATCACGGTGGAACTTGAAGTGGTGACCGGTGCCGAAGGCTCCGCGCCGGCGACCGTCGAATTCCGTGTGACCGATACCGGCATCGGCATCGGAGCCGAGGCGATGACCCGGGTGTTTGATGATTTTGTTGCCGGTGACAACTCTTACAGCCGCTGCTCTGACGGCACCGGTCTGGGACTTGGCATTGCCAAACGGTTCATCACCGCGATGGAAGGCACCATAGGTGCACAAAGCACGCCGGGCGTGGGCAGCGTGTTCACGGTCACGTTGCCGTTTGAACCGACGCAAAAACCGCAGGCAGATGGTGCTGTGGCGCCGGTGGCCGCGCCGGAACCGATGCCCGGCCGGGCCTGTGACATCCTGGTGGTGGAGGACAATGAAATAAACCGTCAGGTGGTGCATGAGATGCTGCTTGCTGCGGGGCATAACGTGACCCTGGCCCATGATGGCGCCAGCGGAGTGCAGCTGGCGGAAGCCCGCCGTTTTGATCTGATCCTGATGGATATCAGCATGCCGGGCATGGACGGGCGCGCGGCCACGCGGGCGATCCGGCACGGCGATGGTGCGTCGCGCGATGTGCCGATCGTGGCGCTGACCGCCAATGTGATGGCAGAGGAGTTGCGTTCGTTCCGGCTGGACGGGATGAACAGCGTGCTCAGCAAACCGCTGATGCGGGGCGATCTGCTGCGCCTGGTGGCGGAGCTGGGCACAGGGCCGGGGGCCGCTGCCGAACCCGCTGCTAAACCTGCCGCGCCCGAGTCCGCGCCGCAGAATCCGGAGGCAAACCTGCTGGACTTTGAGCAGAACCAGGCGATGCAGAACAGCGTCGGCAGCCAGGCCTATCAGGCGCTTTTATCCCGGTTCCAGCGCGAGGCAGAAGAGACCCTTGACTGGCTGCAGGCCTTTCAGGCGGATCTGCCGCTCACCGCAGACACCCACAGCAGAGTGCACAACCTGGCCAGCAGCGCTGCGGTGTTTGGCGCCCGCCGGCTGCGCGAACATCTGGTGCTGCTGGAAACCGCGGCGCGGTGTAAGGAACGCGGTGACCTGGTGGCAGGTCTTGCCCCGCTGGCGGGCATCTGGCGGCAGACAAAACACGCGCTCTGGCGGGACGAACCCGGCTCAGCGCACGAGGAAACCGGCGCCGATCACCCCGAGGACACGCCCGATCTCGGTGATGTTGGTGATGGTGCTGTCGTAACAGGCGAGCGCGTCTCCGGGTAGCAGATACGGGTCAAAATCATCCCGGTCCGCGCGCCGCAGCAGATCTTCAATATCGCGTTCAATCACCACAGACACGCCGGTCACCGGATTGCGCGTGAACAGCACCGCCGAGCGGTCGGCACTGCTGACCCGCGGCCCCCCCACACAGTTGGTGTCGATCACCGCCTGCAGATAGCGGGTGCCATAAGGCATTTCACGCACTTCCCGCGCAATGGCAGAACTGGCGTTGTCGGTGGCAGGCTGGGTCAGATTGGACAGAAACAGGGTAATGCCGGGCGGGCTGACCGGGCTGGGACGCATTAAATCATCCTGAAAGCACTGGCGGTCAGGCACCCGGATATCGTCGCCGGTCAGCAACATGATATCGACCGGGTTGCGGCCTTCAAACACGCCGCGCAGATCAAGCCGGTACAGCCGCCCGTTCCGGCGCAATTCAACCGCGGACAGATCCGCATCGGGGCGCACGCCGCCGACCGCACGCAGCGCGGCGGAGAGATTGCGCGCCTCGGTGGAGGCGCCAAGCGCCTGCTGGCGTCCAGGGTCCAGTTGATTGCCTGCCACGCCGCCAATCTCGACCAGATGGGGCTCAAAGACCGCGCCTGACACGCCCACACTGACCGATGCGAAATCCGCAACCCGCACCGACAGGCGCGGCAGGCTGCTGTAAAACTCATTGGCAATCAGCTGGCGCGCTATCGCCGATTCCACTTCATCGGCGCTGCGGCCCTGGGCGGCCACCGGTTGCAGGTAGGGCAGTTTTAATGTGCCGTCCCGTGACACCACGTAGGTTCCGGTAAAGGTCTCATCCCCGTCAATGCGGATGTCCAGCAGGTCATTGCGCGACAGGCGTTCGCCGCGCAGCTCAAAGGCGGGAATAGCGTTGCCTTTGCCGCTGTTGCTGTCAAACGCGTCGCCGCGGGCGGGTAGGCATTTTTGCCGGTTCATTGCTGCTGACCGCAGGAAACCCGCGTTGGCGCGTGCCACGTCCGGCGTGCGGTATTGCGCCTGATAACCACCGCCGCTCTCGACCGGAGCGATATTGTCAGGGCGGTCAAATCCGGTGCACCCGGCCAGAAAAACGCCCGCGCTCAGTCCCAGAACATGTTTGCCTGCAATCATTTACTGCCCTCCGGCCCAATTGTCAGCCCATTCAATCACCGGGAGCTGCGATAAATCAACTGCAGGTATACTTTGGTCCCGTATCCCTGACCGGAGGGGTAGGCCCTGTCACCAAAACCCCACAGTCCCCGCCGGGCGCGCTGGCGATTTCGCGCCGCCACAGCTTTAGGCTGATTGGGACATCATGTGTCGGGACGGGAGATTTATGAACATGCAGGACAATAAGCAGACAGGCCGCTTTGCCGGCAACCTGATGGCCTACGGGGCCTCAGAAGCAGCGGCAAAAGCATCGCGCCTGATTGTCGTGGTGGTCATCGCCCGCACGCTCGACGCCGGTCAGATCGGACTGGCTGCGGCGGCGCTTGCTGCTGCGGATATATTGAAGTCCCTGACGGAAAATGGTGTTGGCCAGCGCATCATTGCAGCTCCTCAGGAGAGGCTGAAGCGTGTCTGCGCCACCGCTCAGATCCTGTTCTGGGTGTGGTGTGTTGGTCTGTTCATTCTGCAGGTCTCCATCGGTTTTGCGCTCTATCTGAGCGGCGGCAGCCTCTTGTTGCTGGCGCTGATCCTGACCCTGGCCGGGGAATATCTGTTCATGCCGCCGGGCCTGGTGCAGGCGGCGCTGGCGATGCGGGAAGGCAAACTGCGCCAGACCGCAGCGATTTCTGCCGGGCAGACGGTGATTGCGAATTTCCTGTCCGTGGTGCTGGCACTGCTCTGGCCCAGCGCGCTGGCGCTGGTGCTGCCACGGCTGCTGACCGCGCCGCTCTGGCTGCTGGCAATGCGCCGGCTGCGACCCTGGCGTGCGGATCGCTCGCAGGGCTATGAACCGCTGAAACCGTTCCTGCGCTTTGGCTGGGCAGTGCTGGGGGTGGAAGTGCTGAAAGCGGCACGCCTTCAGGCTGACAAGCTGGTGATCGGCATGATGATGGGTGCCGAAGCGCTGGGGCTGTATTTCCTCGCCTTTAACGCCGGGCTTGGCCTCGCCAATTCTTTTTCCATGGCGTTTTCCACCGTGCTGTTTCCCCATCTCTGCGCCGCCCGGGACCGGGTGCTGGCACTGCGCCAGGCGATGATGCTGTCGCTGGGGCTGATCGTGCCGGTTGTTTTGCTGCAAGCGGCACTGGCGCCCTGGTATGTGCCGATCCTGTTTGGCGATGGCTGGGAGGGCATTTCGCCGGTGGTCGCAATACTTTGCCTGGTGGCAATCCCGACCACGCTCTGGTCTTCTGCCGCCGGCTGGCTGCGGGCCCATGAGCGGCCGCAGACCGAATTGCTGGTCACCTTCCTGCTGACCCTGGCGCTGATCGCCAACACCGTCATCCTGGCCGAACACGGCCTCACCGCCATCGCCACTGGTTATGCGCTGATCACATCACTGGTGCTGTTCACCGCATCCCTTCCCGCCATCACCACCGCCTTTGGTGCCAAACTGAAAGAGGTCTGAACATGCCCCGATTTTCTGTCATCTTGCCTTGTTTTAACGCGGCGGACACGATTTTGGAGACGCTTAACAGTCTGCGTGAACAGAGTTTTGAAAATTGGGAGCTCATCTGCATTGATGACGGTTCCAGCGACAACACCCGCGCGTTAATCCGCGGCCTGGCGGTACAGGACCGGCGTATCTCGCTGATCCGCAATCCGGGCAAAGGCCCGTCTGAGGCGCGCAACCACGGGGCGTTGATTGCCTCATCGGGCGAATTGATCGCCTTTTGTGACGCCGATGATCTTTGGCACAAGGACAAACTCTCCAGTCTGAACCGCTGTTTTGACGATTGCTGGGTCGACGGGGCTTATGGGCGCATTGCGTTCTTCTCCGAGGCCCCGCAAGCCGCGCAGGTGGTGTCCACGGTGCCGCCTGGGGATCTCAGCATTCCGGTTCTGCTGGGGGAAAACCCGGTTTGCACCCTGTCCAACCTGACGCTGCGCCGCCGGGTGTTTGAAGCGGCCTCGGGGTTTGACCCGCAGATTTCCCACAATGAGGATCTGGAATTTCTGATCCGGGTGATCGGCCGGGGCGCGCGCATTGTCGGCATCAATAAAACTCAGGTCTATTACCGGGCCAGCCCTGGCGGCTTGTCGGCGGATCTGCCGGCGATGCGCCGGGGCCGCCGCGCCGCGATGGCGACCGCCGCCCGCTTTGGCTTTCTGCCGGACGCGCGCAATGAAGCAGTGCATCTGCGCTATCTGGCCCGGCGCGCGTTGCGTCTGGGCACCGGCGGCGGTGCCGCGCTGCGCTTTACGCTCGAAGGTCTGTGCCAGAGCCCGGCCGGTTTCTTGCATCCCTGGCGTCGCGGCGGCGCAACCGTGATCGCCGCTTTCTGCGCACCCCTTATGCCACGCGTTCTGCGTCGCCATTTATTTTCAACCTGAACCGGTAAAGGAGTTTTTCATGCCCCTGGCCAGTATTATTGTCCCCGCCTTTAATGTCGAAGCCACCCTGGCAGAGACCCTGACCTCTTTGCTGGGGCAGAGTTTCGATGATTTTGAAGTGCTGGTTGTTGATGACGGCTCTTCTGATTCGACTCTGGAGGTTGCCGGTCAGTTTTCAGACGATGCCCGGTTGCGGGTCATCAGCCAGCCCAACCGGGGGCTCGCCGGCGCGCGCAACAGCGGTATCGCGGCGGCGCAGTCGGAGTATATCGGGTTTTGCGATGCGGATGACCTGTGGACGCCGGGCAAACTTGCCGCCCATGTGGAACAGTTGAACGCGCAGCCCCGCGTCGGGATCAGCTATTCTGGTTCGGCGCTGATTAATGACAACAGTGCGTTGATCGGCCAGACACAGAGGCCCCGGCTGGCGGGGGTCACCTGCGCCCATATGTTCAAGCGTAACCCGGTGGGCAACGGTTCCGCAGCGGTGATGCGGCGCAAAGCATTGCGGGACATCGCCTGGCGCCCGGATCATGAAAGCGAGCGCGACTGGTATTTTGATGAGACCTTTCGCCAGTCCGAAGATATCGAATGCTGGTTGCGGCTGATGCTGACCACGGACTGGGACGTGCGCGGCGTGCCGGGCCTGCTGACCCGTTACCGGATCAGTTCGGGCGGCCTGTCTGCCGCCACAGACCGCCAGTTGATTGCGTGGGAGCGCATGGTGGTCAAACTGCAGACGCTGGACCCGGAGTTCTTCCGGCGCCACACCCCGGCGGCACGGGCCTATCAATTGCGCTATCTCAGCCGGCGTGCGGTGCAGGATCTGGATGCAGATGGCGCCTGGGAGTTCACCCGGGCCTGGCTGGGCTCCTCACTGCGCCCACTGGTCGAAGAACCGCTGAAATCGGCGGTCACCCTTGCTGCCACCGGGACGCTGGCCGTGTTCGGCGCGCCGCCCCTGCGGGCCGCCAGGGCGCTTCTCTCCCAACCAAAAAGGAAAGACCAATGAGCCGTCCTGTCGTAGCCCACCTCGTTGATGACACCACGCCTGGCGGTGTGATGCGCGTCCTGAACCATATTGTAACCTCAAAGGAGATGGCGCAGACCGGGCAGCATCAGCTGCATCCGGTGCGCCGTGGCGCGCTGCCCTTCCGACGGATCAAAGCCGATGTGATCGTCTCTCACCTGGCGGTTAGCTGGCGCACCTTGCCCAGCCTGATTGCGCTCAGGGCGCTGCATGCAGATCTGCGGCTGATCCATGTGGAACACAGCTATACCGAATGCTCCACCGCCCTGAACGTAAAACACAAACACAGGTTTATGACCCTGCTCAGAACCGCCTATTCCCTGTTTGACCGGGTGGTGGCCGTCAGCCATGACCAGGCGCGCTGGTTTGGCGCACGCAGCCTGGTGGCCCGTGCCAATCTTGTCGTAATCCCATCAACCGTTGATCTGGATCAGTTCCGCGTTCTGGCCACGCCTGGCCCGGAGATCCGGGTGGTCGGTGCCATGGGGCGGCTGCACCGGCAAAAAGGCTTTGATACTCTGATCCGGGCTTTTGTGGCGTGTGAACCGCGCGATATGGAATTGCATATTCACGGTGACGGCCCCGAGCGTGCCGCGCTTGAAACCCTGGCCGAAGGCGACCCCCGGATCCGGTTTTTTGGCCACAGCGACGACCCGGTGGCGGTGATGGCGACGCTGGACGCGGTGGCGGTGCCGTCGCGCTGGGAGGCCTACGGTCTGGTGGCGCTTGAAGCCCGCGCAGCGGGCCGGCTGGTTCTGGCGGCAAATGTGGATGGGCTAAAAGATCAGATCTCGGAGGGCGCGTCCGGAGTCGCCTGCGCCTCGGTGGCTGCCTGGAGCCACGCATTAAACGGGCTGGCATATCTGACGGTGCCGCAAAGCGCGCGCGGGGTACAAAACACCCGCATGGCGCAGCGCGAACAGCAATTCGCCGCGCAGTGGGAAACTGTGATCTCGGGGCAGGATGTGCGGCACGTTATGCCCCGGCGGGTGACCAGGACGCCGGTCCAAAGATGACCCGCCTGCGCTTTGACCCGAAATACGCGTCACCATTGCGCGATAACCCGTTGGAACGCGGGCTGAAACTGCTGCGTCATCAGGGCTGCCGTCAAATTGCGCCAGTCCCGGAAAACGCCTTGGTGGCCAAGTTGAGATTTTGTCGTGCCCACAGTGCCGGTGCCCGGATGTCCGGCCAGTGGTCCGCGGCGCGCAGTCCGGGCGCAGCAGGTGTTGTGCTGGTCTGAAACCGGCCACGCCTCACTTCAGACCACCCCCTATTCCAAGACTGCCTCTTATACACATCCGACGCTGCCGACGCTACCCCTTCTGTA
>NZ_QOLB01000052.1 GCF_003333265.1 Candidatus Halocynthiibacter alkanivorans
GGGCTGGCCTTCAGTGGTCAGGCCTCATGTTTGCGCGCCAGCCGGTAAACGCCCTCAGGCAGGTCCAGCGCCGCGCGCAGGTCCTGCAGTTGCTGAATCGACAGGGTGATCTTCTGCACGTGGTCCGTGCGCGGATCAAGCTGCTCCAGAGTCACACACTCGGCAAAAGCGGTGATGGCGATGTCTTCAGTCAGATGGCTGCTGCCCTCGTCTACCAGGGTCACCACGGTGGCGTCAAATTCGTGTTCAATACTAAACATAAGATCAGTATGAGCTATTTGGCGCCGCGGCTCCAGCATTTGCTGCTGCGGATTGCGCCGGGAAATCCCCGGGCAAGCCACAGAGGGTGAGACGGCGGGTGAGACAGAGGGTGAGACGGCGGGTGAGACAGAGGGGGGAGACGGCGGTGGGTGAGACAGCGGGGTTGAGGCAGGGGCTGAAACGTCGTCAGCGCCCCCGGAGGGGCGCTGACAACAGGTGGTGACCGACCAGACACGTAACAATACGATCACGCGGTACCTGACAAAATTCATACTCGTTACACCACAGACACTGTCGCCAGTGCCATCTTTATTTATAGCACATTATTTGTGCAACTGACAGGCCGCACGGGGCGGTGTGGCGTGTAACTGTCAGAAAAACGGAGGAAAATGCAACCCTTGGGTGCGGTGGTGGCTGTATGATCTTCTGTTGCGTGTAGTGTGTTCAATTCTGACCCGATACCCCGATGCCAATCCCTGCCATCCCCACCGCGAACGGTACAGTCAATCCACGGCCGGCCCCGCTGTCCGCTCTGCTTTCCTCCCCGGCACCAGCACTGGTTCCGTGCGCAAAACCGCGCTACACCACAGACGGGCAGGGGCTGGGACAGGGGCAGCGGCGGCAATGCGACAAATCGAAGACGTGGTGCGCGACAAGGGCTCCAGATACGCGGTGTCCGGCGGCGGGGTTGCGGGGCGCGCCGGCACTGACGCTTTTCTGAAAACGCTGAAGCGCAAGAAAAAATACGCCAAAGCCACCCACAACACCTGGGCTGCGATCCTGGGTGGCGTGCCGGTGAAGTCGGACGACGGCGAGAGCGGTGCCGGTGCCCTTATCCTGCGCATGCTGGAGCGCGAGGACCTGCAGGACCACATCATTGTTGTCACCCGCTGGTACGGCGGCACCCATCTGGGCGGCGACCGCTTCCGCCACGTGCAGACCTGCGTGCGCGCCTACCTCGATGAATTGCGGGCCAGTTGATACATGTCAAGGTTGTGTTTACTGCCCGCTGATATCCTGAGCCGATCAGCAACACAGGCCCGGACATGAAACATTTCAAACCCACCGAACAGCGCGCAGAAATCATGGAGGCGATGTCCGAAATCGCCGGCGTGACCTGGGCGGAGACCGTCGCCCTTGACCCGAAAATGGAGATGGCCTTTCACGCGGCGCAGCGCAGCTGTGCGCAATGTGAGCGTGAAGACGACTGCCTTGCCTGGATGGCCACAAATCCCGCCGCTGGTCAGGCCGCAGATTTTTGCCGCAATCAGGCGCTGCTGCACGTGCTGCGCCGCCTCAGAGAGCAGGGCGATAACGAAACCGCGGACCAGGCGGGAGAGTAAACCCCGGGCCTGGCCGATGACAAAGCTGGAAAGCTTGCCGAAGATTAAGCCCGGTGCCAGGACCTGAACCAAGCGCTGAAAATACCGCAAGCCCGACGCCGCTATAGCTTTGGCTCGAAACCTCTTTGATCTTGTTCGCCCGTGCGCAGCAAGGGCAGCGCCTGACCCTCCCGCTTGACGCAAATGTGGGAGGGCGCTTCTTTTTGAGAAGGATCCGGCCATCAACATCCCTTCTACATTCTCTTGCCCCATCGAACCCATGTCCCCGTCACCCGCCAGGGTGGGAGCCGCGCGGCCTCGCCGCTCGCGGTGATGGTGGAGATAATGTTGCTGTGCCTTTCACCCGTGCATGGCACGGGCAGCGCCTGACCCTCCCCCCGGGAGGGCGCTTTGCACCCACCCAGGGTCAGGCGCTACCCTATTGGGACGAGCTTCATAGCCACACCACGTAATTAATCCGCTCTCCAAATTGAACCCAAGGCCCCCACCCACCCGCCAAGGGTGGGGGGCGCGAGGCCGCGCCGCGCAGGCTGGAGGAGGACGACTTGTGTTTATTTGGTAACCGCTTAGGTTGTGCGTTGATAAAATGTAGGTATTTGAAATGACAGAATTATTGAAAGACATGTTTGAAAGTTGGTTGGAACGTATTCGCAGCCCCTTTTTTGGATCCATAGCGCTGTCATTCCTGCTGATAAACTGGCAGGCAGTCTTCTTTCTCCTGTTCGCAAAAGTACCTGTCTCCACACGGCTGGATTACTTTGATGAGAACACGAGTGTTTGGACCCTGGCCTGGCTACCCTTGGTCTTTGGGTTGGGTCTGGCCTTGTTTAGTCCCTGGTTGAAGTTTGCCGGCGCCTGGGTGGCGACCAAGCCGTTGAGCCTGCTTAATCAGCTGCAAAATGATCAGGCGCGCGCTCACCGGATTCGTGAGTACGAGAAAATGGCCGAAGAAGAAGACGCAAAAGCACTGTACGAGGCAGCCGCGGAACAGAGGAAAATTGATGCTGCCGAACGGCTTGAGGAGGCGAAAAACGTTGGTGACGGCGCGGTGAAGGAGGAGTTGCTCAGAGAGAGGGAGAGCAACAAAAATGAACCGTCTTCAAATGGCCCCACCAAACCCAAGTTATCCGTTGATGATTTGACAGGAGTCGAGGTCGAAATATTGCGTACCAGTGCTGCAGCTAATGCTGGTATGAACATAATGGATTTTGTTGAAAATGAGAATTATATAAGCAACGTTCGCAGTCTTATATCCAATTTCAGTTATAAGCGTCTTGGTGTTGATACCGGTTCTGCACTTAAAAATCTGGTCGCAATTAATCTGGTTTCTTCAAAGATGTACCCTAGTTCCGAAAACCCAAAGGGAAAGTCGGTAGATCACTATTCTCTCACCGCAGAAGGCTATTCGTTGAGCGATTCAATATTTGAGTAAGCCCTCTACGAAGTACAATCGTAGTAGTCCCGAAATAACGCAGCCTTTTAAGGGCTCCGCCCGCGTTTGGCTCAAATGATCCCCCGGATCATTTTTCTTCCGCCTTAGGGCTCCGCCCGCGCATCCCGGAATTCCTCTCCCAGAGAAATTCTAATTCGAGATGCGCCCCCAAAGATCATATTCCCCGGCTTCATCGACCTCGACCATCACCAGGTCGCCCACCGAAATCGCTTCAGTGCCCTCGTCGATAAACAGGTTGCCGTCGATCTCGGGCGCGTCGGCTTTGGTGCGGCAGGTGGCGATGCCATCCTCGTCGATATCATCGACAATCACCTGCATCACCTGACCGACCTTGGCCTCCAGCTTGGCCGCAGAGATCGCCTGGGCTTTCTCCATGAACCGGTCCCAGCGCTCTTGTTTAAGCTCATCGGCCACATGGTCCGGCAGTGCGTTGGACCGGGCGCCATCAACGTTTTCATACTTAAAACAGCCAACCCGATCCAGCTGCGCTTCGTCCATCCAGTCCAGCAGCGTCTGGAACTCGGCCTCGGTCTCACCGGGGTAGCCGACAATAAAGGTCGAACGCAGCGTGATATCCGGGCAGATCTCACGCCAGGCGGCGATCTCATCCAGCGTTTTCGAACCCGCAGCCGGCCGCGCCATACGTTTTAACACATCCGGATGGGCATGCTGGAACGGAATGTCGAGATAGGGCAATACCAGCCCGTCGGCCATCAGCGGGATCAGTTCGCGCACGGACGGGTAGGGGTAGACATAATGCAGCCGCACCCAGGCGCCAAACTGGCCCAGTTCGCGCGCCAGATCGGTGATATGGGTGCGCACTTCGCCGCCCTTCCACGGGTTCAGATCGTATTTGCGATCAAGACCATAGGCAGAGGTGTCCTGCGAAATCACCAGCAGTTCTTTCACCCCGGCAGCGACCAGCTTTTCGGCTTCACGCAGCACCGCATGGGCCGGGCGCGAGGCCAGACGACCGCGCATATCGGGGATGATGCAGAATTTGCACTTGTGGTTGCAGCCCTCGGAAATCTTCAGATAGCTGTAGTGGCGCGGCGTCAGGCTGACACCGGTGGCGGGCAGCAGATCAATAAACGGATCGGGGCTCGGCGGCACCGCCGCATGCACCGCGTCCAGCACCTGCTCATACTGATGCGGCCCGGTCACCGCCAGCACTTTGGGGTGCGCGCCGGTGATATATTCGGGATTAGCCCCCAGACAGCCGGTGACCAGCACCTTGCCGTTTTCATTCAACGCTTCACCGATGGCCTCGAGGCTCTCGGCCTTGGCGGAATCCAGAAAGCCACAGGTGTTCACAATCACCGCATCGGCACCGGCATAGTCCGGGCTGATCGCATAACCTTCGGCGCGAAGCCGGGTCAGAATGCGTTCAGAATCCACCAAAGCCTTGGGGCAGCCAAGGCTCACCATGCCGATGGTCGGCTGGCCGTCACGGCGGGGCTCGGAGAAACGCGGGGCTGGCGCAAGGTCGGGGCGGAGGCTGGGGGGATTCTGGCTCATGCGGCTCTATAGATTAAAGGGGCGCGCAGGGGAAGGGATGTGTCTTGGGAACGAATTTGCCGCGCTGGCGGTACACGCCTGGGACTTCGCAACCGGGGCAATTAGCCGGGTTTCATAGCAGGTGGATTGTGTTTAGTCTGGCCGGATTGAAGATTACTTATTTGATGCTCTCACGGAAGTTCCCGGCCATGGCTTTTAAACTCCGGCATTTTGCCATCCTGTCGCTGGTAGTTCTGGCGGCCTGTTCACAAACAATAACGTCGTCGTCAATAAAAATTAAAGACGAGGCGCTTTCAGAACGCAGGATAGCGGAAATCGAAGAGAAACTGACGCGGCGTGCGGAGGCGCTGGGAGGCAGCTGCGAATTGCGAAGTGAAATCAGACAGTATTATGTTTGTGTAATTGATGACAAAGCAGCCGGAACGATTTTAGACTTTGGTTACTCAAGGGAAGGTGAGTATTTTATTATTGTATTCACGACAGTCGGGCATTGGATGCCGCCACAAGATGACGACGTTAAGGCAGGCAAACACATCACTATGATGCACAGTGAGCTTGAAAATTGGCTTGTCGCCACCATTCCGCCCGAAATTATCGAGAGCAAAACCCGCAGTTTTGTCGGCTATGATTACCGCGAAAACTTTTAGTCCGAAAAGACCACAGTTGAATAAGGACCTAAATAACCATGCGTTTTGGAACAACGGCTTTTTTGAGTAGCGATATAAGCAAGAACATAAGAATCGTCAGAAAACTCGTCACGGATTATCTGGAAGAACGCATTCACAACAATGCTCTGGGCGAGCTGGACGCAAAATTGATTTACGGACCAGCCCTGCCCAAAAACGAAGAGTCAAAGCTGTTTGTCGATGAAGAATTCCGCGTATCAAAAAAGGATAATACATACATTTGCGGGCCGTTTCTGTCGCATGACGTATTTGCCGGCAAGAACCTGACGAAGATGATTGAAACCTATCTGGAAGGCATGCGCGGGTCAGTCGAGAAAATGCGACCGCTCGGCGCTACAGATGCTCAGGTCGCAGAGTTCGAAGCTATTTTGGACACTGCCGCAGACGAAATCATGTCTCAGGTCCGCGAACGCAGGCGACTGGCAAGGTTGTGAGAAACATATTCAGGGTTCGATGATGTCTGATAATTTGGTTGGCACTAAGGTCGCGATCCGGTGGAACGATTTTACCGAACAGGAACAGCGCGCGATTATCGTTGTGGATGAAAGCTCTGCATACAAGCTGCTTCTAAAGTTGGACGCGCCTTTTGAAAGGGCAGGTGTGACGTACGGCCATGTTGTCGCGTTACCAAGATTGTCATGCGATGATATTGCCAACTTGGAAATCGACAGTGTTTTCGGATGTGCGCTGACCTGGGTGCCTGATTCAATTTTCAACTCTCTGGCCCCAACGGATCTGACCTGGTGGAGAGGCGGCGCTGCGGCGATCGCAGATTTGTACATCAGAGAGAAGTGACCGCCGTCCGGCTCTGCCACGTCGCACACTCGTTCCTCCTTCCGCACCCAACACATCTGGACTTCGCCGCCCGCCTTCGCCAACCTGCCCGGTGAAACAGTTCAGGCCCGGAGACGCCCCAATGAATGAGATCCCCAAAACTATGTCCGGTGTGGCACTCACTGGCCATGGCGGTCCGGAGGTGCTGGAATTCCGCACCGACCTGCCGGTGCCGGTGCCTGGGCAAGGCGAAGTTCTGGTGCGTGTCGCTGCCGCGGGTGTGAACAACACCGATATCAACACCCGCACCGGCTGGTACTCCAAAAGCGGCGCGGGCAGCGAGGACAGCAGTGCAGATGCCAGCTGGACGGGCGAGGCGCTGCAGCTTCCCCGCATTCAGGGCGCCGATGTCTGCGGTGAAATCGTCGCCACAGGACCAGGTGTTGACACGGCCCGGCTCGGCGAACGCGTTTTGATTGAACCCTGCCTGCGCGAAGTTGCCGGCCAGAGCATGGAGCCACCCTGGTACCTGGGCTCGGAATGTGACGGCGGGTTTGCCGGTTACACCACGGTCGCTGCCCGCCACGCCCACCGCATCAACAGTACGCTGAGCGATGTAGAACTGGCCTCTTTCCCCTGTTCCTACTCCACGGCGGAAAACATGCTGACCCGCGCCGGGGTAGGCGCGAAGGATACGGTGCTGATCACCGGGGCCTCCGGCGGTGTCGGCTCGGCGGCGGTACAGCTGGCCCGCGCCCGTGGCGCCAAAGTTGTGGCCGTTACCAGCGCGTCAAAAGCCGATCTGCTGCGGGACATCGGCGCCGCTCGTATCGTGCACCGGGGCGCCAGCCTGGAACAGGCGCTGGGGCGCAACTCTGTGGATGTGGTGATCGACCTGGTGGCGGGATCGCAATGGGGCGAATTGTTAGACGTGTTGCGCCCCGGCGGCCGTTACGCGGTATCGGGCGCCATCGGCGGCCCGCTGGTGGAGCTGGACATCCGCACGCTGTATCTCAAAGATCTGAGCTTCTTTGGCTGCACCGTGCTGGAGCCCGAAGTGTTTGGCAATCTGGTCCGCCATATCGAGGCGGGGCGCATCAAACCTCTGGTGGCCGAAAGCTGGGATCTGCACGAGATCGACAAAGCGCAGGCCAGTTTTGTGACCAAAAAACACACCGGAAAAATCGTGCTGCGGGTGGCGGGCAGCCAGGGACGCCAGATCAGCGCGCGCCCCTGAACTTAGCCAACTCCCACCGCGCAAACAAAAGGCCAGGGCGCAACACCCCGGCCTTTTTCACTATCAGAGGCCAGCCCTCAGCTGCGCAGTTTCCAGCCGCTTTTAAAGATCCACCAGATAAAACTGATGCAGACCACCAGGAAGGCGCTGACCGCCATAAGCGACACTTCCACCGGCACATCGGCAAGGCCAAAGAAGGACCAGCGAAAGCCCGAAATCAGGTAGAACACCGGGTTAAGATGCATCACCACCTGCCAGGCCGGCGGCAGCATATCGGCGGAATAAAACGCACCCCCCAGGAACACCAGCGGCGTGATCACCAAGAGCGGGATCAGCTGCAACTGCTCAAAGTTTGAGGCCCAGATGCCGATGATAAAACCCAGCAGTGAAAACGACACCGCCGTCAGCAGCAGAAACGCCACCATCCAGAACGGGTGCGCGATCTGCACATCAACAAAAAACGTCGACGTCGCCAGGATGATCAGCGCGATCATCACCGCTTTGCTCGCCGCGGCGCCGACATAGCCGATGGTGACCTCAATGAAACTGATCGGCGCGGTCAGCAGCTCATAGATTGTGCCGACAAATTTGGGGAAGTAGATGCCGAAAGACGCATTGGTCACCGATTGCTGCAACAGGGTCAGCATGATCAGCCCCGGCACGATAAAGGCGCCATAATCCACCCCGTTGACGTCCTCAATACGGCTGCCGATGGCGGTGCCAAAGACGATGAAATAGAGCACGGTCGACAGCACCGGTGAAATGATCGACTGGGCGATGGTGCGGAAAGTACGCGCCATTTCAAAGACATAGATTGCACGGATCGAATGAAAGTTCATGCTTCTTCTCCCACCAGATCCAGAAACACCTCTTCCAGCGAGGATTGTTTGGTGACGATATCGCGCACCGAAATGCCCTGCGCTGCCAGGTCGGCAATCAGCCGTGTAATGCCGGTGCGCTCCGCCTGGGTGTCATAGCTGAAATGCAGGCTCATGCCGTCGGCGCTGCGGTTCAACCCGTATTGACCCAGACAATCGGGCAGTGCATCCAGCGCCTCCACCAGCTCCAGTGTCATATGTTTTTGCCCCATCTGCGCCATCAGGCGGGCTTTGTCTTCCACCACCAGGATTTTGCCGTGGTTGATGACGGCAATGCGGTCGGCCATCTCTTCGGCTTCCTCAATGTAATGGGTGGTCAGAATGATGGTGACACCGGCGTCGCGCAATTCGCCCACCAGCTGCCACATGTCACGCCTGAGCGCCACATCCACGCCGGCGCTGGGCTCATCCAGAAACAGCACACTTGGTTCATGGCTCAAGGCCTTGGCGATCAAAACCCGGCGCCGCATGCCGCCTGACAGCTCCATATTCTTGCTGTTGCGCTTCTCCCACAGGGACAGCGAGCGCAGCACACGCTCGATATGGGCCTCATTGCGCGGCTTGCCAAACAGCCCGCGCGAAAACCGCGTGGTGGCAATGACCTTCTCAAACGGCTCGATGTTGATTTCCTGCGGCACCAGACCCACCAGCGAACGTGCCGCGCGGTAGTCTTCAACAATGTCATGCCCGCCGACAGTGATCGAGCCCGAGCTCGGGCGCACCAGGCCACAGATCGCCGAGATCAGCGTGGTCTTGCCGGCGCCATTGGGGCCCAGAAGTGCCAGAATCTCGCCCTTGCGGATGTCCAGCGACACATCATCGAGCGCCTTAAAGCCACCCTCATAGGTCTTGCTGAGGTTTTTGATTGAAATAACAGGGGACAAATCCGCCTCCACACATTTTGAATTGCTCGCAACCTATCCTCTGCGCGCAAAAACGCCAACCGCCGCCCGGCGCACAGCCCCCTGTGCAGATATGCGCGGCCCCGGTGCAGCAGGCTGGCGCTTTGCCTGTGCTGAAACGCCCCCATGCCCGGCATGAATTCCGGGAGCTGACGCAGCAGGCCGTTGCAATAACTCCTCGTCCACAAAAAACGCCCCGGCCAGATCTGGCGCGGAGCGTTTCTTTTTGGCTTAAATATCCCCGCCGGAGGCTCTGCAACATTTCTGCCCGAGGCTCCGGCAGCGGGTTACCGTTTGCGGTCGCGACGGCTCGACATCGGTTGGAACGCCACGCCGACATGGGCTTCGCAATAGGGTTTGCCGGCTTTTGAGGGCAGGCCGCAGAACCAGAAATCATCGGTCGCCGGATCGCCCACCGGCCATTTGCAGGTTTTTTCGGTCAGCTGCATCAGATGGATCTTTTTCGACTTCTTCTCGACCAGGCTGACTTTCGCCAGCGCTTCTGCCGGGATTTCATTGGCCGAGGGCTGCGGAGGCAGCGGCTGGCCAGCCGGAATAATCTGGCGCCGCGCCGGGATCGGACGTGGTGCCGGCTGCTCGGTTTTCACTTCGGGCTCAGCGGCGGCCGGGGCGGCCGCGGGTTCCGCCGCGCGCGGTGGCGCCTTGGTGGCGGCTCTTGGCGCGGCTTTGGCCTTGGCATCAGGTTTTGCAGCCGTCTTGCCGCCGCCGCCGCCGGAGCGGTTGGACAGGCCGAGGCGATGCACCTTGCCAATCACGGCGTTGCGGGTCACCCCACCAAGCTCTTTGGCGATCTGGCTGGCCGACTGGCCCTCGCCCCACATTTTTTTCAAGAGCTCAACGCGCTCATCGGTCCAGGACATCTCGGCTCCTCATGGCAAAGCGGCCCTGGCGCAGAAGATCCGCGCGGCCGCTCTGGGGAAATTTTCATTCCCCCCTATTCTAATCACACCGGTTCAGGATACAAGCCGTCCGGTGCCGGAAGAAAAGGACATAACAGATGGCGGATGCAATGGAAATGGGGGTTCGTCGTTTCGGACGGGTAAACTGGCTGGGCCTGTACACGCTGGCAGCGCGCGAAGTGATGCGCTTTACCTCGATCTGGCCACAGACTGTTTTGGGGCCGCTGATCACTGCCGGACTGTTTCTGGCGGTGTTTTCGCTGGCGATCGGCCCGACACGCGGCGCGGTGATGGGGGTGGCGTTTGTGCAGTTCCTGGCGCCGGGCATTCTGATGATGGCGGTGATCCAGAACGCCTTCACCAATACGTCGTCGTCCCTCGTGGTGTCCAAAGTGCAGGGCAATATTGTGGATACGCTGATGCCACCGCTGTCGCCGCTGGAACTGGTGCTGGGCTTTCTGGCTGGTGGCATTGCGCGTGGCGCCTTTGTGGCGCTGCCGATCTGGCTGTTGACGGTGCTCTTTGCCGGTGTTGGCCTGGCGCACCCGCTCTGGGCGCTGACATTCCTGCTGCTGGGCGGCGCGTTTATGGGCGGGCTCGGCATGATCGGCGGTATTTTTGCCCGTAAATTTGACCAGATGGCGGCGATCACCAATTTTGTCATCACCCCGCTCGCTTTTCTGTCGGGCACGTTTTATTCGGTCACAACCCTGCCACCGTCGCTGGAACTGCTGACCCGGTTCAACCCGGTGTTCTATCTGATTGACGGCATGCGCTATGCCATTCTTGGCGTTTCAGACAGTTCGCCCCTGCTGGGCCTGGCGGTGGTTGGCAGCAGCACGCTCGTGGTCATGGCCCTGTGCTGGCGCTGGTTTGCCAGTGGCTACCGGCTGAAATCCTGAGCCGTATCGGCGGCACCCAACCTGTCCGCCGCGTCTGCGCAGCGGCTATTAGCGACGTGTCTCAGTGCTTGTATCTGTGGCCGTTGCGTCCATCTGGTGCCCGGCCCGCCGCTTTGAGCGGGTCTCGCGCCAGGCCATGAAAGCGGCCCCGGCGAGGATGATGCCGGCGCCGAGCCAGGAGGTCAGCTCCAGCCTTGTGTCAAATATCACCCGGTCATACAGCGCCGCCCAGACCAGGGTGGTGTAAAACAGCGGGCTGATGAAACTGGCGTCCGCGCGGCGAATCGCATGGATAAAACAGGTCTGCGCCGCCGCCATCAGCCCCCCGATACCCATCAGGGCGCCCCATTGCGCCGGGTTCGGGGCGGCCCAGACAAAAAACGCGGCCGCTGAGGCGAGACCCAGACCAATGGCATTGTTGATCAGCAGGATCTGAAACGGCGCTTCGCGGCCCGACAGTTTCTTGATGAAGATCAGCTCCACTCCCATCAACAGCGCGGCGCCAAGCGCCAGCAGGGCTGCGGGCTGAAAACTGCCCGGCGTGGGGCGCAACAGGATCAGAGCGCCCAGCAGCGCCATACCGGCAGCAGACCAGCGCAGCGGCCCGACGCGTTCGCCCAGAAACGGCACTGCCAGCATCATGCCAAACACCGGGTTGAGAAATGAAATCGCGGTGGCGTCCGCCAGCGGAATAAAGGCGGCCGCAGCAAACATCAGGCTGACCCCGCCCCAGCCCGCCGCAGAGCGCGACAGATGCAGCGCCAGCGCTGGTTTTTGCAGGTGCGGGCGCAGAATGAGCGCAGCGCTGCCAAAGGTGAGAAAGGCGAACAGGAAGCGGCCCTGGCTGATCTGCAACGGGTGCAGCGCCGGACCCAGAGCCCCGGTGCCGAGCGCTTTGGCCAGCAAGGTGGTGCCAGCGACACAGGCCGACGCCAGCAACATCAGCACCACCGCGCGGGGAATGTCGCCGTGCCCCGGCTGGTGAACTGCCTGCTGAACCGCCCGGTCTCCCGGCTGCGGGCCCGTCTGTCCGGTCTGTCCGGTCTGCTGGCCCGTTTTCTGCGCCACCTGCTGAGTCGTTTCCTGATCCGTACGGTATTTCATCGGGCGATAAAGCGGTGAAACGATGCGCCTGTCCAGCCGTTTTGCGCGCCCGCTGTCAGGCCGGTCATCGCTGCAGCCCCAGCCGCAACTTCTGGCACAGTTCCGGTTGGTTTCACGGCATCACCTGCCAGCACAGCAAGTGCCACTATAAACGCCGGTGTTGCAGGCAGGGGGGGAGGCGCCGGGCATTGAGCCCGGCGCCTCCCCCGCCGGACTGGTGCCGGCCGCTGCATGCAAGTGCAATGTTTTTCTGGACAGAGGGCGGGCGCACGCGTTATGGCAAGGCTGTGAACATCGTGACAACATATACCGCAGCCTTGCGACTCCGACGCCGAAGCGTCTGACGACCTGCGCCCCTCTCCGGGGCGTCAGGGTCTTTTGGGCCGGCCGTACCACACTTCTGGCCAGCACCTGTTCCCGCTTCTTTCTTCAAAATCACTGACATCAAAATCGTTGACATCGCCGGTGTGAGATTGCACCCCTTTGTCTTCAAAACTTGCAAAGGGTTATCCCCATGATCTCTTCCGTTCTGCCGACCTACAACCGGGCGCCTTTCACATTTGTCAAAGGCGAAGGCTGCTGGCTTATCGAGGCAGACGGTCGACGTTTTCTGGATCTGGGTGCCGGCATTGCGGTGAACGCACTGGGCCATGCCCATCCGGAGCTGGTGGCGGCGCTGAGTGCGCAGGCGCAGGCCCTCTGGCACACGTCCAATCTGTATAACATCCCGCAGCAAACGGCGCTGGCCGACCTGCTGGTGGAAGAAACCTTTGCCGATACGGTGTTTTTCACCAATTCCGGCACCGAGGCCTGCGAGCTGGCGGTGAAAATGGCGCGCCGGTATTTCTTTGAACTTGGCCAGCCCGAGCGCAGCGATATCATCGCCTTTACCGGCTCATTTCACGGCCGCTCATCCGCCGGCATTGCGGCGGCGGGCGGTGAAAAACTGATCCATGGCTTTGGTCCGCTGCTGCCCGGCTTTAAACATCTGGAATTTGGCGACTGGGAGGCGGTGGCTGAAGCAGTGGACGAGAATACCGCGGCAATCATCCTTGAGCCAGTGCAGGGCGAAGGCGGCATCCGTCCGGTGCCCGACCAGGTGATGCAGCAACTGCGCCAGCTCTGTGATGAGACCGGCACGTTGCTTATCCTGGATGAGGTGCAATGTGGTGTGGCGCGTACCGGCCGGCTGTTTGCCCATGAGTGGGCCGGCGTGACGCCTGATATCATGATGGTGGCCAAAGGCATCGGCGGTGGTTTTCCGCTGGGCGCTGTGCTGGCGACGGAGCAGGCCGCCAGCGCCATGACGGCTGGCAGCCACGGCTCCACCTATGGCGGCAACCCGCTGGCCTGCGCCGTGGGTCTGGCGGTGATGAAGCTGGTGAGCGCGCCTGACTTCCTCGCCGAGGTGAACCGCAAATCGGCGCTGCTGCGCCAGAAGCTTGAAGGTCTGGTGGCCGACAATGACGACATCTTTGAAGAGGTTCGCGGCAACGGGCTGATGCTGGGGCTGAAATGCCGTGTGGCCAACACTGATGTGCTGGCCGCCGCATATGACGCCGAACTGCTGACCGTGCCCGGTGGCGACAATGTGCTGCGGCTGCTGCCGGCGCTGAACATTGCGGATGAGGAGCTGGCTGAGGCAGTGCAGCGGCTGGATCAGGCTGCAAAATCTGTGCGCGCGACAGCCGGCTGAGATTTTAATTTTGCGGCGCGGCCCTGCTGCGTCGCCCCGGAATTTGCGGGGCACAGGCCCCTTGAGGAGACAGAGATGAACCATTTTCTTGATATCAACAAAACCAGCGCCGCTGATCTGCACAAAATCATCAGCGAAGGCCACCGCATCAAAACCGCACGCAAAGGCCTGCCCAAAGGCACGCCAGATGCGGAACAGCCGCTGGCCAATCATATGGTGGCGCTGATATTTGAAAAACCCTCGACCCGCACAAGGGTCAGCTTTGATGTGGGTGTGCGCCAGATGGGCGGCGAAACCATGGTGCTGTCGGGCCGCGACATGCAGCTGGGCCATGGCGAAACCATCGCCGACACCGCGCGGGTGCTGTCGCGTTATGTGGATATGATCATGATCCGCACCTTTGAAGAAGCCACGCTGCTGGAAATGGCGGAATACGCCTCAGTGCCGGTGATCAACGGGCTGACCGATCGCACGCATCCGTGCCAGATCATGGCCGACATCATGACGTTCGAGGAAAATAACGGCCCGATCAAAGGAAAAAAAGTGGTCTGGACCGGCGATGGCAACAATGTCTGCGCCTCCTTTATCCATGCCGCCGGGCAATTTGGTTTTGACCTGACCTTTGCCGGACCTGAGCAACTGGACCCGGAGCAGGTCTTTGTTGATGAGGCGCGCGCCAAAGGGGTGAATATCACCATTGAACGGGACGCGGAGAAGGCCGTGCAGGGCGCCGACCTGGTGGTTGCTGACACCTGGGTATCCATGCATGACGCGCAATCCGCCCGGGAAAGACGCCACAATCTGCTGCGGCCCTATCAGGTCAATGACGCGCTGATGGCGCAGGCAAAACCGGACGCGAAATTCATGCATTGCCTGCCGGCCCATCGCGGCGAAGAGGTCACCAACCCGGTGATGGACGGGCCGCAATCGCTGGTGTTTGATGAAGCGGAAAACCGGCTGCACGCGCAAAAAGCGGTGATGCGTTGGTGCCTGGGAGCCTGAGCGAAGCCTGATGCCAGTAATGGTGGTCAATGAAGGCTGACGCTTTAGCGAAACAAGGGGGGCGCGCGCAGCATGCTGCGCGCGCCCCCCGCGCTTTTCCCGGCGCGCCGCGGCAGAAGTAGCATCTGCGCGGGCCGGAGCTGTGGCACCTGGGCCGGCCCCTCCCGGCCGGCGCCGGGGCAAGCAGATGAGCTGCTGCCCGGGGCTGAGACCGCCCGGGCCGGCGACACGGTGCTGAACGCAAAATGAAACGCCGCGCAGTCTGCTGCGCGGCGTTTGTTGTTTTGCGGAGCGGCGTTGATCGCCGCGT